>QCCB01000001.1 GCA_003278955.1 Prochlorococcus sp. AG-347-K10
TCCTGAAATAAATAAGGAAGCTATTTTAAAAGGAAGATTAATTGCATGTCCAGGATGTTATCCAACATCAGCTCTTATTCCATTAGCTCCTTATCTATCTCAAGGAATTATTGAAAATGAAGGAGATTTAATATGTGCGGCTCAGTTTGCAACACCACAACAAATTAATTTTATGGCTACGGAAGGACGTGGTCTAATATGTCTAGCTATGCAAGGAGAAAAACTTGACTCTTTAGATTTACCATTAATGGTAGATAGAAACACAGATGAAAATCAAACAGCTTTCACGATATCAATTGATGCTGGACCTGAAAATAATGTTACTACTGGAATTTCTGCTGAAGACAGGGCAAAGACAATTCAAGTTGCTATAAACCCAAATACAAAACCTGATGATTTAAGAAGGCCAGGACATATTTTTCCATTAAGAGCTAAGAAAGGTGGAGTATTAAAAAGGGCAGGTCATACCGAAGCAGCAGTAGATATTGCGGCTATGTCAGGACTCTATCCCGCTGGAGTGATTTGCGAAATACAGAATCCTGACGGTTCCATGTCAAGACTTCCACAACTTAAAGAGTATTCAAAACAGTGGGGGATGAAATTAATATCCATAGCTGATTTAATAAGTTATCGTTTTCAAACAGAGAGATTTGTATTTAGAAAATCCAATGCTGTACTTCCAAGTATTTTTGGTAATTTCAAAGCTTATGGATATGTTAATGAACTTGATGGTTCAGAGCACGTTGCATTAGTTAAACAAAAATCATCAAAATTAAGCGAACCTGTACTAGTAAGAATGCATTCAGAGTGCTTAACTGGCGATGCTTTTGGATCCTTACGTTGTGATTGTAGACCTCAGTTAGAGGCTGCTTTATCAAGGATAGAAAAAGAGGAAGAGGGAGTTGTTGTTTATTTAAGACAAGAAGGTAGAGGTATTGGTCTAATAAATAAATTAAAAGCTTATAGTTTACAGGATGGTGGATTAGACACTGTAGAAGCTAATGAAAAATTAGGTTTTCCAGCTGATCTCAGAAATTATGGAGTTGGAGCACAGATATTAACCGATCTAGGAATAAAAAAACTAAAGTTACTTACAAACAATCCTAGAAAGATCGCTGGATTAGGAGGTTATGGAATAGAAGTTATTGAAAGAGTTCCATTAGTAATTTGTCCAAACGATAATAATGCAGAATATTTGAGCGTAAAAAAAACTAAGCTAGGCCACATGATTGAGGAAGATAATCTTAATTCCAGAAATATCGATCCATTTATATCAATTTTTCTGGACGGAAAATATAAATCTATTGATCTAGTTCCAATAAAAAATAACGTTATTAAATACTGTAGTGAAAAGAATATAAATATTAAACTGGAAAGTACTCCAAGATTATTGGCTTTTTGGAATCGACCAAAATTAGTTTGGAGAATTGTGCATGATCAGTATAGAACCAATTCCAACATTACTGATGAAGAAATAAAGAATATAGAATTATTTATTCAGTTTTTATCTAATTATGAAAATAGTACAAAGATTGGAATTATTGTTTCTCGAAACATTGAACAGGCATTACACCCAAAAAGTAGCATCAAATTAATCAACACTAAATTTACTATTAATAATGAAATTTTATATTCATCTACAAGAAAATTTAATTTAGATAAAGAGACATTTAGTATTGTATTTGAAAGCTAAATTACTATATTAAAGTTGCTTTTAGAATTTTGGAGCCATTAGTAAGCTTTAGAACTACATCCATATCATCAGTCTTACCAAAAACAGTATGAACTCCATCGAGATGGGGTTGTGGTTCATAGACTATGAAAAACTGGCTACCACCAGTATCCTTTCCTGCATGGGCCATAGAAAGTGAGCCTTTTAGATGTTTGTTTAAATTAATTTCACATTTAATCTTATATCCAGGACCTCCAGTTCCAGGAGTACCAGATGCTCCGTCACGAGTATTAGGACATCCACCCTGAGCCATAAATCCAGGAATAACTCTGTGAAATGCTAGGCCATCATAAAAACCATCACTAATCAAACTCGTAAAATTTTTAACTGTATTAGGTGCGTCGTCAGAGAAAAATTCGATATTAATTTTCCCAACTTCTGTTTCAAATAATGCTTTCGTCATGTTTTATATGTATATAAATTTATTAGTACTTTAATATCTAAAGCAGCTTTTCAAGGTTTTCCTTAATGGTATTTATATCAATGTTATCATTTTTATTTTTGTCCTCCTCCCAATTTTCTACTTCTAGGTTTTTCAAAGGTGGTGAAATTAGTAACCTATCTTCTTCGGTTTTAGGTACAAAATTTTTTTCAACTAATTTGCATTCATAATCTAATTTTGTGCAGAAATCTTTTATTTCCTCTATGGAGATCATCTCAACTGTTGGCAAAGGGAAATCTTGAGCTTCTAGTAAACCACAATATCTTATTGCATCGTCCTTATCTTCAAACATAAGAACAATTGTCCTTCCCTTTAGTTCGATTGAATGAATTCCTTCCTTATCTGTTCCTGAATTATATAAAAGAACAAATATGTTCATAAGCTTCATATTTTATATACATGATATTTGATTAAGAATCAGAAAGTGATAATTCTTGCAATCTTGTATATAAAGCTATTTCTTCATCATTAATATCAGCAGGTATTACTACCAAAATTTCAACATATTGATCACCTATATTATTTTCAAAAGTTAAACCCCTTCCTCTCAAACGTAACATCCTCCCTGTTGATGATTTTGGTGGCACTTGAAGTGTGACATTACCATCAAGTGTAGGAACCTCTACTGCACAACCAAGAAGAGCATCATGAGGAAATAACTCTAATTTATAAAGTACTCTTAAACCATCAATTCTTAGACCACTTTCCGTTTGAACTTTCAATTGTAAATAATGATCTTTACCACCTCTTGCTATATTTTCAAGTCTTAAACGCCATCCATCTCCGGCGAAAGGAGGTGTATCCACTTCTACAACAGTCTCATCTTCTAGCTCTATTAAAATTGAAGCTCCATTTAAGGCCTCATCAGGAGTTAATTCGATAATTGTTTCAATATCTTGGTGAAGTTTAACTGGAGGCGGTTCTTCTGGAGAGGTTGCAGGGTATTCATAATTATTAAATTCATCATCATCTATATTTATGGATTCATCTTCAATTGGTTCATTATTGTTATGATCATAATTTCTGGCGGAGTATTCATATCCAAATAATGAATCAAGATAATCTTGGAAATCAGGAAAACCAGTCTTGAAATTATTATTTTTATTATCATTATGGATATTTTTATCCGAACTATTTTCCCACTTATTTGGGTCACGTAAATAGTCGTATGCTTCGTTAATTAATTTAAATCTTTCTTCTGCATTAAGATCATTTTTATTTAAATCAGGATGCCATTTTCTTGCTTCTCTTCGAAAAGCCTTTTTAAGTTCTTTATAATCGAAATCTGGGGATAAACCCAAAATCGACAAATAATCTTTTTTAGAGGAAGTAGTCATTATCCCATGGATCATCGTCTCTAGAATCACCATACCTCGAATTTCTATAATTTCTATTCCTTTGATTATCCCAAGGATCATCATCCCAATAATCATCAGAAAAAAGTTCATCCTTTAAAGATCCAAATGTATTTTTAATACTTTGTAAGGGGTTGTTATCAGTTTTCTTTTCTGCCGAAAATTTTCTGTTTAAGCCAAATAATGCTTCTTGCAGTGCACTTACTGAAATTTCCAATTCTTGAGGATCATCGTCATCTATATACTCTTCAACATCTTGAATGGCTATTTCAACAGCTCGTTGTTGTCTTTCAGCTCCATAGGGTCCAAATTCTAAAGAGGCATCTCTTAGTCTTCGTTCCGCTTGTGCTATTAGAGTTAAAGCACTATTTTTTCTATCAATGACAGATCTTTTCTTTCTGTCTTCGTTTGCTTTTGATTTTGCTTCTTCAATTATCGAATTAATTTCTTGTTCGTTTAAATTAGATCCTCCAGAAATTGTAACTGTTTGCTTTCTTCCAGTTGTTCTATCAGTTGCACTTACTTCTAGTAGACCATTAGCATCAATATCAAATGCCACCTGGACTTGAGGTATTCCTCTAGGTGCTGGGGGAATTCCTGATAGTCTGAATTTACCAAGTGATTTATTTTCAGAGGCTAAAGGTCTTTCTCCTTGCCTTACTTGAACAACCACAGAAGATTGATTAGCTTCTGAAGTACTAAAAACATCAGATTGTCGTACTGGTATTGGAGTATTGCGAGGAATAAGTACCTTCATAAGACCACCGATAGTTTCTAAACCAAGGGATAAAGGAGTAACGTCATTTAGCAGTAAATCTTGTAAATCACCACTGATAATTCCAGATTGTATCGCAGCGCCAACTGCCACTACTTCATCTGGATTAACCGATTGACAGGGGTCATTAGGAACAAGAGTCTTGACTAATTGTTTAACCATTGGGATTCTTGTACTACCACCTACAAGTACTACTTCATCTATATCTTCAGCATTCCATCCAGAGTCATCTAAGGCTATTTGAACTGGCTCTAATAATCTGTCTAATAGATCTTGTGATAATGATTCAAATATTTTTCTATCTATAGTCTCTTCAATATGTAATGGCCCCTCTTTAGTTGTAGTGATAAAAGGAAGGGAAATTTTTGTTTTTAGTAATCCTGATAATTCACATTTAGCTTTTTCAGCAGCTTCAGTTAATCTTTGCAAGGCTTGCCTATCCCTTCTTAAATCAATTTCATATTTAACAAGAAATTTTTCAGCAAGCCAATCTACTATTTTTGAGTCAAAATTATTTCCACCTAATTGAGTATCACCACATGTTGCTTTAACATCAAATATACCATTTGATATTTTTAATAGTGAAACATCAAAGGTTCCTCCTCCCAAATCAAAAACCAAAACATTGTTGGAGGAACTTTTTTCAAAGCCATAAGCTAAGGCAGCTGCAGTAGGTTCGTTTAGGATTCTATCTACTTTAATACCAGCCAATATTGCAGAATCCTTTGTGGCTTGTCTTTGAGATTCATTAAAATAAGCAGGGACCGTGATAACAGCAGAGTCAACAGTATCTCCAAGATATGTTTCTGCATCATTAATTAATTTTCTAATTAATGAACTGACTAACTCTTCAGGAGCATATTCTCTTTCTGTATTTGGACTAAGAACCCTTACACTTCCAGTATTATTTGCTTTAACGTTATAAGGTACAGAAATACTATTCTCATCTAATTCATCCCAATCGCTGCCAATAAATCTTTTTAAGTTGTAAAAAGTATTCTTAGGATTTAAAACAAGTTGTCTTCTTGCTTGGTCACCTATTACAATTTCTTTTTCTTTTGTAAAACCAACTATTGATGGTGTAGTTCTAGAACCTTCAGAATTAGCAATAACAATTGGACGACCAGCTTCAATAACTCCGACAACAGAGTTAGTAGTACCTAAATCAATTCCAACTATTTGCCCCATGATTTTAGATTGCTAAATTAAGCAAAATTTACTAATGAATTTAATTAATTTTTATCTTAGATATTTACATATAATAATAAAAATCAAATATTTTCAACTTAATTTAAATAAATAAGATTATTTATAACTTATTAATAGGATTACTACCTATTTAAAATATTCTTTAAAGAAGATGATGTTGATGTAGTCAACCAAAATAAACTAATATAAAACGGAGAGAGAGGGATTCGAACCCTCGATAAAGTTGCCTCTATACAGCATTTCCAGTGCTGCGCCTTCAACCACTCGGCCACCTCTCCCAAGATATCCATTTTAACTCTTGATCATCCCATTTTTGAGGAAAGTTATTTGAAAAAGACTTTCACAGTCACGATTAAAAATAAGGAAACCGGTAAGGTTTACCAAGAACAGGTTAATAGTGATGATTACATACTTAAGGAATTTGAAAAGAAAGGCTTCAAACTTGCATTTTCATGTAGAAATGGTTGCTGTACAAGTTGTGCAGTTAAAATTAAATCTGGAACCTTAAAACAACCTGAAGCCATGGGTGTATCACAGGCTTTAAAAGACAAAGGTTATGCACTTCTTTGTGTCGCTAGAGCAACATCAGATCTTGAGGTAGAAACTACATATGAAGATGAAGTTTACGATTTACAATTTGGACAATATTTTGGCAGGGGAAACACAAGAGTTGCGCCACCTTGGGAATTTGAGGAAGATTAACCTTCATGTTTAAATTAAGTGAAATAGAGGAACTTTCAAATCAAGTAAACTTATCTATTTTGTATGAAATAGCTAAGAATTCCGCTCAAATTGGTAATGAAATTTTAAAAGTTAATTACAATCAAATTCAGAAAATATCATCAAAGGGTAGGAAGGGTGATCTTGTTACCAATGTAGATTTGGAAGTTGAAAATAAAATAAAAGAATATTTATTAGAAGAGACACCAAACATATCTATAAATGCAGAGGAATCGGGTAAGGTAGCCAAATCTTCGGATTTAACTTGGTGTATAGACCCATTAGACGGTACAACAAATTATTCCCATGGATATCCTTTTTTTGGAACTTCTATTGGTCTTGTATATAAAAATAAGCCAATAATAGGTGCTATATCAGTACCTTATTTAAATGAACTATATTCTGCATGTATAGGTTTAGGTTCGTACTGCAATGATAGTGAACTTAAAGTATCGAATCCCTCTAATCTTTCTGATAGTCTACTTGTAACAGGTTTCTCTTATGACAGATTTGAGACAGAGGATAATAATTATGCTGAATTTTGTTATTTAACACATAAAACTAGAGGTGTTAGAAGAGGAGGTGCAGCAGCTGTTGATCTAGCATTTGTTGCGGCAGGTAAGGTAGATGGATATTGGGAAAGAGGATTGGAGGTGTGGGACATAGCGGCCGGTGCTATTATTGTAAAAGAGGCTGGTGGTATTATTTCTGATTATCCATCAGGCGAATTTAATTTAAGTTCAGGAAGAATTTTAGCTTGTTCTCCCAGCCTTGAGAATGAATTAAAAAATGAACTAGATAAAGTTTCTCCATTTAAAAAAAATCTCTATACCTAAAATTAGATAAATAGTAAAATGACCGAAATAAAAGAAATTAAATTAGTCGATGTAAAAAATAACTCAAATATCATAAATAATTTAAATTGTATTTATAAACTATGGGGGTATGAAGAGGTTTCACCTTCATTTATAAATACTTTAGAGACCATAAAAGGCCATGGCGTTATTGACGAAAACCATGTTGTAGGAATAGTTAGTAATAATTCATTATGTCTCAGGCCAGAAATGACAACATCAATTGTTAAATTGTCATCTACTAGATTAATAAATAAGAAAAGACCTATAAGATTATTCACTAATGGAATGGTTTTTGATAAAAAACAAAATAATAAAAATTCATTTAAGTTACAAGAAAAATTGCAGAGTGGAATTGAATTAATTGGATATGATACAAAATATCCAGAAATTGAAGTTATTAATATTTTGTTTGATTCAATCGATAATATTAATTTGAAGGATGGTTGTAATTTATTTCTACTAGTAAGCACCACAAAAATAATGGACTTGATACTGAACAAATATAAGAATAATAATTTTGAAGATATTAAGAAAAGTCTGGTAAATTTTGATCAAGTTAATTTATCTAAATTAGGTATAGATGAAGATGATAAATATATTCTTAAAGATCTTTTATTCACACGTGGAGAGCCAATTGCAATATTAAAAAAATTAAAAACTTTATATGGTACTAGTAAAACATTAGATGACTTGAATTTTTTATTTGAAACATTATCAAAAATATCAAATAAATATGGTGTTAAATTACAACTTGATCCCACTTTTCAACCTCACTTAAATTTATATGAAGGTATAGTTTTTCAGCTAATAGGGGATAATGGTAAAAATAAAAGCGTCATTGCAAAAGGCGGAAGATATGATGAGTTAGTAAGATCATTCAGTCCTAATGAGAAGATATTTAATGGGATTGGATTTACAATCTCAGTAGATATTTTAAGAAATTTAATTAATGAAGAAAAGACAAATAAAAAAAAGATTTTATTGATGTTTAAAGATTCTTATTTATTAGAAAAAGGGATGAATGAACAAAAAGTACAACAGAAAAAAGGAAATATTGCTGTCTTACATTTAAATCCATGTGATGACTTGGCTAAAGCAAATCAAATTATGAAAGAAAATAATTGTAGTGAGATTTTGTGGGTTAAATAAAACCTTTTAAAAAGGTATTTAACTTTTAAATTCACATATTGTTCGGACAATACTCCTAATTAAACTTGATTAACTAGTTTTTACGAAATAAGATTTAATATGTTTGATTTTTTTTAAATGGAAAAAGGCGAAATTCGTATTAATACCGAAAATATTTTCCCAATTATCAAGAAGGCAGTATATTCTGACCATGAAATCTTTTTAAGAGAACTTGTTAGTAATGGTGTTGACGCAATTAGTAAACGAAGAATGGCCTCTATGGCGGGTGATTGCGAGAATAATGAGGAGGCTCAAGTAAAAATAACAATTAACCGTGAAGAAAATATTTTAACAATTTCCGATAATGGAATTGGAATGAATGATGAAGAAATTAAGAAGTACATAAATCAAGTTGCTTTTTCTAGTGCTGAAGAATTCCTAACAAAATACAAAAAAGATAATGATGAATTCATAGGTCATTTTGGACTAGGTTTTTATTCAAGTTTCATGGTGGCAGATAGAGTCGATATATTAACTAAGTCGGCAGTTGGGGAATCAAAAGCTTTCAAATGGTCTTGTGATGGATCGCCAAATTTCACGTTAGAGGAATCAGAAAGAGAGACAATTGGTACAGATGTTATTCTTCACCTACTTGAAGAAGAAAAAGAGTTTATTGAGCCTGAAAGGATTAAATCACTAATAAAAAAATATTGTGATTTTATGCCAATAGATGTCTTATTAGAAGGAGAGACAATTAATAAGAAAAATCCTCCTTGGAGAAAACAACCTAGTGAATTAAAGGATGAAGATTATGTTGAGTTATATAAATACCTTTATCCCTTCCAGGGAGATCCACTGTTATGGATTCATCTTAATACAGATTATCCATATGACATACAAGGGATATTGTATTTTCCAAAGATGTCAGGTAGAGCTGATTGGGAAAAGGGAGAAATAAAACTATTTTGCAATCAAGTATTCGTAAGCGATTCAATTAAAGAGATAGTGCCAAAATACCTTTTACCTCTAAGAGGAGTTATTGACTCTACAGATATACCCCTAAATGTTAGTAGAAGTGCATTACAAACAGATAGAAAAGTAAGGTCTATATCATCATTTATCTCCAAAAAAATCGCTAATAAACTGAAGGATTTGATAAAAAATTCACCAGAATTTTATGCAGAAATTTGGGATTCAATCTCTGCCTTTATTAAAATTGGTGCTATCGAAGATGAAAAATTTTCTGAATTAGTTAATAACAGTATAATTTTCGAAACAATAATAAATTCAGAGAAAGACGTAACTAAAGATATTGAAAATAAATCCCTCATCAAGTCAAACGACAAATATTTCACAACTCTCGCAAATTACAAAGAGCGAAATAAATTAACTGATTCTAAAAAAATAATTTACTGTTCAGATTTGATTGCTCAGTCTAGTGCATTAAATATCTGTTTATCTGATAATAAAGAAGTTATTAAATCAGATCCCTTAATTGACGCACAATTTCTTCCATGGTTGGAAAGTAAAAATGAAGATTATCAATTCCAAAGAGTAGATTCAGAAATAAATGAACTAGAAGATAAAGAATCCAAAGAAATTGTAAATAAGGATGGCAAATCAAATACAGAAAATCTTAGAGATACGATAGTTAAGGCTCTTAACAATGAGAAAGTAACAGTTAAAGTGCAGTCACTTTCAAGTAAAGATGCTCCACCAGCGATGATCTTGCTTCCAGAACAAATGAGAAGAATTAATGATATGGGAGCTTACATGGAACAAAAGATGCCTGGCTTACCTGAATATCATGTACTCTTAATTAACAAAGAACATCCACTTATTGTTGGTCTTAATAAAATTACAGGCAACAAAATAATTATTGATGAAAAAGATCCTATTGAGAATCCATTGGCATCAAAAATTGCAAGTCATGTTTACGATATGGCCAAGCTTTCCGTTGGTGGTTTAGATCAAGAACAGATAATTAATTTACAAAATAATAATGCAGCATTAATTTCAGAATTACTTAATTCAACAAATTGAGTTATGTGTTAGAATTTTTATAGATATAACATAATAAATATGTCAAGAGTTTGCGAACTGACCGGTGCAAAAGCTAATAACGGGATGGCAGTTAGTCACTCACATATTCGTACAAAAAAATTGCAGCAAGTTAATCTCCAAAATAGGAGACTTTGGTGGGAAGAGGGCAAAAAATGGGTAAATATAAAAATAAGTACCAAAGCCCTAAAGTCTATACAAAAAGTAGGTTTAGATAAATTTGCTAAATCAAATGGAGTTGATTTAAAAAAAATCTAAATTTGATGAGAAATTATGTTGTAAGTATATTAATACCATTTATTCTTTTATTTAATTGTAATTCAGCACTCTCTTTTGATTTTGCACCTGAGGTTGGTGATTATGCTCCTAACTTTCAGTTAGAAGGTTTTAATAAAAACATAAAAACAAAAAAAACATGGGAATTAAGTGATTTTGAAGGTCAGTGGCTAATTATGTATTTTTTTCCAAAAGACTTTACAGCAGGTTGCACTCTTGAAGCTAAAGGTTTTTCGGAATTAAAAAAAGATTTTTTAAAATACAATGCCGAAATAGTAGGCATTAGCGCTGATAATCAAGATTCTCATGAAAGTTTCTGCAACGAGAAATCAATAAACTATACTTTATTATCTGATCCTGACGGAATTATTAGTGATAAATATGGTTCTTGGATTCCTCCATTCTCCGATAGAAATACTTTTTTGATTTCTCCAGATGGGAAAATTTCTTATAGATGGATAAGTGTTTTACCTATAAATCATGCTAAAGAAGTTCTCAACGTTTTAAAGAAAAAAATATAAAATTTTGCACGAATTATCATTTGGAACTTGGTTAATACATATCTCATCAGTAATAGAATGGATTTTTGCCATATTAGTCATAAACAAAATTTCTACATATAAAAAATATAATTTATTTTTTTGGTTAAGCCTCGCTATGATCCCAAACTTAATAGGTGCTATGTGTGCGATCACCTGGCATATCTATGACAACCAAGAAAATCTTTACGGTCTAGTATCACTTCAAGGAATATTTACATTTATAGGAAATTCAACATTAGCCTTAGCTGCAATGATCATTTTTAAAGGAAAAGAGACTTATGAATGATTTATTTTTTAAATATATTGAAAAATTAAGTTCAATTGATAACACATTATTCTTTGCAGTATCAATAATTCCATATGCAATATTTTTGTTTTACTTATATAAAATCAAGTCTGTTAATATTTTTGTAAAAACAGGTTTTTCCTTAACTGTTTTATTCGTATTCATAACTATATTGGTATCTATCTTCACACTAAATTACTATGATAAAATCCTCGTTGAGGTTGACTTCCTCCATGGCTTTGCAGAATCCTTCCTAACTCTTAGTGATTTTGTTATTTTGTTTGGATTTATAAAGTTGTTAAATAACTTAGAAGTAAACAACTCTTAAGACCTTTTACAATTTTGTGTTTTTTAGGTAAAAGTATTAGAGAATATATACAAATAACAATTTTTTATGTTTACTACATTATTTGCAGCTGCAGATCCAGCAACTTTTTCTTGGTCTCCAAAGTGTGCCGTCGTAATGATTGCATGTAATGTTTTTGCTTATGCAATTGCTAGAGCAACAATAAGAAAACCTAATGAAGGTTTTGAAATACCTAATTCAAAATTCTATGGTGGTTTAAGTCACGCATCAGTCGTAGGTGCTAATTGCCTAGGCCATATTTTCGGAATTGGAGCAATCTTAGGATTAGCCTCACGAGGTGTTCTATAAATATTTATTTATTAAATTTTATTTAACTAACTTAAATTTCTTAACAATTCTATCTGCCATCTGATCAGGCATAAGTCCTAGTTTTTCTTTACTCTGATCAGGTGAAGCATGATCCACTAAAACATCGGGAATACCTATTCTGTATACTGGAAAATTTATTTCATTATCGTTAAATAATTCAACTATTGCGGAACCAAATCCACCTATTAAGGTTCCTTCTTCCATGGTTACAACTTTTTGAATCCTACTTGCTAAGGGCATAATAAGATTTTTATCGAGAGGTTTAACAAATCTTGCATTAACAATGCATGCATTTATGTTCATATTTTTTAAGATCTTTGCTGTTTCGATTGCTGAAGCGACCATTGAACCATAAGCAATAATTAAAATATCTTCTCCTTCTTTAAGTATTTCAGCTTCGCCTATATTTAATGGTTCCCAACCCTCGTCCATTACAGCTACTCCTAATCCAGAGCCTCTGGGTATTCTTAGAGCTGTAGGACCATTATGGTTTATTGAAGTTATTAACATTCTCTGTAATTCAGACTCATCCTTTGGAGCCATCAATACAAAATTGGGTATAGATCTCATATAACTGATATCGTACTGACCCTGGTGAGTAGGACCGTCAGCTCCAACTATCCCAGCTCTATCAAGTACAAATGATACAGGTAAATTTTGTATCCCTACATCATGAATTAATTGGTCGAAAGCACGTTGAAGAAAAGTACTATAAATAGCTACAACAGGTTTAAGACCATCGCAAGACATTCCTGCCGCAAGAGTAACTGCATGTTGTTCTGCTATTCCTACATCGATGTATTGATCAGGGATATTTTTTTGCAGTATATCTAAACCAGTACCTGTAGCCATTGCAGCCGTAATACCAACGACTTTACTATCTTGCTCACATATTTTTAATAAGGTTTGACCAAATATTTTGCTATAACTAACAGGTTTAGGTTTCTTTGATGGAATAGATTTCCCAGTTGTAAGATCAAACGATGACTGTGCATGATATCCAACTTGATCGGCTTCTGCGTATGGGTAACCCTTCCCTTTTGTTGTGACAACATGAACAAGTACAGGTCTTTTCAGTTTATGGGAAGCGTTAAAGGTCTTAACTAAGTTACCAATATCATGACCATCAATTGGACCCATATATGTAAATCCAAGTTCTTCAAAAACAGCTCCAACCTTAGGCACAGATAGTCGTCTAACACTTCCTTTAATATTTTTGAGTTCTTCTGGGATATCCTTACCAATTAAGGGAATATTTTTTACACTTTCTTGAACACTATCGGACAAAAATTGCAATGGTGGACTTACTCTTACCTTATTTAAGTAAGATGAAAGAGCTCCAACCGGAGGTGAAATAGACATGTCATTATCGTTCAATACTACAACTAAAGGTGTATTTGGTAAGTGACCTGCATGATTTATAGCTTCTAATGCCATTCCTCCAGTTAGTGCTCCATCTCCAATAACAGCGACACATTTATAATTTTCACCTTTTCTATCTCTTGCTATTGCCATTCCTAAAGCAGCAGAAATAGAAGTACTTGCGTGTCCAGCACCAAAATGGTCAAATTTACTTTCACTTCTTTTTAGATATCCAGCGATTCCATTTTTTTGTCTTAGAGAATCAAATTGGCTGAAACGCCCTGTAATTAATTTATGAGGGTAACCTTGATGTCCTACATCCCAAACAACTTTGTCAAAATCAAGATCGAGAGTTTGATATAAAGCCAATGTAAGCTCAACTACACCTAAACCAGGACCAAGATGTCCTCCACTAGTAGATACTACTTGAAGGTGTCTTTCTCTAATTTGACAAGCAATTTCCTCTAATTGTGAAACTGTTAAGCCATGAAGTTGATTTGGATGACTTAACTCACTTAAAAGCATTTAACAAAAATAGGTATCTATCTAATCTAAAACGTCGAGGTGCAAAATGAGTATTTTTTTTTAAATAGATCATGTAATGTTTTATTAGATTAATAATTAATGCTAAAAGTATATATATGAATGATTATTTTGAAAAAATACTTCAAGCTAAAGTCTATGAAGTAGCAAAAAAAACGCCTCTAGATAAAGCTCATAATTTAAGTAATACTCTTAATAATGAAGTTTTTCTAAAAAGAGAAGATCTTCAAGATGTATTTTCGTTCAAAGTAAGAGGTGCATATAACAAAATGAGTAAGCTCACCAATTCTCAGCTTTCTCAGGGAGTAATTACTTCTAGTGCTGGTAATCATGCTCAAGGAGTTGCTCTTAGTGCTCTTAAGCTAAATTGCCAAGCGACAATATTAATGCCCATTACAACACCTCTTGTAAAAGTCAATGCTGTTAAAAAGTTAAAGGCAAAAGTTATATTATTTGGTGATAATTATGATGAAACTTACAAAGAAGCAATAAGGATTAGTCAAGAAAGAAATTTATGTTTTATTCATCCCTTTGATGATCCAGACGTAATAGCAGGACAAGGAACTATTGCTATAGAACTTGAACAGCAACTAAAGGATAAACCATATGCAATTTATATTGCTGTTGGTGGTGGTGGATTAATATCAGGGATATCCTTATACATTAAAAAAATATGGCCTGAAGTAAAAATTATTGGTGTAGAGCCTGAAGATGCAGACGCTATGACAAAATCCTTGGAAGAATCCAAAATTGTAGAATTATCTTCTGTTGGTCAATTTGCAGATGGAGTGGCGGTAAAAAAAATTGGTAAAAATACTTTTGATATTTGCAGTAAATATATAGATAAGATGATTACCGTTAATACTGATGAAATATGTGCGGCTATAAAAGATGTCTTTGAGGATACTAGATCAATATTAGAGCCCGCAGGAGCATTATCAATTGCAGGGATGAAAAAAGATATTTTAAATTCGAATCATTTAAATAGAAAAATGGTTGCGATTGCATGTGGTGCAAATATGAATTTTGAACGGCTTAGATTTGTTGCAGAAAGAGCAGAACTTGGAGAGTGTAAAGAGGTAATGATGGCTGTTGAAATTCCTGAACGTGCGGGAAGTTTAATTGATTTTTGTAAGTTACTTGATAATAGAAATTTAACTGAATTTAGCTACAGGATGTCGAATTCTAAGAATGCCCAGATCTTTGTAGGAGTTCAAGTTTATGGATTAAATGATAAAAAAAATCTTTTAAATGTATTTAGAAATTCGGAGTACTCATTTATTGACATAAGTGATGATGAATTATCTAAAAATCATCTAAGATATATGGTAGGTGGAAGATTACCAAAGAATTTTAAAGAATTTGATAATAGAAACTTTGTTGAGCTTTTATACAGATTTGAGTTTCCTGAAAGGCCTGGCGCATTAATAAACTTCTTAAATAATATGAAATCTAATTGGTCTATAAGCGTATTTCACTATAGGAATTATGGAGCTGATGTTGGGAAAATTGTTATTGGAGTTTTAATCGATAAAAATGAGATTTTAGAGTGGAATAAATTTGTTAGAATTTTAGGATATAAATTTTGGGATGAAACTCAAAACGATACATATAGATTATTCCTTGGTGCATCAGATTAAATTTAAGGTAAATTGGGAAAGATTTAGGTAATTAAAATCAATCATTCTGATCTAAATACCACGCCAATATCTGATATAGATCTAGTTACTAAAATAGAAGCTGTTCTATATTTGAAAGGCAGACCAATAACAAAAAAGGATCTTTCAGAAATTACTAATTCTGATATAAACTCAATAAATAATGCAATTAAAGATCTTAAAAATAAATACTCTAATCCCAACTCAGCTATTGAATTAAATGCAGTTAATAACAGTTTTTCTCTCGAACTAAAATCTAGTCTTAATGACTTCGTCGATGATTTACTTCCTTCTGATTTGAAAACATCCGAATTAAGGACATTGGCTACTATTGCGATCAAAAAAAAGATACTACAATCGGATCTTATACTTCTTAGAGGTTCAGGAGCTTATGATCATATTAAAGAATTATTAGAAAAGAAATTTATCGTCAAACGAAAGCAAAGAGATGGTAGATCATATTGGTTATCATTATCAGAAAAGTTTTTTCAAACTTTTGCTGTAAGTAATGAATATCTCTCAAATATAGGAAGCATTAATAATAAGCAGCAATAATAAGTAAATGTTAGGATATATTAAATTACGAAAAGATAATGTTATCTGAGATTTTTGCAGTTCTGGGCCAAACTTTATCAATTTATTCTTTCATATTGATAATAAGAATTTTACTTACATGGTTTCCAGGTATTGATTGGAGTAACGGTGTTTTATCTGCATTAACTTCTATCACTGATCCTTATTTAAACATTTTTAGAGGTATTATTCCTCCAATAGGTGGATTTGATATTTCATCCTTATTAGCTTTTTTACTTTTAAATGTTATACAAAATTTAATTACAAATCTCCAGTATGCAAGTTTAGGTTATAGCTGAACTTATCTATCATCTCCAGAACCTCTTATCTTCCCTTTAGCAGCTCTTAATTTTAATTTTTCAAGGTTTTGTAATGCAACATCCTCTAAATTGAAATTTAATTCTGTACAAAGATTTGATATGTACCACAAAACATCTCCTAATTCTTTTTTAATACCTATTTTTGATTCGTTATCAAATATTCCATTTTTATCTCTTATAACCTTTTTCACTTTTTCTGCCACCTCACCAGCCTCTCCAACTAAACCAAGAGTTGGATAAATATTATTTGAGCCTAAATCTGGATATTGTGCTGTTTCTCTAGCTTTTTTCTGATAGGTTTTAAAATCCATGATTTAAATAACTAACTTTGGGTATGGTAAATTTATTTATATCTAGCAATATTATCTATATATGTCGAATATTGATTTAAAAAGAAGAACAAAAATAGTAGCAACTATTGGCCCTGCGACTCAATCTGAAGAGATAATTACAAATTTAATTAAAGCTGGAGTAACAACATTCAGATTAAATTTCTCACATGGAGATCATAAAGATCATGCTGAAAGAATAAAAACGATAAGGGAAGTATCAAAAAAGTTAGATATAGATATTGGAATATTGCAAGATCTTCAAGGACCTAAAATAAGATTGGGACGCTTTAAAGATGGGCCAGTAAAAGTAAAAAAAGGCGATAAATTCACACTGACATCAAATGAAGTCGAATGTACAAATACTATTGCAAATGTAACCTACGACAAACTTTCTCAAGAAGTTAGCGAAGGGAAAAGAATACTTTTAGATGATGGAAAAATAGAAATGATTGTAGAAAAAGTTGATAAAAAAGCTAATAATTTGGGGTGTATGGTAACTGTAGGAGGGGTTCTTTCAAACAATAAAGGTGTAAATTTTCCAGATGTTCAATTATCAGTAAAAGCATTAACAGAAAAAGATAAAGAGGATTTAAAATTCGGTTTATCTGAAGGAGTTGATTGGATAGCACTAAGTTTCGTAAGAAATCCATCCGATATAAATGAGATAAAAGATTTAATAAACAAAAATGGGCATTCAACTCCTGTAGTCGCAAAAATAGAAAAATTTGAAGCAATTGATCAGATCGATTCCGTATTACCCTTATGTGATGGGGTTATGGTTGCAAGAGGTGATTTAGGAGTAGAAATGCCTGCTGAAGAAGTTCCTCTTTTACAAAAGGAATTAATAAGAAAAGCTAATACATTAGGTATCCCAATAATTACAGCGACTCAAATGCTTGATTCTATGGCTTCTAACCCAAGACCAACTAGGGCCGAAGTTAGTGATGTTGCAAATGCAATTCTGGATGGTACAGATGCTGTAATGCTTTCAAACGAAACTGCAGTTGGCGATTATCCTGTAGAGGCAGTTGAAACGATGGCAACCATAGCAAGAAGAATTGAAAGGGATTATCCACTTAAGGCTATTGAAAGCCACTTACCCAGTACGATCCCAAATGCTATTAGTGCAGCAGTAAGTAATATAGCTAGACAACTTGATGCAGGAGCTATAATTCCTTTAACTAAATCAGGTTCTACCGCTCGAAATGTTAGTAAGTTCAGACCACCGACACCTATCTTGGCAACTACTACAGAGAGAAGTGTAGCAAGAAGATTGCAACTTGTTTGGGGAGTTACTCCAATAGTAGTTAAAAATGACCAAAGAACAGCAAAAACTTTTAGTTTAGCTATGCAAATTGCTCAGGAGATGGGGATCCTAAATCAAGGAGATTTAGTAGTTCAAACCGCAGGTACATTAACTGGAATTAGCGGCTCTACAGATTTAATAAAAGTCGGTTTAGTAAGAAAAATTGTATCAAGAGGAATTTCAATAGGGGAAATCGGTGTTACAGGTAAAGCCAGAATAATTAAAAATAATCTTGATATGTCCTTAATTTGCCCAGGAGAAATATTATTTGTTCCGAAGGAATTAATGCAAAATATTCCACTAAGTAAAAATATTTCCGGCATTGTTACGAACCAAAATGTAAATGATGTTTATGCTTTGTTCAACAAAAATAATCAAAAGATTTCTACAATTTGTAATCTAGAAAATATCGATAATCATCAAATAAGTAATGGCGACCTAATAACACTCCAGCTTAACGAAGGTGTTATATACATGGGACAAATTGAAGATGATGATGCAATAGATAAATATAAATATGTCTAGGAATATCTCAATAAAAGAAGCCTTAGGCATGGCCACAAAAACATTAGTTTCGAACAAATTGAGAAGTTCGCTAACAATGCTGGGAATAATTATCGGAAATGCTTCAGTTATTACACTTGTTGGACTTGGTAGAGGTGCCCAAACATTAGCAAAAAACCAATTAAGTAATTTAGGTGCCAATGTTTTATTCATTGTTCCCGGAAATAATGACACAAGAAGAAGAGGTATTTCATTTCCTAAAAACCTAGTTTTAGAAGATGCAATCGCAATAAGCAATCAAGTACCAACAGTTAAAAAAGTAGCTCCTCAAATCTCTGCTAACGAAATAGTACAATCAAATTCTAAAAGTTTAAATATATCAATTGCTGGAGTTACTCCTGAATTTCTTGAAGTAAGAAGCTTTGAAGTAGATAAGGGTAGATTTTTATCAAAAAGTGATGTAAGTAGTGCAAGAAGTTATGTCGTAATAGGTCCTGATCTTAAAGACGAATTTTTCAAAGATAAATCTTCATCACTTGGAAAAAAAATCAGAATTAAAGACCACACTTATGAAATTATCGGAATATTAAAACCAAAAGGTGCTGTATTTGGAAGTAATCAAGACAAAAATGCATATATTCCATTAACCACCATGGTCAATAGGATTACAGGGAAGGACCCTACTTATGGAGTAAGTTTAAGCTTCATTAGTGTTGAAGCGATAAATAAAAATGCAACTAGTGCTGCTAAATTTCAGATTACTAACTTATTAAGGCAAAGACATAAAATAATCAGAGATGATGACTTTGCCGTTAGATCACAAGAAGATGCATTGAATATAGTAACCAACATAACAAGTGGACTAACTTTTTTATTGGCTGGTATTGGGGCAGTATCTTTAGTGGTTGGAGGCATAGGAATCATGAATATTATGTTAGTTTCTGTAAGCGAAAGGACTGAAGAGATTGGACTAAGAAAAGCAATAGGCGCTAAACAGTCAGATATATTAGTTCAATTTTTAATTGAGGCATTGATTTTATCAACAATTGGAGGATTAATTGGAACAACGACTGGATTATCAGGTGTTTTTCTTTTATCTCTGATAACACCTCTTCCTGCATCAGTAGGAATTACAACTACTTTATCTACCATGATCATTTCAGGATCAATAGGTTTAATCTTTGGTGTTTTACCTGCAAAAAGAGCTTCTAAGTTAGATCCAATTGTTGCATTGAGAAGTTTATAAATTAAATTTATAATAATGCTCAATTTTTATAAATTAATTGAGATACTGGTGAGTCTTCAATCACTAGTAATAACGGCAATGTTACCTGTCTATATTCCACTGCCTTTTATATATAAATCTAGTAATAACTTTGAGTTGCCTATTACATGGCAAATTCCGACCATAATTTTATTAACACTTATATTTCATAAAAAAGTTGTTTTCAGAGCATTTTCTATATATATAATTTTGGGGCTATTTATATTTCCTGTCTTTCATCAAGGAGGTTCTATAGGTTATTTGCTCACTCCAAATTTTGGTTATTTATTAGGTTTATATCCATTAATAAAAATAATTGATAATTTAAATAATAGAAATAAAATAAAGATTGGAAACTTTTTAAAAAATGGATTTATAGCAATAGGTGCTATGCATTTAACTGGAATACTTTACAACTTCATACAAACTATATTTTACAGTCAATTTAATTTATTTTTATATAATTTAGGGAAATATTCATTAGGTAAGATTGGATATCATTTTTTAATGCTTTTTCCACTTTTATTACTTATTAAACCTATAGAACGTTTAAAACGTAGCAAATAATGATTAATAAAATACAAACAAAAATATATTTTTTATCTCTAAGTATTTTTATTGTTCTAATAGATCAATTTACGAAATATTTAATGATTTATAATAAAAAATTATTTATTAATAAAGATTTTCTTTTATTCAAATTAGACTTTATAAAAAATTACGGGGCAGCATTTAACATATTTAGTGGTAGTAGAATATTTTTATCATTAATAAGTATTTTGTTTTCTATATTACTTGTTTATTTAATATTAAGGAAAAATAATTTAAATGCATACGAACTATGTTCTTACAGCTTTATACTTGGAGGAACTATTGGTAATGGCATAGATAGGATATATAAAGGTTTTGTGATTGATTTTATAAATTTAAATATTATAAATTTCCCAGTATTTAATATTGCTGATATATCTATTAATATTGGGTTCATTTTTTTACTATATAACATTTTTAAAAATAATCGATAAAATGAATTACTTAAGATTAAAGTATATAAAATATATATTATTAATATTATTCCTATATATTTTATTTTCGATATTTATAAGAATAGTAAATATTTATACCCTTATATTTTTAATAGTAATTATTTATATCTTTTACAATATTGATAAAAAATTATTTAAAAAAATAGTTTATAAATTTATATATAAAAATAAAAAAAATACACTTTCATTCAAAAATACATTTGGTGCTGCCAAGATAAGTTTGGAAGGGGTCGAGAAAATTAATAAAAAAATTAACGATAAAGTAAAAGTTGAACTTTTAAATTATCAAAAAAACAAATTAGAGTCCCAATTAAAAACAGGAGATTATAAAGTTACTCTTTTTGGAGCAGGTTCCTCAGGAAAAACATCTATAGCAAGATCTTTATTAAAAAATATTGTCGGGCAAACTTCCGCAAAAATAGGAACAACAAAGCAAATTGATAGCTATAAAATTCGCATCCCAATTTTAAAAAGAAACATTAATATAGTTGATACTCCAGGTTTATTCGAGCCATCTAAATTAGGAGAAGAAAGAGAAAAAGCAACAATTATACAAGCATCAAATTCTGACTTAGTTCTCTTTGTGTTAGATCAGGACATAAATAAATACGAAAATTATTTAATTAAAGAATTATTAAAATTAAGAAAAAAAATAATAATAGTTCTAAATAAATGCGATTTGAGGTCTAAAGATGAAAATAACATAATCAAAGAAAATATAATTTCTATAACTTCCGCCAGAAAAAATAAAATTTCTGTTGTTCAAACAATTGCTTTACCTCAACTATCTCCTTATAAAAAATTAGATGCTTTAAATTTAGTTCCAGAGGTAGGAAGTTTATTTAGAGAAATAATTGAAACGCTAGATAATAATGGTGAGGAGTTATTGGCGGATAATATTCTTTTTCGCTCAAATAAGTTAGGTATTAAAAGTAAAAATTTCGTTCAACAACAAAGATATTTAATGTCAAATAAAGTGATTAATAAATATATGTGGATAACAGGAGGAGTAATACTAGTTAATCCATTACCAGCTGTTGATTTCCTCACTACCACCTCCGTAAACCTTCAAATGATAATGGAATTATCAAAAATATATGAAATAAAGCTTACAAAAAAAGATGCAAAAGATTTAGCGACTTCATTGATAAGCGCATTGGCTAAACAAGGTATTCTAAAAGGGGGTCTCGCCATTCTTTCTCCTGCTTTAGCTACAAGCTTGACTAAAATTATATTATCTAAATCTATACAATCAGTTACAGCAGGCTGGTTAATAAGAATAGTAGGACTAAGTTTGATTGAATATTTTAAAAATGGGCAAGATTGGGGAGATGGAGGAATCCAAGAAGTAGTAGATAAGATTTACAGAATAAGTAAGAGAGAGGATATATTAAACAACTTCGTAAGAGAAGCTATTTCAAAAATTGAAATGAAAAAGTATTTTAAATCAAATAAAAGTTTACCTCCATTTAATATGTAAAATTAGATAATTGATCATTTAGATAATTTCTGAAATCAAAAATAGTTATTAATAGTAAATAAGCTATGCAAATAGCTATAGATATAAAGCCTGTTACTATTGCAATAATTTTTGGTCTACCCATATTCATAAGTTAGGCATCTAAAAGTGTCAAAAGTTCTTCAATATCAGATTCCTTTGTATTGTAATTTCCCATAACAACCCTTAAAAAATATCTACCTTTAAATTTTGGTCTAGAAAGCATAAAATTATTTTTAATTAATTCATTAACTTTAGTTTGAATCCATTTATCAGAGTCTTCTGGCTCAAGTTTCCTTGGTATAAATGAAACGATATGAAGAGGACCTGAATATATATCAAATTTATTTTTACTAATATTTTTTACAAAAAAATCTTTTCTTTTAATTGATGATTTTAATATTTTTTCTATTCCGTTCAGACCTAAAAAACGTAACCCAAGCCATAGTTTGATAACCTCCGCAGGTCTAGAACCTTGTATGCCAATTTCTCCTCTATTTATAACATTTTCTTTGGAAGATATATATGGTAGTCCAGTATTAAAAGTATTTTCTAAAGTACTCATATTTGAAACTAATAACAAAGATGAAGTCTTTGTAATGCCAATGATTTTTTGTGGATTTATCGTTATCGAATTAGCCTGACAAATATTATTTAGACCTTTTATTGGAATAGAGGTTACAGCAAAAATGCCTCCAATAGAACCATCGATATGTAACCATATATTTCTTGCTTTGCATATTTCACTTATTTCCTTAATAGGATCAATGGCTCCCCTTACAGTTGTCCCAAGGGTGGCAACAATAGCAAATATTTTTTTATTTTCTTTTGTACATTTATCTAAAGAATTTATGAGTTCGTTTATGTCCATTCTTCCTTGATTATCAGTTTTGATCCTGACAAGATTGATAGTATCAAGACCCATTACTTTAATACATTTAACGAAGGAAGAATGAGCATCTTCACTAACAAGTAATACTGAATTAGGATTTGTTGCTAATCCAGCATTATTTCTAGCTGCTATAAGGGCATTAAGATTACTTAATGTACCTCCGCTAGCAGCTATACCTCCTGAGAGATCATTAAACCCTATTTTCTTGGCAAACCATTTGCATAATGATTCCTCAAGCAAAGTTACACTTGGTGATAACTCGTAAGCGAGGAGATTATTATTTAAACCAGCAGCAATTAAATCTCCCAAAATAGAGAAAATTAAAGGTGGGGGATCAAGGTGAGCTAGTGAACCAGGATGAACGGGATTAAATGAATTATTCAAAAGAGATTCAATCTCAGAAAACAAATCTTCTTCAGAGTTACCATCTTCCGATGGCATAATGCACTTGAAATCCTCATCAAAAGGTAGAGGACCATTTTTATCAGCTTTAGAGTACCAGTCACAAAGAGCTTGACTTGCTCTATTCAGAAGAGTAATCAATTTGTCATTAGTCCCTAAATATGTGGGGAAATATGTATCTTTATTATTAATTAAATCTTCAGCCATCAGATAAGATATCTATTAATAATTCTATTCTCAATATTGATAAATGAGATATATTTTTGAAAATGGAAATAGTAATAAAGATCAACAAAATAAAACAAATAATTCAAATTACACTTTGTGGATGAATTCGATATTAAGAAGATCAAAAGATATTGAAAAAGTTGAGCTACCAATCTGTTCAATAATTTTAGATGAGAGAGGAAGATGTATCGGGAGAGGGGTTAACAGGAGGAATATACATAAAGACCCATTAGGTCATGCTGAGATAATGGCGCTTAGGCAGGCATCTCTAATAAAAAATGATTGGAGATTTAATGAATGTACTATTATCACAAATCTTGAACCTTGTACTATGTGTTCCTCTGCTCTTATTCAAGCGCGGATGGGTAAAGTAATTTTCGGGGCTTACGATAAGAAAAGAGGTGGATTGGGAGGTTCAATCGACCTATCAAAACATGAAAGTGCTCATCACAAAATGGAAATTGTAGGAGGTATTTTAGAAGACGAATGCAGTCAAATTTTAAAGCTATGGTTTAAAAAGTTGAGGTCTCAAAAATAGAATATTTTTTTAACTCAGTATCAAATAGGTTTAATAATCTATCAACATTCTCCTCACTTGAGTTGAAGCCCATCAATCCTATGCGCCATACCTTACCAGACAATTCTCCAAGTCCATTCCCTATTTCTATTCCAAAGTTTCTTAAAAGATGATTTCTAAAACCATCACCATCAACTGCTGGAGGTATTTTAACTGTGGTTAAAGTTGGCAATCTATAATCCTCTGATACATGTAATTCCATTCCAAGACTTTCTAAGCCATTCCACAGTTTCTTTGCATTAGTATTATGTCTATTCCAAACATTTTCTAAACCCTCATTCGCAATTAATCGTAAACCTTCACGAATAGCAAAATTCATATTTACGGGGGCAGTATGATGGTAAACGCGATCAGAACCCCAATATTTATTTAATAGAGATAAATCTAAATACCAGTTAGGCACTTTTGTTTTTCTTGAAGTTAGTTTTTCTTCAGCTCTTTTATTCATCGTAAAAGGGCTTAATCCTGGGGGACAACTTAATCCCTTTTGGCTACAACTGTATGCTAGATCAATTTTCCATTCATCAATCAATAATTCAAGAGCTCCAAGAGAAGTAACTGCATCAACTAAAAACAAGCAGTTATTTTTTCTACATATATCCCCAATACCATCAAGAGGTTGTAAAACACCACTTGATGTTTCAGCATGAACAATAGCAAAAATTGCTGGCTTTTTAGTTTCTATTTCATACTTGATTTCTTCATAAGAAAAGGATTCACCCCAAGGTTTTTGAATTACAGATACATCTGCTTTATATCTTGTTGCCATATCAACAAGTCTGTCTCCAAAATATCCTTTTTTTGCGATAAGAATTTTTTCTCCTTCCTCAATAAAATTAGCTATTGATGCTTCCATCGCTGCACTTCCAGTACCACTCATTGGAAGAGTCAAACGATTATTACATTGCCAGGTATACCTAAGAAGTTGTTGAACATCAGACATCAATGAGATATATGCTTCATCTAAATGACCAATAGGATTTAAAGAAAGAGCGCTTAAGACCTCTGGATGAGCATTTGAAGGACCAGGACCTAATAAAAGTCTGGAGGGAACATAAGTCTTTGTGAAATGAGATAAATTCTCTTTACTTAAAGCCGGAATAAGTTTTGCTTCTGTCAAAGAATTACATTCAATTACTTTTAAATTAGACTAATATCGACACTTAAGCGATATTTATTTAAAGAAATTAATTCAATTTAAATAATTAAGTAAATAATTATTAAAGTTATGACTTGAAACACTAAAAGAAGACATTAAGTGCTGAAAAAGTTACCGTTGATACATAACAAGAATCGTCAAGTAATTAATTTCATAAAAGGTATCTCAAAATTTATGTCTAAGTCTCCACAAGATGTTTTAAGTCAAATTAAAGATGAAGGAATTGAGCTCATCGATTTAAAATTCACTGATATTCATGGAAAATGGCAACATTTAACTCTTACATCAGACATGATAGAGGAGGATTCCTTTACAGAAGGCTTAGCATTTGATGGTTCATCAATAAGAGGTTGGAAAGCAATTAATGCTTCGGATATGTCAATGGTTCCCGATGCAAGTACAGCTTGGATAGATCCTTTTTACAAACATAAAACCCTAAGTATGATTTGCTCTATTCAAGAGCCAAGAAGCGGGGAACCTTATGACAGATGTCCAAGAGCTTTAGCTCAAAAAGCATTAAAATATTTAGACTCAACTGGTATAGCAGATACTGCATTTTTTGGACCAGAACCAGAATTCTTTTTATTTGATGATGTTAGATATGACTCTAAAGAAGGAGGTTGTTTTTATAGTGTAGATACTATTGAAGCGCCATGGAATACAGGGAGAATTGAAGAAGGGGGAAACTTGGGATACAAAATACAATATAAAGAAGGATATTTTCCGGTAGCTCCAAATGATACTGCGCAAGATATCAGATCTGAGATGCTTCTTCTTATGGGCGAACTTGGAATCCCCACAGAGAAACATCACCATGAAGTTGCTGGTGCAGGACAACACGAGCTTGGAATGAAATTTGATTCGTTAATAAATGCCGCTGATAATGTTATGACTTATAAATACGTTGTCAGAAATGTTGCAAAAAAATATGGAAAAACTGCAACATTTATGCCCAAGCCTGTTTTTAACGATAACGGAACCGGAATGCATGTTCACCAAAGTTTATGGAAGAGTGGGCAGCCACTATTTTTTGGTGAAGGTGCATATGCAAATTTATCTCAAACAGCAAGATGGTACATCGGAGGAATACTTAAACATGCGCCATCATTCCTGGCATTTACTAATCCAACTACAAATAGTTATAAACGATTGGTTCCTGGATTTGAAGCACCTGTAAATCTAGTTTATTCTGAGGGTAATAGATCAGCTGCAGTAAGAATACCTTTAACAGGTCCAAGCCCTAAAGCTAAAAGATTAGAATTTAGATCAGGAGACGCACTTGCTAATCCTTACTTAGCATTCTCTGTAATGATGCTTGCTGGTATTGATGGAATTAAGAATCAAATTGATCCTGGAGATGGAGTAGATGTAGATTTATTTGAACTTCCAGCGGATGAACTTGCAAAAATAGATACAGTACCCTCATCTCTAAATGACTCACTAAATGCGCTAAAAGCAGATAAGGATTATCTATTGGCTGGTGGAGTATTTACTGAAGATTTTATTGATAACTTTATCGATATAAAGTATGAAGAGGTGCAACAACTTAGACAAAGGCCTCATCCCCATGAATTCTTCATGTATTACGATGCATAATTAAAATAACTCATAAGTTTAAATTAATCAATTTGAGAAATATCACAAAATATTCTCAAATTGATTTTTTTTTTGTTGGAATATAGATATATAAATTGAAAAATGGCTAGGGAATCTATTTCAAAAATTGCATATAAAACGCTACAACAAAGTAAAAGCATTGCAGGTTTCGCTCACAAGCAGATCAGTTCAAGATTAATGAATTTAATTCTTCCAGATTCAACGCTTGAAAACTTCGATATAGATAAGGATCTTCTAATGCAAATTCAAAATTCCATGGATATCCTAAGAGAAGAAGATTGGAATGATGCAGAAAAAAATATATATCCAAAAAAATTATTATTTGACGAACCATGGCTTAGATATCTAACTCAATATCCTAAAATTTGGCTAGATATGCCTAATACATGGGATAGACGCAGAAAACAAAACTTTGATGATCTTCCAAAATCAATTGATAAAGATAATTATCCTCAATATTACTTGAGAAATTTTCATCATCAGACAGATGGTTATTTATCAGATTTTTCAGCTAGCATTTATGACCTACAAGTAGAGATACTTTTCAATGGAAGTGCTGACTCAATGAGGAGAAGAATAATTAAGCCAATAAAAGAAGGGCTTGAAATTTTTAGAGATAGAAAAAAAAGTTCTATAAAAATACTTGATGTGGCTACAGGATCAGGAAGAACATTAAAACAATTAAGAGCCGCATTTCCGAAAGAAAAAATTACAGGAATTGATTTATCTGATTCATACTTAAAAGAGGCAAGTAGATATATTTCAGATTTAGATGGAGATTTAATTCAGTTAATAAAAGGTAATGCTGAGGAATTACCTTTTGATAATGATAGTTTTCAATGTATTTCTTGTGTTTACTTATTTCATGAATTACCTAGAACAATTAGAGCTAAAGTTTTAAATGAATTTTTTAGAGTTCTTGAACCCGGAGGGATATTAGTTTTAGCTGATTCAATTCAAATAAGTGATTCTCCTGACTTTACATCTATAATGGAAAGCTTCTATAAATCTTTTCATGAACCTTTTTATTTTGATTACATAAAAGAGGATATAGATTCTAAAATTGAGCATGTAGGGTTTAAAGATGTAAAATCAAAATCTTTTTTTATGACCAAAGTATGGTCTGCTGTAAAATAAATAAAAAATTTTATGACCTATTGGGATAAAGATACTATTAAGCTTGTTCAAAATCTTAATGACAAATTAAAAATTGATCATTCTAAATGGCATAAAGATAAAGGAAATAAATATAAACGATCAGCAGAACTAATTTCTGCGGGATTATGCCATTTAATAATTTCTTGTAATGAGAAGGAAACTATTGAGTATATAGAAGAAAGTATTAAATGGTTAAAAGAAATTAACGTAGATCAACCTTGCCCTAGTAAAAATTACCTTTTTAAAGCCAACTGAAGCCTATTACCTTTACTACTCCATCTAATGTCATCAAAACATTCATTAATAATGTATAGGCCACGGCCATTTACACTACTAATTTTCTTTGGTAATTTGTAGTCTCTTTTTTTTATTTCTAGACCACTACCTTGATCCTGAATTTGCCAAACACACCAATTAGGAGTAATTATTCTTCTTACTCTAATATTTTTTTTAGGATCTAATTTATTTCCATGTTTTACTGCATTAACTAAAGCTTCATGTAAACCGAGTTTTATAAGATAGCTTGATTGAGAATTTTTAATTGGTTCTAATAATTGATCGACAAATTCATTTAACTGTAATGATGATTCGAATTCGTAGTTTGACCAGTTAATCTTTGGTCTTTTAAAAAATTTTTTTAAAATATTTTTGCCCCGAAGTAAGGACATAATAATATTTTGATACTATATTAATTTTAACTTATTAAATACCTCAATTTAAAGAATATTATTATGTCTCTCTGCAATAGCAGGATGCCTTAGGATGGAGTCCATAAGTCTTACTCCTCTTAGTTGGTTTATTAAAGGCATATGTCCATCAGGAGCATCCAATGACCAGCAAAAAGATCCAGGATATCTAGTCCATAAGCCCTCTTTTTTCCAACCTATTTTCGGCCACATTAATTCATATTTTTTCCCTACTGATTTTAATATCTTTGCTTGAATAGAAAATCCAAATCTCCCAGTAGAATAAATAGTCCATAATCTATCCATTGTTTGTAGATCTTTACCTGACATATTTTTAACTTCACTATAGAAGACATATCCACGCTTCTCAGCTAATTTTCCAGCTAATTTCCGTAAGTAGGAACTTGTCAGTCTATCTGCCTCTTCAAATTGTTGCTCAATCAACATCAATTGCAAATCTTCATAATTAATATCAACATCTGAATATGTATTAAACCAATTATTGAATTTAGAATTTTCAAAGAATTCTGGCTTAAATTTTTTTAAAACTTGCAATATCCAACCAGCAGCCCAGTCATCTCCTTCTTTATCAAAGATATCAAACAGTGATGGGCCAAGATTAAAAATATTTTCGACTTCAGATTCTATTTTAGTTAATGAATTTATTCTTTTTCTTTGATTGGAATCTACAAATTTTTTTACAAGATCTAATGTAGCATTACTATAGTTATCCTGTTCTTTGTTATTCATTTTAAAAAATCAATCTAAAAAAATAAAACTATCCATGTATTTCAAAAGAAAAGAACTAGAGAAATTTAGAAGTATTAAAGGACCACTTATAGATGTTAGGAGCCCGAGTGAATATTATAAAGGACACATGCCTAATTCTATTAATATTCCACTATTTGATGATGATGAGAGATCTATAATTGGTACAATTTACAAAAAAGAAGGTAGAAAAAAAGCAGTCACAGAGGGATTAAAATTTTTTGAAAAAAAAATTGAATTACTTCTTGATAATTTCTTCAAGAGTATTGATTCTCATACAACTATTCCTAATAAAAATAATGAATTATTTATCAGGATATATTGCTCTAGAGGAGGAATGCGTTCACAAAGTATTGGTTGGTTATTAGATAAATTTAAATTAAATATAGTTACACTTAATGGCGGATACAAAATATATAGAAGATGGGTATTAGATAGTTTTTCAAATAAGTTGAATTTAGTAGTTATTGGCGGGAAAACAGGAACAGGGAAGACAAGATTATTATCATTACTTGAGAAATATAAATATCAAACTATTGATCTTGAAGGATTTGCTTGTCATAGAGGAAGTACATTTGGAGGTTTAGGAATGAAAAAACAACCCTCAAATGAACAATTTGAAAATATAATTGCAGAAAAATTAAATTCTTTTATATTTTCTAATAATATTTTTGTAGAAGCTGAAAGTGCAAATATAGGTAAATGTAAAATTCCTCATGAATTCTTCAATCAGATGAAAAATTCTAGGAGGATTGAAATTATAAGGAGCGAATCTAACAGGTTAGATGAATTAATAGATACTTATAGTGTATTTACAAAAGAGAAACTCAAAGAATCAGTACTAAGGATAAAAAAAAGACTAGGACCGCAAAGAACAAAAATAGCTCTTGAATCAATTCATAATGAGAAATGGGACTTAGTTTGCAGATCAGTTTTAGATTATTATGATAAGTGTTATGAATATGAAAAGGTCGGCAAAACTAATATAAAGATAATAGATTTAACTAATAAAAAATATGATGAAAGTATCCTAGAGTTAATAAATAATGTTTTATAAAATAACTACAAACGAATATGAAAAATATTTCCTAAGATAAAAAATCATCTACCGAGTATTATGACAACAAATAAAACTGCAAAAATACAATTTTATGAGGGAACTGATGAACCAGTAGTGCCAGAAATAAGACTGACTAGGAGTAAAGATGGTACCACCGGTCAAGCATTATTTTTGTTTGAAAAACCTCAGGCATTATCCTCAATTACAGACGGTGAAATAACGGGTATGCGTATGATTGATACTGAAGGTGAAATATTAACTAGAGAAGTTAAAGTAAAGTTTGTTGATGGAGAACCAATATTTTTAGAAGCGGTTTATATATGGAAGAACACACCAGACTTTGACAGATTTATGAGATTTGCAAATAGTTATGCCAAATCAAATGGATTAGGATATTCTGAAAAGAAGTAGAATATTATGAAAATTGAATAGTTCATCATATTTCAAGTTAGTAGTAATATTAATCACTTTATTAATTGTATGGACTTTAAGGGATTTTCTCCTACTAATAATTTGTTCTTTAGTAATTTCAAATATTGTATGTAATTTATCTAATCAAATCCAAAAAGGTTTAAAAATTCCTCGAACAATTTCTTTGTTTCTTGTCTTAGCCGTCATATCAGTAATAATATTTACTATTTTTATTCTTGTATTACCTCCGTTTATAAAAGAATTCAATGAAATACTAGTTGACATTCCAAATGGTTTATCAAAAATAAATCTATTGATCAATACAAATCTGAACAAATTTAATAGCTTATTTTATGGCGAACAATCAGAAAATGTTATAGACATATTCAGTTTAATAAATAATGTAGTTACCATTCCAGATGTCTCAACTATTGCAAAAGCTATTCAAGAAAGTTTTAAGAATTTAATTAATATTGCGGGGAATCTAGGTTCAGGTCTTTTGAGATTAATATTCGTATTAGCAGTGAGTTTGATGATTTCTATTGAACCAAAACAATATAAAGAAAATGTACTTCTATTAATACCAAAAAATTACCGTAATAAATTTAGAAATATTCTCGAAAAATGCAATATTGCATTAGCAAATTGGACCTTTTCTATGGTCATAAGCTCATTATCAGTAGGTTTATTATCATTAATTGTTTTATCTATATTAGATGTCAAATACGTTGTCTCAAATGCTTTAATAGCAATGGTTCTTAATATAATTCCGAATATAGGTCCAGTTATTAGTGGTATATTTCCAATCTCAATTGCACTACTAGATAATTTTTGGAAACCACTGGCAGTTTTAGGATCATATGTAATCATTCAAAATATTGAAAGCTATATCATAATGCCATCTATAATGAAGAAAAAAGCAAACCTACTTCCTGGTTTGACATTAATTTCACAATTTGGATTTACCTTCATTTTTGGTCCATTAGGCTTAATACTATCTCTTCCATTAGCTGTAGTAATACAGGTTTTAATCAAAGAATCATTTAAAGATATTTAAAAACTACTTAATTAATTTTTTATATAAATATGGGTATGAAAAAAGTATAAAGATAGCTAATGGATGTTTACCAATAGCAAAATATAGAGAACTAAAAGTAAAATGATCAAATAATATTCTTAGCTCAGTAGAAAGATCTATTAAAACTAAAGAAAATAAAATTATCAAATAGTAATTCAGTTTCATAAAATGAGAATCTTAAGCTCAGTCTTTAAGCAACAAAGATGGAGCCAATAAAATACTTGAATAACTTCCAACAATAATTCCTAATGATAAGGCCAAAGAAAACCAAAACAGCGAGTAAGATCCAAACAAAATTATGCTTAATAATGGGATAAGGGTTGTAATACTAGTAAAAGTTGTTCTCCTAAATGATTCGTTTACTGATAATTGAATAGTTTCGTTATAGCCTTCTTCCTTTGATTTTAAATTCTCACGAATTCTATCAAAAATAACAACAGTATCATTTACAGAATAACCAGCAATAGTTAACAAGGACACCGCAAATAAACTATTTACCTCGACAGATAATATAATTCCCAACCAGGAAAATATACCAAAAACAATTAATAAATCATGGAATAAAGCTAATAATGCAAATAATGCATATTTTTTATCAAACCTAATAGTTATATATAAAGATATTGCAAATAAAGAAACCAACAATGAAGTAACACAATTAGTAAGTAATCTTTTTCCAAGCTTTGGACCTATTAGCCTTGAATCCTTACTCTCATAATTTAGAGGTCCAATAATATTATCAAGACTAGTAATTAGATTATTTGATTCTTCGATACTCAAATAAGGTGTTCTTATTGAAATTAATTTATTATTATTTTGGAATTGTAATTTTATATTATTTATAAAGTTTTTATTACTAAAGATCTCTCTTAAATTTTCTAAAACTGAATCAGGGGAAAGATTAGAACATTCTTCTTCACAAACTCTTTCTATTCTTAGTTCATTTCCTCCAACAAAATCCATCCCTAAATTTATAGGTTTCTTATAGGAAGTATTAAAAGTTGAATATAAAATTCCTAAAAGACTTAACAAAATAAGAAAAGTTGAAAAACTAAATATCTTTCTTTTATTTTTTATTAGTTCAAGATTGAATTTCATGGGAAATTAGAAACAAAAAATTTAATTTGAAAAATTATTCTTGGGTAGATAGAGATTTTTTTGTCTTAAAGATTGATATGTTGTAAAAAATCGCAAAATAGTTTTAGAACAATTTAAAGAGGTAAACAAGCTTATTAGAACTCCAATACCTAATGTTGCTGCAAAACCTTTAACAAAATTTGTTCCTAATAAAAATAATACAAAACAACTTAGAAGAGTTGTAATATGACCATCAACTATAGATGAATTAGCTCTTTGATAACCGCTATCAATAGCTCTTGAAAGAGTATTGCCTTCATATAATTCTTCTCTAATTCTCTCAAATATTAGAATATTTGCATCAACAGCCATACCAATGCTAAGAATAAGCCCAGATATTCCCGGTAAAGTCAAAGTTACAGGAATTAAAGAATATAGGGCTAAGTTAAAGAAACCATAAAGTACTAGAGATAGAACTGAAACGAAACCTAGAATTCTATAATTAAAAATCATAAATATTCCAACAAAAATTAATCCACTAATAGCTGCATAAAGACTTTTTAAAATATTTTTGGATCCCAATAGCGCCCCTATAGTGTTAGTTTCTACTATTTCAATTGGCAATGGCAATGAGCCTCCTTTAAGTTGAACTTCTAATTCTCTAGCATTTTCAGCACTAAAATTACCGCTTATTGTTGCTGATCCACCTGTAATACCAGTACTAGCAAACTGGTTACCAACACTAGCTTCACTTATTGATTCGCCATCAAGAATGATAGCCAAAAGTTTATTAGTGCCAGCAATTGACTTTGTAATTTCTGCAAACTTTTCACCTCCTGAATTACTAAAAGTTAATAAAACTTCCCAATTACTATTGGTTTGTTCTTGTCTCCTTCCTGCGTTAATAAGATCTTTACCAGATAAATCTGTTTTATTAAATAAATTAGTAATTTCTTTATCAACATACTTTTTAATTTCAATTAACTTCCCATATAAATCATTACTAGTAGATGAGTAATTCAATTCTTGCTCTATATCTTTAAGATCATCTTGAATAACTTTTAAGAAATTATCATCATTTTGATTTTTTTCTGCAAAGGAATATTGTCCAATTAATTCTTTAATACTCAATCTCTGAATTTGCAGGGTTTTTAAATCTGTAGATGTTCCTTCTTTTTGGGTTCTAAATTCTAATAAAGCAGTCTTACCTAATACCCTTGAAGCAACTAATGGATTTTGTTCGCCTGGTAATTCTAAAATCAATTGATCTTCACCTAGGGTTTGCAAATTAGACTCAGAAACTCCTAAATTGTTAACGCGCTTATCTATAACCGAATTAACTGCTTCAAGTTCATCCCTTGATACCTTACCTTCCCCTTTAATAATTTGTAGTGTGAGTTGAGAACCCCCTTGTAAATCCAATCCCAACTGTAAGGGATAATTTATTAATAGATAAACAGATAAAGTAAGTAGAAATATAATAAAAAAAAGCCAACCTTGCCTTCTTTTCATTTTCTATATACTCCCACTAATTAAGTGTTCAACTTTTTCAACTATTTGATTTGGTTGGATTATTGTCAAATTCTCAAGATTTCCATTATAGGGAGTTGGAATGTCCTGACTAGATAATCTAATTGGTCGGGCATCTAGATCATCAAAACACTCTTCTGTTATCAAGGCAATTAATTCTGCACCAATACCACCAGTCTTCATACATTCCTCAACAATAATTACTTTATTTGTTTTTCTTATTGATTTTGAGATGGTTTCCATATCAAATGGTTTTAAACTTATTAAATCTATTAACTCAACATCTATTCCTTTTTTTTCTAATTCTTCAACAGCCTTAAGGCAGTGATGTCTCATTCTTGAATAAGTCAATAAAGTAATATCTTTCCCTTCTCTCACAACGTCAGCCTGATCTAAAGCGCAAGTATAATCACCCTCAGGTAATTCCTCAGACAAATTGTATAGGAGAACATGTTCGAAAAATAGAACCGGATTATCATCTCTTATAGCTGCTTTCATTAAACCTTTAGCATTTGTTGGTGTACTACATGCAACAATCTTTATGCCAGGAACTGCATGAAAATATGCTTCAAGTCTTTGACTGTGCTCAGCACCAAGTTGACGTCCAACTCCTCCAGGTCCTCGAACTACTGCTGGTATTTTATAATTTCCGCCACTTGTATATCTAAGCATACCCATATTATTTGATATCTGATTAAAAGCTAAAAGCAAAAAACCCATATTCATTCCTTCTACTATTGGTCTTAAGCCAGTCATTGCTGCACCCACAGCCATACCCGTAAAACTATTTTCGGCTATTGGAGTATCTAAGACTCTTAACTCTCCATATTTTTCATATAAATCCTTAGTTACCTTATAAGATCCTCCATATTGACCAACATCTTCCCCCATAACGCAAACATTTACATCATTTGCCATTTCTTCATCAATTGCCTCTTTCAAAGCATTAAATAATAATGTTCCAGCCACAATTAATTACCTAATTAATCACATATATAATCCTACCACTTTGAATAATTCACCCTCCTTCAGCGAAGGTTATGAGTAGTAATATTGATAAAATCATTCCAGGTGACAGCAAAAGGACTAAAAGGCCTAAGTCATGTAAAGACATTCAAAGAAAGTGTTTTCTTAATAATATTGGCAATTCAATTTTTCTTCAGAAAAAAACTGCGAATAAATACAATAAAAAGGCCTATACCTATAAAAGCAAAAGAAAAAGTTAGCAAAAAAGATAATCCAATTATTAATGTATTAATACTAGAGGAAATATTTTGGACTATTTCAGAAGAATTAGACGGTTTATGTACTGAAAAATAAATTGCAATTTTATTACTTAAAAAATAAAAAAATATAAATAATAAAAAACTTGTTAATGATCCAACAATAAAATTTAAAGGTCCTTTTACGGGAATGTTTTTTTCAATATTCTCATTACTATTATCAGCCACAATAGATCTTATATAAAAAAAATTTAAATGAATGCTATTCCCTTTTCAAGGAAAGTGCAAACCCATGAATCATAACCTTTATCTTTAAATAATTTAGAATTTGCAGTTAATTCTTTTTTTGCAGTCTCTATATCATTAAAGAGTGCAAAGCATGTAGGGCCTGATCCACTCATTGAAAATGTGAGACAATTATCTAATTTAGAAAGTAAATATAATGCCTGCTTTACAGAATCATTTTCATTTTCAACAACTAACTGCAAATCATTTTTAATAGATAAATGTTGATTATCAAAATTTAAGTTATTTAAACCATTATCTCTTAAATTTTTTCTTATGTTTTCAATCATTTCTCTATCAGTAAGATATTGATCACAAAATCTATTACTATATTTTTTATAAGTTTCAGCAGTTGATACTGATACATTCGGATTTTTTAAAAGAATTGCTCCATATTCAAGGGTTGAATCTAATTTCTCCAAAATTTCGCCTCTTCCAAAACATAATTGAATACCACCATTTATAAAAAAGGGAATATCAGATCCTAAAGTTGATGCTAAAGAACATAAAGTTTCTTGATCTAATTTCAAATCCCATAAATTATTAAGACCAATTAATGTTGCTGCTGCATTACTGGATCCACCAGCTAATCCTGCGCCAATTGGAATATTTTTTCTTAAAAATATATTCGCACCGTAATCAATATTTGATTTTTTCCTTAATAGGTTTGCCGATTTAACAATTAAGTTATCATCAGATAGGCTTAAATCATTACAATCAGACTCAAGTTTAATTAAACCTTCATTATTAATTTCAAATTCCAAATAATCAGCAAGATCGATATTTTGCATAATCATTGCCAACTCATGAAATCCATCCTCTCTTTTACCAATAACTTCAAGGTGCAAATTTATTTTGGCAGGAGATTTTATATTAATTTTCTTTTTAGCTAAATCTTGCATATACTTAAATTTTTATTTTTTAATTTTAATACAATTTTCTGCAAGCTTAATCCATTGGTCAACTGAAATATCTTGTGGTCTTAAATTAAAACATACTTTTGAAGATTCAGATAATTCATTTATCTCTTCATTTGAAAGTATTGAATTAAGTGTATTTCTAAGCATTTTTCTTCTTGAATTAAATGAAATTCGAAGAAGTTTATCTATATATTTTTCTAGACTAATATTTAATCTTAAATCATTTTTAATTGGTTCGAAAACTACTAAAGAAGAAAAAACTTTTGGTGGCGGACTAAATGATGAAGGCGACACATCACATATTCTTTTTATTTTTGATAAAAGTTGCATTCTTATACTAAGCGCACCAGCATTAGGACTACCTTCTTTTGACAAAATCCTATCTACAACGTCTTTCTGCATTAAAAATATTATTTTTTCGTAATTATAGTTTCTTATAATGCCCAATCGACCTATGAAAATATCCAGTATTGGGCCAGTTATATTGTAAGGAATATTTGCAATCACTTTTGTAATCTTCTTATTAATCGAATCTAAATTTACTGAAAGAATATCTCCCTGCTGAAGTGAAAACTTATCATTATTATTGAATTTTTCATTTAATAAATTTATTAAATCTTTATCTAATTCAATTGCATGTAATTTTTTAATTTCTGAATCTAACAACTTAGATGTTAAAGCTCCTTTACCAGGACCAATTTCTAAAATAAAGTCATTTTCATTAAGAACAGCAATTTCTTTAATTTTTTCTAATATTTTTTTATTTACCAACCAGTGTTGTCCAAATCTTTTTTTTTGATGATAGTTTTTAGAATTCATCTAAAAGATAAATAATATGTTTAAATTAAATATGAATTTATTTAATCCTTTATATCATGAGCTTATCAAAAAAAAATTTAGATAAACTCAATAAATTTAAAAAAAAGAAAAATTTAAATAACGAAAGTAAAAATATAAATAATCACATAAATATAACTAATAATGATAATTTAATCACCAATCCACTTAATTCAGAAGATTCCAATAAAATTTTTTATTCTTTAATTGATAATTCAGAATCCTTAGAAGAGACTTCTAACGTTAATAACTCACTAAGAAAAAGTGAGATTAATCAAATTAATATGAATTCTAAAAAAGATAATTTTTCCAAGAAATTAACAACCGAAGAGGAACTATATGATGAATTTAATTATCTTCTTGATGAATAATTAGTTTTGATATTTACTTATGATTCAGAGTAATAGATTAGCAATTTATGCTATCGGCAAAATAAAGAAACTTTGGATTAGAGATGGAATTAATCAATACAAAAAAAGAATGCCTGAACTTATCATTAATGAGTTAAAGGCTTTTAATTTAAATAATCTTAAATCCAATAACAATATTATTATCTGCCTAAGTGAAGAAGGAAAACAGTTTAATTCAGTTGAACTATGTTCCTTACTCTTGAATTTTAAAAATAAAAAAATTAATTTCTTAATCGGTGATACTGATGGAGTTAGTTCAGATATAAAAGAAAAATCCGATCTTGTACTAAGCCTGTCTCCTTTAACTTTTCCTCATGAATTAGCTAGATTAATCCTAATCGAGCAAATCTATAGAGCTATTTCTATATCAAACAACTCCCCTTACCATCGTTCTTAAAAAGATTAGATTCAATCTAAAATTAATTTATAAAAGTTTAATAACTAACTATTTTTTGTTTTTTGCTATATAGTACATATATACTATTAATTTCATCTTGGATTCTTTTGGCTCAACTACTAAAATATTTAAAATACCCTTATTAACTGATTCGGTATCAGCAGGGTTTCCTTCTCCTGCAGATGACTATACAGAAGAAAATATTGATTTAAACGAACATTTAATATCTAATCCTTTTAGCACTTTTTTTCTTAGAGTTAAAGGTGACTCAATGATAAATGCAGGAATTAAAGATAAAGATTTAATAATAGTAGACAAGAGCTTAACAGCCAGGCCAGGAAATATCATCATTGCAATGATAGACGGGGAATTTACAATAAAAAGATTATCTATAAAAAATAATGAATTATATTTAAAATCAGAAAATCATAATTATCCTGATTTTAGGTTTAAAAACCATATTGATGTACAGATATGGGGAGTTGTTATTTATTCAATACATAGCTATTTATGAGAATTTCAAATATTGATGCAATAGCTCTTATAGATGCTAATAATTTTTACGCGTCATGTGAACAAAATATTAATCCTCATTTGAGAAATAAACCAGTAGTAATTTTATCTAATAATGACGGATGTATCATTGCAAGAAGCCCTGAAGCGCGAGCTTTGAAAATTAAAATGGGGATTCCGTATTTTAAGGTCAAAGAAAGACTAAATAAATTAGATGTAGCAGTCTTAAGCTCAAACTACTCGCTTTATGGAGATATGAGCAGAAGACTAATGAATTTACTGAAAAACTATTGTGAACAGATAGAAATTTATTCCATTGACGAAGCATTCGTCTCGATTTCTAGACCTAATGATGAAAATCTATATCCTTGGGCAAGAAGCATAAGATCATTAATATATCAGAATCTAGGGATTACCATAACAGTAGGAATAGGAGAAAATAAAGTAAGAGCAAAAATTGCTAATAAACTAGCTAAAAATATTGATTATTCAGCTGGAATATTTGATTTAGCTAGAACCGAAAATGAGAATAATTATTTGAAAAGAATTAGTATAGATAAGATATGGGGAGTCGGGAAACAAACCTCTAATTGGTTACAAAGTAAAGGTATTAAAAATGCGAGAGAACTAAGAGATATGGAAGAAAATGAAATCATTAAGAAATTAGGCATCGTAGGGAAAAGACTGCAATTAGAACTGAAAGGCCATAGATGCCTGCCCATAGAAAAAAACAAGAAATCAAAAAAAGAAATTCAGGTGAGCAGGAGTTTCGGCACGCCTATCACAAAATTAGAAGACTTAACTCAAGCACTGGCAACTCACGCAATAAAAGCCTCTGAAAAAATGAGAAGTCAGAATTTGCAATCATCCAATATTAGAGTATTTGCTAGAACCAGTAAATATTCAAGTCAAAATTATCAAAGAAGTGCTCATAGAAAACTTACAAATGCAACAGATGACACAAACAGCATTTTAAAAATAGTAGTTGAATTATCTAAAGAAATTTATAATCCCGAATATAAATTCTCAAAAGCTGGTGTTTTAATGCAGGATTTAACAAATAGCGAATATTTACAGCAATCAGTTATCAATTACAAATCTCAGAAAGTCTTAAAAAAATCAACAAATCTTATGAAAACGATTGATTTATTAAATAAAAGATTTAACAACAATGCAATTACATGGGCCATTACAAAAAATCCACAAAGTTGGAAGATGAATAAGAATTTCTTAAGTCGCTCATCTACAACTGATATAGAACAAATCCCGACTATATTGAAGTAAACAAAATAGAATGGAATTCATATTATTTTTGAGCAAATTAGATAAAGAGATTCTTAACTTATTAACGAAAGCAAACTACATATTTGAAGAAAATAAAATTGAATGTCTATTAAACAAAGAAATAAAAGGGCTACATAATTTTAAAGAAAATAAAATAATAATATGTACTGAAAATGCAAAAAGGAAAACAAATTATAGAAACAATAATCAACAATCAAATAAAGATAACTTCAAAACAGAAAGAGCAATAAGAAAAGCATTAAGACACGAAGCAACTCATGCGATACAAAAATGTAATGACAATAAAACAATAGGGGATATAAAAAAATTAGAAAGCAAATTGCATCAAAGTAAAAGAAAAGCATTAGAGTTCTCTAGTTCAAATTTTTCTGGAACTTATGCGAAAGAAGTAGAAGCTTATGTTCTTGAAGATAAACCCAAAAAAGTTAAAAACTTGATTAAAAAATACTGCCTATAAATTAAAATTTCTTATATTAACTAGCTATGAAATTGCCACAACGTTGTTTATCTAAAAAATTAATATGTTGCCTTTCTAAGTAATATAATTCCTGAAATTTTATCGCATCTGAGTTTAAATCCTTAAAAAGATCATCTATCTCTTTATTTGTATTTGTAGAACCTGAAGAAGGATTATCAATTAAAATAGATATACAATTTTCTAAAGTTTTTAATCTTTGAGATCCCCAAGACTCGATTAAGTGCCTACATCTTTTAAGAGAATTATATTTCTCAAGAAGCGATAATGTTCCTAGTAAATTATCTTTAGGATTACTAAGCAACGTTAAAAACAACTCATTTGGATTAATAAAAATATTAATTTTATTTGATGATTCAGGATTATTGAGAGCTAAGTAATCAGGCAGAAGTGAAATTAAGTTAATAGAAGAAAAATCTTTTTTAAGATTTTGACTATTGGTTTGTTTTAATTCATTTAAATAATTTAAACCCAAATTATTTTGTTCAATTTTTGAAATAGCTTCCCATAAACTTTGCATATAACTAGTATTAAAAGCATTAATTTCTCTTTTAAGAAATTCATCACGAATAAATTGTCTAAGATCTGGACAATGTAAATAATAAAAAATTATTTCCGATTCATTTTTCTCCCGTCGGGAAATTTCATTTGGTTGTTCAAATTTTTTTGATCTACCATGCCATCGAAATCCCTTTACTTGATTTCTTAAGTCTTGTTCAAACTGTATTGCTAACCTAGCTTGTCCCTTACTTAATTGTTCGGAGACTTTTTGTAGATAATGAGTTCTGGTTGATGATTGAGGTAATTTACTCAACAATTTTACCAATGACGAAATAACACTCTGGAAAATTTCAGACTTAGTTAAATCTTTATCTTTAAAGATCTGTTCAATCTCCCAATCAATCCAAAAGGATGAATTATCAATTAAATTAAAATAATCTTCAGGAGTATGACTATTCAAATATTCATCAGGATCTTTAAAATCACTTAGTTGAAGTATCTTAAGATTAATTTGTTCATTAAGGGATAGACTCTCGACTTCTTTAATTACTCTTTTTGTAGCTAAAATCCCTGCATTATCAGAATCAAAATTCAAAATTATATTTTTATTATCTGTACATCTACATAGTTGAGAAATTTGATACTTATTTAATGCGGTACCTAGAGAAGCCACAGAATTGGTAATACCCTTTGAATGAAGAGAAATCACATCAAAGTAGCCTTCAACAATAATAGCCTTATCTCTTTTCCTAATATTGCTAGAGGCTTTTTCGAATGCAAACAACATTTTACCCTTTTCAAATATCTCTGATTCAGGAGAATTAAGATATTTAGGTTCCTGTCCATCAAGAGACCTTCCACCAAAAGCAACTACTCTTCCCTGCATATCATGTATTGGTACAATTAATCTATTTCTAAAACGATCATAAATCTTGTCAGAATTATCTTTAGAAATTGCAAGACCTGAAGCTAATATTAAATTAATAGGAAATTTTTCTACCTTAGATAGATAGTTGAATAAATCATTCCATGAATTTGGGGCAAAACCTAATTCAAAGTTATCAATAATCTTGTTACTCAAGTTTCTCTTTGATGTTAAATATTTCATAGCTTCAATACCAAGAGAATTATTTAATTGAGACTTAAACCAATTTTTAGTGACTCTTAATATTTTATAAAGTTCTTCTTTTCTTGATAATTGTTTTTTATAAGCTTCTACTTGGGGACCCTCGAGATTTTCAACATTAATATTATTTTTTTTAGCGAGAGTAAGTACAACATCTGAAAAATTTGCACGAGTAAATTCCATTAAAAATTTAATAGAGTTACCACCGGCACCACAAGAAAAACAATAATAGAATTGTTTACCAGGTGATACTGTCATAGATGGTTTAGTATCATCATGAAAAGGGCAAATCCCAACAAATTCCTTGCCTTTCTTCTTAAGAACAATATGTTCAGATATAACGTCCACAATATCCGCCTTTTCCTTAACCTCTTGAATAGTTCTTGGGTGTATAGAATGAACCATTGAGATTTTTATCAAAATTAGATAATGATTTATTTGTTATAGGTCAAAATCAAATAAGAATCTACTTAATTTCACAATAAAACTATTTTTTAAATGATAAATATCGCCGTATTAGAAAAAAAATTTAATTCTTTGAATAAGTTTAATTTGGTATTAGCTTCATTCTTCTTCAGTTTGATGACTTTGTGCGTAAAAAATATTGATAGAAGGATACCTATTTATGAATTAGTTTTTTTCAGATCTTTGTTAAGTTTAATGATTACTTTGCTCATAATTAATCTAAAAAATATAAATCCTTGGGGCAATAATAGACCTTTACTTATCTTAAGAGGTGTTTTAGGAACATTAGCTTTAGTTTGTATTTTTTATGCAATAAGAAATATGCCTCTTAGTATATCTACAGTTATTCAGTACACATATCCTATATTTATATCTATATTTGCTGGCATTTTTATAAACGAAAAAATAACTCGCAATTTAATTTTTGCATTAATTATTGGATGGATTGGAATATTTGTAATATTAAATCCAAGCCAATTATCAAATATAAGCGTTGAAATTGAAAAAATATCAATTTCGATAGCATTTCTTGGAGCAATCTTCACTGCATTGGCGTACGTTACAGTTAAAAAACTTTCATTCACTGAAGATGTTTATGTAATCATTGAATATTTTCCACTTGTTTCTTTTATTACATTATTGCCAATTGTTTTAATCAACTGGGTTACCCCAAATTGGAATGAAGTAGTTTGGATAATTGGTATTGGATTATTTACTCAATTAGGTCAAACTTTCTTGACTATAGGATTAAAAAATTTACCTGCTTCTGAAGCTTCAACAATTAACTATTTACAGGTTTTGTTCGGTTCTATTTGGGGTGTTTTGTTTTTTAGTGAAATAATAAACATAAATTTTTTTTTAGGCGCTCTACTCGTTTTATTAGGAACTATTATATCTTCAACCAAAATACGTAAAAAGATATAATATAAAAAAAATACTTGTTTAGTGATGAAATTACTCTTGTTTGCAATATTTTTCTTTTCTCCATTCCTCCAAGCAAAAGCATCAACTCCAAAGGCTGCGACATGCACTAGAAAAGAATACAGAGAAGAATATATTCCCGGAACACAATCAAGTCCAGGCTACGTAAAAAATTATGTAGTTGATGTAGAAATCCCTTGTGGAGGTGAGCAAGCGCAAAAAGTTGATGACAATGATTGCAGTGAAGGTTCAGTTATTGGCGGTCTTCTTGGGGCTGGATTAGCTCTGTCCTCCACTAGAGGAAAAGATAGATTCTGGGCAGTCCCGGCAGGAGGAACTGCAGGTGCTCTAATTGGTTGTCAAGTGGATGGTGGTTAATTGATTAGTTGGATTAGTGGGGAACTAGTTGATCTTTGGCAAAATAATCAAAAATTTTTTGTTTTAGTAAATTGTCAAGGTTTAGGATACGAAATACAAATACTTGAAACCTTTTTTCTCAAATTAAAAACAAATCAGATTACTAATAAAAACATCACTCTTTGGATAAAACATATTAAGAAAGAAGATTCTGATTTATTATTTGGCTTTACATCAAAAGATCAAAAGAATTTTTTTATTGAAATTTTAAGTATTCGAGGTGTTGGCTCTCAAATTGGTATGGGGATATTAAATAATTTTTCTATTAGCGAAGTTATCAATGCAATAAAAACACAAAACAAAAAATTAATTTGTTCCGTACCTGGGATAGGACAAAAAATGAGTGATCGATTAATTCTAGAATTAAAAAATAAATTTAAAAGTGAAATTCTATTTGAAGAAAAAAAAAGGAACGATGAACTAGAGATTAAGGATCCTGAAATTAATAAAATGATGGAGGACCTTCAGTTGACCCTTAAATCATTAAATTACAAAGATAAAGAAATAAAGCACATCATTCCAATTCTTTATAAAGAAGTAGATCTACTTACTAAAAAAGAAAATAATTTATCATTTGAAAATTTATTGAAATTAGCCATGAATTATCTGGATAACGATAGTAGTAATTTAGCTAGATGACGTAGTATTATATGTATTAAAGGAAAATAAATTTATGTCATTAGATACAGCAGAAAAACAGAAGCTGATTGAAACTCATCAAGTTCATTCTACTGATACAGGTTCAGTGGAAGTGCAGGTGGCGATGCTTTCTAAAAGGATATCGAAATTAAGTGACCACCTCCAAGGAAACATTCATGATTTCGCTTCAAGGCAGGGATTATTAAAAATGATAGGTAAAAGGAAAAGATTACTATCTTACATAAAAGACAAAAACGTTAATAAATATCAGGATTTAGTTAAGAAAATTGGAATCAGAGGATGATTTCCATTAATGAAAAAAAAGCAATCCAAAAAAAAGACACAAAATAAAAAGAAAAAAAATATTCCTGAGAAATCAGCATTTACTAACTTAGAAAAAACGCCTAATACAGTAACCCCCCAAAAGCGAACATCAACTGGAATACCTAAATATGTCGCTGATAGAATGGCAAGAAGAATATTTTTTACAGCAGGAATACCGACAGTATTAGGAATGTCAGTTTTTGTTGTTAGCTATGTTATCGTCACAAGAAATATTGCTGAAATACCTCCGTCCTCAACTATTGCAATTTCAGCCTTGTTTTTCTTATTAGGTCTAGCAGGATTAAGTTTTGGAATATTATCCGCTAGTTGGGATAAGGAGCCTGGATCATTTTTCGGTATTGAAAATATTCCAATGAATATACAACGAGCAAAAGCTGCCTTTAAACCTGCAACTCAAAATTTTGATGAGAATAGTTAATCCCAGGAAACTAAAGATTTCAAATTAACTTGGAATGATTTATCTTTTAATAATTTGCATGCTCCCTGTATATCACCAATGCAAAATTGTTCCCCAAATTTAACATAGGTAACATTATTTTTACAACTTACTGCAGCTAAAACTGGAATCTTGATTCCACATCTACCTTTATCTGGTTTAAATTTAATTAAACAGTCTCTCAAAGTATTTTGAACTCTTACATCTGAGGCTTGTGAACTTTCAAGATTAATAATAAGCAATTTAAGGTTATCTATTTCTCTACAATCATCAATAATTAATTGAGTCTTATCACTTTTTTTATCTATTGTTCCCCAAACCAATAATCTAGTATCAGTCAATAGAAATTCTGATAATCTTACATAGGTTTTTGGGAAAACTATTGCTTCGCAACTTCCAGAAAGATCTTCTAGCTGAACTATAGCCATCCTATCTCCTTTTCTCGTTGTGACTTGCTTCAAATCAGGGATCATTCCAACTAAGGAGACTTTGGTTCTATCTTTTGTTTCTTCTAACTGCGAAATGCTTATGGGTGATATAAGTTTTGCTGGCTTAGTTAAATGTTTTAGGGGATGATCAGATAAATAAAAGCCTAATAGCTGCTTCTCCAACTTTAACTTCTCAATAAGTGAATAATCATCAACCTTAGCTAATTGTGAATCTGAAAAAGCAACATTAGAAAATTCTTTTTTAGAGTCAAATAAATTTCCTTGTCCAGATAATCTATCACGATTTCTTGAAGAGGCCCACTCTATAACATGTTCGAGATCTGACAATAACTGAGCTCTATTATTATCATTTGAAAACTCATCAAGTGCTCCACAATGAATTAAAGATTCAAGACTTCTTTTGTTAAGAACATTAGAAGGTAAACGATCGCACAAATCAGATAATGACTTAAAAATTCCAAAACTATTTCGGTTTTCAATTATATTTCTTATTGCAGAATCTCCTAAATTCTTAATTGCAGATAGCCCGAACAAAATCTGATTATTCTTTATAGTGAAATCAACGCCAGAAAAATTAATGCTTGGTGAAATAACATCTATTCCCATCGAATAACAATTAGAAATATATCTTTGCATCTTGTCGCTAGAGCCAGAATTTACACTTAAAAGAGCTGCCATATATGCAACAGGAAAATGGGCTTTTAAAAATGCAGTTTGATAAGTTACAGCTCCATAAGCCGTTGAGTGACTTTTATTAAAACAATATTCTGCGAATAAAACCATTTGATCAAAAAGATCATTTGCTAATTTTTCATTTACACCTTTCTTCATAGAGCCTTCTATAAAAATATTCCTATGCTTTACCATCTCAGAAACTTTCTTTTTCCCCATTGCTCTTCGAAGTAAATCAGCGTCACCTAAGGAATAACCTGCTAGGTCTTGAGCAATTTTCATTATTTGTTCTTGGTAAACCATAATCCCATAGGTTTCAGTGAGAATTGACTTAATAAAAGGATGAGGAAAATCAACCTTTTCGTTCCCATTTTTTCTATTTATGAATTTAGGTATAAGGCCTGCATCCAGAGGACCAGGTCTATAAAGAGCAAGAATGGACGAAATATCTTCTAGAGAGTTTGGTTTAAAATCCTTTACGACCTGTTTCATTCCAGAAGATTCAAGTTGAAAAATCCCTTCAAGATCCCCTCTCCCAATAAGCTCAAAGGTTTTACAGTCATTTTGAGGCAACTCATCAATATTTATTTTCTTTCCAGTAGATTTATTAATAAGTGAAACTGTCTTTTCAATCATTGTAAGATTCTTAAGACCCAAGAAATCCATTTTCAATAATCCAAGTGATTCGATATCATCCATAGAATATTGGGTAATAATTTGTCCTTCATTATTCCTTTGTAGAGGTACAAGCTCATCAAGAGGTTCTGATGCGATAACAACTCCAGCTGCATGAACTCCATATGTTTTATTAGTTCCTTCAATTCTCATAGCTAAATCAACCCATTTTTTTACCTTATTATCATTAATATATTTATCTCTAAACTCATGGCTGGGAGAGTTCTTATCAATCATTTGATTTAATTTATAAGGTTTCCCTCTTACAACCGGTATTAACTTAGCCAATCTATCCGCTTCTCCATATGGTATATCCAAAACCCTTGCAACATCTTTTAAAACCGCCTTAGAAGTCATTTTATTGAAAGTAATAATTTGCGCAACTTTATCCTCTCCATAACGATTAGTCACATAATCAATAACTTCATTTCTCCTGTCAATACAAAAGTCAGTGTCAATATCAGGCATAGACTTTCTTGCTGGATTTAAAAATCTCTCAAACAACAATCCATGCTCAACAGGATCTATATTTGTAATTTGAAGGGCATAAGCTACTAGTGAACCTGCTGCAGAACCTCTACCTGGTCCTACAGGGATAGAGTTATCTCTTGCAAATTTGATGTAGTCCCAAACAACCAAAAAATAATCTGGGAAACCCATATCTTTAATAATTTTTAATTCAGAAGATAACCTTTCCTTATAATTCTCATCAACTTCTGTAAAATCATTTTTTTTTAGTCTTTTCATAAGACCTTTGTTAGATAAATGTGTTAGGAAAGAAAATGAATCTGTATTTTCATTAAGAGGAAATTTTGGCATTCTATAAGTACCAAACAAATCAAATACTTCAACTTTTTGAGAAATCTCTACTGTATTGTTTACTGCTTCACTAATTGATTCATCATCAATATGATCTTTAAAAAGTTCAAGCATTTCATTTTCACTTTTAATATATTCTGTACCGGTATATCTCAATCTTTTTTCATCGCTTATTAGTTTTCCTGTTAATACACAAAGCAAAGCATCATGTGCTTCAACATCCATATTTGATAAGTAGTGTGCATCGTTGGTAGCGATGACTTTTATTTGGTGTTTCTTCCCAATTTTTATTAATTCAACGTTAACTATTCTATCCTCAATAGAGCCGTGATCTTGTATTTCAAGATAAAAATCATCTGCAAATAATTTTTTATACCAGAGAGCTATATCCTCTGCTACTTCTAATCTACCTTTTAAGATAGCCTGGGGTATCTCTCCACCAAGACAAGCTGTAGAAACTATTAGACCATCACTATATTTACTTAAAAGACTTTTATCAATACATGGTCTAGAAAAAATGCCTCGACCCCTCATCCCATTTAAGTGACTGATTGTTGTTAACTTCACTAAATTCTTATAACCAGTATAATTTTTAGCTAACACAACCAAATGATATCTTTTTTCTTTTTTAAGTTGAGGATCGTCAATAGATCCATTAATCACGTACATCTCATTACCGATAATTGGTTTTATGCCTTTCTCTTTACACTTTTTGACCAAATCAAGAACACCATACATAACTCCATGATCGGTAAGAGCTATAGATTCCATTCCAAGATCAGAAGCTCTATCAACAATTTTTGATATTTGACTTGCCCCATCAAGTAAGCTGTAGTCACTGTGGTTATGTAGCGGAACGAAACCCATTTTCAAATAATTTATATATATAAGATAGAGAAGATTTCTAAAAGATCTATACTTTGTGCCTACAAATTAATTATTAATACAAATTTAGAATAAAGGTCTATTCTTAATTACTTGAGCATCAATTTCAAAAATATGTGCGGCATTCAATATTCTATCTTCTTCTAATACATCACCTATTAATTGCATTCCTATTGGTAATCCTTTAGTGTCAAAACCACAAGGAATACTGATTGCTGGGAGTCCGGCTAAATTAGCAGGAACAGTTAGAAGATCAGACAAATACATTGAAAGTGGGTCATTGATAAAATCACCCTTCAAAAAAGCAGTTGTTGGACAAGTAGGTGTTAATAAAATATCTACTTTCTTAAAAGCATTATCAAAATCATTTCTTATTAGTGTCCTAACTTTTTGTGCTTTCTTATAATAGGCATCACTGTAACCAGCTGATAAAGCATAAGTTCCTATCAAAATTCTTCTTTGAACTTCATCTCCAAATCCTTCAGCTCTACTTTTTGATGTCATATCAATAAGATTTGATCCTTCGCTTGATCTGTAGCCATATTTAACTCCATCATATCTGGCTAAATTTGCGGAAGCTTCAGATGGGGCAATTACATAATATGTAGCAATACCGTCGTTAAATCTAGGACATTCAACCTCTATAATTTCAGCTCCTAAGTTTTTATATCTTTCAACTCCAGAAAGAACAGATTCCTTAACTTCTGGATTAAGGCCTTGGTGTTCAAAACATTCTTTAATAATTCCAATTTTTAAACCTTTTAGAGATTTATTTAAATCAGTCAAATAATTTGGAACTGGTTTATCAAGACATGTTGAATCGAAGGGATCTTTACCAGATATTGTATAAAGAATTTCAGCAGCATCTGAAACAGTATTTGTTATGGGGCCAATTTGATCAAGCGAGCTGGCAAATGCAACCAGCCCCCATCTACTAACTCTGCCATAAGTAGGTTTAAGACCTACAACACCACAAAAAGAAGCTGGTTGTCTTATAGATCCTCCTGTGTCAGAACCTATAGCTGCCGCACAAAATCCAGCAGCAACTGAAGCAGCACTACCTCCTGAACTTCCTCCTGGCACTCTATTAATGTCCCAAGGATTTGAGGTAACACCAAATACAGAAGTTTCCGTTGAACTACCCATTGCAAATTCATCTAAATTTGTTTTTCCTAAACAAATTCCTCCTGAAGACCATAATTTACTTGAAGCTGTAGCTTCATAAGGTGCTATAAAGTTTTTGAGCATTTTACTTGCACAAGTAGTAGCAACACCTTTTGTGCAAATATTATCCTTAATCGCTATTGGTATTCCCGCAAGTGGAGGAAGTTCTTCATTATTTTGAATTAATTTGTCTATGTTCTCAGCTTGAGCAATAGCACTATTTTTAGTTGTACAAATATAGGAATTAATTTCAGGATCTTTTTGATCAATTTTGGAAAAAAAATCATTAACCAATTCTTTAACAGAAGCATTATTACCAGTAATTTCTTTTCTTAAAGAATTAAAATTCATTTTTTAAAATTAAAAATATTAAACAGTTAGTGGTTCTTCTTTTTTGCAGCGAACCAAACTATGTTTAATATTTTCAACCCCCTCATCGGAAAGATCTTTAATAAAAGAAGACATATTTTCTTTTAAACTACGTTTAGTAATAAATGGGCCGAACCAGTAAGTGCCACTAGGTTGATTTGTCTCAATTTTAGCCCACCAGGCTAAACCGAGTTTGTTGCCAAAGTTTCTAATCAATTTTTTTGGCCTATTAGACCTATAATTCTTGTTAAATTCTATACAATTTTGTGGTGAAAATTCAATAATTTTTTATGAATCAAATTAATGTATTGAAACAACAACATTTTAGCGATCTTTAAAAAAGTGATCATTAACAAATAAGATTATTTGATTGCTAAGTGGAAGAGTGATATTGCTGCCGCCACAGAGGCATTCAAACTTGAAGTCTTACCTTTAAGAGGAATACTTAGTAAAAAATCACATTTTTTTTGAGTAAGCAAAGAAATACCTTTATCTTCAGAGCCAACTACAACTACCAAGGGTGATTTTTCTAGAAAATTTGAGATAGATAATTGACTATTTCCAGATAAGCCAACAATAAGAAAACCATTATTCTTAAGCTCATCAAGTGCTCTATTTAAATTAACAACTCTACTTACTTGCAAGTGTTCCAAAGCTCCCGCAGCTACCTTGGCAACTGTTCCCGTCAATCCAGCAGATCTTCTCTGGGGAATTATGATGCCTTTGCAATCAAATGCTTCCGCTGATCTTATAATCGCACCAAGATTATGTGGATCAGTTATACCGTCTAAAGCAAGTATTATAGGATTTGCACAATTGTGTTTAGAAGAACCGATTAATTTTTCTAAGGATATTGTTTTAGAGCTTGCCAATTGCAATGCGACGCCTTGATGTGAAGCACCATAAGTCAATTGCGATAGCCTGTTCCAAGAAACTTCTTCAATTAGGACTCCTTTTGATTTAAGTTCCTTAAGCAAAGTATAAAATTTGTCTGAAGAAAAGATTTCAGAAGTACACCAAATCCTATTAATCGCTCTTTCATTATTAAGAGCCTCAAAAACAGAGTGTTTACCCCATATCCAATCATCAAAATTTCTCCTATTGGTAAACTCTTGATGAATTTCAAGATTTTTATTAGGAAATTCTGTATTAGAATTTAATAATGGTTTTCTTCTTTTTAAAGATGAGAAGGTATTATTTTTATTGTTTTTATTTGAATTTTCATCATTCTTATCTTTAGAAGAATTATTCAAAAGTTTTTCATTTCTATCTAAACGATTTGTATTATTTGAGTAATAACGAAAATCTGAATTTCTTTTGTACTCTTTATTATTTTTGCCAGGAAATTTTTTTTTAGAGGAGTTTTTCATAGGTTCAATTCATTTTTAATTCTAAGTACTCAAAAAGTGTTGATAATCTTTGAGGATCTTTTAAAAATAGCCAGCCAATTAGAGTTTCAAAACCAGTTGCTCTTGAGTATATGATAGGGTCTGAAGACTTTGGATATCTCTTTGTTTTATTTCTTGCACGCCTAATTAGATCCATTTCATTTGAATTTAATAAATGTTCGATTTGACTTAATGATTTTGACTGAGATTTTGCTTTTACTTCGTTCACGACAGACAAATGGAGGTCTTTTGATTTTAAAGGGAAATGAATATGTCTTAGTCTTTGGTGAAGTTCCCATACTGAATCTCCAAGCCAAGCAAGTTGAATAACACCTATATCCTCTGGAGATCCATAAGGAACCAAGTTTTTAATCCAATAATTCAATTCTTTAAATAATTTATTGCATCTTCAAGGCTTGACTTCAAGTTAAGAAAATCTCCTAAACGAACAAGTTTAATTGTTTGCGCCACTCTCGAATTACCAACAACAGAGAAACCAAGTTTCGACTTTTTGCATTCTTTAGAAGTTTGAACAAGAGCCCCAAGACCCGAGGAATCTAAAAAATCTATTTTTGTAAGATCGATAACAAATGGCAACTCATTTTTTAAGTTATTAGTAACAAAAGTTTTAAATTGTTTTTCAGAGAAAGCATCAAGTTGGCCTTTAAAAGTAAAAACAATAATGTTTGTTTTAACCTCAAGGTTTCCTCTTAAAGAAACCGTTAACTTCTGGAAATCTTCTATGATCTAATACCTCCAAAAAATTAATATATCAAATGTAATTATCAAATCAAAAGAAAACAATATGTCAACATCTTTCTAACATTAGAGAAACAAATTTTTTAAATAAATAATCTGAATCATGTGGGCCAGGTCCTGCTTCTGGATGATATTGCACACTAAATATTGGCTTATTATTAACTTCTAGACCAGCCACAGTATTATCGTTAAGGTTGTAGTGGGTTATTCTAACTGTCTCCTTTGAAAGTGAATTAGGATCAATAGCAAAACCGTGATTCTGGCTAGTTATCTCAATTTTATTATTTTCACCACAAGGGTGGTTTAAACCACGATGTCCAAAAGGTAATTTATAAGTTGAACCTCCTAATGCTAATCCAAAAATTTGGTGGCCAAGGCAAATACCAAACATAGGTATCTCACCGTATTCAATAAGTGATTTAGCTAAGTCTATACCTTCAGAAACAGAAGAAGGATCGCCTGGACCATTTGAGAAAAAGATACCATCAGGCTTATAAGATAGAACATCTGTTAGAGAAGATCGATAGGGTAAAACCAAAACTTCACAACCATGGGATACAAGTCTATTTAGAATAGAATTTTTAATACCAAAATCAATTGCTACTATTTTTAATTTTTTCGAAGACTCAGTATATATTTTTCTTAAATCAAATATTGTTTGTGTATGACTTTTCCATAAATATTTTTGCTTTGTTGAAACTTCTTTTGATAAATTTAACCCCTCCATCATTGGAGTATCATGAATTATCTTTAAACAACTTTCATCAGTTTGATCTAGAGAGGTAATAACTCCATTCATCGCGCCACTAGATCTTAAAATTTTAACAAGAGCCCTTGTATCAATTCCATGAAGTCCAATTATATTTTTTTCAACTAACCATTGATCAAAATTCTTTTTAGATCTCCAATTGCTGTTATTAGATGAAAAATTTCTAACAATTATCCCCTTAACATGAATATTAGATTCTGAGTCTTCAAAGTTAATACCAGTATTTCCAATCTCTGGATAAGTGAATGTTAATATCTGGCCATAATAACTTGGATCTGTAATAACTTCTTGATATCCGGTCATTCCCGTATTAAAAACTATTTCACCGATGGCTGTACCAGAAGCACCAAAAAAAAACCCTGGGAAAACTATTCCATTACTTAAAACTAATTTAGCGTTTTTCTTATATGGATTAATCATTAATTCTATATTAATTAATTTGTAGATAAATAATTTCTTAAGAGTAAAAACTTTTTCCAAGGATTTCCATGATTAATCGAAAATAAAGCTTTATTAAATCCTTTATTTAAATCATCCTCAATTCCAGATGCCCAGAGCACTAAAGCAGCATTTAAGGCAACAACGTCCATATGAGATTTTTTCCCGGAACCATTTAAAACATGCTTTAATATTTCCTCATTAGACTCAACATCAGAAACCACAAGCTTTTCGTTAGAAATATTTTCATGGTTAAAATCAGAAATATTTATTTTTGAAAACCGTAATTCACCTTTCTCAACAAACACTAATTTATTTTCTCCTTGAAGCGAAGCTTCATCAAGGCCTCCAGAACCATGAACGACTATTGCTCTATTCATACCCATTTTCAAAAGCGCACTTCCCATAGGTTCTAAAAGATCCTCAGAAGCAACACCCAAAACTTGCGCATTGGGCCTTAAGGGATTTACCAGTGGTCCAAGTTGATTAAATACTGTCCTTATTCCAAGGGTCTTTCTTAATGGAGCAAGTTTTATTAAAGATTTATGCCATACAGGTGCGAATAAAAAAGTTATTCCAATTTCACTTACTGCTGTAATTACTTTTTCTAATGAGCAATTTAAATTCAAACCAAGATTCAATAAAACATCAGCAGAGCCAACTTTACCACTAGCACTTTTATTTCCATGTTTTGCAATTTTTACCCCACAAGATGCAGCAACAAATGCTACAGCAGTTGAGATATTAAATGTATTAGCTCCATCCCCTCCTGTTCCACAAGTATCTACCAAATGCAAATTTGGCCTTGCTACTGGCAATTGGCAAACATTTAAAAGTTCCTCAGCCATAGAACTCAGTTCTATTCCTGTACAGCTCTTAGCTCTTAAAGCACTCAAAAAAGCCCCTGTTTCAACATCTGAAATTTCATCTTTAAGCCATCTTTGCATTAAAACTCTAGAAGATAAATCATCAAGGTTAATTCCCTCTAACAATTTATTTAGGATTTCAGCGTTTGATAGGTTAGAAGACATTTATTTATTGAAAAAATTTTGCAGGTAAAATTTAATTTGAGGTATCAAAACCTGAGCCAATTAAATCTTTATTTGTATTAGAAGGCCTGAAGCTTCTTGACCAAATATTTTTTGTTTTTGCAAAAAGTTCATTTTTAGTTATTTTCCAAAATTTCAAAATTTTTTCAATATCATTTTTAATTTCACTTTCTCCAGGGAAATTGGTGTAACGATTTATTAATCTTGCTAAATTTATATAGTCAAGATCTTCTGCTGTTTTTTTAGTGATAAGGGAATCTATAATGTTTTTGTCGGTTTCATGTAATGGATGAGTTTGCTCGTTACCCATAAATAATTAAAGAATCATTTATAAAATTAGCTCACATATTCAAAAATGAAACATTATCTTAATCATATCGGCAAAATAAAATGAAAAATCTAAAGATAAAAATTATATCTAAATACTTAATACCTTACAAAAAAGAATTTTTTTATGGAGCTTTAGCTCTCTTAATAGTAAATATATTAAGTGTTGTAATACCCTTGGAAGTGAAAAATATAATTGACCAATTACAAAATGGATTTTCTTCAGATTTTGTTATTTCTAAATCTTTATGGTTAATATTTTTAGCAACTTGTATGGGTTTAATAAGATTATTTTCAAGACAAATTGTTTTCGGCATAGGTAGAAAAGTAGAGGTGAATCTTCGTCAAAAACTATTTGAACATTTGCTTATTCAAGATCCAGAATGGATCCAAAAAAAAGGGAGTGGAGATATTATAAGTAGAGCTACAAGCGATGTTGAAAACATAAGAAGACTTTTAGGCTTCACTGTTCTGAGCTTATGCAACATTGTATTAGCTTATTCATTCACTATTCCTTCAATGTTTTTGATTAATAAAACATTAACAATATCAGCTTTAATGATATTTCCATTAATCCTTGGAATTGTAAGTCTATTCGGCGGTAGAATGGTTAATCAAAGAAAAGCTCAACAGGAATCATTATCAAAACTTAGTGATCTAATACAAGAAGATCTTTCTGGCATAAGTGCTATCAAAATTTATGCTCAAGAGAATGCTGAGAAAAAAGAATTTAACATATATAACAATGCTTATCGAAATTCAGCAATAAAACTTGCCAGAACAGCGAGTACCCTATTCCCTTTGTTACAAGGGATTTCTTCAATTTCATTATTGATTTTATTATCATTAGGAACTTTTCAATTAGAAAGTGGATTTATTTCGATAGGTGGTTTGGTAGCTTTAATTCTTTATGTAGAAAGACTTGTCTTCCCAACAGCTCTATTAGGTTTTACTTTAAATACTTTTCAACTTGGTCAAGTAAGTTTAGATCGTGTGGAAGAAATCTTTCAGAACGACCCTAATATTGTAGATAGAGTAGAAACAAAATTTTTAAAAAGAAAAGTTAAAGGATTCTTAGAAGCAAAAAATTTAACAATAAAGTATCAAGGATCAAAATTTAATTCATTAAATAGTCTCAATTTTAAAATTTATCCTGGAGAACTTATTGCAATAGTTGGCCCAGTAGGTTGTGGCAAGACAACACTAGCAAAGTCTCTAGGACGGATTATCGAAATTCCAGATAATCAATTATTTTTAGATGAAATTGATGTAAAAACATTAAAATTAAGCGATCTTAGAAAAAATATTTCAATCGTTCCTCAAGAAGCATTCTTATTTACTTCTACAATCTCAGAAAACCTAAGTTTTGGAGAACCCAAAGCTTCTAAATATTTAGTTAAAGAAAGCGCAACAAAAGCTGGATTAATTGATGATATCAATAGTTTTCCACAAGGATTTAAAACTATTGTTGGTGAAAGAGGTATTACATTAAGTGGCGGACAAAGGCAAAGAACGGCACTAGGAAGAGCATTACTTGTTAATTCTCCTATTGTTGTTCTTGATGATGCTTTAGCAAGCGTAGATAATAAAACAGCAGCAAGAATAATAGATGAAATGAGTGATAGAAGTAATAAAACAATTATAATGATTAGTCACCAACTTTCTGTTGCAGCTACCTGTGATAGGGTTTTAGTAATGGATAAAGGAGAAATAGTACAAGAAGGGGCTCATAAAGATTTAGTAAAAGTAAATGGGTTATATAAACAACTTTGGGAAAGAGAACTAGCTACCAGAATTGTTAAGGGCTAAAGTAATTTTTTTTACTTATAATAAAAATTTAAATTATGTTTAAATTTCTGAAAAACGTTATGAATAATGAGGAGGTAAATTTAACGAATGATGCTTATTCATTACATAGAATATTAAAAACAGATATCAAAAAAGATCCTAATGTAGAAGAGGATGAAATAATTTTTGGATGTGGTTGTTTCTGGGGAGCTGAAAAATGTTTTTGGAAACTTCCTGGAGTTGTCACAACTTCTGTAGGATATGCTGGAGGTGAAAAAAACAATCCAACCTATTATGAAGTATGTTCTGGCCTAACTGGACATTCAGAAGTTGTAAGAGTTATATGGGATAAAAGAGAAATAGATGTAAGTGATCTATTAAAAATGTTTTGGGAATGTCATGACCCTACTCAAAAAAACAGGCAAGGCAATGATATGGGAACACAATATAGATCAGCAATATATTACAAAAATGAAAATAATATTAAAAACATTTTAGCCAGTAAGGAACAATATCAAACGGAACTAAGCAAAAAAAATCTTGGTTTAATTGAAACGGAAATAAAAATGATTAATTCATACTTTTATGCGGAACAATACCATCAACAATATCTTGCATCAGCTGGAAGCAGGCAGTATTGTTCCGCTTCACCTACAAAAGTTAAGTTAGGAGTTTTTACTGGAAGCAACTATAAATTAGAAGAACATATATGGGAAAACTTTAATTGGGAAGTTGACAAGTGTGTATTGAGATCTGATAACAATCCTATAAAGAATAACATTTAAAACAATCTAATCTTTATAGTAAAGTCACGGGGCGTAGCGCAGTTTGGTAGCGCACCACTTTGGGGTAGTGGGGGTCGTGGGTTCAAATCCCGCCGTTCCGATTACTTATCCTCTTCATTTATAAGAGATTTGTATAGTTTATATGAACTTATGCCAACTGCCACGAATGTAAAAGAAGAAAAAAAAGCTAAAACCAATATAGTAAGATTTGAAACTTCCACTTCACCTAATTGAAAAGATATAAAAATGTTCATTTGAAAGATTTTTTTTTAAAACCTTAACACAATTGCTAAGGATTTTTTTTCATCAAATTATAAATTCAAAAGAATTACAACACCAAAAATTACTCGATAAATGATAAATATTTTCAACCCATTTGAAGAAAAATACTTTAATAAGAAATCTATTGCTAATAAAGAGGACAAAAATGTCGTAATAAGACCAACAAAAAGAGGGGGGAAACCTATTGAAAAAAAATCATTAAAAGAAGAAATAAACTCAACAATCGCAGCAAGAGAAATAGCTGGCATCCCTAAAAGAAAAGAAAATTTTGCAGCATCGCCTCTTTCCCATCCTGATATTAAAGCGCTAGAAATAGTTACCCCCGATCTGGAAACACCAGGAAAAATTGCAAATGCTTGAAAGAAACCTATAAAAAAACTATTTGAATAATTATGGTTTTTGATATTAATAGAACCTCTTTTCGAACTATCTGCCAAGTACATAAAAAAAGCCATCAGAAATGAGACCAATGCTATTGATAAATTTGAACGAAGAACATTTTCAAAAAAAGAAGGAATAAATATTTTTACACTCCCACCAAGCAAAACAATTGGTATAGTGCCAATCAAAATAGACTTTAATAATCTTCCATGTAAGAGGTATTCAAGAAATTTTTTTGAAGAGTGACTTCTAAAATTAAAAATATCATTCCTAAAATACCAAGCTGTGGCTAGAACACTTCCAAGTTGAATAGTAGCGGACAAAGAGGCTCCAGGATCATCAATACCTAAAAAAAGCGATATAACTTTTAAATGAGCTGTACTACTTACAGGGATAAATTCCGTCAACCCTTGAATTAATCCATATAAAACAAATTTTAGATATTCCAAAAATTATTAAATTACCTAATTAATTAATAGCAATTTACATTTAAAAAATAAAAGCTATTAAAGAAAAATAAAAAAACTCTACTTTAATATTATTTTTTCTTTTTTCCTTAATCTTTTTAGGTTCTGCGAAAGCTAACTATTGCTTAATAATTGGAACTTATAGACAAGGGCCTGGAGGAAGGCCTGACCTCAGTGGAATAACAAGTCCCGCCCTACATTCTTTTACCATAAAAGATATAGAAACATGTAATAAGGCAAGCAAAAAAAATTACTAATGAAACATAGAAAGCTGTTTGGCAATTTTAGTATTAGATGGACCTGTGTATTTAGAGGTAATTAGTAAAAAAGTTACCTTTTAACATCGTGAGCACAACCATCACCTTTATAGTTTTCACTCTCGTAAAAATCATTTTTTGTCCCAAAATAAACTGTTAATAAAACGAAAGGTAAGCTTAATATAAATAAAATAGTGGTTAAATCCATAGAGTAGACATATTAAAGAAGGTTATGAAAAATTAAAATTACAATTTGTTGATAACTCATATTTAATAATCTGTCGGTCCTTTAATACCAAGATAAAAGAAGGCTCCTAACCCAACCAAAAGTAAAACTCCAGCGATAGCGGCAGAAGGTACGAAACCACCTATTGCAAAGGAAGAAAAATAATACATCTATAAAACTAAAACTAGTTTGATAATATCAACAAAAACTAGGTATTTGTAAAAAATTTTGACTCGAAGACAATTAGATAATATATGTTCTATGCCACTAAAGTCGAATCTTCGTTATCAGCAGAAATTCTTATTCTCTCTTCCAACTTAGGGCCATATAATTCATTTCCCCAGATTTCAACTCTAGAATCATTTGGGGCCATAAAAGTAAGAATATCAGTTGGAAATAAAACTCTCTCTAAGAAAAAATTTGATGGCCCAATACATCTCAAGACAACCATGCTACAGCCTTCATTTTTGTAAGAAAACTCAACCATCCCTAACAAGCAAAATATCTTCAATTAAACACTATTTAGAGATGAAAAAAATGTATAAAAAATTACTGAAAAAAAAAAGAAATTTTGAAAATTCTACAAATTTAATCCAGCCTCAACTAAATTTCTTTCTTGATCAATTAATAAAAGTGCGTAAGATTTTATAACATCAAAACTTTTATGAGGAATTGAGACATTAAGCATTCTCAAGAAATTAGATAATTTTTCATCTTTAAGGGCGTTACCTTTCTTTAAAAACATTTCTTTTTCCTGATTTGTTTTCCATATATTCATATATTCAATCTTCAAGGGCTTTAAATGCCAAATATTGTCTATTAAAGTCCAAATATCTAAATATTCATTTAAGTTTTTTTGGATTTTTAATACATAAGATGATTCATGAAAACTCAAATTTTTTGTATTTATGGGTCGATCATTCATGTCAATAGAATAAGGTTTAATTCCCAAAAACCATCCCTCAAGAATTAATAAATCAGGGTTATCAACCCTCCAATGAGATCTATCTCCTAAACCATCTCTTAAAGATTTATCGAAAACTGGTACATTTAATTCTCCATTTATCTTCCAATTTAATAATTTTTCATGCATTAATTTTACTGAGTGACTACCAGGAAACCCTCTTGAAACATTCCAAGGGTTATTCTTAATTGCTAATTTCATTTCATTTGATGGAAGATAAAAGTCGTCAATAGAAATAACCGCAATTTTGAAGTTTAATTTTAACGATATAGCTTCGAGCCATTTACCTAGTGTTGTTTTACCTGTACCAGGTAAAGCTGATATTCCAATAATTTTTCTATCAGAAAAATTATTTTGGAATTTATAAGCCTGGGATAAAAGAGGTAAGGCCAAACCCCAAATCCAGTCATCATTTACTTTATTGTTCCAATATTGATCAATTGAAAGAATGTTTTTTTTATTATTCCAAAAATTGAACCAATCATCCAAGGATTCCCAACCAATATCAATAATTAATTTTTCAAATTTATCAAGAGGAAAATTAATATCTAAATCTTTCATCTTTCTAACTTAATTCTCGCTTATTTATCAATTTATTGATTTCATTTTTCCAACCATATCCGTTTGGTTCAGAAGCTAAAGTAAATTCCAAATCTTTTAATTGATCTAATAAATTTAAGTTAGGTCCGTCAATTCCAGGAATAACGATTTTAATATCTGAATTTAAAAGTAGAGGTAAATCATTTGGAGAATCGCCTAAACCTATAATTTCAATATTTTGAACATTTGAATATTCCTTAAGAGCATTTATTGCTTTACCTTTATTCGATTTTGTAGATAATAAGTGACTCATTCTATTGCCCTTAAAAATATCAACATTGAATTTTTTACAACAGATATCAATTTTTTCTTCTAGATAACTTGGCGGATTTAAAAAAGGCATGCTCCAGTGTCTATCACGCATTAAGTTTAATGAGTTACCTTCTAAACCTGTAAGCTGAGTGGCTTCTTGATCAGTGAGATTATTAAGAGGAGTAAGTTTATAATCTATTTCTTTAGAAAGAAAATTTAAGATTTCTTCAAGAGATTCGTATTTTATTCCAAGAATAATTTCTCCATTTACTCTTTTAAGAGATTCACCATATATTGCCGCACCATTCTCAACAATATAAGGATCCTTCAAGTTAAGTTCCTTTCTAATAACTTTTACTTCAGAAGCGGTTTTGCTTGTACAAAGAATTACAGGTATAGATAATTCTTGTAGTTTTTTTATAGTTTCTTTAGCAGGTGATAAATCATATGAGTGATCCATTAAAGTACCATCTACATCACTTACGACCCAAACAGAAGAATTTTCTATCATTTTTATAAAGCACTAAGCCAAATTACTTGAAAAGGATCAAGACTAATATTTTTGCAATTGTATTTAGTGGATGTTAAAAAATCATGGGTATTGAAATCATTATCAATTATTTTTGGTAGATCATTATCATTCAATTGATAATTAATTTTATTTTCAGTCATATTATGGATTGCAAAAACAGAGTCAGGACCTTTACCTCTTTTGATTACAACAATATCACTTCTACCTTTAGACAAACATTTCATTCCCGAGCGAGGGTGAAATTGCTTTAATTCTGATCGGACATCCATAGCATTACGAAGATATTTTAAGTTTTTATTAGCATTAGATTCAGGATTATTTAAAACAGCTGAAAGATTTTCTGATTTAAACTTTTCTCTGTTTAAGTCTCTTCTTTGACCAGTCATAGAAAAACTTTTAATATCATTTTCTGAAGCTAGTAATGCTGGCAAATAAAATGCAGGGACACCTTTCAGAGCCATTACTAATAGTTGACTCAAAATAAATCTCTCATATTGAAATCTTTTAGCATCTCTACTGGAGTCTTCCATTGCACTCCACCAACTAATATTCAATTCATAAGGTTTATCATCACCATTTGATAAACGTCTATGACTTACTAATCCTCCTCTTTTCTCACAATTAATTAATAAATCCTTAATTCTCTGCTCATTCATTAAACCCTCAAGAGCTCTTAGCCCAACACCATCGTGCGATGCAGTGAAATTAAATAAAGTGGTATCTTCAGGTAATATGGGCCAATCAAAAATCCATGAGTTTAGAATATCAGCTCTTGAAGTAATAATTGCCTCTAATAGAAGAGGAGGCAATGGAAAATTATATGCCATGTGGGCTTCATCATCAGGAATGAGATAAGATAAATTCTCTTTCTGAGGAACATTGGTTTCTGTTATTAAAACGCCATCATCAAGAAGATTATTTAAAAGAACTCTTAAGAGTTTCACAATTGAATGTGCTTTAGATAAATGTAAGCATGTAGTCCCTGATTCCTTCCATATAAAACCTACAGCATCAAGCCTTAACCATTTAATACCATTAGATAAATAAGTAGTAATTAAATTTAAGAACTCAAGAGTCATTTTAGGATTATGCCAATTCAAATCAATTTGATCTGGCCCAAAAGTTGTCCATACTTGTTTAGGACCATCATCAGTATTTATTTGGGAAAACAAAGAGGAACTTCTAGGTCTAACTACATTTGACCAGTCAAGATTTTGTTCCGGTGAAAAAACATTTGAGATACCTGGTTCTTGGGATTTAATAAATTGTTGAACCCATGGGTGAGATGATGAGACATGGTTTAGTACTAAATCAGCCATCAAATCATGATTTTTAGAAATACTTTTGAGGTCATCCCAATCACCAAATTTTTCTTCTAGGGAATCATAACTTGAGACTGCGAAACCTCCATCACTTGTAGATTTCAAAAAAGGAAGAATATGTACAACTTTAGAAAGACTGCCAAAATCTTTACTTAATAACTTCCTAAGAGTTATTAACGTTGCCTCGCCATTTTTATAAATACTATCTGCATAAGTTATCAAAACTGAATGAGATTCATTCCACCTTTCCTTATCTCTTATTTCTTCATAAGCAGATTTCTCTGAGAAATCATCTAAAATCTGTAATAATTGGTTTGAAATAAAATTAATTTCTTCTGTAGTATGATTTGAATAAATTGTTTTTAACAATTTATCAATTTTTAATCTATCTAATTTTTTCTCTGAATCAATTTGCTTCACTTTGAAAAAATCATCGAAGTATTAATACCATTCTGCACATCAATTAGAAAATGGACTTTCAACAAGGTTTAATCACAACAATACATGAATATGGAGTTACAGGAAATTTACTTAAAGAATTAAACAAAAGTCTTAAAAGAAGATCAACTAGCATTTTAATACCTTGCTTATATGAAGAGTTTGAGCGTCCAGCATTAAAAGATATAAGAGAAGTTTTAAAAAACCTTACAGGCTTAAATGAATTAGTAATTGCTCTCTCTGCAAAAACTGTTGAGCAAGTTAAGTCAGCAAAATCATTTTTTGACTCAATGCCATTCCCAGTTCATGTTCAATGGACTAATTCTCCCTCTGTAATTGAGCTATTAAAAAGCCAAGAAAAAAATGGATTAGAACTTTTAGGAACTCCAGGTAAAGGATGGGCTGTATGGCAAGGCATTGGAGTTGCGACTAGAAAGTCAGAAGTTGTTGCTCTTTTTGATGCTGATATAAGAACTTTTAGTCCTTTATATCCTTCAAGAATGATACTTCCACTTCTGGATGAATCATATGGAATATCATATGTAAAAGCCTTTTACAGTAGATTATCTCTAGAAACAAATCAATTGCAAGGTAGAGCAACAAGATTATTCGTGGGTCCTTTATTAGCAAGTCTTGAGCAGTTAGTTGGTAAGGGTCCGTTTCTACAATATCTTCAATCATTTAGATATCCTTTAGCAGGTGAGTTTGCTTTTACTAAAGACCTTGCTATGAATTTAAGAATTCCTTGTGACTGGGGTTTAGAGATAGGTTTATTATCAGAGGTTTATAGAAACGTAAGGACCTCCAAAATAGCCCAGGTTGACCTAGGTTTATTTGATCATAAACATAAGAATATTGGTGATTCTTCTAAAGAAGGATTGCAAAAAATGTGTACTGAAATACTTTCAAGTGTTTTAAGAGGTCTCATGGAACATCAAGCCGAGACCTTAACTAGCACTCAACTAGCAACTTTAGAAGTTCTCTACAAAAGAGTTGGAGAAGATCGGGTAAAACAATTTGGATTAGATTCAGCAGTTAATCAACTTCCATACGATAGGCACGAAGAAGAATTATCAGTACAAAAGTTTGCGAAACTATTAAGACCTGCTACAGAAGATTATCTGGCTTGTCCTACTACACTTCAATTACCAAGTTGGTCAAGAGTTCTATCTTGTGAGAACAAACTGCAAGAAGATTTAGCTATTGCAGGGTCAAAAGACATAAAGATTAGTGAAAAAGAATTAATTAAAAACTTCTAAAGCAAAAAATACCTCTGAGCCATTGGGACTTCATCAAGGGGTTCACAAGTAAGAAGTTCTCCATCAGAAAAAACTTCATAAGTTTGAGGATCAACCGAAATATTTGGTAATTTACTATTAAGTTTTAAGTTTGATTTATTAATATTTCTAGTATTTTCTACTGCAATACATTTCTTCTGTAAGCCTAATTTATGTGGAATATTTTGTTCAATTGAATTTTTACTTAAAAAGGTAAAAGAACTCTTAATTAGAGATTGGCCGAAACTTGCAAACATAGGTCGACCATGTACAGGACCTGGAGTAGGAATTGAAGCATTTGCATCACCCATTTGGGACCAAACTATAGATCCTCCTTTAACAACTAATTCAGGCTTTACCGCAAAAAAGGAAGGTTTCCACAATGCAAAATCCGCAATTTTACCCTTCTCTATAGACCCAACATGTTTATCAATACCATGAGCTATTGCAGGATTAATTGTGACTTTAGAAATATATCTCTTTACTCGATAATTATCGTTTCTATCAGAATCCTGCGATAGCGGCCCCCTTTGGACTTTCATTTTATGTGCGGTTTGAAAAGTTCTTGTAATCACTTCACCAACTCTTCCCATAGCTTGAGAATCACTAGCAATAATTGAAAAGGCACCTACATCATGCAAGATATCCTCAGCTGCAATAGTCTCTCTTCTGATCCTTGATTCAGCAAATGCAATATCTTCTGGGATTTTAGAATCTAAATGATGACAAACCATTAACATATCAAGATGTTCTTCTAATGTGTTCTTTGTATAAGGTCTTGTTGGATTTGTGCTACTAGGAAGAACATTTTTTTCTCCACAGATTTTAATAATGTCTGGGGCATGACCTCCACCTGCTCCTTCGGTATGAAAAGTATGAATAGTTCTTCCTGCAATAGCTTTGATGGTATCTTCAACAAAGCCTGCCTCATTCAAAGTATCAGTATGAATACACACTTGCACGTCAAACTTATCTGCAACATTTAGACAAGAATTTATTGTAGAAGGAGTGGTTCCCCAATCCTCATGAAGCTTCAATCCACATGCACCAGCCTCGACCTGATCAATAAGATTGCTCTCGTTTGTTGAGTTTCCTTTTCCAAAAAAACCTAAATTCATAGGAAATGCTTCTGCAGATTGAAGCATTCTTGAAATGTGAAAAGAACCCGGAGTACAAGTAGTAGCATTTGTGCCAGTTGCAGGTCCAGTTCCTCCTCCCAACATGGTTGTAATTCCAGAGGCTAGTGCTGTCTCAATTTGTTGGGGACAGATAAAGTGAATATGGGTATCTATTGAACCTGCAGTAAGAATATGCCCCTCTCCAGCTATTACTTCTGTTGATGCACCAATAACAATATCAACATTATCCTGGATATCAGGATTGCCAGCCTTACCAATTTCAAAAATCATTCCATCTTTTATACCCACATCAGCCTTAATTATTCCCCACCAATCTACGATCAAAGCATTAGTTATTACGGTATCTACAGCCCCATCAGCTCTTCTTACTTGAGACTGTCCCATCCCATCTCGAATAACTTTACCTCCACCAAATTTAACTTCATCTCCGTATGTAGTTAAATCCTTTTCTACTTCTATAAAAAGTTCGGTATCAGCGAGCCTTACTCTATCTCCGGTAGTGGGTCCGTAAGTTTGAGCATAAGTTTTTCTATCAATTTTATAAGACATAATTTTAACTATTTAATGAACCATTAACTAATGAATTAAAACCAAATACATTTCTTAAACCTGAAAATGGGACTAATTTGACATCTGTTGTATCACCCGGTTCAAATCTAATTGCTGTTCCTGCAGGAATGTCAAGACGCGTACCTTTTGTTATTTCTCGATCAAAAATTAAAGCCTTGTTTGCTTCATAAAAATGATAATGAGATCCAACTTGCACAGGTCTATCTCCAGAATTAGAAACCGTAACTGTTTTAACTTGCTTACTAAGATTTAGTTCGATTTCACCTTCTTCAGGAATTATTTCGCCAGGAATTAAATTACTCATAACTAATTAATCGGATTGTGAATAGTAACTAATTTAGTCCCATCAGGGAAAACCGCTTCTATTTGAACTTCATCAACCATTTCAGGAATGCCCTCCATAACTTGTGATTTTGAAAGCCAGGTAGTTCCCTCTGACATTAATTGACTTACACTTTTACCATCACGTGCTCCTTCAAGAACTTGAAAACTTAAAAAAGCAATTGTTTCAGGATAATTAAGCTTAAGACCACGACTGAGCCTTCTTTCAGCTAAGAGCGCAGCAGAAAAAATCAATAATTTATCCTTTTCTTGAGGTGAAAGATGCATAATAAAAAATTAATCTATAAATTCTTAAAAAAGGTTCTTTCTGAACATAATTAATAATTCATAGAATCTTGTAAAGGCCATACACCTTGATATTTTGGCTCACAAAATCCACAAACAGACCTAATTTGTTTCCAAATACAAAAAAAACATTTTCTAGCATCTTGAGAAGAACTTCCTAGGAATCTTACAGAGATTCCATTTTCAAGAATTCCAATAGATAAATTATTATTAGTTTCATTAAAAATCTTTTTTATATTTCCTACAAGATTATTTATTTTTGACTTAGAGAAATCTTTTTCGCAAATCCAAATTAAGGATCCAAAAACGGGCATGTAATCCATGCCTGACTTGGCCACAAAACTTGCATTAGATAATTCAATCTGATCAACATATTCCCAATCATCAAGTAAATCATTATTTCTCATAATTTCTAATTTAGACCTAAAAACTCCACTCTCAATAGATTCTCCGGTTGAAGATCTTCCAAGTCTTATTAAATCAGTAAATAAAAAACTTGAAGTTTCTGACATAGATACTTTAAAAATTTGCTCATACAAACCATTTGCAAAGATGATTGTTTCTTGAGGAAGAAACTCCAAATGAGAATTTTCAAGAATGTTTATGAGATTCTTTTGCTTTGAAAAACTTCCTTTTGGATTGATTTTAGATCTTCCAACTGATCCATATACTTTTTGAGCTGAAGAAGTAGTCAATAAAACCTTAGAGTTTTTTTCAAGATTTACCTCAAAATCAAGTAAATCACCTCCTACCAATCCCCCTGCAGTATGTAGAACAGGCAAAATGCATCTACCCTCTTGATCATGAGTAGACTTTAATAACTTATAAGGAGAAGTTGATTTAGATCTAAAGATTGTTTTATCAACATTTCCTAAACTTGCTTTATTATTGAAAAAATTTAAGAAACAATTACCTTCCCATGAAGTTTTAATCATAAATTGTTTTCTTTAATTACTAAATTAAAGTAACCAAAAATTTTGATTATGAAAATGAATAAAGAAATTGTTGTAACTGATTGGATTAAGGAAAAACCGAAATTAGGTTCATTTTTAAAACTTACCTTAAGTTCAGATGAAAGAAGAATCTTAAGAGGTAAAAGAATAACTGATTGTGATCAAGAAATAATTTTACAATTACCTAGAGAGGGCAAATTAAATGATGGAGATATTCTTTCAACTAATAAGTCCAATTTCTTTGTAGAGATAATTGCCAAAAAAGAAGATTTAATTGAAATAAGTTCAAATTCTAAAATTGAGCTAATTAAAACTGCCTATCATCTCGGAAATAGGCACGTGGAAGTAGAAATCGAAGAAGGCATTCTTCTAACAAAAAGTGATTATGTTATTAAAAATATGGTTCTTAATTTTAAAGTTGATGTAAAAAATACGAAAAAAAAGTTTTTCCCAGAAAGAGGTGCCCATAGTCATGAGTAAAAGTCACTTATTAAAATATTTATTAATAAGTCCTAACTTACCAGTTGGAGGATTTTGTTATTCGGAGGGAATGGAGAGTTATCTTCATAATAAAAATTTAACAGATACAAACTCTGTAAAAGACTTAATCATAAGTGAACTAAAAATTGGTCAGATAAGACTCGATGCAAGACTTTTACTAGATTTTTTTGATATTTTCAATGAGATAAACTACCGCAAAAATTTAAATGGTAATTTGCAAAAGCTAATGAGTTTGGATAAATGGATCCTCTCATCAAAGGACTCTCTTGAAATGAGAGAACAACAAATCCAAATGGCAAAATCACTCTTTGATTTAACCAAAGAATTTGGATTTGAATATCCATATGAAAATAATAAAAAAAGCTCCTGGTCATTAGCATGGAGTTGGGCTTGTTATTGTTTTGAAATTACCAAGTTAGAAATGGTTGAGAATTTTTTCTATGCGTGGAGTGCGAATCAACTTAATGCTGCATTAAGAATTATTCCTATTGGGTCAACAAAAGCTCAATTAATTCAGAGAGACTTATTAGAAATAATTTCAAAAGTTTCTAAAGAAATTATGGACAAAGAAATTGATGACATCTATTTTGGCAATGTAGGTTTAGCTATGGCACAACAAAATCATAATGACCTTTATACAAAACTTTTTAGAAATTAATTTATGAGCAGCAAATTGAGAGTAGGTGTTGCTGGGCCTGTAGGTTCAGGAAAAACTGCATTAGTAGAGACTCTATGCTTAAGAATGAAAAAAACTCATGAGATAGCTGTTGTCACCAATGATATCTACACTAAAGAAGATGCTAATTTTCTAATAAATAAAAAAGTTTTAGAGGAAGGAAGGATTATTGGTGTAGAAACTGGAGGTTGTCCTCATACAGCGATAAGAGAGGATTGTTCATTAAATAAAAATGCAGTTTTAGATTTAGAAAATAAATATAATCCTTTAGATTTTGTTTTTGTAGAAAGTGGAGGTGACAATTTAGCATCTAGTTTTAGTCCAGAACTTGTAGATTTATCAATATATGTAATTGACGTATCTGCAGGAGACAAAATTCCTAGAAAAGGGGGGCCAGGGATAACAAGGTCTGATTTATTATTAATAAACAAAATTGACTTAGCAGATAAAGTTGGTGCTGATTTAAATATTATGAAAAGTGATACTGAATTCATGAGAAAAGGGAAACCTTGGTTTTTTACCAACCTAAGTAGCGGTATAGGAGTTGAAGAAATAACTAAATTTTTAGAATCACATATACCCAACAATCGAAACTAGAAAAATGTTCATTCCTAATATATTGGATTCAACAAAAAGTTACGACTGATACAAAACGAATCCTCACTCGTTTATAACTTTTACTTTATCCCCCTAATGAGGGTCAATTACCTAATTTATCCTAATTCATGAGAATTTCAAGGCGTATTTTGGCAGGTTTAGCTACTGCCTCACTTGCGGTCACCGCAACTTCCTGTGGTGGAGGCGGAACCTCCGGAAGTTTCGATGACACAGTAACCGTTGGTATTTTACATTCGTTATCCGGAACAATGGCTATCTCAGAATCAACTCTTGTTGATACAGAAAAAATGGCTATTGAAGAGATAAATGCTGCTGGTGGGGTTACAGTTGGCGGCAAAAGCTACAAAATAGAATACATAGTTGAAGATGGTGCATCTGACTGGCCAACTTTTGCTGAAAAATCAAAGAAACTTATTGACCAAGACGGAGTTCCTGTCGTATTTGGTGGATGGACATCTGCAAGTAGAAAGGCAATGTTACCTGTCTACGAATCAAAAGATGCGTTCCTATACTACCCAATTCAATATGAAGCTCAAGAATGTTCTAACAACATTTTCTATACAGGAGCCACACCAAACCAACAATCGGAACCAGCTACAGATTTCATGTATAAGCGTTCTCCCGCAGCTGGTGGAGATTTCTTCCTTGTAGGTTCTGATTATGTTTTCCCAAGAACTTCAAACACAATCACAAAAGCTCAGGTAAAACAGTTAGGCGGTAAAGTTGTTGGAGAAGACTACCTTCCATTAGGAAATACTGAAGTTGCTCCAATTATTTCAAAAATCAAAAAAGCTTTACCTGATGGTGGAATAATCATTAATACTCTTAATGGTGACCAAAACGTTGCATTCTTCAAACAGATTCAAGACGCAGGTATTACACCTTCAAGTGGGTACTACGTAATGAACTATTCAATTGCTGAAGAAGAAATTAGTACAATTGGTCCTGAGTTCCTTGAAGGTCACTACGGTGCTTGGAACTACATGATGTCAATTGATACTCCTGCATCTAAGAAATTTGCTGCAAGTTTCAAGAAAAGATGGGGAGCAGATCGTGTTGTAGCTGACCCTCAAGAATCTGCTTATAACATGGTTTACTTATGGAAACAGGCAGTAGAAGATGCTGGAACATTCGACGACAACGCAGTAAGGGAAGCTCTTGTTGGACAAAAGTTTGATGCTCCACAAGGTCCTGTTGAAGTTATGCCTAATCACCACTTATCTCAAACAGTAAGAATTGGGGAGATTAATGCAGAGGGTGGATTTACAATCCTAGAAGAGACAGGAGTTGTTCTTCCTCAAGCGTGGAACCAAAAGCATCCAAGTTCAAAAGGATTTGCATGCGATTGGACAGATCCTTCCAAAGGAGAAAAGTATAAGCTTTAATCTAATTAAAACCTATACTTCAAAATAAAAGGAGGTTAAGGCCTCCTTTTATTTTATACAATCAAATATTTTCATTTTCTAAATTGGAGTTACTTCTCGATAGTCTTTTTAATGGTGTTGCAATCGGATCTGTACTACTTGTTGCGGCATTAGGTCTAGCAATTGTTTTTGGTCTTATGGGTGTAATAAATCTTGCCCATGGAGAACTTATGATGCTTGGGGCTTACACAACATATGTAACACAATTAATTTTCAAATTACCTATATTAAAACCTTTCTACAATTCGTACATTATAGTTTCTATTTTCCTTGCTTTTATTGTTAGTGGAGTAGTAGGCATTCTTTTGGAAAAAACTATAATTAGAAAGCTTTATGGAAATCCACTAGAAACACTACTCGCAACTTGGGGGGTAAGCTTAATTCTTCAACAATTTGTCAGAAGTGTACCTTTAGCTTATGGGACCGGACTGGTTATAAGTCTCTTAATTGGTTTATTCTTACCAACATCATTCCCTTCAAAAATAAAAGAATCAATAAATTTCAAATATTTTAAATTTAGTTCTTGGTTATTTGCTGCTTTAACTGGGGTCCTGACAGGTAACGTAATCTCTTCTTCTGTCAGCAAACTTAGTAGAGCAAGCGCCCGAAATGTTGATGTAACAGCACCCTCATGGATGAGAGGTCAAGTAGAAATTATTGGCACTGCATTTCCTAAAACAAGATTAATGATAATTGTCATTACTCTAATCTCTGTAATAGCAATAACATTATTTCTTAATCAAAGTGCTTGGGGGATGCGTATTAGAGCAGTTACTCAGAACCGACAAATGAGTGATTGTCTGGGTATATCTACTGAAAAAGTGGATATTATTACTTTTGGAATTGGATCTGGCTTAGCTGGAGTTGCTGGGGTAGCAGTATCTCTTTTAGGTTCTGTAGGACCGAACGTTGGCGGAAACTATATAGTTGGTTGTTTTATGGTTGTAGTGCTGGGAGGAGTAGGAAATTTATTAGGAACAGTACTTGCTTCATTTGGAATAGGCATAATGACTGATTTAATTGGAGCTGGAAGGCTCTTATCAATATGGCCAGATATGCCTTTACCTTTATCAAACACGATTAACTTTTTTGCAACCACAAGTATGGCAAGAGTAATGATATTTGCACTAATTGTGATATTCCTACAATTTAAACCTACAGGGTTGTTTCCTCAAAAAGGAAGGATGGTTGAGAACTAATGTCCTTAAGTAAAATTAAATTTGATAAAAAAATAGTATTATCATTCTGGATAATTTTAATAGCTTTAATTATTGCAGCACCAACTATACTCCCAGTATTTAGACTAAACCTTCTAGGTAGATACTTATCCTTATCCATAGTTGCACTTGGTGTAGATCTGATCTGGGGATATACAGGTTTACTAAGTCTTGGACAAGGTATATTTTTTGCACTAGGTGGATATTGTGCAGCAATGTATTTGCAAATAACCAGCTCCTCTGAATTTCCAAATAATATTCCTGAATTTTTTGCTTTATATGGTGTTGAAAAATTACCTTTTTTCTGGGAACCGTTTAGATCGCCTGTTTTTACCTTCTTCGCTATCTGGATAATTCCAGCATTGGTTGCTGGTTTAATTGGATTTCTTGTTTTCAGGAATAGAATCAAAGGGGTATATTTTTCTATACTTACTCAAGCTTCTCTTCTTGTATTTTTTAACTTCTTCAATGGACAACAAAAACTTATAAATGGAACAAATGGATTAAAAACAGACGTAACACAACTATTTGGTCAGATGGTAGGTTCTGAATCCATGCAAAGACTTTTCTTTTGGATAACTGCTTTCTTAGTAATAGCAGCATGGTTTTTTGCAAAGTGGGTAGTTAAAGGTAGATTCGGCAATATTCTTATAGGAATTAGAGATGATGAACCAAGAGTTAGGTTTACAGGATACAACCCAGTTATATTCAAGACCATAATATTTTCTATTGCTGGAGGTCTTGCTGGAATTTCGGGAGCTTTATATACTGTTCAGTCTGGAATAGTATCGCCTCAATTTATGACGGTTCCCTTTTCTATAGAAATGGTTATATGGGTTGCTGTTGGAGGAAGAGGAACTTTATTGGGAGCGATACTAGGAGCAGTTTTCATCAACTATGCAAAAAGTCTAGTAAGTGAAGCTTTACCTGCTAGCTGGATGTTTATTCAAGGAGGGTTATTTATCTTAGTTGTAACAGCTCTGCCAGAAGGAGTTTTAGGATGGATTCAAGGAGATGGTCCTAGGAATCTTCTTCAAAAATTTGGTTTAAAAAGAAAGATTGAAACCTATCCAAGCTTAGAAGTTAACAATAAGGAGGGGAATAATGAATAATAAAGATCTTCTAAATTTAATTGATATTACTGTTAGTTTCGAGGGTTTTTTGGCTCTCAACAAACTTAATCTAAATTTGAAGAAAGGAGAATTAAGAGCTGTAATAGGACCCAATGGTGCAGGCAAAACAACATTTCTTGATGTAATAACTGGAAAGGTTAAGCCAACAAGTGGTGAAGTGATTTTTAAAGGGAAATCTTTAGTAGGTAGAAAGGAGCATAAAATAGCAAGACTTGGAGTTGGAAGAAAGTTCCAAAGTCCAAGAATCTTTGAAAATCTAACCGTAAAAGAAAATCTTGAAATATCGGTGACAACACCTAAAAGTCCCTTAAACCTTATAAATAAAAGTATTAAAGATGAGCAGCTTAATGAGATTGATCGTCTAATGAAGATTGTTAATTTAGCTCAAAAAGTTGATTCTAAAGCTGGATCTTTATCACATGGCCAAAAACAATGGCTTGAGATAGCCATGTTAGTAGGACAGAAGCCAGATTTAATGTTAGTAGATGAACCTGTTGCCGGTTTAACTGATGAAGAAACAGATCTAACAGCTGATTTATTAAAATCTTTATCAGGCGAAAATACTGTAGTAGTAATAGATCACGATATGGAATTTATAAGAAGACTTGATAGTAATGTTTCAGTATTAAATCAGGGCACAGTATTATGTGAGGGAACGATGGAAACTATACAAAAAGACAAAAAAGTTATTGATGTTTATTTAGGAAGACCTGAGGATTAGTTATGGAAAATTTACTCGAAATAAAATCGTTAAATACTTATTATGGCGAGAGTCATATTCTTAGAGATGTAGATTTAAACGTTAAATCGGGAGAAATGGTTTGTTTGATTGGAAGAAATGGAGTTGGCAAAACAACTTTATTGAAGTCACTAATTGGTTTGTTAAAACAAAAAAAAGGAGATATTTATTTGATTGGTGAAAATATCAACAGAAAAGCACCTCATCAGAGGGCTAGGAAAGGAATGGCTTACGTTCCTCAAGGGAGAGAAATTATTCCATACCTATCAGTTGAAGAGAATCTTATGTTAGGGATGGAGTCTCTACCAGGTGGATTATCTAAGAACAAGAAAATAGATCCATTTATCTATGATCTCTTCCCAATCCTTAAAGATTTTCTTCAAAGGAAAGGAGGAGATCTTAGTGGAGGACAACAACAGCAATTAGCTATTGCAAGAGCATTGCTAGGCAAGCCTCAACTTCTATTACTTGACGAACCAACGGAAGGTATTCAGCCGAATATAGTTTTAGACATTGAAAATGCAATTAACCAGATAATTAGAGATACAGGAATTGGTGTTTTATTAGTTGAACAGCACTTGCATTTTGTGAGGCAAGCCAATAGATATTATGCGATGCAACGCGGAGGTATTGTTGCTAGTGGAAATACTAGTGAGTTGAGTCAAGCAGTTATTGATAAATTCTTAAGTGTTTAAATAAATTTTTATTTTAATTACTAAAATTTTTAATCATTTTTCGCATCTTATTAGGTCTATACTGTTCGGATGCTCATTAATATACTTATTAAATTCCATTGCTAGTGTTCTAGCCTCGTAAGCATCAAAAGCATAAAAACAATTTTCTAATCTTATATTTTGAAAATCACGGTAATGCACTGTATATGGCTTCAACATATTGTTTTTGTTCATTTTAATTTGCTAAAAAGCAATTATGTATATTCTAACCTTGCATATATTCGTAAATTTAAAGCACAACTTTTGTTGTTATCAAAATATAATGATTTAAATTATGTAATTAAAAATACTTTATAAAGACAAAAAGTAATTAATCTATTTTTTTTTATTTTTAGAATCATGCTTTTTACCTTCAATTAAAAAAACAAATTTTGATAAAATATAACCAAAAACTGGAACCCATAACTTTTCGTAAAAAATTTTCATAAAAATTAAGCAGCTAATGATTGTTTTTCTTCAATTTCAGTTTTATTAATACGCTTCAAATCTATAGAATTAAATAAATGTTGCATAAGTAGAAAATCAAGTTCCCCTTTCAACAAATTAACATCTGATGAAAGTAGATCATCAACAAAATCATCAAAAGTATCTGAAAGAGGATTCACAATTAAAAATTTATTTTTGTTATTATCACCACATCAATAACAAAAGTCAACCAAATTTGAATATTAATTTTGAATTTTTTAAAAATTAATTAATAAATCCTAAAAAATTAAAGAATAAAAATTAACAAGCAAAATAACAAGTTTAAGATCAAGCTTAAGGTTTTTGAATTAAATTTCATTTATCTTGCTTTTCTTAATTTTATATCTCTCCTTTTTAGCAATATTAAAACGATAATACACATATTTGCTAAAAAGAAATTCAAAGCACTCATCATCAAACCATTTAATATATTTATAGCAAGACTATTGATGTGCCAATTCGTAAAGAATCACTTAAAAAATGTTTAAACGCAATAAATTTTTAAAGCAATCAAATTTGATATTAATAACTAATTTTAAATATTATTTTTTAATTAGCTCGAAGTAGCCATTTTTATTTAATAAGTACTTATCAAACCAAAGGCTTAATAGATTGTCTAAACCTATTCCATTCATTTTATTTATTTGCGAAGTCTTATAGTCTGAGAGTGCAAGCAATAAATAAGGAAAAATCATATCAGAAACACCTTTTGGTAGTTTTTCTAAAGGTACTCCATGAGCTCTATCCCATAAAATTTGCATATCCTGAGAGAACAAAGAACTCCAATAATTAAAATTACAATACAACTTTTCTGGAGGAAGGAGATTTACAGATAAAAATGGGAGAGATGAATTCATAACAATAAATATTTTATAGATTATTCAATTTAATTTTTGGAATGGTGAAAAAATTTTTAATAAAAAAATCTCTTATAGATACAAATTAAATTTAACGCACAGTACAGCACTTAGCAACACTATTCAAGTATTATATTTATCCATCATTTCCTGAAATTTTAGAAATAATAAAAACTTTTTATAAGTTTGCAAGTCAAAATCCTCCTGATTTGGTTTATTTAAATGGGTTGATTTACCAGAATTAATATGATTTCCTAATTTAGTCTCAATTGAGAATTCTTCATTATCTTTATTTTGCTGATATGATTGAGTAACTTTACCATTTTTTTTATTAAATATACCTCTTATAGAAAGTGCTTCTTCCACTAAAATACTTATTATTTTTGAATTACTTAAATTGTTCTCTATGCTCAATTTGTCGATTATTCTCATAACATCTTCTCTAGGAATAAAACCAACTCTTTTTTTCTTGGTGGGCATTTAGAAATTAAATAAAGTTCAGCACTTGACTGTCATAAGTGTTGCACTATATTCACTATAAGTCAATTAAATGCAAATGATTCTACCAACAACCTTACTTTTAGGAGCCCTTGGATATCTTTTCTACACTTCAAAAAGAGAACTTTCACAAGATCATCATGATCACATCGAAAACAAAAAAGAAAACGATGATTTGTATAAAGATTTGGAAGATCTATTTATTTAAAATTACTGCATCGATACTAAAGAACTTTGTTTCTTGACTAAAGATATACAAAACCTTAAAGATAATTAAAATAAAGTTATAGATATAAAATCAATGACTGTCCATCAAGATTACGAAATAAAAATCAATCTAAATGAATTGATTGAGAAGAGGATTCCATGTTGTGATTTACTTCATCCAGATCATTGTCTAACAGAACAACAAGTCTCTGAAATTGCACATGATATTCGTATGGATTTAAATTTGCACGATCTTTACAAGCAAGTGGATCAACACATCATGAATTATGTAAATGCAGCTGGTATTGATAACAAAGATCATTGGGTTGAACCCCATCTTCCAGATTTGGAGAGAGATTTAAAAGAAGAAGTAGGTATAGAATTTGATTAAAATTTCTTCCTACAAAGCAGTTAATATATGTATTTTTTTTCTAAATCATCTATTAATTTATAAATACTTTTAGCTGATCTCTTTCTTTTTTTTAATATTATAAAAACTATAGTTCCAATCAATACTGCAAAGATAGGTGTTAAAATAATAATCTCATAATTCATAACTATCAAGCACAAGTATATTATTTAAATTATTAAAAAATCCGAATCAAAAAAATAGGTACTTTACACAAATATATTTCACTATAAACAATTAAGTTTTTTTATAAAGAAGTTAAAGAATTAAAATTTTTTGTAAATTATGTAGATATAAATTTTAATTTAATAAAGAAAATGATTAATTATTTTGCCTTAACAATAACTGAGATAGGGTTTAGTAAAATAGAGTTAACAGTTATTGGCTCAGTAATTTTAATATTTCCAATTTTATTTATTTATGCATCTAAAAACCTTGATGCTAAGGGTGTTTTCAAATGGATGATGGAGAAACCCAATGATTGGATAGGTAAAAAATAATACTTTAACAATTTACAATTTTCTAGTTTAATTTTAAATTGTCTAAATTACTAATAGCAAAACCATAAACCTGGCAATTGTTTTCTAAATCATGAACTATTGAATTTTTTAGAATAGAATAATCTATCAACTTATTAAGTTTATTATTTTTAAATTCCTTATTAGTCTCTCCAATAGCAAAAGCCAACGCTCCTTCATAAGAAATACCGAATTTGGTAGTGTTGCAATAAGTTCTAGTGAACTTGTTAGAAATCTTTTTAGTATAATTCTTAAGAGTTATAGAAGAAGTATCTAATGAGTAAACTGGACTACTAAAAAGAAGTAGCAAAATTAAAATGAATATCGTAAAAACTTTTTTAGACATAATATTTCATAAATTGCAAATTTAATATAGTTTAGAATTTAACTTTACCGACAATGTTTTATCAAAAATATAGAAATTAAAAATTTATTAACCTCAACAGCTATTTCATATTTTGGAAGATAAAAACTCTCTAAATGAGTATTTTATAGTTTGAATTTTTTTTGGTAGTTTTTTTAAAAAACGCCTAAATGCTTTTGGCATAATTAAAAATCCATATCAATATTTAATAGATAACAAATAATACTTGGGTATTCAATAAATAATTATCCAAAAATAAGAAAATTAATTATTAAATATATTGATTGTGCTATGGAAATGTATTTGAACATGAATTATTGTTTTATTAAGCACTAAATACAAAATTAATATGGCACTACCAGAACTTATTTATGCTCCATTAGATGGCGGAACAATACATAGATATGAAATTAGTGGTGGCAAGAGAAAATTCTTAAGATTTATAGGTTGTTATTTGGGTCAATGCAATTTCCACAAAAATATTGATGATGCTATTGATTACATAAAAAATTTGAAAGAATCACAAAAGATACAACAAACATGAAATAAAGATACATAAGATAGGACAAAGGCTGAATATTTTTAAATAACTTCATAATTATTGCTACAAATAATAGAGAATTTTCTTTTTATAAGAAATTGATTATTTACTTGGGTTATAGTTCCGAAAGATAAACAGTCATTTAAAAAAGAAATTAATTTATGGAAAACAGACAAATTAATTTTTTTAAATCAAAAGACTTTAATACCGTTCTTAAGCCATTTAAAAAAGGAACGGTAGTAAAAATTGACTCGTTTGATATTAGAGAAACTCAAAAAGATTTAAATATAGGTTTATTTGGTTGGTATGCAATTTGTCCCTCTAAAGAACTAAAAAAAAATAAGCTATATTATTTTTCACTATATGATGAGCCTCTTGTTCTTTATAGAGATGAAAATAAAAATGTTAGGTGCATTAAAAATATTTGTCCACATAGAGGGGCCTCTTTTTTTGGAGGGACATTATCAGATGGAGTAATAACCTGCCCATATCATGGAGCTAAGTTTTCATCTGGAGGAAGTTGCCAAAATCTCGACAGAATAACATGTCGCCATATAGTTGATAATAACTACAATAACTACGCCAAAAGGATTCATTTATCTCAATACAAAACATCAGAAAAAAATGGATATATTTTTGTACATTTTTCTAAAAAATCTGAGACTGATTTAAATAATATAAGTGAAGATACACCTATAAGTAACTACGAATTATATGAAAATGGTTTTGCACACAATGATTATGTCTTTGAGGAAGTATTAGTCGACTTCAAATGTGATTGGTCAAGGATTATTGAAAATCACCTAGATATCCTTCATATCTTTTGGGTTCATGGCGATACAATCCCAGATAAAGATGTGAATAAAAACGTATTAGTTAGTTTTAACCAGAAAATTAATATTAATCCCTCATACATTGAAAGTATTTATTATTACAAGAATGACCCTACAAAAGAATTCATTCGGATAAAGTACATACCTCCAGGAAGGATATTAATTTACAAAGGCGATCCTTCCTCATCAAGATATTTACAAGTTTTAGATCATATCCCTCTAGGAAACAACAAAGCAAGGGTGATAGTAAGACATTACAGGAAATTTCTACAAAATAAACTGCTTAATAATCTCTTATTATTTAAAGAGACTCAAAGAAAGATTTTTTATAAGATATTCGATGAAGATTATATGATTTTAAAAACGCAAACATATAATCACGATATGGGATTTATAAGTAAGGATGAAATAAAATTATTGGGAGAAGATAGGATAATAAATTATTTTTGGAAGTGGTACAAGAAATCTGAAGATAAAGATGAACCATGGAAAAATACTAACAAAAGCCAAAATCATGATGTATATGACAAAGTTATATTGAAATATCCTCCTGAGATAAAGAAGTTAGAAATTGCAAATAATATAGATATTATTAGAAAAACTTTTGTGAGATTTGCGGCTCCGCTTATATTTTTTATGTTAATAATATAATCCATGAAGAAAGTAAATAGACCTTCATGGTTGAATTGGCTTTATCTCTTTATATTTATTTTAAGCTCGATTCAATTGATTATATTTTGGAGTAATAAGTTTTAGTGTTTAATAAATTTTGGTTTGACGCAAAAAATATAAATTGTTTTAAAAATGGATTTAGAGTAATTAGAGATTTAAATTTAAAGATATCTTATTCAGAAAATGTAATATTAATTGGACCAAATGGTTCAGGTAAATCATCTCTAATTGAAATAATTAATAGAAACTTATACCCCGTAGTAGCTAATGAATCGAAACTAAAGATATTTGACAAAGAACTTGTAAATTTATGGGAACTAAGAAATAAAATAAGTACCGTAAATAATGATATAAAAAATAGAATAAATCCAAATTTACAAGTTTTTGATTTAATTTTAAGTGGACTATATGGAAGATATTGTTACGTACAAAAAAAATCTGAAAGAGATTCTTATAAGGTTGAAAAAATCATGAAGAAAATGAATATTTCTAATTTATCTAAAAAGAATTTTTCCTATTTATCAGATGGAGAAAAACAAATTTCTCTCATTGCAAGGGCATTAATCAAAAAACCGGAAATCTTAATCCTAGATGAACCAACTGCAAATTTAGATTATAAATCAAAGTTTTTTGTAATTGATAAGGTTAATGAATTGTCAAAATTAAAAACGAAAATTTTATGCGTCACTCATGATATTACAATGATTACCAAAATTTATGACCGGGTCATAATGTTAAAAGATGGCAAAATAATCGCTGATGGAGATCAAAATAAGGTTATTAATAGTGAAAATTTTAACAAGTTATTTGGTATTCAAGTAGAGGTAACTAATAATAATGGACTTTGGAATATAAACAGATTATCTAAATAACAATTATAAAAATAGCTATCGCAATAGCAAGAAATACTAATTTTTTACTTTTTAAAAATGAAGAGGGTTTATTTTTAAATGAAGAAGATCCACATTTAGAGCAAACAATCTTACCTCCTAAAGATCGGTCTGAGACGAAAGAAGAACTTCCACAATTAAAGCAAACTCTATTTACGCTCATTAGAAAAATTATTTAGAAATTCTACCTAAATTATATTCATAAATACTTTGTAAAGAAAAACTTCAAAAATGTGATGATAATGAGAATCTATTGCAATAAGTAATTTAATAGTGCATAATTGATAATAATTCTCATTATCAAATTTAATGAATTTCCATAGTTATGGAGAATCTCCGTCAAAATCAGTAAGGATAATAACTGGACAATCCGTATTAATAGATCCCTCATCAAGACCAAAAGGGACATGCCTAGAAGTTGAAAGTGGAATTGCTAGAGTTTATTGCCCTTGTGAAGAAACTGAAGGAATGACTCTCGCATTTTTACAATCCGGAGATCAACTAAGAACGGACCTTTTATGTAGCGAAGGTGTCTGTGTTGAAGCACTTACAGATTTGTCATTTCACAGCAATGTGAATATTGACGAGAATATCGGTTTCGATGCGGTAAATGAATGGACTTTGCAACTCCTTAGGATTAGACACTTAGGAAATGCAGAACAGCGATTACAAGCGTTATTTTCAATACTAGTAAATCGTTTAGGAAGAAGATGTGGGCAATGGTGTGAGTTACCTTTTAGGTTAACTCACGAAAGAATTGGTGAATTAATTGGTTCTACACGTGTAACATCAACAAGATTAATTTCTAAATTAAGATCATCTGAATTATTAATAGCTCCTATTGGAACTCAAACAGTCAGTGTTGCACCTTCTTTTATTGAAACGTCGCCACTATAAAAACATGAAGGAATCACAATCACTTACTAACAGCTTATTATTAGAAGTTGATATTTTATCAAATAGACTCAAAAATATAAAACAATCTTTCAAAACAACAAGTAATAACGCATTGAAGGAAAGGTTATTTTCTGAAAACAAAAATATTTTTAAAAGAGTTAATGAAATTTATAAAATAGCTGAGCTATTAAATAAAAAAAATAATGAAAAAATTAACTTTTCTAAGTTACTTTTTGAAATAAGCAAAAGGGTTTTGATTGAAAATAAATTTGAAAGTAATTTATTTTTTCTTTAAATCACTATCTATCAATAAGATTGCAGAAGGTTGATTAGAAGCAAACTTTACTTTGCCAAGTATGTTTGCAAATTCATCTTCTGATTTTGTTTGAGCATCAATGATTGGATCTAAAAATACGTTGGTTCTTGTATCAGAAATTCTTTCTGAAATAGAATAAAGTTGTTGCAGAGATGAAGTTAAATCAGCCTCCATGTTGAAAGAATAAGAAATCAGTTCCTCTATTGAATCCCATGTTTGAATGGGAGCAGGTATTTCATCTAATTTTACGCTTTGTCCTCTTGCGATTAAATAATCTGCAAACTTCTGTGCATGTTCCATTTCACCTTGTGATTCATTTAGAAAATGAGACGCAAATCCATTTAAATCACGTTCTTGAAACCAGAGATACATAGAAAAATATTGAACATTAGCATATCTTTCCATTGTAAGATGCTCAAAAATATTATCCAATAAAGTATGGTCTATCGGTTGAGCAACAGCTCTCCCAGATGGACCAAAATTAATTAATTTCTTTGTTTTTAAATTATTTTCCATCATTTTCAAAAAAAGAAACTATATAAATAATACAACATTTTGTATAAATTAGTAATAAATTAATCCTTTAAATTAAATTAAATAATATGATAATGAAAATCAATCGCAATACTATAAATGCACTTAGAGTACAGTTTTTCTGAACTTCTATTAACTAATAAAATATATAAAAGTAAAAAAAAGAAATGTAAAAAGAAAAAATGCTCTAATTGGAAGGGGGGGAAGTGTAATTGCCTATAAAAAAATTCTATATATATTCCTTATATGCTCCAGGATATAAAAAATAATGACTGTTTGTATTAATAGAAAGAGAACATTTATCGCCATTATTAAGGAGATTATTAATATCAGTTCTAACCCTTAATATGTTTCCATTAATAGATACTTTATATATAAAAAATTCCCCAAGAAATTCTTTAGACATAACAATCGCATCACCAGATTCTGATGTTTTAATTGAAATAAATTTAGGCGAAATTGACATACTTTTGATCCCTGTATGTTTCAAATACTCTGAACAATTTATTTCACCTAAACAAGAAATATATGAATTACCATTTTTTTTAAGATTAATAATATTATTACCCAAAATAAAACTACTAACAAATATGGTCTTGGGATTATTTAGAAGGTTAATTGGCGTATCAATTTGATGTATTTTTCCATCATTCATAACGGCGACCTTATCGCAAATTGACATTGCTTCTTCCGGATCATGAGTAACCATCAATCCGCTTGCATTACAACCTTTTAGGATATTAGGGAGTTCACTTCTCAATTTTAGTTTGACATGCATATCAAGACTACAAAAAGGTTCATCTAATAAAATAAAATTTGTACCTGGAGCGAGAGCTCTCGCAATTGCGAGTCTTTGTTTTTGGCCTCCAGAAAGTTCATGAGGATATCTTTCAACAAAACTATCAAGACCAACAACATTCAATAAATAATCAACTCTAGATCTGTCTTTTTTGTTTTTCAAACCAAAAATTACATTTTCCAAAACAGTTAAGTGAGGAAAAAGTGCATAGTCTTGAAAAACCATGCCAATATTTCTTTTCTCAGGACTAAGAATTTTTTTCCTACTTGAAATTTCCTTATCATTTAGAGAAATCTTCCCTTTAGAGGGATATTCGAACCCCGCGATTAATCTTAAAAGAGTAGTTTTTCCGCAACCAGAAGGACCAAGCAACCCTAACAATTCGCCATTTTCAATTTTCAGGTTAATTTCGTTTAATATCCAATTTGAACATTCTCGCTTATCATATTTATGATGCAAATCATCAATTATTAACGCATCATTTTTCACTAAATTCTTCTTATATAAATATATTAAGGTAGCAGAAAATATTCACCTAAAATATCCCATGTATAATTTTATACACCATTTAATTTTCAAATTTAATGAGAAAGTCTGAAAGAGCTGAGATAATACGCAAGGAACTCAAAAAGCTATATCCATCGCCTCCAATACCCCTTGATCATACAAATGCATATACACTCCTAGTCGCAGTAGTTTTAAGTGCTCAATCAACAGATAAGAAAGTTAATGAATTAACAAAAGGCTTATTTAAAGTTGCAGATAATCCAGAAAAGATGATTCAGCTAGGTATTAATGGCATTTACGAATACATAAAATATTTAGGTCTATCTAATCAAAAATCAAAGAACATCTATAACTTATCTAAATTATTGATTGAGAAGCATAACGGTACGGTCCCAGATTCTTTTGAGAAACTTGAATCTCTTCCAGGGGTAGGTCATAAAACAGCATCAGTTGTAATGTCTCAAGTGTTTAAAATACCCTCATTCCCAGTAGATACTCACATACACAGGTTGGCGCAAAGATGGGGCCTATCAAATGGCGATAGCGTAGTTCAAACAGAAAAAGACCTAAAAAAAATATTTCCTGTTAATGATTGGAATACCTTACATTTGCAAATAATCTTTTATGGCAGAGAATACTGTACAGCAAGAGGTTGTGATGGAACAAAATGTTATTTATGTCGCAGTCTTTATCCCAAAAGAAAAAAGAAATTTATATGTAAAAAGCCTTAAGAAATTTATATAATATTTAAATTAGTTTTTTAATCATGAAAATTGCAATTACTGGTGCATCGGGGAAAACAGGTTATAGAATTTCAGAAGAAGCAGTTAAGAAAGGATATAAAGTTAGGCAAATCATCAGAAAGAATTCAAAAGTGTCATCAGAACTAGAACGTTTAGAAACAATCAGGGTTTCATTAGACAAAAAAGGAGAACTTGATGAAGCTTTAAAAGATATTGATGCTTTGATAATTGCAACTGGAGCGAGAGCATCATTAGATTTAACTGGTCCTGCAAAGGTTGATGCATTAGGTGTATACAGGCAATTAGAGAGTTGCAAAAGAGTTGGTATTAAAAGAGTTATTTTAGTTAGTTCCCTTTGTACTGGTAAATTATTTCACCCATTAAACTTATTTGGTTTAATTCTAATTTGGAAGAAATTAGGTGAAAACTTTCTACGCAATTCAAATTTTGAATGGACTATTATTAGACCTGGAGGATTAAAGGAAAATGAAGATATTAAATCGGAAAATATAAATTATTCAAAAGAGGATACTCAAATTAATGGATCAATCCCAAGAAGATTAGTTGCGAAATGTTGTATAGATTCTTTAAAAAACAAAGAATCCATAAATAAATTAATAGAAGTTACAAGTTCGAATGATAATAAAAAGATATCTTTTAAAAAAGCTATGCAAATGTTTTAAAAGATGTAAATATATAAATTAAAACTATGAAAATAAATCCCAAAATTGATGCATTACAATTAATGCTTACTGATTTAAGAACTAGAAATGAGCCAATAAGACACAAAGCTGCGTTTAAAGGCTGTCAACCAGAATTTCAAACTCTTGTATCAAGACTAATAAAGCAGTTAGAGGACGAATTAGTTGCTGAAAAGCTTACTAATCGTGATAGTTAAAAAATTTAGATTACTTAAATGAAATTAAGTTATCCAATTTTGCTTTTTCTGAAAGTTCATCATATCCTCCAAAAAATTTATTATCCAAAAATATTTGAGGGAAAGTATTATGGCTACTTTGAGCCATAATTTCTTGAAAGCTCTCATCATTGTCTATTAAAATAACTTCATGAGGGATAGATAAAGAATTAAGCAACCTAATTGCTCTTTTAGACCAAGGACAATCCTTTAAAATATATGCTTTTACACGTGATTCTTTTTTTAATAAATCATTACTAGATATATTTATAATTTTTTGTTCAAAAGAAATTAATAATATATCAGTGCCTTTTTTTACAATACATCCCTCCTCAAGATGCCCGCCAAAGATATTACATCCCTCATCTGCAAAACTCAAATGTAAATGAACATCTCCTTTATTAAAATGTCCATTTAAAGAAACTATCTCTAGATTACCCTCAAATTTATTTATCTCTTGATTTCCTGGGCATTGAATACAAACTTTTCTAAGATTACCCACCACTCCAGAAACATATCCGTATAAATTATTCGATAAAGAATATTCTTTAATTGAATTTATCAAATCAGATTCTGGAGATAGCTTTAGGCTATGAGGCTGCATTAGATATAAGGAATAATTTTGTAATATAAAACATCAACAATCACAAAGAGAAGCTGAGTTTATAATCTTTAGGATTCAGATTTAAATTAAATTTTAGAATCTTGAATTAAAAGCAATTTAGAATTTACTAAAAATTGAAGCTTGTTGAGAGTGTAATATATTTTTTATATACAAAAACTAATTTGTTATTAAGAAAAAATCTTAAAAATTTGACATTGAATATTCCCAACTTATTATCGATATCTCGCCTTTTCCTTGTATTTCCATTAATACTTTTTTTAGAAATTAACAGACCTTTTTATGTCTTTATATTGATTATTATTGGAGGTTTAACTGATTATTTTGACGGGTTAATTGCAAGGGAATTTAATCTTAAAACCAGGTTAGGAGCTATCCTTGATCCTTTAAGCGATAAAGTATTCTATTTGATTCCTTTAACCTTCCTTTGTAAAAATAATTTAATACCCTTCTGGTCTTTGTCATTAATTTTATTTAGAGAATTAATTATCTCTAGCCTGAGGAACTCTACAAAAGACGGGTTACCAGCATCTATGTTGGGTAAATTTAAAACATTTTTCTTTTTTATTTCAGTAATCGCCTTCTTTACACCATTAAAAATAAGCTTATTGAATAATTTGGCTTTGATTTTTTATTGGTTAGGATTCATCCTGACTTTTGTGACTTTATTAGGCTATTTAAGAATTAAAAAGAATATAATCTGAATTTTCTTCAAACTCCTCACTCTTTTTATTATTAAAATCTTTCACAAAACTATCCTTTAAACCCTTAATTAAATCAAAATTAGGCACCCACTCTAAATCACGTTTAATCTTAGAAATATCAGTCAGATAATGATTTAATCTAATTGGAAATCCCTTTCGAGATTTAGGATCTAATTTTTGATAATCAAATGTTCTTAAAGAAATCTCAGTTTGGTTTAATCCAAGAACATTCGCACAGAAATAAATTAAACCCTTTATTGTTACTCCTTTTTCACCTGAACAGTTGTAAATATTATTTGTAGAATTTTCAAAATTCATGCACCTAATCATTACATCAGTTAGATCCGAAACATGACCTAGCTGAGTAATTAAGGAGCCATCACCAGGGATTGGTATAGATTTTTTAGTAAATAACCTTTCAAAAAACCAATTTTCAATTTTGTTATAATTTCCTGGTCCATAAATATAAGTAGGTCTAAAACTTGTGAAAGGAATTTTTTGTTTTATCAACCAATTTTCTGTCTCAAACTTTCCTTTGTGCCTACTATTTGGATCAATTGGATCCTCTTCGGTTAAGGGTAGTTCACAATTATCTTTATAAACCCCTGCAGAGCTGACATATATATATCTCTGGAAAGAATTATCTAAATTTTCTATAAGAAGTTTAGTTTGTTCTAATTCTCGTCCAGAAATATCATAAACAACATCATACTTTTTATTTCTCAGCTTAACTATACTTTCTAATTTATTCCTATCACCTTTAATTAAATTTGTTTTTCCAGGATTAGCTTTATTACCTCTCGTAAAAATATCAATATCATGATTTTGACTTAATAACTTTCCTACCAAAGACTTGCCAACAAATCTAGTGCCACCCATTACAAGAATTTTCATATTCAAAAAATATTTATCTGAAGTAGTAATCTTAAATAGAATTACATATTGAATAGTACTACTAAGAAGTAATTTATGAAAAGGAAGATTCTATGGAACTAATACCAGCAATTGATTTAATGAATGGTAAGTGTGTAAGGCTTTTTAAGGGCGACTTTAACAAAAGAAAAGACTTCACAAAAGATCCACACGAGCAGGCTAAATTTTGGGAAAGCGAAGGAGCAAAATATATACATATAGTTGATTTGGATGCTGCAAAAACTGGATCTCCAACAAACGATAAATCAATAAAAAAGATTGCAAAAACAGTTAACGTACCTATTCAAATAGGAGGTGGGATAAGGTCTCAAGAAAGGATAGAACAATTATTTTCTTATGGTATTGAGAAAGTTATAATGGGAACCTCTGCAATAGAAAATAAAGAATTAGTTAAAGACTTATCAAATAAATTTCCTGGAAGGATAATTGTTGGTATAGATGCAAAAGATGGGAAAGTTAGTACAAGGGGTTGGCTTGAACAATCTAATATTTTAGCCACAGATTTGGTAAAGGAGTTTTCTTCATTTAAGATCGCTAGTTTTATTGTTACAGATATAAATACTGATGGGACGTTAGAGGGAACAAATGAAGAATTCATAAACAGCATACTTGAAATTACAGATACTCCAGTAATAGCCTCAGGAGGTGTTGGTTCAATTTCTGATTTATTATCGTTAGTAAAATTAGAAAATTCTGGACTCTTTGGAGTAATTGTAGGTAAAGCTCTATATGAAAATAAATTCACGATAAACGAAGCGAAAAATGTACTATCATCAGAGAGATTAAATGACATTGATTTAAACAGAAATTATTACGCTTAAAAGAGTATAAAAATTGATTTAAGGCTGGTATTTGCAGTAATTGTTAGTTAATTTTGTATAAGAGATAAGAAATCTAGTCTTGGAATTAATTACAAAAAAATCGATATTGATTATTGCTCCAAGCTTAATAGCAGAATCTTTATCGCTTAAGTTAACATCACTAGACCAAAATTTAGACATTAATTTCAATAATGGAACAGGTGATAAAACTCCGGAATTAGTTATATGGAATGTTCTTAATTTTCAATCAGAAGATCTTATAATGCTAGAGTTATTGAAATTAAGAGAAAGATATGATGAGTCAAAGTTTCTTATAATTCTCTCTGGCAAACTTGTATATGAAGCAAATACCCCTCCATCGTTTAATGCTGAAGGTTTTCTTTTAAATCCCAGTGCAGAAAAAGTTCTTGAATCTATTGATACCATTTTAAATGGAGGAAGGGTATTTGATATTGAAAATAATTCTCGAGTTCAATTAAACAAAAATAAGCCCCTCTCTTTAGGTCAAAAGATTCTAACTTCAGGTCTTAAACAAATAGATTCTGAAATCAATTATATATTCAAATATGTTAACTCAGATTCAACACCAGAATTTTATAAATTAATTTTAAAAGGAAGATTAAGAGAACTAATTACTGCAAAATCATTTTTAATTTTCTTATGGGGTAATTCACTAGAACTTTATACAGAGGCAGTTTACACTGAAAATATAATTAATCTTGAAAATAAGAACACTGTATTCATTAAAAATAAAAACACTACGGAAATATGGAATTTAATTTTAGATAGACTAAAAGAAAGGTATAGCTCAACTAACTTACAGGTTGAATTTAATAATTCATCAATAATTCTCTCTGGGATAAAGAAAGAATTCATTTCACGACTTATTTGCAAAATGTTAGATGAGTTAGACAATTTAGTAAAAAATATTAAGGAAAACTATAAGGAGAAAGATTTTAAAGATGATTTAAATTCTCTTATAAAAGAACTTAAAGTTAATACAATTTCAAATATCACAGACAGCTATTTTCGATTAAAGAAAGGAAGCGAATCTATTTCAATAAATGATTTTATTTATAGTGAGGTAAGTTGCGAAGAGATAGATAGAGAATCACATGAATTAATAATGTTTATTGAGCCAATTATTAAAAATGAAGCTCTTGACTATGATGGGAAATTACTCCCTCTATATGAAACAGAATCATTTTTAATTCTTGAAAATATAATTTCAAATTGGACAATAAGGAACTGTAATTTATTAGCTTCTGAAATCTTTAATATTTGTTCTTCTTGGCCTGAATTAAGAACTCTACTTATAAATCCCGAATTACAATCGACAAGAAATTTTGAAAGATTTAGAAATAATATTAATAACTATAATCGCTGGCATGATTATATTTATATGCCTATCTATTTGTATGAGAGTAAACGAGAATATATTGACATTATCGATAAAAAATTTACCCGTTACTTTAAAAATGAAAATAGGGAGAAAGAATTAGAGAATCTAGAGTGGCTACAAAAACAAGTTACATTGTTAGTCGAGATAAGAGATGCCGTAGCACCGCAGCTAGAAGTTGCGGTAAAATATATCGGAAATCTTTTCGTGACTTTCCTTACAAAGGTTGTTGGTAAAGCTATCGGTTTGGTGGGGAAAGGAATCCTTCAAGGATTAGGAAGATCAAGTTCAAAGTAAGTTTTTAAACTTTAATGAAAATAATTCAATGGATCCTTATAGCATTAATTTTCTTAAGTCCATATAAAGCAAATGCATCAAGAGATTCTAATAGTTACGATGGCAACATATTTCCTATATATGCAGGAAATGGTGCTATTGTTCCTCCCCAAACAACTCTTCAGGAATCATTAAAAAATAAAAGAGTAGCAGTTTTATTTTTTTATCTTGACGACAGCTCAGATAGTAAAGCAATGGCTCCAATAATATCTGGTTTAGATTTGATATGGAGAAATAATATCGATATCATTGCTCTAACTACTGATGAATTACAGGATAAAGAAAAGTCTGATCTTAGAAATGAACCTAATTATTATTGGAACGGATTAATTCCACAAACAATTATTTTAAATAGTGATGGTGAAGTTAAATATGATCAAAATGGAATGATTAATATCGATGATTTAAACAAAGTTATAGGAGAACTAAAAGGAATTAATATAGAAGATACGACATTTTCTGTAGAAAGTTTTAATGAATACAACAGTATCATTTCTGAAAAAAAAGATAAAAACAAAAATTAATTAAAAAATGATATTAATAAATATCCTCTTAGTTCTTTTAATTTTTTTAATTCTTTCAGATTTATATATTAAAAACTCACCCAAATCAAAGTTAAATCTGGTACCTATCAATTACAAAATCAAAAAAAAGGATGGTTTCAACGAATTAATTATTGATTTAAAAATAACTAATAAAAGTAAAACCAAAGAGACTATGGTATCTAATATAAATTTTGAATTAGATTTTTTTAAAAATAAAGGTAACGAATATTGCCAAAATTTTAATTATCGAGAAGATATTTATATAAATGAAAATAATAAAATTAAGAATTTAAATAATTACTGGCCAACAACAATTATCAAGTCAAATTCAGAATTATTTGTAAGAATAATATATAAATTTAGCAATTACAATTTTAGAAAAAAAATAAAATATCTATGGTTAAAAGTATTTTGGGAGAACTATGGACATTTTGGTATTTCAAATAATAAGGATTGTTTGTTAATTAATTTAGATGGTCAAAAACAAAGGCCGAAAGAAGTTTTTGAAATTCCAATAAATAATAAATATAAAGCTTTTGCTATTAAAACTGATTTACTTGGTTGCTTTGATAACCCAGTAAATACTGTGATTGAATACTGCAAAGGAATTGTAGAAAAAAATGATATTTTAACAATCGGAGAGAGTCCACTAGCGATTATGCAAAATAGATATATTTCCCCTCAAAATTTAGAATATAGTTTATTTTCGAAAGCTTTATGTTATTTTTTTCACCCTACAAGTAGTCTCGCAACAGCTTGCGGCATGCAATTATTAATAAATAGAATTGGAGTCACAAGAATAACCTTTGCACTATTTGTTGGATTTCTCTTCAAATTAATTGGTATCAAGGGTATGTTTTATAGGTTAACTGGTTCAGAATCATCCCTCATTGATGACATAAGCGGTACAGTTACACCTTACGACAAGAGTATAGTTATGGGTCCTCTCAATGCGGATTTATTTTGTAAGGAGGTCTCGAACTATCTAAATATAGATGTTGCTGTTGTCGATGTTAATGATCTTGGAGGTGTGAAAGTCTTGGCCAGTTCAAATAAAAAAGTAAATAAAATACTCAAAAGAAACTTAATATCTAATCCAGCTGGCAATGGAGATGAAAAAACCCCTATAGTATTAATAAGAGAAAAAAGTAAATGAAAAAAGATACCTCTTATTCTTTTCAATCTAAAAAAGGAGTGGAAGTAACTTTTGAAGAACTCCATATAAGGCACATTAATCTTTTAATAGATATTAAAAATAAGGAATTGAATAATTGGTTTTTAAAGATGGCAATTATAAATACCTTTGATGACTTAAAAATTTTTTTAAATAATCTTAAGAAAAATAAAAATAAATGCATAATTGCTATATATGGAAACGAAATTATTGGTTATTTAAATATTTTTCCTTTAAACAAAAAAGAGACTTGTTTAAAAATATCTAAGCCCAAGTTGATTAACAACAAGTGTTCTTTAACAGATAAACAATTAACTTTAGGATTGATAAAAAAATCTATATCAATAAAAGACATCAAAACTTCAAGTTGGATAATTAACGCTGATATAAATAATGTTGACCTCATATCAACCTCAAGAGAATTAGGCTTTCAACCGTTAGGAGAGATAATCCTTTGGGATGGTTATGATCTAAATAAATCTATAAATCAAAATACCAATTCCTTTGCATTAATTAATGAATTCGAAAACATTAATAAACAAAATATATTAAAAATAGTTAATTTCGTAAGATCAAATCAATCTCCTTTAATAAGAAATATTTTAGATTTTGATCAAGATGATATTCTTAAAAGAAATAACTCTAAGAGTGGTGCTTTAATATATCAAAATTCAATTTTATGTACAATTTTAAAAGATATTAATTATCAAAATGAAGAAATTTATACTTTAACTATAAGTAGATATTGGGATAAGAGATTCAATTCTATTTTAAAAGAATTTATAAAAAGATTTTTTGAAAAATCACCTGTTTCATATTTAAAAACCTATAAAGAAAATTCTCAATTAAATCTTTTTCTCGAAGAATGTAATCTCAAAGAAAAAAATCAAGAACTAATTCTTATCAGGAACACAATAGTTAAGAATGAAGCCAAACAAGTAAATATAATAAATCAATCTTTGGAATCAATCTTTGAAAAATTAAATCCGCAAGGTAATCCATATCCATCTCCTTTTCCATTAAAAACAAAGTGAAATTTTGCAAACCAAAACCCAAGTCAATTTTGAGTTTAGATATAGGTACCAAAAGAATAGGATTAGCTTATTGCGATCCCCTCTGCATAACATCAAATATACTTCCAGCAGTAAAAAGGTTTGAAAATAACCAAGAGATTAAAATCATTAGAAATTATATAAATGAATTTAATTTGACTGGGTTTATTGTAGGTATTCCACTAGATGAGGAAGGTCAAATGACCACTCAAGCTATTGACTGTAAAAATTACGGTCAATTACTTTCAAATGAATTAAAGCTTCCATTTTCTTACGTTAATGAACATAGTTCAACTTGGGAATCTTCAGATAGATTTGGAATAAAAAAAGATAAATCCGGATTGATTGATAGTTTTTCAGCAAAAATAATACTTGAACAATGGATCGAAGAGGGTCCTGAATTAGAAGAAATAGCTGGTAAACGTCAGATAAAATATTAATATTAAAAAGAATAGATAATTTTTAAATGAAAGAAGCTAATTCAAATGATAATTATGATGCACAGACTCTTTTATTGAATGACTCAAATGGAAACGAGCTATTTTGTTATCTCGAACAATTAGTAAATGTTGAAGGCCAAGAATATGCTTTATTAACGCCAGTTGATACGCCAGTAAGTCTTTTTAAGATAAATGAAAAAGGTGAACCTGAACTAATTGAGAAAATAGATAAAAATGAACAAATACTAAAAAATGCTGAAGCAGTTCTTCAAGAACATGATTTAAGACTTATCAGATCAGCAGTTACATTAACAGTATCAGGAGAACTTGAAGAACCAATCTACGATGAATTAGAAGAAGATTACGTCGATGATGATAGTGAGAGTTATGAATTGCTCGTTAACTTTAATCTTTTTGACCAAGAATATGGCTTATATATTCCACTAGATCCTTTTTTTATTGTGGGTAAATTAAAAGACAAAGGTGTCTTATTAGTTGAAGATGATGAGTTCGATAAAATTCAACCTTTGATTGAAACTGAGCTTGAAAAAAGTAGTTCTTAAAATAAATGAGATCTATCCTAAAAGTCAATTGGGATTCAAACTTACCAATATATAATATTTCTCAATCTGAGTTGCAAAAAAAAGGAATTAATTCTTTATTGCTAGACGTGGATGGGACTCTTGTAAATAGAAAATCCAATATGATCCCAAAAGCTGTAAAAAATTGGATCATAGAATCTAAAAAACTTTTCTCCTTATATCTTATAAGTAATAATCCATCAAAAAAAAGAATCGCAAAAATAGCGAAAGAATTAAATTTAAGGTATAAATACAATGCATCAAAACCAAGAAAAAAAGCAACTTTGTCTGCTATTAAAGAAATTGGCAGAGAGCCAAAAAATATAGCCATTATTGGCGACAGAATTTTTACAGATATTATTGTTGGGAATAGATGTGATATAAAAACAATATTAGTTAAGCGATTAAATAGAGATGGCTTGCCTATTAAATTTAATTTAACTTTGACAATAGAAAAATTAATTTCTCATTTTATAAAATGAAAACTTGGGTTATAAAAATTGGTACTAGTATTTTAAGAGGAACAGAGGGAGTCTCTACAGAAGAAGTTATTGAAAACCTTTCTAGATCCTTTACAAGTTTTCTATCAAAAGGCAACAAATTAATTTTAGTAACTAGTGGAGCCGTTGGATTAGGTTGCCAAAAATTAAATATTAAAACGAGACCAAATGATTTAAGTACACTTCAAGCTACTGCTGCAGTAGGTCAAGTTAATTTAATGTCCTTATACGATAAAGTGTTTAATAAATTAGGTCATAATATTGCTCAAATTTTAATAACTAAAGCTGATTTCAATTCACGAGAATCCTTTAATAACGCTTCTAAAACTTTAAAAAAATTAATCGATTTGAATGTTATTCCAATAGTTAATGAAAATGATACCGTAGCAAATGAAGAGCTTAAATACGGAGATAATGATACCCTTTCTGCTTTAGTTGCCTTAGCTATAAATGCTAACAAGCTTATTTTATTAACCGATATTGAAAATCTATACTCAAAAGATCCACGTAATAATAAAGATGCGCAACCTATTAAAGAAGTTCATAATAGTGAATTAAAAGAAATTAAAGACAAAAATATTCAAAACTCTAATAATGAATGGGGAACAGGAGGAATTTCTACAAAATTAATTTCTGCAGAAATAGCCACAAAAGGAGGAGTTGAAGTCCAACTAGTTGATGGAACTAATAAAAAAAACTTAATTGAAATTTTTCATGATAATAAAATTGGTACTTTATTTTATCCAGTAGAAAAACCTATAGGTAACAGAAAAAGTTGGCTTTCACATGCAATTCAAACAGTAGGAAAAATTACTTTAGATGATGGTGCTTCTTTTGCAATTAAAAAAAAAGGTGCCTCACTTTTAGCGGTTGGCGTTAAGAATGTAGAAGGAAATTTTACAGTTAATCAGGCCGTTAAAATCGTGAATACAAATGATAAAGAAGTTGCAAAAGGTTTAGTATCAATAAGTAGCGACAAATTAAGAAGTATCTTAAATACTAAAGAAAATAACAATTCCTCGATAATTGTCGTACACAGAGATGTTCTTGCTCTCTCTTAGAAAAAAATTAAAACTGAAAAATGCTTTTAAGTGATTTAGTTGATCTAATAAAAAAAGGAAATTCAAATTTTATTAGTGCTAATATTTTCGAAGATTTAAACATAGATGATGCAGCCTCATTAGATGCTGCAGTTAAACATCAAATATCTTTTTTAGAAGAAAATAATATCCTTAAAGAAAAATTAGATCAAACTAAAGCATCAGCATTAATAACTACTAACAACGATGAAATCGTTAGTGCCCTAAAGAAACACAAAATATCAATCATAATCGTTAAAAATCCAAGAATTGCATTTGCAGAAGTTTTGGATTGTTTATATAAAACTATCAATTTCAAACCAGGAATCCACCCTTCAGCGGTTATAGATAAAACAGCAATAATTGGAGAAGATTGCCATATTGGACCTAATGTTTATATTGGAGAAAATACTTTAATTGGTGACAATAATCATATTCTTCCTGGATCATCAATTTTAGGCAATGTTCGAATAGGAAATAATAATATAATTCATCCTAATTGCGTTATTTACGAAAATACCACTCTAAAAGATAATTGTGTAATTAATTCAAATTCTGTTATTGGATCAGAGGGATTTGGTTTTATTCCTAAAAATGGCAAATGGGTAAAGATGCCTCAAAAAGGTGGTGTAAAAATAATGAGTTTTGTAGAAATTGGAACTAATTGTTGTATTGATAGACCCGCAGTTGGATTTACTTTTATTGATGAGGGAACAAAGTTGGATAATTTAATACAAATAGGTCATGGAGTTAAAATTGGAAAGAATTGTGCATTTGCAGCACAAGTTGGTATTGCTGGAGGAGCAAAAATTGGAGATGGTGTTATTTTGGCAGGTCAAGTAGGTGTAAATAATAGAGTAAAAGTTGGTAATAATGTCATAGCAAGTTCAAAATGCGGAATCCATTGTGACGTAGAAGATGGCAAGGTAATTAGTGGTTTCCCCGCAATGGAAAATAAATCATGGCTAAGGAGTTCAAGTATTTTTAAAAAATTACCAGAATTGGCAAAAAAACTTAGACAATTAGACAAGCGATAATTTATTGTTCTATTAAACAAAAATTTAAATGAAGAAATATAAAGTTGTTTTATTGTCAGGAGACGGAATAGGACCAGAGATTTCAGAAGTTTCAAAAAAAGTTTTAAAAAAACTTTCAAAAAATCATGATTTCGATATTGAGATTATTGAAAAATTATTTGGAGGGATAGCTTATGAAAAATATGGGACTCCTGCTCCTGATGAGACACTGAATCAATGTAAAAAAAGTGATGCTGTACTTTTAGCATGTGTTGGAGATATTAAATATGACTCTCTTCCGAGAGAATTAAGGCCAGAAAGTGGTTTACTAAAGTTAAGATCTGCCCTAAACCTTTTCGCAAATATAAGGCCTGTCAAAATAAGAAAATCTCTCTTAAATGCAAGTACATTAAAAAAAGAAATCGTTGAGAATGTAAATCTTATTGTTGTAAGAGAATTAATAGGGGGTATATATTTTGGGAAACCAAGAGGACATATAACAAATACAAAAATCCCAAAAGCCTTCAATACAATGGTTTATGATTCGGCGGAAATAGAGAGAATAACGGAAATAGCAATAAAAATTGCTAACCAAAGAAATAAAAAAATATGTTCTGTTGATAAATCAAACGTTCTTGAGGTTAGTCAATTGTGGAGAGATACAGTTCTAAATATCACCTCAAAAGATAAAAATATATCTCTCAACAATATGTACGTTGATAATGCTGCAATGCAATTAGTTAGAAATCCTGGTCAATTTGATGTGATTTTAACTAGTAATTTATTTGGTGATATTTTAAGCGATTTAGCCGCAATGTTAACTGGCTCTATTGGGATGCTTCCATCTGCTTCTCTAAACAATAATGGGCCAGGAGTTTTTGAACCTGTTCATGGTTCTGCTCCTGACATAGCAGGTAAAAACATAGCAAATCCTATTGCGATGCTTTTATCCGCTTCCATGATGTTAAAAATTGGATTAAATGAAGAAGAAGCCGCAGAAAATTTAGAAACTGCTATTGATAAAGTTTTATCAAAAGGATTTAGAACTGTCGATTTAGCAGATGGCTCTTCTGAAGTTTTATCTTGCAGTGAAATCGGAGATAAAATAATAAATGAGATTTAAAAATAAATTAATAAATAAAAAATTATTTTTAAGTTAAACATAAAGTTGGCATATGACCTGTCAGAATCATTAGATATTATTTTTAAAAAATGTCAAAACGTCATCCAGTAGTTGCTGTAACAGGATCTTCAGGAGCAGGAACTAGTACAGTAAAAAGAGCCTTTGAGCACATTTTTGCCAGAGAAGATATAGTTCCCGCAGTTGTAGAAGGTGATAGTTACCACAGATTTGAAAGAATGCCTATGAAAAAAGCTATGGCAGAAGCTCTTTCAAAAGGTGAAAATTTTTCTCACTTTGGTCCAGAAGCTAATCTTTTTGACAAGCTAGAAGAACTTTTTAAAATCTATGGTGAAACTGGAGGAGGAAAGAAAAGATATTATCTACATAGTCTTGAAGAAGCTGAAGAACATAATACAAGACTTGGGACATCCCTAGAACCTGGGCAATTTACTCCATGGGAAGATATTCCTGAAGGCACTGACGTGCTCTTTTATGAAGGTTTGCATGGTGGGGTAGAAGGTGATGGATACGATGTAGCATCTTATGCTGATTTACTTGTTGGTGTTGTTCCAATAACAAATTTAGAGTGGATTCAAAAAATCCATAGAGATAACGCAGAAAGAGGTTACTCAGCGGAAACCATCGTGGATACTATATTGAGAAGAATGCCTGATTATATAAATCACATCTGTCCACAATTCAGCAAAACCGATATTAATTTTCAAAGAATTCCCACAATTGATACTTCAAATCCTTTCATATGCAGGAATATCCCAACTCCTGATGAGAGCTTTGTGATCATACATTTCAGAAAAGGGGCAAGAGAGAAATGGGGGATTGATTTTCAATACTTGCTTGGAATGATTAATGATTCATTTATGTCAAGTCCAACAAGTATCGTTGTAAATGGAGGGAAAATGGGATTCGCAATGGAACTAATTCTCACTCCAATAATTCATAAAATGATTGAGGAGAAAAATAAATAATAATTAATTTTCGATTATCAACTTAAATCATTATTTTTTAATTTTGAGAAGTTTTTAATCTAGAGGATCTCAAATTTTTATATATCTTTCTTGATAAAAGTACCTTACTTAGATTTAAATAGAAAAAACAGGAAAAGTTGTGTCATTAATCGACTGGTTTGCCGCAAGGCGTAAAGATCAATTTGTTGGGAAAGTTTCCCAAGATACTGACGAAGGAGATGGTTTGTGGGTTAAATGTTCAGAGTGTTCGCAAGTAGCCTATAGAAAAGACCTAATTTCAAATTTCAATGTTTGTAGTAATTGTGGACACCACAATAGGATTAATAGCGATGAAAGGATAAATATAATTGCTGATAAAAATTCATTCAAAGAATTTGATAGTTCATTAAGTCCTACAGATCCTTTGGGTTTTAAAGATAGAAGAGCGTATGCTGATCGAATTAAAGAAAGTCAAGCAGGTACAGGTTTAAGAGATGGAGTCGTAACAGGTATCTGTTCTGTGAATTCAATGCCTTTAGCATTAGCTGTTATGGATTTTAGATTTATGGGAGGATCCATGGGTTCAGTAGTTGGTGAAAAAATTACAAGGATAATTGAGAGAGCAACTTTGGAAAATTTTCCAATTCTTATTGTTTGCGCATCAGGAGGAGCAAGGATGCAAGAAGGTATGTTAAGTCTCATGCAAATGGCAAAAATATCTGGAGCACTAAAAAAACATAAAGAGAAAAATCTCTTATATATGCCCTTGTTAACTCATCCAACTACTGGAGGGGTAACAGCCAGCTTTGCGATGTTAGGTGATTTAATTTTGGCGGAACCTAAAGCACTTATTGGATTTGCAGGAAGAAGGGTTATAGAACAAACATTAAGAGAAAAATTACCCGATAATTTTCAAACAGCTGAATATCTGCTTGAGCATGGTTTTGTTGATGTAATAGTGAAAAGGAAAGATCTCAAGGATACTCTGACTAAAATTTTAAAAATTCATGGTGTAAAAGAACTCGCAGAATCAAATATATAAAATGAGAATAATTTCTAATTTATTTTATTTTTCTTTAAGCCTTCTACTCTTTATTTTAAACTTTGCCTCCTATTCATATGCGATAGGAAATGTTGATTGGGTTCTCCTTAAAGAGAATGATAATGGGAAGGAATGGCTTGATAAAGGGAGTATTAAGTCGCTCCCAAATGGCGAAATAAGTATATTAACAAAGTTCTTTAAGAATCCAACTAATTCTGATGATGATGGAGAGTTATCACTTTATGTAATGAGAATTAATTGCAATGAAAAAAAGTTCAAAGATACATCAATAAATGGAATTCCTCAATTCAATTCAAAATGGCAAACTTCTAATAATGATGAACTTATAGATGTTGTTATTGAAAATAGCTGTTCAGAGTTTATCAATAAATAAGAATGAATTCTAAAAATAAAAAATTAAAAATAGCAATCGCTGGACTAGGATTTGGGAAAAAAGTTCATTTAGAGGCATTAAAAGAGTCTGATCACTTAACTCCTGTAGCAATTTATCATTACGAGAAAAAGCAAAAATCGATATTAGAAAAAGAAACGGGCTTAGATTTTTTTCACAATTGGGAAGACTTAGTTAAATCTCCAAAAATTGATGGAATTATTATTGCCACTCCTCCCGAATCAAGATTTAAGTTAGCAAAACAAGCCCTTGAGAACAATAAAAATTTGCTTCTAGAAAAACCCGTTTCAATATCCTCCTCAGAAATTGAAGAGCTTCACAGAATATCTTTGATTAATAATATAAGCGTATGTGTTGATTTTGAATATAGAGCAGTACCTCTTTTCCTTCAGACAAAAAAACTTATTGATGAAAATATCTTAGGAGATATATATTTAGTCAAATTAGATTGGTTAATGGGCAGTAGATCCGACCCCAAAAGATCCTGGAATTGGTATTCATTGGAAGAAAAAGGTGGAGGAGTTATTGGTGCTTTAGGTACTCATGCATTCGATATGTTGAATTGGTTTTTTGGAGAAGCAATAAACGTGTCTGGCAAGTTAGCAACATCAATAAAAAAAAGACCTTTACCTCATTCATCTGATTTAAATGATGTTACGAGTGAAGATGTATGTTTAGCCAATATAGAAATATCAAACTACAGCTCAAATCTTGTTCCATGTCAGGTATCTTTATCATCAATTTCTAAAAATGGTAGAGGATTTAGTTTAGAAATATATGGAAGCGAAGGTTCACTAATTCTTAAAAGCGAAAACCAAAAAGATTATGTACATGGTTTTAATTTGAAATATTCAAACAACGAAAATAAAATACAAAATCTAACTGCAGATTCAAGTTTTAATTTTGAAAAAACATGGACTGATGGGAGAATAGCTCCAGTTTTGAGAATTCAAAATTTATGGGCTCAGAGTATAATTAATGGAACACCTGTAATCCCAGGCTTATGCGAGGGACTTGCTAGTCATAAAGTTTGCGAAGCCATAAGAGAATCTTCCAAAAGTGGATTAAGTATCAAAATTTAAGGCTATACATTTATAAGTAGCAATTATCACCCGATAAAGTATTGGATTGATTTTATTTTTTTTTCATATTCTGGAAAAATCAATTGAACTGAATTATTAAAGAATGGCTTTAAATTATTACAAAAATGAGCTTAAAGAAAATGCTCAATTACTAGCTTCTAAAGGAAAGGGAATATTAGCGGTAGATGAATCCACTAAAACAGTAGGTAAAAGACTCGCTGGAATTGGCGTTGAGAATACTGAAGAGAATAGGAAGGCATATAGAGGAATGCTTTTTACTACAGAGGGTCTTGGCAAATATATAAGTGGAGCAATCCTCTTCGAAGAAACTCTTTATCAGAATCACCAAGATGGCGAGTCAATGGTTAAGAAACTAAATGAATTAGGTATTATTCCAGGTATAAAGGTCGATAAGGGCCTAAATCCACTTCCAGGAGGGGGAGATGTAGAAACTTTTTGCTCTGGCCTAGATGGGTTAGTCGAAAGAGCTGCAAAATATTATGAACAAGGTGCCAGATTTGCAAAGTGGAGAGCAGTTCTGCAAATTACAAATGATGGTTGTCCTTCAAAACTATCAATTCAAGAGAATGCTTGGGGATTAGCAAGGTATGCAAGATCAGTTCAAGAATCTGGGTTAGTACCAATTATTGAACCTGAAATCTTAATGGACGGTGACCATACTATTGAAAAAACTGCTGAAGTTCAAGAAGAGGTAATAAAGCAGGTTTATATTGCCTGTCAAGCAAATGGAGTTTTTCTAGAAGGCACTCTATTAAAACCTTCTATGACTGTTAATGGAGCAGATTGTCCAACAAAGGCTGATCCTATGAAGGTTGCTGAAATGACAATTAGAACTATGGAAAGATGCGTTCCTGCATCTGTTCCTGGAATAGTTTTCTTATCAGGAGGGTTAAGCGAAGAAGCTGCTTCTGTTTATCTAAATAATATGAACACTCTTTACAGGAAAGCTTTATGGAATGTTTCATTCTCCTATGGAAGAGCATTACAGCACTCATGCTTAAAGGCCTGGAAAGGAAGCGACGTTGAAGGCGGTCAAAAAGCATTAATAGCAAGAGCTCAAGCAAACTCTGAAGCTTCAAAAGGTGCCTATGTAGCAGGATCTCAACCTTCGTCTGATGAGCAATTGTTTGTGGCAGGCTACACTTACTAACTAAAAAATCCTAAAAATATACTCTGGGTCATAAAATTAGTTTCTTTAATTTAGTATTTTGTATATCTAATGACGTGACATTTGATACCTATTTATACTAAACTCTCGGAAACATATGCTTTATATAGCATTTAACTTATTTTAATTATGGCCCTCGTTCCACTAAGACTACTTTTAGATCACGCTGCTGAGAATGGTTACGGTATTCCAGCTTTCAATGTTAATAACCTTGAGCAAGTTCAAGCAATTATGGAAGCAGCATATGAAACTGATAGTCCTGTAATCCTCCAAGCTTCAAGAGGGGCAAGAAATTATGCAGGAGAAATTTTCCTACGTCATCTAATCCTTGCTGCTACAGAAACATATCCTAATATTCCAGTGGTAATGCACCAAGACCATGGTAATGAGCCATCAACATGTTATTCAGCAGCAATAAATGGTTTCACATCAGTAATGATGGATGGTTCTCTAGAGGCAGATGCAAAAACACCTGCTAGTTACGAATATAATGTTGCAGTTACTAAAAAAGTTGTAGATTTTGCTCATTCAGTTGGAGTTAGTGTTGAAGGAGAATTAGGTTGCTTAGGTTCATTAGAAACAGGGAAAGGTGAAGCAGAAGATGGTCATGGATTTGAAGGTGAACTTTCTACTGACATGCTTTTGACTGATCCTGAAGAAGCTGCAGATTTTGTTGCTAAAACAAAAGTTGATGCATTAGCTATTGCTATAGGTACAAGTCATGGTGCTTATAAATTCACAAGGAAACCTACAGGAGAAGTTCTTGCAATAAGTAGAATTGCTGAAATTCATAAAGCACTTCCAAACACCCATCTTGTAATGCATGGATCAAGTTCAGTTCCTCAAGAATGGTTGGATATCATTAACAAATATGGTGGTGAAATTCCTCAAACATATGGTGTTCCTGTTGAAGAGATTCAAGAGGGAATAAGAAATGGAGTTAGGAAAGTCAACATCGATACCGATAACAGACTTGCTTTCACTGCCGCGGTAAGAGAGGCAGCATTTGCTGATAAAGCAAACTTTGACCCAAGACATTTCAACAAGCCTGCTAGAAAATACATGAAGCAAGTTTGTCTTGATAGATACAAGCAGTTCTGGTGCGAAGGTCAAGCAAGTAAGATCAAGCAAAACAGCACAAATTACTTTGCTGATCTTTACGCTAAAGGTGAATTAGATCCCAAAGTAAAAGCTACTGTTTAATTTCTTCCCAAATAAAATAAAAAAAGACCTCCAAAATTGGGGGTTTTTTTTTATTTCAATATTAATGATTTTAATGTAAAGAGACCATCAGTCCCACCAATTGTCTCGTCACATGCTCGCTCTGGATGAGGCATTAAACCTAGAACATTACCCTTTTCATTAGTTATGCCTGCGATATCGAATGAGGATCCATTAGGATTATTTTTATATCTCAAAGATATCAATTCATTATCTACAAGTTTTTTTAAAGTATCAGAATCACAATGATATCTTCCTTCCCCATGCGCTATGGGTAACTTAATAGTTTGTTTTTTAACCCTATCATTAAACCAACCTCCCTTTGAAGAAACAATATCAAGTTCAACATCATCACAGATGAAATTAAGATTTTTATTTGTAGTAAGGGCACCAGGCAAAAATCCTGATTCTGTCAAAATTTGGAACCCATTACAAATTCCTAAAACTCTTCTTCCACTTTTCACAAAGGTATCCAAAGCATTTATTAATGGAGAGAATCTCGCTATTGCTCCGCATCTTAAATAATCACCATAGCTAAATCCTCCGGGTAAAACTATTGCATCTACATCGCTTAAATCTGAAGACTCATGCCACAAGTATTTTGTTCTTATGTCTAAACAACCTTCCAATGCCCATGAAACATCACGATCACAATTAGAACCAGGGAAGACAACAACTCCTACAGTAAAATTATCCATCTTATAATTTTTCTAGTGAATACTCATAATCTTCAATAACAGTATTTGCGAATAACCTATCACACAATAAATCAATTCTTTCTCTTACTTCGTTTTCACCATTACCTTCTATTTTCACCTCAATCATTTTTCCTATACGTAGTGATTTTATTCCTTCGGCTCCAAGTTTTATAGAAGCAGATTTGGTAGCTTCCCCTGCTGGATCTAAAACTGAGGGTCTTAGTCTTACAAAAACTTTTACAGCAAATTGGTCCAATTAAAAATTAATTTCTATTAGAAGATTAGTTTAAATTCTAATAAAAAAAACTATTGATTAATAAACAAATATTTTTACCTTAAGGTTTTCTGAGTTATTAAATATTTATGTAGCCTCTACCAAAACAAACTAAACAAGTTCTTCTTGAATTTTCATGTGTTTTAAAATTTCCTGCCCCTCCACATTTTGAACATTTTAATTTATCAATTGATGTAACATCGTCAGAGATTATTTGTTTTAAAGCAATTTTTGAATTTTCCATCTTGGGCTGTCTACTGTAGTTAGTATCCCGGCTGACTACTATAAAGTCAAATTGCTATTTTTGGGTCACTTAAAATCTTAAATTTCTCTTTAATTTTTCTATTGAAATTTTTTATAGATTTTTCATCAAAGGAAATTATTACTAATTCAAGCCCAGCATTATCATTTGGTCTCCAACAATTGTCTGGAGCTTCTTCAAACCAAGTATTAATTTTCTTTCCAACAATTTGTATTTGTAAAGGCAATGATTTATTCGGTATCCAAATACGTCCTTTTATTCGAAGAATGTTTAATTTATCCAATATTTTTGACATCTCCTTTTCAAAGTCATTTTTTTCAAGGAAATAATTTGATTTAATTGAATCTGATACAAGCTCAACATGATTATGGTCATGTTCTTCAGTTAAATATTTTTTATAAGTCTCTTTTTTAAAATTAAAATCAAATAGATAATTCAAATCAATTTTGCCATTCTTGGATTTAAGGACAGGTGTAGATGAGTTTAGACTTCCTTGTATTTTATTTTTTACAACGTCAAACTGATCATCATTTAAGATATCTGATCTAGAGACTAAAACGATATCAGAGACTTCTAATTGCTCCTCAAAAAGTTCATCTATAGTGGCGTTGTGATCAATTTTATCTGTTTCATTATATTGTTTTGTTATTTTATTTAAATCATTAATTGGTGAACCATTAAGCATTGATTCTCCATTAACGATACCAACAACAACATCAAGGTAGATGGAAGACCTAATCTCAGGCCAATTAAGTGCTTGGATTAAGGGAATTGGTAGTGCTAAGCCACTTGTTTCGATAATTATTGATTCAATAGGAGGATTAAATTCTAGGAGAGCTTTTATTGATGGAACAAAATCATCTTGAACAGTACAACATAAACATCCATTATTTAATTCAATTACGCAGTCGTCTTGAGATTCATCACATTTTTCACAACTTTTAATCAAATCACCGTCAATCCCAACATCACCAAATTCATTAATTATTAAACCAAATTTTTTATTACTCTCTTCTAATAGATATCTTAGAAAAGTTGTTTTACCTGAACCAAGAAATCCCGAAACAACAATAACTGGAATTTTTTTTTTCATCTTTGATGATTAACAACCTAAGCTATATTCTGTACTCTCTCCTGTAGAACTATTTGTGCCATTAGCAATCGCACATAATTGTTTTTGTTGTGTACGACTAAGAACAGCATCAGTAAAATCTGCACCATCTATTTTTGCACCTTCAAAATTACTCTCCATTAATAAAGCATTTGTAAAATTAACATCCGAAAGATCTGCATCTGTAAAGTCTGTTGCATAAGCTAGTGCATCTCTTAAATTGGCTCCAGTAAACTTTGCGTTTTGCAATTTACTATTATTGAACACCGCTCCTTCTAAATTACTTTCACTGAAATTGAACCCATTCAAATCAAACTTAACGTATTCGTTACCACTTAAATCTTGACCATGCATATCTGGCTCTAAATTAAGGTCTTGTTGGTTTCTAATCTCAGGAGGTCTTTTAGCCCATGCAGAATTTACTGAATTAAAAAATAAAATCCCAACGAATAAAAAAGTAATTAATGCATTCTTTAATGAGGGGAAAACAATTGATTTAATCATAATAAGACTGTATTTTAGAACTTAAGTATTTAAAGTTTGTAAGAGTATCTTAAAGGAAAATATATGGCAATGTCACTAAAGGTTATTGTTCCTCCTCATCCATTAATAAAACATTGGCTTTCAATATTGCGCGAAAAAAATACTCCAAATATTTTGTACTCAACAGGATATGAGCAATTAGGGAAATGGATTACATATGAGGCATTACGTAATTGGCTGCCATATAAAAAAGAAATAGTAAATACTGATAATGGGAACGCAGATGGATTCTTTATTAATAATGATTATCCAATAAAAGTGCTAGCAATGTTGCCCGAAGGATTATCTCTTTGGTTTGGATCTAAAGAAGTAATTCCTAATTCAACCCTCTCCTTAGGAGAACTTCCTAAAACTATTGAGTCAAACGAAGGTGTTTTATTTTATTCAGAACAAATAACGACAACATCAGCAACATTAGAAACTTTAATTAAATTAAAGGAATTAGGTGTTGATTCCAATAGGATTATTTTAATAGCTGCTATTTGCTCAAATAAAGGGTTAAATGAAATTGCGAAATTATTCCCTAATCAGGTAATTTACACGTCTTGCATAGATGAGGAAGACGAAAAAACAAAATCATTAGTTCCTGGTATTGGGAATCCTTTATTGCGTTTGAGTACTATATTTCAAGATAAGAACTAATATATAATATAGGAGTAAATACTTTACCAATGTCTGAATACAGAGATTCGTCTTCAAATAATCTTTTATCTTTAATAAGCGGAGCTTTTATTGGAGCAGCAGGTCTAGCTTGGTGGTTAATATCCGAAGCAGACAAAAGAAAAGAGGAAAAAAAACAAAAAGCAATGATGTATTCCTCCAGAATTCAAGACGGCTCTGAAGCGATTGATTCAAATGAAAATATAAATGAAGTTGAAGGAGAGAATCTGGAGAAGAAAGTTGAGCAACTTAATTCTGCAATTGCTGATGTAAGGAAGCAACTTGAAGAGTTGGGGCAATAGAATAAGAAAGGTTCTCAAGTAATATGAATAAACTCAGGTCATCTGCAATAACCCAAGGTGTGCAAAGATCCCCAAACAGATCGATGTTAAGAGCTGTTGGATTTAATGATGAAGATTTTAATAAACCTATTATTGGAGTTGCAAATGGATACAGCACTATAACACCATGCAATATTGGTTTAAATAAGTTAGCTCTAAAAGCTGAAGAGTCAATAAAAAGATCAGGTGGGATGCCTCAGATGTTTGGGACGATAACAGTAAGTGATGGCATTTCTATGGGAACAGAGGGCATGAAATATTCTTTAGTTTCAAGAGAAGTTATTGCTGATTCAATTGAAACAGCATGCAATGCTCAGAGTATGGATGGAGTACTTGCTATAGGTGGATGTGACAAAAATATGCCGGGTGCAATGATTGCAATTGCAAGAATGAATATTCCCTCAATTTTTATTTATGGAGGGACAATAAAGCCTGGAAAATTGCTTGGAGAAGATCTTACTGTTGTTAGTGCATTTGAAGCTGTTGGACAATTAACTTCAGGCAAAATTAATGAAGAAAGGCTAATCCAAGTTGAGAAAAATTGTATTCCTGGTGCTGGTAGTTGTGGAGGGATGTTTACAGCAAATACAATGTCTGCGGTTATTGAAGTATTGGGGTTAAGTCTTCCTCACAGTTCCACTATGGCTGCTGAAGATCTTGAAAAAGAACAAAGTGCAGATAAAAGTGCTGAGATATTAGTATCTGCAATAGAAAAAGATATAAGACCTCTAGACCTAATGACTAAGAAAGCATTTGAAAATGCAATATCAGTAATTATGGCAATTGGCGGATCAACAAATGCGGTATTGCACATCTTAGCTATTGCGAATACTGCAGGAATTGATATCAATATTAATGATTTTGAGAGAATCAGACAAAAAGTTCCCGTTATTTGTGACCTTAAACCAAGTGGTAAATATGTGACGGTGGATCTTCATAAAGCAGGTGGGATTCCACAAGTAATGAAAATACTTTTAAATGCAGGATTAATTCATGGTGATTGCAAAAACATTGAAGGCAAAACCATCTCAGAATACTTACAGAATATTCCAGATAAGCCTTTAACAAATCAAAATATCATAAGAGATATAGATGACCCTCTTTATAAAAAAGGACACCTAGCGATATTAAAAGGTAACTTAGCGAGCGAAGGTTCTGTAGCCAAAATTAGCGGAGTAAAAAACCCTGTGTTAACTGGTCCAGCAAAGATTTTTGAAAGTGAGGAGGATTGTTTAAAATCGATATTAAATAACGATATCAAAGCTGGTGATGTTGTTGTTATTAGAAACGAAGGTCCTGTAGGAGGTCCAGGCATGAGAGAAATGTTAGCTCCAACATCTGCGATTGTTGGTCAAGGGCTAGGAGAGAAGGTAGCTTTAATTACTGATGGCAGATTTAGCGGAGGTACCTATGGTCTTGTTGTGGGTCACATAGCCCCAGAGGCTGCTGTTGGAGGAAATATTGCACTAATAAAACAAGGTGATTTAATTACAGTAGATGCCGTAAAACAACTAATTGAAGTTAATTTATCTGACGAAGAATTAGAAAAAAGAAAAAAAGATTGGGTAAAACCTTTACCAAAATACAAAAGAGGGATTCTTTCAAAATATTCGAGAATCGTAAGCACATCAAGTTTAGGGGCTGTTACTGATTTATAAATCAGCTCAAATTTTATTTTCTTAATCAATAAAACTTTTTATCCTATTTGCTAAATTTTCTAATCTAGCGCTATATTTTGGTGAGTTGCATTTTTTCCCATTATTGCTATCCATCCATAATGTTTTAACTCCACACCATAATATTGGTTCATCAGGGAAATTAAGCTTAGAGATTACTAAAACCAACTCTTTATTTGATTTAAAAAGTTCTAATTCAAGATCATAAATTTCTAATCTTTTACCTTCTTTATCTCGACATAAGATATTAACTATTAAATCAATATCTTCTTCTTCGATTTCGTATTCACCATTTATTTTTACGACAGAATGCACAAAAGGTTTATTTGTTAAATCTGCTGACTTAGCGATTAAGCTCTCTATATTTTTTGATGAATTTTCAAATAACACTTATTGATTTAATTAAAACTTTTATGGAACCCTGTTTAAACTCATTATTAAGTAATCCATCATCACCAAACTTAGAGTGTAGTAGTTGCAATCTTTTGATTTTAGAAGGCTTGAATTTAAATGGGAACCGTACCTTATTAGCTCTTACTGAAGGTTTTAGCTCACCAAAAAGAATTTGAACATTTGTTGTTCCGAATTTTTTGGTTGGAAATGATTTAATCCATCTAAGACCACCAGGAATAAATTCGGTTAGTCCAAGAAGATCATCTTCACAAGCAACAGCAAATTTAAAAGTTCTTCCTTGTCCATCAATATTTAATTCGAAGGATGAATATTCAGATACGTTTAAAGAGGGTTTATAAATAGGCGATCTACAACTAACAAATCCTCCAGCTTTCTCGACAATATTACCCTTTAATAACAAACCAGAATTTGAAATTTCACAAAAAGCTGAACTTGATCCGCCCATAACAGTATCATTTAATGTTTTCCAACCATCGAACTCCTTTTTCTGGAATAAAAATTTTTTCTTACTCATTAAATAATTTAAATTATTAATAAACTTTAACTAAATTTCTAATTCTTTTGCTGATTCCTGATCACAAAATATTGAAATTTGATTAATAGATTTTATTAATTTTGATGGTGTTCTATCTGGTGGCTCTTTTTCATCTAATAACCTCTCAAGCGCAATTCTTTTAGAAGCTCCACTAACTAAAAATACTATCTTTGAAGAAGCTGAAAGAACCTTTGGAGTTAATGAAATTCTTTTTAAACCTTTACCTTCATTAAAAATAACAAAATCATCTACATTATTATTTTTTTGATAAGGGAATAGTGAAGCTGTATGACCATCGTCTCCAAGACCTAATAATGTTAAATCAAAAGTTGGAGGGTTTGATCCGCATTTTTCAAATAATTTAGAAATAAATTGATTTTTTATAGCTTTATCATCAGCATTTAAATCATTGAAAATTTCATAAAAAAAAGCTTTAGATCCAAAATTAGTTAACAATGAATTCTTCAACATTAACGAGTTACTCAATTCTGAATTTGGATCAACACATCTTTCATCCCCTAAAAAGACATCAACCATATCCCATCTAAGATCACTTTTTGATAGAAGCTTATAGACAGATTTAGGAGTTGATCCTCCACTTACACAAAATTTGAACTTGTCTATCTTTTTTAAAGTATGAATAATGTAACTTTCAATAAACTTAAAAACCGCTGTAGATAGCTCTAACTTGTCTTTGTAAATGTTAAGTGTATATCCATTTTTAACCTTTTCAATCATTTCATCCATTCAGTATGAAAACTACCTTCCTTATCAATTCTTTCATATGTATGAGAGCCAAAACAGTCTCTCATTGCCTGAACAAGGTTCTGAGGAAGTCTATCGGTTCTATAACTATTCAAATAATCTAAGGTACTGGATAGACATGGGACTGGTATACCAGCTTTTGTGGATAAAGAGACAACTTTAGCTAAGTTATCTAATCTTGTCGCGATTTCATTATTGAACCAATCATCAAAAATTAAATTTCTTAGATTAGGATCCTTGTTATAAGCATCTTGAATTTTACTTAATAATTTTGATCTAATTATGCAACCACCTTTCCATATTTGAGCAATTGACGGCATATTCAAACCATAGTTATATACTACAGATGCTTCTCTTAAAATGTCCATACCCTGGGCATAGCTAGCAATTGTGGCAAGGACTACAGCATCAAATAAAGGTTTCATTCCATTTGATATATTTCCTAAATCGAAATCCTCTATCTCTTTAGATGGAATAGTTTTTTCAATCTCACTACGTTGCTCTTTTAAAGAACTCATTACTCTTGCATTTAAAGATGCATAAATAGTTGGGACTGATACCCCCAGTTCTAGAGCACTTACAACAGTCCATAACCCTGTACCTTTCTGGCCAGCTTTATCTAATATTTTTTCCACGACATCATCTCCAGTTATCTCATCTTTTGTATTTAGACAAATCTCTGTTATCTCAACAAGATAAGAAGCTAATTCATCAGTATTATTCCAAATTCCAAAAACCTCTGACATTTGCTGACCGTTCATACCTTTAACTCTCTTCATAAGGTCATAAGCTTCTGCAAGTATTTGTTCGATTCCATATTCAATTCCGTTATGAACAGTTTTCACAAAATGACCTGAGCCTCCTGGTCCAACATATGCAACACATGGTCCGTCTTCAACTTTGGCAGCCATTTTTGTTAATAAGCTTTCTATTGCATCATATGAAGCCTTAGTACCACCGGGCATCATACTTGGACCCTCCAAGGCTCCTTTGGCCCCTCCAGAGACTCCCATCCCAATGTATCCAAAACTTTTACTTTCAAGAGTATTCACCCTTCTTTCTGTATCTTTAAATTGAGAGTTGCCGCCATCTATTAATAAATCTCCTTCCTCGAGATATCCAGAAATATTATCGATAACAGCATCTGTTGCGGGCCCAGCTTTTACCATCATTAGAATTCTTCTAGGTCTCTCTAGCTTATTAACAAACTCTTGAAGAGTTTCAGCTCCTTCTATATTCTTACCAAGGCCACGACCTTGTAAAAATTCTTTAGTTTTTGAGTAAGTCCTATTAAAAACTACACTAGAAAATCCATTTCTTTCTGCGTTAAGAACTAAATTTTCGCCCATAACACCAAGACCTATTAAACCAAAATGTGCCTTGGACATAAAAAATTAAAAAACTCAATAAATACAGTTTGCCTGCAACTCAACAAAATTGCTCAAAAAAAAATACTTATGTCAGCGAAAAATGATGGAAAAGATTTAAATAACAGTTCCGTTTGCAATAGTTGCATTTTTAACAACTACAACAATTCCATTTCTGATATAAAAGCCTAATTCTGGCTTATCTGCTTCTTCTACTCGATCTTTATTAATGATCACAACATTATCACCAATTCTTGTATTCTTATCAAGAATTGCTCTTTTTACAGTAGTTCCTTCACCTACACCAAGAGGCGTTCCGCCACCTTTTCTTAATTGAATCCTCTCTTCAGGAGATTCAAAGAAATCGGCCCCCATAACAAGAGTATCCTCAAGAACCGAATCACTCTCAATCCTGCTTCTTACACCTAAAACACAATGTAAAATACTGCATGACTTCAAGATTGTACCTTCACAAACAATTGAATCAGTAATTTGAGCATCTACAAGTTTAGAAGGGGGGAGAAATCTAGGTCTTGTATAAATTGGAAATTTCTCATCATAAAAACTAAATGGAGGTTTTGGTTGTTCAGTCAATGCAAGGTTTGACTCAAAGAATGCCCCAATGGTCCCAATATCTTCCCAATAATCATCGAATACATAACTTTTAAGAGTGTCACCTCTATTAAGGGCTTCTGGAATTATGTCCTTACCAAAATCCGTATAATTAGGAAATTTATTTAGAAGATCGAAAAGAGTATTTCTGCTAAAAACGTAAATACCCATAGAGGCTAGATATGGTTTTTCGGCAGCTGACTCCTTACTTAATCCAAATTTTGAAGTATCTACTGCCATTGCCTTCAACTTCTCTCCAGTAGGCTTTTCACTAAATTCTTTTATATTTCCTACATCATCAGTTCTCATTAGGCCAAAACCTTCTGCTTGAGCTTCATCAACAGGCAAAGCTGCAACAGTTAAATCAGCACCGTTATCTCTATGATGTTGAACAAATAAACTGTAGTCCATTCTGTAGAGTTGATCACCTGACAATATTAAATATTCATCAACATCCCATTCTTGAAATAACCATTGGTATTTTCTTACAGCATCAGCAGTACCTTCAAACCACTTTGGACTATCAGGAGTCTGTTGTGCCGCTAAAACCTCCACAAATCCCTGACCAAAAGGGCCATTTAAATTATAGGTTCTTCCTATATGTCTATTTAGAGATGCACTATTGAACTGGGTCAATACATACATTTTTTCAATGCCTGAATTTATACAATTACTAATTGGAATATCTATCAAACGATACTTACCTGCCAATGGCACAGCAGGTTTAGCCCTCATTTTTGTTAGAGGGTAAAGTCTAGAACCTTTTCCTCCTCCGAGGATTATGGCCAACACACGCTTCATTCAATCTAATGGAGGTAGATATACAACTACTTAAAGTAACTGATTATGGGCATATTTAGAAATACAAATGGTCAGTTTACAAAGGTATTTCGATAAATCACTGGAAAAACTTAATATAAATCGAAAAAAGTTAGTTATTTTTATCCTCTTCTACCAAAGAAAACAATTTTTCAACGATTTTCAAAGAAACTTGTCTTTCTTCTCTTGATTGAGGACTTCTCAACTTGGTGACCGGCGTATGAAGTATTTTATTAATTATTCCTTTAGTCAGAGCTTCCACAACTTTTCTTTCTCGAGCCGAAAAATCTGGTCCCATTCTGCTAAGTGCTTTTTGCAATTCCTCTTTTCTAATTAACTCCAAATCTGATCTAAGTTTATTAATTACTGGTACGGCCTCTAAACTTGCCCACCATTCTAGAAAAATGATCCTTTCTTCTTCTACTAAAGATTCCGCTTCCTTCGCTATTTTCTGTCTAAATTCTTGATTTCTTGAAACGACCTCTTGTAAGTCATCAACATCAAATGATTTTACAAATTCATGTTGTTTGACATCATTAGATATATTTCTTGGTACACCAATATCAATAAATTTAAGTCTATTACTCAAATTTATTTTTTCAATTTTTGTGAGATCAATAATTGGCTCTTCAGAAGCAGTACTGGTGAAAACAAGCGAAGATAATGATATGTTTTCTTCTAATTCGTTTAACCCTCTACAAACAATCTCTAAATCAGGGAAGTCTTGAGCAAGATTTAATGCTCTATCAATATTTCTATTTAAAAGAATAAGTTTATGACATCCTTTCGATTTTAAATGAGTTATTAAAAGCCTACTCATTCGTCCGGCGCCAACAACAAGAACGTTCTCTGATTCCAAACTCACAAGAGTATCAAAACCCTTTTCTTGTCCAATTTTTAATTGGGCAAGTTCTACCGCTGCTGAACTGATTGATACAGCTCCAGTTCCTAAATTGGTTTCGGATCTTACTTTTTTACCTGTACTAACTGATTGAGTTAATAATCTATTAAGAATTGGTCCAGTAGATTGATTCTCTTGACCTAATCTCATCATTTTTTTTACCTGTGAAAGGATTTGTCCTTCCCCTAAAACAAGGCTATCAAGTCCTGCCGAGACTTTCATCAAATGCAAAACTGCTTCTTCCTGTCTAAAGCAAAAAAGATGTGGATTTAAATCTTCAAAAATAATTCCAGAATATTCTGATATGAATTCTTTAATAGATGATATTCCAGTATTTTTATCCTTTACTAGCGCATATATTTCAAGCCTATTACAAGTACTTAAAATTGATACCTCTAATACATCATTAAAAGCTTTTAATGCATTCAATGACTCTGTTATGGATTGGTCAGGAATACTTAACTTCTCACGCACTTCGACAGGTGCCGTGCGATGACTCAGTCCGACGACAACAATATGCATAAAATCAAAAGTGAATTTTTAAAGGCTGATACTCTTAGCACCATCTTTTATGTGGACAGTATTTGTAAACCTTGCAGTACTATCTAATGTACTAATAACAAGACTACTTGTTCTAACACAATCCCTTTCAAATTTAACTCCGTCAAATAATAATCCATCAGTTATTCCACTCCCTGCAAAAACAACATTTTCTCCCGATGCCAATTCATTCGCTTCATAGATTTTATCTATATCTGTTATACCCATTTCATTAAGACGTTTTACATTTCCTTCTTTTGTGTAATCAGCCCATTCAGAAGTTTGAGCGATTGCTGGATCATAAACTAGTTGTCCTTGAAAGTGTCCGCCGAGAGCTCTCATTGCAGCAGCTGAAATAACACCCTCTGGAGCCGCACCTATACCCATCAAACAATGTGTTCCAGTACCTGCAAAACCACATGCAATCGCAGCTTGAACATCACCATCAGAAATCGGTTGTACTTTTGCACCACATCCTCGAATCTCTTTAATTAAATCTTTATGCCTAGTTCTATCCATTACAACTACAGTAAGCTCATCAATAGAAAGGCCCAAGCAATCACTTAGTATCTTCAAGTTTTCAGTAGCTGAATTTCTAATATCTACTTTACCTTTGGCCGCAGGAGGCGCTGCTAATTTATTCATGTAAAAATCAGGCGCATTGAAAAGACCACCCGTATCAGAGGCTGCTAAAACCGCCATAGAACCTCTTTGATTATTGGCACAAAGATTTGTACCTTCACAGGGATCTACTGCAAAGTCAACCCCTGGGCCATTTCCACTACCAACCTCTTCACCTATATAAAGCATAGGTGCTTCATCTCTTTCACCTTCTCCGATAACAATTTTCCCTTTCATTTCAATTTTGCCCATTCGCAATCTCATTGCTTCTACAGCTGCAGCATCAGCTTCATCTTTTTGACCAAGTCCTGTTAGTTTTGCTGAGGCAATAGCTGCTTGCTCGACAACTTCGAGAATTTCTTGAATTAAAGTTTGATTCACAATTAAATTTTGAGGATTTTCTTAGAGGTTTTGAGTATGATCTCATAAAAAATGTCATTTTTTATGAGAATTATTATGCTAGTAAGCTTTTTTTAACTCTTTACAGGTGATACTTTATCAGGCCATGACTTGAAATTAGGAATAAACAACTAAATATAGTATCTTTATTAAATATTTTAAAAATTAAATGACTGAGTCAAATCAAACAATTTTAGCTGGTGTTAATAGACCAATTCAAATAATTCCTTCAGTTTTACCAGCAGATTGGGCAAATATGGGAGCATGTGTCAAAGAGCTCGAGGAAGCTGGGGTAGATAGAATTCAATTTGATGTAATGGATGGGAATTTCGTGCCAAATCTTACATTCGGTCCTGAAATGATTGCCGCATGCAGGAAATATTGCAATGTCCCTTTTGAAACTCAATTAATGGTGAGTCAATACAACTGTGAAACCATGCTTGAATCTTATGTAAACGCTACAAAGGGAGCGAATGGTGAACCAGGAGTAGTGATAGCTCATGCCGAAGCAAATATTCATTTGCATAGAGTTCTCGGAAGAATAAGAGATTTAGGAGGGTCTCCTTCTGTTGCATTAAACCCTCATACTCCTTTTGAAATGATTAAAAACATTATGGATATGGTTGATCATGTTTTAGTTATGACAGTTAATCCAGGCTTTGGTGGACAAGCTTATATACCAACAATGCTTAATAAAATAAGAGAAATAAGAAACTTTGTTATCGAAAAAAACTTAAATGTCGACATTGAAGTTGATGGAGGAATAAAAGCAAATTGGACTATTTCACAATGTGCAGATGCTGGAGCTAACTGTTTTATTGCAGGTAGTGGAATGTTTGCTTACCAAACATTAAAAGAAGGATGTGATGATTTAAGAAAAGTTGCACAAGAAGCTCAAAAGGGGAATGTTCTTTCTGAACCTCAATAAATATTCTGGGAGATTAACAAATCACCCAAATATCCAGCCATAACTATGTAATCCTATTCCTAAGAAATTAACTCCTAAATAACATACTAAAACTACTAAAAAGCCTGTAGATGCTAATAATGCTGGTCTACGTCCTTGCCAACCCTTGCTTATTCTCATATGCAAATAAGCGGCATAAAATAACCATGAGATAAATGCCCATGTTTCTTTTGGATCCCAACTCCACCATGTGCCCCAAGCCTCATTAGCCCAGACCGCACCTGAAATTAAACCAAGAGTTAAAAGAACAAAGCCTATTAATATAGAACGATAACTTAATGTATCTAATTCTTCTGAATGAGAAAATTCAATAGGTTCAACTAACTCATTTACAGGATAGCTATTTGAAAGTTTAAATCCTCCTATACCAGTAGAACTACTTCTGATTTGAAGCGGCTTATTTTTATTGATAAACAAAACGGACATTGAAAGTAAAGAACCTATTATTAATGCTGCATAACTAAGCATTACGACACTAACATGCATTACTAACCAACTAGACCTTAAAGCTGGAACTAAGTTTGACGATAATTTCAAATCCTCAGGTAAAACAAAACAAGCAAAAGCCACCGTCAGTAACTCAATAGGTATAGCAATTGAGGGAATTATTGGAGCTTGGTATTCTCTTTCAACCAATAGTTGACCTAATGTGATACCCCAAGTAAGGAAATAAAGAGATTCATACAAATTGCTGATAGGAAAGTGCCCAGAAATTGACCACCTAAAAAGTAATTGTAATGTTATCAATAAGTTCACTAAAATCGTAATAAGTCTTACAGCAGAGGAAGACTTTTTTTTGAAAACTGCACCCAAAGATATTGGTAAGTTAATTAATAAAAAATAAAAAACTAAAAGACCTAAAACTGAAACAGGTTCATATATTAAATTTTCAAAAAAATTATCTAGTATCATTTCTAGAAATTTCTCAAGTTTTAACATTCAATGACAACCAAATAATAATTAAAATGATCCTTATATGAGTAAATCTTTAATAATAAAGTTTTTATTTATTTTTAAAAAAGCATTTCAAAGTTTGAAATTATCTCCTAGATAATACTTCTTGACTATTGGATTATCAGCCAATTCACTTGAAGAACCGTAAGCTAAAATTTTCCCTTCACTTAATACAAATGATTTGTTAGTAATTAAAAGGGTTTCCCTTACATTATGGTCTGTAATGAGAATCCCGACCCCATCACTACTTAATTTAAGAATTAGTTTCTTTAGATCATTTACAGCAAGAGGATCGATCCCAGCAAAAGGTTCGTCTAATAACAAATATTTAGGTCCTTTTCTGCCTACAGTGAGAGCCCTAGCTATTTCACACCTCCTCCTTTCTCCTCCTGAAAGTTGATAACCATAATTATCTACAAAATTATTCAAATTAAATTCATTAATTAATTGTTCTCTTCTGTTTCTTATAGCGGCTCTACTATAAGATGAATTTTGTAAAGCCAAATCTATATTATCCTTAACAGTGAGGTCTCTAAATATGCTCGCTTCCTGAGTTAAGTACCCTAGCCCAAGTCTTGATCTAATTGGTAAAGGAAGTTTGGTTATATTTTTCCCATTCATTAAAATTTCACCTTTATCTGGTTTTATATTCCCAACTGCAAGATTAAAGGTTGTAGTTTTCCCAGCACCATTAGGTCCCATCAAACCAACAACTTCCCCTGGATTAACAGTTATCGAAACTTCATCTACGATTAATCTTCCTTTAATTGAAAGGGATACATTTTGAATATTTAGGTTCATTTTTCTTGAGATCGATTAGTTTTCCTCTTTTCCTGAAAAAAAAATGAAATAGATAATAATAATTTAATTGAAGATAAAGATATATTCATCAAATAGGTTTTAAAACAGGCTTATCATTCTCGTTTAATAGTTCTTTATGTTGTAATTTTCTCAATAAATCTTCCAAGCATTGGCAGAAGGATTCAAGATCAATCCCTAAATCAATCTTGGTTCTAGTTTTTATTCTGCCTAAACCCTCTCCAAGCAAAATAGTAGCTCCATTTAAATTGCCTTTACTTAAGTGAAACTGAGAAACAGATACTTGTAAAATTCCTTGGATAACTTGTCTTTCGTCGCCATCTACGGAATTCCATATTTCTTCAAAAGCATCATGAGCCTCATACCATTCGTGATTATTAAAAAGACTTAAAGCGGTAAAAAGGGAATCTTGAAAACTTTTTGTACTTTCTTCGTTCATTAAATCAATTACTAATTTTTTTTCTTTTTATTTATTTTTCTCATTCTTATTGAATCCGGTGTTACTTCTAGCATTTCATCAGGACCAATATATTCGAGTGCTCTTTCAAGGGTAATATCGACAGGTGACTGCAAAGTATCAAGTTCTTCTGCCCCTGCAGACCTCATATTAGTCAACTGCTTAGTTTTACATATATTCAACTCAAGATCTTGAGGTCGATTATTCTCTCCAATTATCATTCCTTTATAAACTTTAACTCCAGGTTTAATAAAATAGACTCCCCTATCTTCAGCATTCTTTAAAGCATAAAATGTGGCCACACCTTCCTCAAAAGCAATTAGAACGCCATTCCTTCTAGTTTCAAAGTCTCCTGTTTTAGGTTTATATTCATAAAACGAATGACTCATTATGCCTTCACCTCTGGTTATCCTTACAAATTCCCCGCGAAATCCAATTAATCCTCTTGATGGAACAAGAAATTCTAATTGAGTTCTACCATCTGAACTTGTCTGCATGTTTTTCATCTCTGCCTTTCTAGATCCAAGTTTTTCGATGCAAGAACCAACAGATACTTCAGGTACATCTAAAACCAAAGTCTCTATAGGCTCGCATTCAACATTATCAATCTCTCTAAAAATTACTTGAGGTTGTGAGATTTGGAACTCAAAACCCTCTCTTCTCATTGTTTCAATCAATATTCCAAGATGTAATTCTCCTCTTCCTGAAACTGAGAATCTGTCAGGAGAATCAGTTTCTTCTACTCTCAAGGCAACATTTGTTAAAAGTTCCCTCTCTAATCTATTTTTTAATTGTCTACTAGTAACAAATTTTCCTTCTTTACCTGCAAATGGTGAATCATTTACAACAAAAGTCATATTTAATGTAGGTTCATCAACTTTGATTAATGGGAGAGGATGAGGAGAATCGGGACATGCTATGGTCTCACCAATATTGACGTCATCAAAACCAGAAACAGCAACAATATCACCTGCAAATGCTTCATTTATATCAATTCTTTGTAATCCTTCAAATCCTAAAAGTTTACTAACCTTACCTTTAATATTTTTTCCGTTTTCTTTAATTAAACTAGCCTGTTGGCCATTTTTTATAGTCCCATTGTGGATCTTTCCAATTACTATTCTGCCTAAGAAATCAGAATAGTCCAAAGTAGTTATTTGTAGCTGAAGAGGCTTATTAGAGTCACCTACTGGAGGAGGAACGTGTCTGATAATAGCTTCAAAAAGAGGCATCATATTGTCGCTATTTGATTCCATCTCTTCTTTTGCAAAACCAGATAAGCCACTCCCAAAAAGATAAGGGAAATCACATTGATCATCATCAGCCCCTAACTCCAAAAACAAATCAAGGACTTTATCAATTGCTATTTCTGGTACTACTCGTGGTCTATCAATTTTATTTACGAAGACTATAGGCCTAAGTCCTTTTTCTAATGCTTTTTTTAAAACAAATCTTGTTTGAGGCATAGGGCCCTCATTTGCGTCAACAATAAGCAGACAACCATCAACCATTCCCAAAACCCGTTCAACTTCTCCTCCAAAATCAGCATGTCCAGGCGTATCTATAATATTAATTCTGGTGTCTTTATAATTAACTGAAGTATTTTTTGAGAGAATTGTTATCCCCCTTTCTCTTTCAAGATCATTTGAATCCATTACACATGTAGGGATAACTTCATTGTCTCTAAATATTCCTGATTGAGATAACAATGCATCTACAAGTGTTGTCTTCCCATGATCTACGTGAGCAATAATTGCAACATTTCTAATTTCTTTTATCGAAGTTGACATTTATAGAATTTATACAAATAGTAGATTGACTTTATTAAGGCTAACTCAAAGTATGCTTATTATGAGAATTTTCTCTTTAAGACTTTGAGAAATATAATCTATTCGCATAATTCAATCAATCAATTAGATTTATATTTTTCTATTTGAGCTTTCAAAAACTTTTAATGCTTCAATTGAACCCTCATATCTCCAGTGCCAGGGTTCGTAATCAATATATTTATTATCTTTGTTGAAGGATAATTTAAAGTGAAACTTAGCTGCATTTTTTATTAGCCATCTAAAGGCCTCAGTATTTTCGAAGTCGGTTTCAAAGTCTGTCTCTCTTTGAGTAGCATCACCAATATCGATTGCGAAACCTGTACTATGTTCAGAATACCCTGGAGGAGCTGAAACTCTAGCTCTTTCTGCCGCTTCTTGATTTCTAATAGATTTTAAAGAATAAAAGATATCGTTTTGCAAATTTATTGATCTATAACCACTCAAGAAGGTCAAATATATCCCGTCTTTTTTGGCTTCTTCTCTCATCTTTAGTAGAGAATCGCGCATATCAATATGAACTTCAATATTAGGCTCAATTAAAACTAGTTTTTCTTTAGGAGTTTCATTATAGGGAAGATGGCCTAAAATTCTGTAATCATGATTTATTTCATCCTGAAGTTTGTGATTATTAAGAGGTATTAACTCTACATTTCTAAAAAATCGCAATGAAGCGACAGAAAAAATAAGAAAAAGAAATGGAGAAAATATTACTAATTTTTTCAATAATGTTGAATTTGAGTTATTTAAGTAAGTTCTTTTGGCAAGTGGTATGTCAAATTGATCGATATCTTTATTTAGTTCCAATATTTAGAAGTGAGTTTGGAAAAGATATTTCGATATTAACTATTATTTTAAGAAATGCACTTTTATAAGCAAAAAAGATGTAGTTTTTATATACAGTATTATTTTTTTTTCATATGTTGAGGGTAGCTGTTATTGGTGGAGGTCCAAGTGGTTCATGTGCGGCAGAAATACTTGCTAAAGCTGGAATAGAAACTTGGCTCTTTGAGAGAAAATTGGATAATGCGAAACCATGTGGAGGAGCAATTCCACTTTGCATGGTCGAAGAATTTGATTTACCTGAGTCAATTATTGATAGAAAAGTAAGGCATATGAGAATGATATCTCCATCCAATAGAGAGGTAGATATAAGTTTAGATAGAGTTTATGGGAAAAGTGATAATGAGTTTATTGGGATGTGTAGAAGAGAAGTTATGGATGCCTTTATGCGCAACAGAGCATCAGATCTTGGTGCTACATTAATAAATGGATTAGTTACTTCTATTGATACTGGCGATAATAATCAAGGGCCATATAAGCTTTCCTACTCAGATTTTACGAATGGAGATAAAAAAGGGGAACTCAAAGAGCTTACTGTTGACCTTTTGATCGGAGCTGATGGAGCTAATAGCAGAGTCGCAAAAGCAATGGATGCAGGAGATTACAAAGTTGCTATAGCATTTCAGGAAAGAATAAAATTGCCTAAAGAAGAAATGAGTTACTATGAAGATCTTGCTGAAATGTATGTCGGAACTGATGTTTCTCCTGATTTTTATGGGTGGGTATTTCCTAAATATGATCATGTTGCTGTGGGCACTGGAACCATGCAAAAGAATCAGTCATTAATTAAAGGACTTCAAGAGGGTGTAAGAAATAGAGCAAAGAAAAGACTTGTTAATGGTGAAGTAATAAAGGTAGAAGCCCACCCTATTCCTGAGCATCCAAGGCCAAGAAGAGTAGTTGGGAGGATGGCATTGGTTGGTGATGCGGCTGGTTATGTTACAAAAAGTTCTGGAGAGGGTATTTATTTTGCGGCAAAAAGCGGAAGAATGTGTGCTGAAGAAATTGTTGAAGCATCAAAAAACGGTCAAGTAATTCCATCAGAAAAAGATTTAAAAAACTATCTTAAAAAATGGGATAAAAAATACGGCACAACTTATAAGGTGCTAGAAATCCTTCAAAACATTTTCTACAGAAATGATTCTGCTAGAGAAGCCTTTGTTGAGATGTGTGATGACATGGATGTACAAAGACTAACTTTTGATAGTTACTTATACAAAAGAGTTGTCTCCATGAAACCATTACAGCAACTGAAAATTACAATGCTTACACTTGGTTCGATTTTAAGAGGGAAAGCCCTAGCACCTCTAAGATATAAACCCGTTGATAGTGCTGTTAGGGAAAATAAAGAAGTAGAAAAAATGTTAGAAAATTATTCAATAAAGGGCGGCATTAAAGTTAAGAGTTCAAAAGTGTAAAGTCGGCTATTTTTAGAGAATAATTTCTAATTAAGCTCAACAAATTGAGTCTATTATTTCTTATTTTTAAATCCTCCGACATTATTAGTACTCCCTTTTCATTATCAAATAAATCTTCGATAGTTTTTACATTAATCTCAAACAAATTTAGAAGTTCCAAATAATTGCAATAACCTTCGAAAAAAAGTTTTTCTAATTCTCCAATAAATTCAAAAACTTTCAATTCACAATCTTTTTCAAAAAGTTTTGTGTTTACATAATCTCTTGTTGAGAGAACGTCTCTTGAAAGATCACTATTATTTGCTAATTTACTTACCCTAGTTATTACCTTTTGGATTTCAACAAAATTATCCTTTTCGTTAAAATACATAATAGATTTAATCCTATTTTTAAGATCAACAATATTCAATACTCTTTTTTGAGATAATTCATCAGAAGAGCAAACGGCCTTTATTAATTCTTTACTTAGTGATATTTCTTCTAGATGACTAACAATTCTTTGAACTAAAAATTCATTTAAATCATTTAATACTGTTTCTCTTGAGAAGTTTAAATTTGGAAATACAATTTTCCAAAAATCAATAAGTTCGTTGAATAATTTATCTAAAGGTAAATCAAGTTCATAATCCCAAATTATTTTAATCACTCCATTCAAATTTCTTCTTAAGGCGTAAGGATCAGATGACCCACTGGGACGTTTTCCAGAAATAAATATACTTATTAAAGTTTCGACTTTATCTGCTATGGAAACTATTGCACCATATTTTGTGGAGGGCAAAGCATCTTTATAAAAAGAAGGTAAATAATGTTCAGCGACAGCCAAGCAAACATCTTCATTAAATCCCTCATATTTAAGATATTTACCACCCATTATTCCTTGCAGCTCAGGAAATTCGAAAACAATTTCGCTACATAAGTCGTTTTTACAGTATTTAGCAGCTTCTATTATTTTTTTTTCTTCTAAAGACTTATCATTTAAAAATTTAAGAATTTTTTTAGTAACTTCCTCTATCCTTTCTACCCTCTGAAATATATTTCCAAGTCCTTTCAAATAAGAAACATATTTAAGCTTTTCATTTCTTTCGATTGAAGCAACTTTTTTGTCACTTTCTACGAAAAACTTTGCATCTGAAAACCTTGCCCTTAATACTTTCTCATTACCTTTGGCAATATTATTATTTGATTCTTCAAGACCATTTGAAATAACGCAGAAAGTTGTACTAATATTTTTTTGAGAGCTTAAATCTAGTTTAGAAAAACTTTTATTTTTTAATAAAAGAGGAACGTATCTCTGATGACTTTTCATAACTGTTGAGAGAACTTCAACCGGGAGATCAAGAAATTCATCTCTAAATTTGCCAATAATTAAGTCTGGCCATTCAACTAAATCAGTTAGTTCATTTAGTAATTCTTCTGAAAGGTCAGGTTTCAGATTTAAAGATTTAGATGCCTGATTTATTAAACATTCAATTTTTTCTTTTCTTTCTTTTCGAATAGCTAGTACCCTATTTCGTTTCAATAATTCAAAAAAATCATCAGGATTCTGAACTTCCAAAACTTCATTGATTAGCCTATGACTTTTTGTTTTATTACTTATTTTAATCTTTGGATCACATTCAACAATTTCAAAATCAAGAATTTCATCATTATATATAGAGGCAATCCACCTAATAGGTCTCGAAAATTTCATGTTCCCACCCCCCCATTTCATAAATCTTGGGCCTTGAAGACTCTTTACTAATTTTGGGATAATCGAAGACAAAGAATTTTTTGTTGATAGTCCTTTCTCAATTTTCTTTCCAAATACAAAATCACCCTTTTCTGTATTTTTTATTTCTAGCTCAGCTACGTCTATATCTAAGCTATTAGCAAATCCTAAAGCAGCATTAGTAGGACATCCATTTAAATAAGCTGAATTTGCTTTAGGCCCTTTTCTTTCTATTATCTTATCTTCTGCATAATCAACTAAACCTTCGAGAAGTAAAACTATCCTCCTTGGTGTGGAGGTAACAACTATATTTTCGAATTTGATTAATTTTTTATCCAATTCAAATTCAATTAGAGATTTAAATTGTTCTAGAACAGAATAAGAAAATTTTGCGGGCATCTCTTCTGTTCCTATCTCAAGTAAATATTTAGACAAGAAAAAAATATGACTTTACTTACTATAATTTACTACCAGTTAAATAAGCTTTTCGCTAATGTATAAAAAGAGATATTTTTTGGTCCTTTGATCAAGGTTGAGAAAGTAAAAAAGAAAAAAGACTCCACGAAGGAAGAAACTGTTTGCTTGGCAAATGGACTAGAAGTTTCTAAATTTGAAAATTTTAAAAAAAGTAGCCAATTTCTTAAAGAACCCCTTGCTACGGAACTAGTCAATGAGAGCGACCACTTTACCAATGATGCAGTTCAGTTATTAAAATTTCATGGTAGTTATCAACAAGATAATAGGGAAAATAGAAGGCCTGGCAAAAGTAAAGATTGGCAAATGATGCTTAGGTTAAGAAATCCGGGCGGTGAAGTCCCTGGGAAATTATTTTTAGCATTAGATGAATTATCTGACAAACTAGGTAATGGAACACTTAGGGCTACTACAAGACAAGCCTTTCAAATGCATGGAATTAGAAAGGAGAATCTAAAGGAAGTAATTCAAACAATAGTAAATTCTATGGGCTCCACATTAGCTGCATGTGGAGACATAAATAGAAACGTTATGGCCCCTGCGGCTCCATTTGATTCGCCAGACTATAATATTGCAAGAGCATTGTCCAAAAAAGTTGCAGATCTTCTCACACCAATGGCTGGCCAAGGCACTTTTTTAGAGCTTTGGGCTGATGGAGATTTAGAGTACACCATAAAGCCTGACAAAGATATTGAAGCAATTAGGAAGCTCCAATTCAAAGATAATGTTTTTAGTGGAATAAAAGATGAGCCTCTCTATGGTTCAACTTATTTACCGAGAAAATTCAAATGTGCTGTTACAGTTCCTGGTGACAATTCTGTTGATCTTCTTACCAATGACATAGGAATAGTTGCTTTTACCTCTAAAGATGGAAACTTAGAAGGCTGCAACTTCTATGTTGGAGGTGGTATGGGTCGCACACATAATAATGAAGAGACCTTTGCCCGAATTGCAGATCCACTAGGATATGTTGAAGAACCTAATATTTATGAATTGATACAAAGCATTGTTGCTATTCAAAGAGATTATGGTGATAGAAAATCAAGAAAAAATTCGAGAATGAAATACCTTCTTCATAGAAAAGGAATTAAATGGTTCAAAAAGATACTTTCTGATAAGTATTTCAAAAAAGAAATTAAAAAAATCAGAAAAGAACCTGATAATGTTCTTATTGATTACCTTGGTTGGCATAAACAAAATAAAACCTCATATTTCGTAGGTTTACCATTATTATCAGGGAGATTATCTGGAGAGAAGAAGAATACCATCACAAGTATTGTTAAAAAATATAAGTTAGATTTAAGACTAACACCTAATCAAGATATTTTACTTTGTAATATCGCCAACAAAAATAAAGGTGAAATTCAAAAATCTCTATCAAAAATTGGATACGAAAATTTAGAAAACATTAATGAAATACAAAGACACGCTTTAGCTTGTCCTGCTTTACCACTTTGTGGTCTTGCAATGACTGAAGCTGAAAGAATATTACCTGATGTACTAAAAAGGATTGAGAAATTACTATTAGATCTAAAAATACAAAAGACAATATTATTCAGAATGACAGGATGTCCGAATGGATGTACCAGGCCTTACATGGCCGAATTAGCACTTGTTGGAAGTGGGCAAAACAAATACCAATTATGGTTGGGGGGAAGTAAAAATCTACAAAGGCTTGCTAAACCATTTTTACAAAGAATGGAACTTAACGATTTAGAAAAAACTCTTCAACCATTATTTGATAATTGGAAGAGTAATTTGGATTTGGATTTCGGAGATTTTATAAATACTCAAGATGAAAATTATATATTGAATTTACTAAACAAAAATCAATAGAATTTAAATTTTTCCATAAAGGGCATTTGCTTTTTTATTTTTCCAAGCCCATAGTTGATCACCATAACTAAAATGCCACCATTCATTAGGATGTTGAGCAAATCCAAATTTAGTCATAATTTCCCTTAATAAATTTCTTCTACTATTCCAAATAATTGCTTCTTCATTCTTTATGTTTCCATAAAAATAAGGATTTGAGGTCTCATCCATTTGATCAACCATGCTTCCCATTTCAACAAGATTTCCGTCTTTATCTGATAAACAAACATCCAATGCACCCCCAGTTGAATGAGGGGGAGGAAACCTAGTGTCATAAGAAGGATATGCCCAAAATTTTTCAACTTTTTTTAAAATGGACGGATAAGATTTTATATTTTCAAAAGAAATATCAAAATCGGATTTTTCACACTCTAATAAAAATGCTCTTTTAAACATAAATTCCTGGACTTCTAAAGGTCGCCAACTGTCATAAATTAAAAGTTTAAAACTACTCTTTGATATCAAATAATCATTTACTTTTACTAATCTATTTACGACCTCCTCTCTTAATTTCCAAATAGAAGTTTTATCTTTGTAAGGTGCTCCTAAATGATAGTAAGGGTGGGGATCCAAAAACTTTAGGCAGCTAGGTATAGCTATTAATTTTTCTCCATTATCTTTAATTGGTATTTTATTCCAAATTTTCAATTGAAATTTGCAATTGATTCATAGTGGCATATATATAAAAAATTACAATGATAGTTTTCAATTTAAGAAATCATGAATGAATTTATTATCAGAATTATCAATAAGTATATTCCTTAAAACAATGTTTTCTTTTAAATCAGGATCATAACTAACAATCTTAATAGCCTCTTCACGAGCCTTATCAATAAGAAATTTATTGTTAGGTAAATTGTCCAGAACAAAATCGGGCAATCCAGATTGTCTATATCCTAAAATCTGTCCTGGTCCTCTAAGCTCCAAGTCTTTTTCAGCAATATAAAAGCCATCATTAGATTTTTGCAAAACACAAAGTCGTTTATTTTCTAATCCATTTTTATCGGGGGTTACGAGATAACAATAAGATTTTGTTGATCCTCTACCAACTCTCCCCCTTAATTGATGTAGCTGGGACAATCCAAATCTGTCCGAATTATATATAATCATAATTGTGGCGTTAGGCACATCGATGCCAACCTCAATTACTGTGGTTGAAACCAATATATTAATTTCATTCTTTAAAAAAGAATTAATTACTTCATTCTTTTCTTGTGAACTTAATTTTCCATGTAATAATCCAACTTTTTTGTTAAAAAAGACCTCTTCTGATAAATGTTTGAATGTTTTCTTTGCGGAGCTTAAATTCATTTTTTCTGAATCTTCTATAATTGGCAAAATCACATAAGCTTGCTTTCCTTTATTGATCTGATCTTCAACAATCTTGAACAAGTTAGTTAAATCATCTTCTGATATTATTTTTGTTGTTATAGGAACTCTCCCAGGAGGGAGTTCTGTAATTTGACTCACATCTAAATCACCATAAATAGAAAGCGCAAGAGTTCTTGGAATTGGTGTTGCTGTCATTGATAACAAGTTAGTATTTTCTCCTTTATTTAGTAATCTATTTCTTTGAGTAACTCCAAATCTATGTTGTTCATCAATTACGACCATCCCTAATGCATTAAATATGACTTTATCCTCAAATAATGCATGAGTACCTACGAGGATATCAACTAATCCATTGTTCAAATTAGAGAAAATTTCTTTTCTCTTTTTTTGAGAAGTATTTCCAGTAAGTAGTTCAACAGAAACAAAAAGAGGATTCAAATATTTTAATAAGTTTTTATAATGCTGTTCTGCCAAAACCTCAGTTGGGACCATAAATGCACCTTGCAGGTTTTTTTCAACGACAAGTAAAAGAGACGCTATTGCGATTATGGTTTTACCGCTTCCTACATCTCCCTGAAGCAATCTAGACATTGGTACGGGATTAGATAAATCCTTCTTAATTTCATTTAAAACATTTTCTTGAGATTTTGTTAATTCAAAAGGAAAAGTATTTAAAAATTCTTTTAATAAAGATTTCTTTTGAGGTATTTGTTGTAAAGTTATATTTTTATTAGATTTTCTTTTTCTAAGTAGGAACTTTATTTGAAGTAGGAATAACTCATCAAAAACCAAACGTTTTTTTGACTCAATAAGTGCCTGTTGAGTTGGTGGAAAATGAATATTAATCAACGACTCTCCTTTTGATAATAAAGATAATGAATCAAGTTGCTTTTTATTTAAGATTTCTGGATATTGCTTTGCATAAATTAGTACCTTTTTCATAAGTTTTATAAAACTCATATTTGATAATGCTTCACCTAATGAATACAAGGGTAATATTTTGCCTGAAAAATTAAAATTATCATTATTATCCTTAAGAATTTCAATCTGGGGATCTATAAAAGTTTTGCCATACTCTGTCAATTTAACCTTACCGGAAATTGCTAATTTGGTTCCAGGAGTATATAAAGATTTTTGAGATGTAAAGAAGGAGTAAGATCTAAATCTTCTTCCTAAAAAAAATTTTGTAACCTTTATTGAAGACGTTTCATCAGAAACTGTAATATTCATTATTGATAAATTACTATTTTTATTACTCTTATGAATATAAAATCTTTTAACGTTTGCGATGCACGTGTATAAATTATCTGGTTTTAAATTTATTATCTTGACTCTATTCGTATAGTCTAGATATGTTCGTGGGAAATAATTAATTAGATCTTTTATATGAAATATCCCTAATTCATTAAGCTTATTTTTATAAACTTTTCCGACATTTTTTATTAATGAAATATCTGAATCAAAAGACAAACTTGAATCAGCTTTATTCAGAAAAACATTATTAGAAAAATTATTAGAACTTTCTATTGCTAGAGTTTTGCCTAATTTATAAAGATTTTTTCTTGTATCTATAATTAACCTTTTTCTTTGATTTTCATCTAATTTATTATATTCATTATATTTTTTAGAGAATTCATAAAATATCTTTAAATATTCGTCTGAGAGATTTAGATTATCAAGTTTTTTTAATGATTCATGCAAATAATCATTAAAGTATTTTTCTCTTCCTAGGGTATTAATAAATTTGTTTTCAGTTTCAATAGTAAGAGATTTTTGAATAGGTCTTATCCAATCTTTAATTAATTTATTATTATTACCGCTAATAGCCACATTTGAAAAAAGAGTTATTTTTTCAACGTATCTTATTCAAAGTTATTTCTTTTTGCCTCCAATATGTCTCTTTTTTAATCAAACGCTGAAATTGATTTTTTAGCTCATTTATTTTGTTCCTTTGAATAGAAAGATGTAAATTTTTAAATTCTAACTCAATAGTAGATATATAGAAGAAAATAATGCTTGGAAAATTATTGCCGATTAATGATGACCGATTTGAGTTTAATTCGAAATTGATAACAAAAGGGTATGGATTTTTGATAATAAAATTTTTGCTTACTAAGTAATCAAAGGAGTCTTTAGATATCATCTTTCTAATTAGATTTGCCTCGAATAATTCTTGGTTAATATTATATGAAAGATCCATTAGTAAATTTTCCAATGACTTGTCTATTAAATCAAAATTATTAAGAATCTGATTTTTTGGTAAATTATCCATTTGATTGATATTTTCTTTTTCTTGATGTCTTAATTTTTCCACCTTTTCTTCTCCTATTAATTCAAGTAAAGAGGAAATAAATTGTTTTTCAACTCCTAAATTTTCAAAAAGATTGTTTTTAGATAAATAATTATTATGGTGGTTATTATCTAAATCAAGTGATCCAAATCTCTCATAATTATGAGCTTGATAATATTCAGAAGTATTTGAAAAATCTTCAGTAATGTTGTACTGAGTGGGTTCTTTTAATTGAAAACCATCTTCATATTGAAATTTTTCTTTTTGATCATCCATTATTTTTGTTGAACTATCAAAAATAGTAAAATTAATTTCCTTATTTATATTTTTTTCAATTTCATTAATCTTTAATTGTTCTACTGTTAAAAAGGGCAAATTCGTAAATATTAATTTACTTATTTTTTTTTCAAAAAGACTATAGAATTCATTATCATTTAAGAAATTATCATTAAATGTTGGATAACTATATATTTGATTCAGGCCTTTCTCTACGGAGATGAAAAGTAGATCTCTTACTAGATTAAGATAAAGTTCATATTCCCTATAGATATTTCTAGTTAATATTCTTTTTTGTATGTCTGCTCTCTCTAATTGAGAATTAATTTTATCTATATCTATGTAATTATTAAAGTTATTCAAATCATTCAATTGACTAGTTTGTTTGCATTGATGCGACCTCTTCAGCAAAGTCCATCTGATTCTTTTCGATACCTTCACCCAATGTATATCTTGTAAAGCGTCTTACTTTGATATTTTCCCCTATTTTTGCTGCTGCTTGTTTAACAAGATCCTCAACTGTAAGAGAACTATCTTTAATGTAGGGTTGTGAAAGCAATACAAGCTCATTAAGTCTTTTTGCTATTCTCCCTTCAACTATTTTTTCTTTAATTTGTTCTGGTTTTCCAGATAAATCATCCCTACCCATTTCAATCTGCTTTTCTTTTTCAACAACATCTTCTGGTATTTCATCAATTGATACATACTCAACATTTGGGCATGCTGCTACTTGCATTGAGACATCCTTCAACAGAGATTGAAATATATCACCTCTAGCAACGAAATCCGTTTCACAATTCAATTCTAGTAAAACTCCGACTCTTGATCCAGTATGAATATAACTACCAATTGACCCTTCGGCCGCCACTCTTCCCGATTTCTTTTCAGCACTTGCTATGCCTTTCTTTCTTAACCATTCCAAAGCTTTATCTAGATTTCCTTCAGTTTCATTAAGTGCTTTTTTGCAGTCCATCATTCCTGCGCCGGTTTTGTCTCTAAGATCTTTTACAAGTTTTGCGGTAATGTTTCCCATTTGAATTAATAAAAATAGTGAATAATAAGTTTAAAATTAGAATTTAATTTTTTCTTTCAGCATTAGAGCCTTTTCTACCCTCATTTATGGCATCTGCGAGTCTTCCTAAAATAAGTTGCACAGATCTAACGGCATCATCGTTACAAGGAATTGGAACTTCACACAAATCCGGATCGCAATTTGTATCCAACATTGATACTAATGAGATATCTAATTTTCTAGCTTCTAATACTGCATTAGATTCTCTTCTCTGATCAACCAATACAACTACATCTGGTAATCTTCTCATACCCTTAAGTCCACCTAGGTATTTTTGTAATCTTTCAAGTTCTCTCCTTAATACTGCAGCTTCTTTTTTAGGCCTCATTGCTATTGAACCACTACTTTCCATTCTTTCTAGATCCTTTAATCTTTCAATCCTAGCTTTCATTGTTGCCCAATTAGTCAACATCCCTCCAAGCCATCTTTGATTTACATATGCAGCTCCACAGCGTGTAGCTTCCTGAGCTACTACATCTGATGCTTGTTTTTTTGTCCCAACAAATAGGAAACGTTTACCACTTTTGGCAGCATTTCTGGTCCATTTATATGCATTATTCATACACAATGCTGTCTTTACAAGATCAATAATATGAACTCCATTTCTCGCGCAATATATATACTTAGACATCTTGGGATTCCAACGTCTAGTTTGGTGCCCAAAATGGGCACCAGCTTCCATCATTTCTGATAGTGATACAACAGCCATAATTTAAAAGGGTTTCGGGTTAGCCTCCATCTGACGGGGAATTAATATAAATAATTCACCCGAAACTGTCAGATGTGTGGATTTATTTTCAACGATTCTAGCAAGTGATGTGTATTTCTAAAAGTTTTTTATTTTGATTTGGTTAACTGTTTAATGTAAATCATATTTAGAGGGACTCTAAGTATCTCAAGTGCAAGTCTATTTCTTCTCGTATTTACTAGAAATCTTAATAAAGGAGTGATTCTATCAACACTGATTAATCCCCCCAAGCAAAGAATTTGCCAAAGTAAATTATGAAGAGGAGTTAATTGAATCATAAATCTAACCCGCAAATTTGGATGTTTCTTATAAAACACTAAAGCCATTTTTGCCCTCTCTTTTTCTTGAGCTATTAATGAATCTATTTGTTCGCAATTAAATGGCGGATGCCAATGAAAACCAACTGCATCTGGACATTTAATTAATTTTGTCCCAATTTTTTTTAATCTTTCTCCAAGTTCTAAATCCTCCCAACCGTAAAGACTAAAAGAAGTATCAAATAATCCCACACTTAAAATCAATTCTTTTGATATCGCAACATTCCCAGTGGCAAAGTAAGCAAAAGAAGTGTCCATTATTTTATGTTTTTCACTCTGAGGATTTAGAAAATTAGATGTATTGACTACCGAGCCATAGGTAAAACATTTTTTATCATCTTTTCTCCAAGAGGCAATTAATTTTTCTACGTGGCAATTTATAAAATTATCTAAAACAATAAGATCACTATCAATAAATATAATAATTTCATATTTTGATTTAATTATTCCCAGATTCCTTCCAAGTGCAGGCCCTCCATGTTCTTGCTGAAATAGAACAACGTGTGGGAGATTAGCTTTGTTTTTATTAATCCATGAGCTTGTCCCATCAGTTGATCCATCATCAACTACTATTACTTCATAATTACTGACATTTGTATTTAATTTTTGATTCTCAAGCGCAAAAAGACATTTCTCTAATATAGGTAACCTATTGTAAGTTGGTATAACAATACTTACATTCATGATTATGTCTCAAATATGAACAATATATTGAACTCCAAAAGATAAAAACAAAAGATATTCCCTAATCAGCTGCACCGCCATTATTTGCTGTACCTGTAACATTTCCACCATCAGGTCTGCCATCAGTTCTTAATTTCCTTTTTTTGAATTTTCTAGCATAGGCTCGATTACGTTCCTGCTTTTCTTTTTTTAGATTCCTTCTCTTAGACATGAAATTTTAATTTTTAATTATATTAGCTCACTATGAGCACTATATATTTTACCATCTTCCATATTTAATATCCTATCCGCCATATCGGAAATTCTTGGATCATGAGTCACCATAAGTACAGAACAATTTTGTTCTTTTGCTAGTTTTCTTAAAAGGGTTACAATTTCTCTTCCCGTGACGCTATCTAAAGCAGAAGTGGGCTCATCAGCTAATAAAAGTTTTGGATTAGCAGATAAAGCTCTGGCAATTGCTACTCTCTGTTTTTGTCCACCGGATAAGTCATTTGGCAACTTTTTATAATGTTCTTCTAATCCTACTGCTGACAACCAATTCCGTGCTATTTCACGTCTTTGCAAATATGTTAAACCTTTTATTAAATCTGCGCCCATCTGAACATTTTGTTCTGCTGTTAAACATCTCAGAAGATTATGACCTTGAAAAATCATTCCAATACTTCTTCTAAGAATCTGACGCGTTTTCCTTGATGCTCCATTTAATTGATTATTTAATACAGTTAAATCTCCACTTTGACAGGTTCTCAAGGCACCAATTAAAGTTAAAAGAGTTGTTTTACCACATCCAGAAGGTCCTTTTAAAAGAACCAACTCTCCTTTATCAATATTTAAATTAACGTCATTAAGAACTTGTTTTTTATTCTCATTTTTTCCATAAAAGTGACTCAAATTATTTATTGAGACTGTTTTAAGGTTTTTAACATTATTTTTTGATTTATTAGCTTTAACCATTTATATTTAATTGTTAAAAAATTTCGGCAGGATCAGCATCCACTAATTTACGCATCGCAACAGCGGCAGACCCCATACACATAACTAAAACTAATACGAAAATTAAAATAGTTTTATCTGCGTCCATTATTATTGGGAGTTTAGTAGAACTTCTTATAACCGAGTAAAGTATTTGACCAGAGAAATAAGCAGGTAAATAACCAAACAATGCCAACAAAAACCCCTCTCTAGCTACAACAAAGAAAAGGGACTTAAGTCTATACCCCATTGCCAATAAGGTGGCATACTCTGGGAGATGATCTGTAACGTCACTATATAGAA
>QCCB01000002.1 GCA_003278955.1 Prochlorococcus sp. AG-347-K10
AAGCTGAAATTGCAAAAACTAAGTTATTAAGAAAATGGCATTTCTTGATGGAGAAAGAAAATATCGCTCAATTAACTGAATCAGATAGATTTGCATTACATAAAGAATTAGAGACTTTTCTTCCAGTTTTTATTTTTCATTTACCTCAAAACTTACGATTAAATTGGCTTAGTAGATGGCGTGACGGTGATGATAAATTATTTCATCCTTCAAACTTACTTGATGGTGACGTAATCAAAAAAAAATTAAAAATAAACGATGGGCCTATCTTAGGAGAGCTTTTACAGTATCTTTCTAAGGAACTTGCATATCAAAGATTAAATAATTTTGATGAAGCTATTTATAAAGCAAAGCGATGGATTGAACAAAATGCACCAAAATGTGATTAAATACACATAGCTTAGTTTTGTCTAGAAATTCAGACTTCAAAATCATTTTTAAAAATTTATGAGCATTCGCATTTACATTGGCAATTTACCACAAGGATTTAATCCAAAAGAATTTGATACACTTTTAAAGTCAGTTTCTGATTCTATTAGATTTAAAGCAGTTCTAGATAAGGAAACTAAGGAATCCAGGGGGTTTGGTTTCGCGACAGCTAATAATGAAGATAATGCTAATTTATTAATTCAAAAGTTAAACGGTTTCGAATTCAATGGCTCTAAATTAAGAGTAGAGCTATCAGAAAAAAAAGATTCTGCTTCAAACAAAAGAAATAGTGGAAAATTAAACAAAAATAAGAAAAGGAAAGATTTTAAGAAAATTGTTCATAGTGATGCGCCTAACCTCGAAGCTCCTGATCCAAGATGGGCTGGAGAATTATCTAAATTGAAAGATTTGTTGGCAAATCAGAAGGCGCCTGCCTAGTTACTTATTACTTAATTCGAGAAATTAAAAAAGATATTGGAATTTCAAGAGCTTTGACTGAATTTTTTACAAAAGCTCTATTGTTAAAAACATCATAATCTAGTCTTTCAATAGAATCTAATATTCCTCTGTAAAGACGTAAAGACGTCCATACTGGCCATCTTGCGTCAGAAGATAGCCACTTGATACCATCCTCAGACTTTTGGAACCATTCGCGGGCCCTTGTTAATTGAAAATTCATGAGTAATTTCCACTGCTTGTTTATTTTTCCTTGTAAAAGTTCTTCTTCAGAATAATTAAATTTTTCAATATCCTCTTGTGGTAGATAAATTCTTCCTCTCTGTCTATCTTCTCCTACATCCCTCAATATATTTGTTAATTGATTTGCTATTCCAAGAGCTATAGCTGCTTCGGAGGGGTCCGGCATGGCACTCCATGGGGCTGATGTATAAGCGCTGTCAATCCCCATCACATTTTGAGTCATTAATCCAACAGTCCCTGCAACTCTATAACAATAGAGTTTTAATTCATTAAAATCTTTGTATCTAAATTTATTCAGATCCATTCTCTGGCCATCTATCATGTCTAGATAAGGTTGAATACTTTGTGGATATTTCTCGATCGTATCTAATAGAACTGAGTCTAATTCAGATTTAATATTCCCTTTAAATACATTTTTAGTATTTTCTTCCCATTCATCAAGGTTATCTGAAAGCTCATCTTTCGATTTAGTTGAGGCTTCTACGCTATCCATTATTTCATCTGTTCTTCTACACCACACATAAATAGCCCAAATAGCTTTTCTCTTTTCTTGAGGTAATAGTAGAGTTCCCAAGTAAAAGGTTTTAGCCCATTGAATAATTCATAACTCTACAATCAGGGTTATAACTTAACTGACCATTTTGAAGCAAGAATTTAATTAAACCCTCGATTTCTGATCCTATTTTTCGAAGTTCATAATCATCTAAATTCTTTCCTGCTCTCTCTTTTATTAATTCACTGAATTTTTCATTTATTTTGTTTAAAGAATCTTTGTTCCAAATAAATTCGTTATCGGGATCTAAATCAAGAGTAAGTTTGTTGGGATGAAACTTTAATTCTTCATCTACCACTTCGGCAGTAAAGATTCTTACATGTCTTGTAGTCGATTTTAAAAGCATTTTTTCCATAATTTTAAGAAATAATCAACGAAAAAAACTATTATGTTCTAACTTTAATGTAGCTTATTAGTAAGTGTTAATTTATTTTTGGATTCTTAATGCGTGTTGTAATTGCTGGTGCTGGTTTAGCGGGTTTATCTTGTGCTAAATATTTAGTCGATAATGGACATATTCCCATTGTACTCGAAGCTAGAGATGTTCTAGGTGGGAAAGTTGCCGCATGGAAAGATGAAGATGGAGATTGGTATGAAACTGGTTTACATATATTTTTTGGAGCTTACCCAAACATGTTGCAACTTTTCAAGGAATTAGATATAGAAGACAGACTCCAATGGAAAAGTCATTCAATGATTTTTAATCAGCCTTCAGAACCGGGAACTTACAGTCGATTCGACTTTCCCGATATACCTGCTCCCGTTAATGGAGTTTCAGCAATACTAAGCAATAATGATATGCTTTCATGGAACGAAAAAATTCTTTTTGGATTAGGTTTAGTGCCTGCAATGTTGAGAGGCCAAAAGTACTTAGATAAATGTGATACAAAATCATGGACAGATTGGTTAAAAGAGCACAATATACCTGAAAGAGTTAATGATGAAGTTTTTATAGCGATGAGTAAAGCTCTTAATTTCATTGGACCGGATGAAATATCGTCTACAGTTTTATTAACAGCATTAAACAGATTTCTACAAGAAAAAAATGGTTCAAAAATGGCATTCCTTGACGGAGCTCCTCCAGAAAGACTTTGCCAGCCAATGGTTGATTATATAACTACTCGTGGTGGAGAAGTTCACATGAATAGTCCATTAAGGCAAATAAACCTTAATGAGGACAGCACTGTTAAAAGTTTTACTGTTGCCACTTTAGATAAAAACGAAAAGAAAGAGCTAACGGCTGATGTTTATGTAAGTGCAATGCCTGTAGATCTCTTTAAATTAATGATCCCTAAACAGTGGAGAGGGTTAGATGCATTTTCTAAATTAGATGGTTTAAATGGTGTGCCAGTCATTAATATCCATTTATGGTTTGACAAAAAATTAACAGATATTGACCATCTACTATTTAGCAGATCACCACTTCTCAGTGTTTACGCAGATATGAGTATTACATGTAAAGAATATGAAGATCCAAATAGATCAATGCTTGAATTAGTTTTCGCACCAGCAAAAGATTGGATTAATAGAAGCGACCAAGACATCGTTGATGCAACTATGGAAGAGCTAAAGAAATTATTCCCAACACATTTCATTGGTGAAGATAAGACAAAATTAAGAAAATATAAAGTAGTTAAAACTCCAAGATCCGTATATAAGGCAGTTCCTGGATGTCAAGAGTTATGAATTATTCAATGGGTTTACCAAAGACAAATGAAGTGCTGTGAATAGATCATCCTCAAATAGAAGGCCACGGAGAGGCGCAAATAGAGGTTACTATCCTCCAAATCAAAGAGACACTGATTCGTATGGCCAAAGAAACAATAGATTGCCTGCTTCTTCTGAACAAAAGATCAACTTTAGTACAGGAACCATTGCTGTACTTGCTGGAGTACTAATCTTAGGAGTTGGTATTGGGAGCGCTATTACCAGTACAACAGATGGCGGGCAGGGAAATATAGCAAGTCAACAACAATTAGATATGGCTGTCCCAGACCCTGAATTTTGCAGACAATGGGGAGCTAGTGCCTTTGTCATTGATGTTGAAATGTATACGACTCTAAATCCATCTACGAGTTTTGTAACGCAACCAGCTCTTCAGCCTGGGTGTGTAATTAGAAGGGAGAATTGGACAGTGTTACAAAAACAAGGCGCAATTAGTAATGAAGATGTAAGAGAATGTAAGCAAAGGATGAATACTTTTGCTTATATTGGTTCTATAAGAGATAAGCCAATAGTTAAGTGCGTTTATCAGACTGATGTAAATGAAAATAAATTTATAATAAAAGGTGATGGACAAGCCGAAGACGGAGGGGTAGGTATTAACAAAGAAGCAATTCAGTTTTGATCAAAATTATATATACCTCAAAGGGCTTTCTAAGCTAGCAAATTGTGGAAGAATGTTTTTCTTGAATACTTCTGATGCTCTTGATGTATATCTTGATGGATTAGTAATTAATTTAAGTTCTCTTTTAACCTCTAAATCAGCAACGAATGCTTTGTGGATTGTTCCAGCCGATAATTCTCTTTCAATAGAAACAACAGGCAAAAAGGAAGCTCCTAAACCTGATTGAACTGCATTTTTGATTGCTTCAAGAGAGTTAAGTTCCATCTCGATTTTTAATCTTTGAATATCAAGCCCAGAATCTTGAAGAAGTTTGTCAACAACTTTTCTTGTTGTAGATTGTGAGTCTAGTGTTACAAAATTTAATTTGTATAAGTCTTCTTTTAAAAGCTCTTTTTTGTTCGACAGTGGATGTTTAGATGGTAAAACTAATGCTAATTCATCAGTAGCATATGGGATTACTTGTAGCAAATTTTCCAAATCTCCTGGTAATTGTCCGCCAATAATGGCTAAGTCAATTTGTCCATTGGCGACACTCCAACCAGTTCTTCTAGTACTATGTACTTGAAGTTGAACGGATACATCAGGGTATTTTTGTCTGAATAGTCCTATCATTCTCGGCATTAAATAGGTACCGGTTGTTTGGCTAGCTCCAATGACAAGGGTTCCGCCTTTTAAGCTATTTAAATCTTCAATAGCTTTGCAAGCTTCGTCGCATTGATTTAAAATTCGTTCACAATATTCAAGTAATAGTCTCCCTGCTTCAGTCAATAGAGCCTTCCTACCACCTCTGTCGAAAATTGTGATTTCAAGTTGTTTTTCTAAATTTTGTATTTGCAAACTCACTGCAGGTTGGGTGACATATAATATATCTGCAGCTTTTTTAAAACTTCCTTGAGCTGCTATAGCTTTTAGTATTCTTAATTGGTCGAGTGTAAATGGCAATTCTGGCATTTATTATGCCTACAATTACTTATAATTCTAATGCTTAGGAGCATTCTTGTTAAGAACAAAAATTATTTGAATACCTAAATATATGGAGACTCATAAAACTTCTCTAATAATCTTACTTTTGATTTTGATTTTTGCCGTAATTCATAGTGGCGGAGCCGCCTTAAGAATCAAGGCAGAATCTATTATGGGTCCAAGGTTATGGCGGTTATGTTTTGTTTTTTTAAGTTTGCCATCTGCAGTAATCTTGATTAGTTATTTTTTAGCTCATAGATATGACGGAATTAGATTATGGAATTTACAGGGTAATAATTTCGTTTTTATGATGGTTTGGATCTTAACTGCAATAAGTTTTTTATTTTTATATCCCGCTACTTACAATTTGCTAGAAATTCCTTCGGTTTTAAAACCTAAAGTAAGAATCTATGGAACTGGGATAATGCGAATCACAAGACATCCACAAGCATTTGGTCAGATAATTTGGTGTTTTGCCCATACTTTATGGATTGGTACATCATTCACATTAGTAACTTCTATTGGCTTAGTTTTGCATCATCTTTTTGCAATCTGGCATGGCGATAAGAGATTAGCAAATAGATTTGGAGAAGAATTTGAAAATTTTAAAAAAAATACCTCCATAATCCCCTTCATGGCAATACTTGAGGGGAGGCAAGAATTTAAGATTAAAGAATTTTTTAAGTTATCTCAATTTGGTATAGTAATTGCAATATGCGTACTTTGGTGGTCTCATCAATATATAAATATTGCCGTGAAAACATTTAATTCATCATTTTTGTCTGAATTTTTCAATTGACAGTTTAAAATCAAAATATAACTTCTTTAAAAAATGCCACAAGCTTCAGAAATTGCCTGGTTAATACCCGTTTTCCCTCTTATTGGAGCAGTGCTTTCTGGCTTGGGACTAATAAGCATCAACAATAAAATTAATAATTCAAGAGAAATTGTTTCTGTAGGTCTGATTTCTTTCGTAGGAATTTCTGCGGTAATTAGTTATAAAGCTTTAATTGAACAAGTTAATGGTTATCAATCAGTAGAAAAATTATTTGTATGGGCCAATGCTGGGGATTTCACAATCCCAATGGGATTTGTTCTTGATCCTCTAGGGAGTGTAATGCTTGCTTTAGTAACTACAATAACCTTGCTGGTAATGATTTACTCTCATGGTTATATGGCGCATGATAAAGGTTATGTCAGATTTTTTACATATTTAGCTTTATTTAGTAGTTCAATGATGGGATTAATAGTTAGTCCGAATTTATTAGAAATTTATGTTTTTTGGGAATTAGTTGGGATGTGTTCTTATTTATTGGTTGGTTTTTGGTATGACAGGGATGGCGCTGCACACGCTGCGCAAAAAGCATTTGTTGTTAATAGAGTGGGAGACTTTGGTTTATTACTAGGAATTCTTGGCCTATTTTGGGCAACAAATAGTTTTGATTTCAATGAAATAGCTACTGGAATTTCTCAATCAATATCTGACAATTCGATACCCATTTGGGCTGCTTTATTACTTTGTTTTTTGGTTTTTTTGGGACCAATGGCTAAATCTGCTCAGTTTCCTCTGCATGTGTGGTTACCTGATGCGATGGAAGGCCCTACACCTATTTCTGCACTGATCCATGCTGCAACAATGGTTGCAGCAGGAATATTTCTTGTAGCAAGACTTCAACCTTTGTATTCAATATTCCCATCGATTCAGTTCATTATTGCTTTAGTTGGCACCATTACTTGTTTTTTAGGAGCTTCTATAGCTTTGACCCAAATGGATTTAAAAAAAGGTTTAGCATATAGTACAGTTTCTCAGCTTGGGTATATGATGCTCGCAATGGGTTGTGGAGCACCAGTAGCAGGGATTTTTCATTTAGTAACTCATGCTTGCTTTAAAGCAATGCTATTTTTGGGATCTGGTTCAGTAATACACGCTATGGAAGAAGTAGTTGGCCATCAGCCTGTATTAGCTCAAGATATGAGATTAATGGGCGGTTTAAGAAAAAAAATGCCATTTACATCAACAACATTTTTAATAGGTTGTGTAGCAATTAGTGGAATTCCCCCGTTGGCAGGTTTTTGGAGTAAAGATGAAATACTCGGAAATGCTTTTATATCATTTCCAGCTTTTTGGTTCGTAGGACTTCTAACGGCTGGTATGACTGCTTTTTATATGTTTAGGCTTTATTTCTTGACATTTGAAGGAGATTTCAGAGGGGAGAATAAAGAATTGCAAAAAGAGCTTTTAACAGCCTCTAAAACAAAGCTAGATGAAGAAAATGAGGATGAGCATGAAGCACATGGCTCTATTCATGAGTCACCCTGGTCTATGACATTTCCCTTGGTATTTCTAGCCGTACCATCAGTAATTATCGGTTTTATGGGACTTCCATGGGATAGCAAAATTGCAAATTTACTAGATCCTGAAGAAGCAGAGATTGCTTCAAAAACCTTCGAATTAAAAGAATTTTTGCCTTTAGCACTTGCTTCAGTACTTATTGCATCAGCTGGAATCATAATTGCTTATCAGGCATATTTTGTGAAAAAAATTAATTTATCAGTTTTATTTGCCGAAAAGTTTCCTACTATTAACCAATTTTTATCCAATAAATGGTATCTCGATGATATTAATGAAAAACTTTTTGTTAAGGGTAGTAGAAAACTTGCTAAAGAAGTTTTAGAGGTTGACTCTAAGGTTGTTGATGGCGTCGTAAATCTTACTGGACTTGTAACTTTAGGTAGTGGAGAAGGTTTAAAATATTTTGAGACTGGTAGGGCTCAATTTTATGCACTTATTGTTTTTGGAGGTGTAATTTTACTAGTTGCTATATTTGGTTTTCAATCTCCTCAAGTATCTTAATTACAATTGTGTGTCTTCACTGTCCATTGGGGTGAAAAAATACAGAAAATTTCTAGACTTTATTTAAGATAAATTTCTTATTAAATTGAGTACTTATTTTTATACACATTTTGCTACGCTAATGTTGGGAACTTTGGGAGCTGGATTGTCTAATTTTCCTTGGTTATCTGCTTCAATTTTATTCCCAATTGTTAGTGCATTTGTGATACCTTTTTTCCCAGATAAAGGGGATGGCAAAGAGGTCAGATGGTTTGCATTATCTATTGCATTAATAACTTTTTTAATAACTGTTGGCTCATATATAAATGGCTTTGATATTAGTAATGAAAATGTTCAACTTAAAGAAAGCATTAGTTGGCTCCCCGATTTAGGTCTTACTTGGTCTGTTGGCGCTGATGGCATTTCTATGCCGTTAATATTATTGACTAGCTTTATAACTGCTTTAGCAGTTCTTGCTGCATGGCCAGTCAAGTTCAAACCAAAGTTATTTTTCTTTTTGATATTGGTTATGGATGGTGGGCAAATCGCTGTGTTTGCTGTACAAGATATGCTTTTATTCTTTCTAACTTGGGAACTTGAGTTAATTCCTGTTTATTTATTACTGGCCATATGGGGTGGCAAAAATAGACAATATGCAGCAACAAAATTCATTATTTATACAGCTGGCAGTTCTATCTTCATTCTTCTTGCAGCGTTAGCAATGGGTTTCTATGGTACAGAAATTCCTAACTTTGAGTTTTCTCACCTAGCAGTTCAAGATTTTAGTCAAAAATTCCAAATTTTATGTTATGTAGGGCTTTTAATTGCATTTGGTGTCAAACTACCAATAGTACCTCTTCATACTTGGCTACCAGATGCTCATGGAGAGGCTACAGCTCCTGTTCATATGCTTTTAGCAGGAATTTTATTGAAGATGGGAGGATATGCTCTTTTAAGATTTAATGCTCAATTATTACCCGTTGCTCATGCTCAATTTGCCCCATTATTAATAGTTTTAGGGGTTGTTAATATAATTTATGCTGCATTAACTTCTTTTGCTCAAAGAAATCTTAAGAGAAAAATTGCATACAGTTCGATAAGTCATATGGGTTTTGTTCTTATTGGTATAGGGAGTTTCAGTAGCCTTGGAACAAGCGGAGCAATGCTGCAAATGGTTAGTCATGGATTAATAGGTGCAAGTTTATTTTTTCTTGTTGGTGCCACCTATGACAGAACAAAGACTCTTAAACTTGATGAAATGAGTGGTGTAGGACAAAAAATGAGAATTATGTTTGCTCTATGGACTGCTTGCTCCCTAGCTTCACTCGCTTTGCCTGGTATGAGTGGATTTGTTTCCGAATTGATGGTATTTACAGGATTTGTTACTGATGAAGTGTATACACTTCCCTTTAGGGTGGTTATGGCCTCTTTAGCTGCTATCGGTGTAATACTAACTCCTATTTATCTACTTTCAATGTTACGAGAAATTTTCTTTGGTAAAGAAAATCCTAAATTAATCGAAGAACGAAAACTTATAGATGCAGAGCCAAGAGAAGTTTATATTATTGCTTGTTTACTTTTACCGATTATTGGAATAGGTTTGTACCCAAGATTAGTTACTGAAAGCTACATTGCATCTATCAATACTTTGGTCGATCGAGATTTAACTGCAGTTAAAGGTGCTGTGAAAACAAATAGTTTTTTAGGAACTAAAACAAATGACATCATAAAAGCTCCAACAATATAAATTTTATAAATTAATGCAATATTGTTTGGCATTAAATAAATTAAAAGATATCTTGTGAATAGATTTTATCTATCTCAAAATATCTTATTTCAATCCTATTGATAGGCAACAATTAGGCCCTAGATTGTTGATTAAGTTTCTTCAAGACGCCGCAGGTAAAGGTGAGCTAGATCCATGGGATATTGATGTAATAAGTGTAATTGATAGTTTTTTAGAGCAATATTCACATACTTTTAATCAATCTTCAAATAGTCAAATCTCATATCATAAGGATTTAGCTGAGACCAGCGAAGCATTTTTTGCGGCTTCCGTACTTGTTAATCTTAAGGCTCAGGTTTTGGAATCTGATGTTTTCAAAGAAAATTCTTCCGATTTTGAAGATGAATTTGATTTGGATGATCAAGATTGGATTGATAAAGAATTTGATATCCCAAAATATCCTGAAAAATATCTAAGGAGAAGATCAATTGCACAACCAATTCTTAAACGTACAACAACATTGGGAGAACTTGTAAGTCAGTTAGAATCCATAGCAGAAATTATAGAAACCGAAGATCTTCTGCTCATGAAGAGAAAAAGAAATAAAAAATATTCTGATAAGGCTTTAATTTCTCAAGTAAAGTCATTAGCGCATCGCGAGAAACTTCCAGAAACCACAAAAGCATTAGGTAAATTCATTGAAGGATGGGAAAAAGCATTACAATGGACAGATTTTGAATATTTAGTAAAGAAATGGCAAACAGTAGTAAAAAATGATTTAGATAAAGATCGTTTGGGAGTTTTTTGGGCTTTGTTATTTTTATCATCTGAAGACAAAATTGAAATTAAACAAATTAATTCCTTATATGGCCCAATTCAAATTAAAAGAATAATACCTGATGGTGGCTTAGCTCAATTGCCTATAGAAAATCTTGAGGTAAGTAATTCCTCTTCCTCGGCTGCTTAGAAGCTTTATAGTCATAACGTATAATTTTAAAAAATGGTTTTGAATTTATGAAGGCAATGATACTAGCGGCAGGAAAAGGCACACGTGTTCAGCCTATTACGCATGTCATTCCGAAACCGATGATTCCGATTTTGCAAAAACCCGTTATGGAGTTTCTCTTGGAACTTTTAAGAGAACATAATTTTAAGGAAATAATGGTAAATGTTTCTCATCTTGCTGAAGAAATTGAAAATTATTTTAGGGATGGGCAAAGATTTGGAGTAGAAATTGCTTATAGTTTTGAGGGAAGAATTGAAGATGGAGAATTAATAGGTGATGCTTTGGGATCCGCAGGAGGATTAAAGAAAATTCAGGATTTTCAAAATTTCTTTGATGAAACTTTTGTTGTTTTATGTGGTGATGCTTTAGTTGATTTAGATTTAACTCAAGCTGTTAAAAAACATAAACAGAAAGGAGCTATTGCGAGCTTAATAACAAAAAAGGTAACTAAAGATCAAGTATCAAGTTACGGTGTCGTAGTTTCTGATGAAAATGGTCGAATAAAAGCTTTTCAGGAAAAGCCAACAGTTGATCAAGCTTTAAGTGACTCTATAAATACAGGAATTTATCTTTTCGAACCCGAAATTTTTAATTACATACCTTCAGCAGAGAAATTTGATATTGGAGCTGATCTTTTCCCTAAACTTGTTGAAATGGGTTTACCATTTTTTGCATTACCAATGGATTTTGAATGGGTAGATATTGGAAAAGTTCCTGATTATTGGAGTGCTATTAGAAATGTATTGCAAGGTAAGGTTAGACAAGTGCAAATACCAGGTAAAGAAATAAAACCAGGAGTTTTTACCGGTTTGAATGTAGCGGCTAACTGGGAAAAGGTTAATATTAGCGGACCGGTTTATATAGGAGGCATGACTAGGATCGAGGATGGAGCAACTATTATTGGTCCTTCTATGATTGGACCAAGTTGTTGCATTTGCGAGGGCGCAACTATAGATAACTCAATTATTTTTGATTATTCTAAAATTGGTAAAGGTGTAAGACTTATGGATAAGTTAGTGTTTGGTAAATATTGTGTTGACAAAAATGGGGATCATTTTGATCTGCAAGATGCATCTTTAGATTGGTTAATAGCAGATTCAAGAAGATCTGATTTGACTGAGCCATCCCCTCAGCAGAAAGCTATGGCTGAATTATTAGGTACTGATTTGATTAATATTCCAGACTAAGATTAGCTTTCTTAATAATCTCAGGAATTAAATGCTCTGCTTTTACGGCCATTAGATGAATACCACTTGCGATATTAATAAAATCATGAGCTTGTTCAGATGCAATTTGAATACCTTCTTGTAATGGGTCTTTAGCATCTTTAAGACGATTTAAGATATTTTCAGGGATGTTTGCGCCTGGAACGTATTTGTTTATAAAGAGTGCGTTTTTGTAAGACTTTAATAGGAATACACCTGCAATTACTGGAATTTCAAGAGGTTTGCTAATTTTTTCACAAAACTCTATCAAATTTTCTTTTTCCATAATCATTTGAGTTTGTATAAATCCAGCTCCAGCCTCCTTTTTTTTTCTCAATCTATTTTCTAAACTTCTTTTATTTCTGCAATTTGGATCAGCTGCAGCTCCTGCAAAAATAAATGTTTTTTTATCGGAAAGTTCTCCTAGAGTAGGATCAATTCCTTTATTGAAAGCCTGAATTTGTTGTAGCAATCTAACTGACTCAAACTCATGAACGGCCTTGGCATCTTGTTGATCCCCAGCTTTTACTGAATCACCGGTAATGCATAAGATGTTTTGAATTCCTAAAGCATTTGCCCCCAGAATGTCTGATTGTAAAGCAATTTTATTACGATCTCTGCAAGAAATTTGCATTACTGGTTCTATCCCATTTTCCAGTAATAGTTTGGACATTGCTAAGCTGCACATTCTCATTACAGCTCTGCTTCCATCGGTAATGTTAACAGCATGTACCTTATCTTTCAAAAGTTGTGCTATCTTAAGAGATCTTATGGGGCTTCCACCTCTTGGCGGCATTAACTCTGCTGTTATTACTTTAGATTTTTTTTCTAAAGTCTGCTGAAGTTTTGATTTCAATTGCTTTTGTTTTCTAGTTGGTTAACAAGTGTACTGAGATTGCTAAACTTAATTAATATAAAAAAGGAACTGTTTAAATGCAAATGGTTGATGAAGAAGTAAACAACATTGATATGATGGGTCTCTCAGCAAGGGAGATGGAAATCATTGATCTCGTAGCTGATGGGCTTACAAATCAAGAAATTGCGGTAAAACTAACTATTAGTAAAAGAACTGTTGATAATCATGTAAGTAATATGTTTACAAAAACTGGTTCTAAAAATAGAGTAGCACTTTTGAATTGGGCAATGGATAACGGAAAGATTTGTAGAGATGGGTTTAATTGTTGTACGCTCCCAGACTCTGATCAAGATTAGTATTATCTTTTACTTTTTTTGTATCATTAGCCAAATCCATTAGACAATAATTTGTAGAACCTAATTCGAAGAGTTCAGCATATGCAATGCATGCATCCTTATCTGAATCAACAAATCTCAATATTCCTTCTTTGTCGTAAAGACCATACATCGGGAGAAAATAAAAAATACTTTGCTTAAATATAAAGAAAATATAAAGGATGAGTGGTTTCTCTGGCTAGTTACTGTTTAAGGTTATTCATTATTCTTCTTTCCATCCTGAAACAGGATTGATAGCCAGACTGAAATTGGAGTAATGGGTCAGCCCAGTAATTTCTTTTGAAATGAAAGATGGAAGTATTAAATCTTCCTCTTCATTAGAAAGTTCAATTTCTGCAATTTCAAGTGGATAATTATTTTCTTTAAAGCAATCTATGATCCAAGATTTTTTTTCAATTTCTAGAAAGTATCTATCTTTTTTAATTGTATTTGAAAGATTTGACATTATCGTTTCAGCATCGCTTCGTGGAATGGAGTATTCAAATTCAAAGTTGGTAAAGCCTTTGATATGTTTTTTAAGTGCAATTTTAGAGTTTTTGCCTATAAGCCTTACCCGAATAATCCAACCATCTAAACTTTTGGATAAATATCCTTGTTCAATATAAATTTTTTTATTTATGAATTCTCTCCAATTATCGTTTTTTACAAGAAATCTTCTTTCTATCTCTAAGGCCATTTAATTTTTGAAATTTTTTTGAGATAAATCACCTTTCCAATCAAGTTTTTTTATTAAGGTACTATAGTAACTTGTGCTTTTTTGAAACTTTATTATTTTGCAGGTCGATTGCCCTTTTTTGATCTCACAAAAATAATTTTCCTTAATGGTCATACATTTTGCCCCGTCTCTCCATAATTTAATTTCCCCTTTACTTTTTTTTACAGGTTTTATGATTACCTTACTTGTATTAGGTATAACTATTGGTCTACTAGCCAAACTCATAGGGCATATAGGGTTAATTATCATCGCATCAATACTAGGATGTACTATTGGCCCCCCTGCAGCCATTGAGTAAGCTGTTGAACCAGTAGATGTAGATATGATTAATCCATCACCTTTGTATTCATTAACCTTCTCGTTGTCAATTTCAATTTCTATTTGATTGGTTGGAGAAATGTCTTCTTCAACAGATTTAAAATAAAAATCATTTAAAGCATCGTAGCTTTTTATAATCTTTTTCTCAGAACTTGTCTCATTAATTAAAACATTACAAGTTAATTTATTACGTAAGTCAATTTTATATTCTTCGTTTTCAAGGATTTCAATAAAAGATTTGTCAAACAAAAAATCTTTTTCTTGCGTAAGGAAACCCAGATTACCACCAATATTAATGCTCAACAAAGGAATATCATAATCAGCTAAAGCATTTGCACATTTTAAAAAGGTTCCATCTCCACCAAGAACTATGCCAATATTTGGTTGTAATTCTAGATTATAAAAATGTTTTGCAATTTCATCTCGGTGAAAATCACTTTGAATTCTTTTTGATTTTATATTTTTACCCTTAAGGACTTCTTCACAGAATTTAGAAGCCTCTTGAGCTATAGAACTATCTGAACGATATATAATAAGCACTAATGAAAGTTTCATTTAGTGGTTTTACCATTTTAATAAATTAAAACTTTCCATATCTACAGTCACCCTATTCCTATAAAGAGATAATAAGATTGCTAATCCAACTGCTGCTTCTGCTGCAGCAACAGTAATCACAAAAATTGTAAAAACTTGTCCTTGAATTAAATTATTATCAACATAGGAAGAAAACGCCATTAAATTTATGTTTACTGCATTGAGCATTAACTCAATGCTCATAAGAACTCTTACCGCATTTCTGCTATTTAATAATCCCCAAATCCCAATACAGAATAGTGCTGAAGATACTATTAAAAATGCTTGAAGAGGAATTGATTCTAAATTCATCATGAGAAAAGTGAAAGGTTAATTTTTATTTGAAAGTAATGGTTCTGATGATTTTTCAATTAACTCTTGATCAACAGGTAATCCAGTGGAAATATCCCTGCTCATTACATCTCTTCTAGCTAAAACAATAGCTCCAATCATTGCCATTAAAAGTAAAACTGATGCTACTTCAAATGGGAGTAGATAATCACTAAATAGATGTTCACCAATTCTGATAGTCGATTCTTCTCCTATAGAGTTTTGAGGACTTGATAGGCTCCATACATTAGTAAGGTCAACTCTTATCAAAAGGCTTAGAAGGGTTACACATATTGATGTTGATATGATTCTTCTGGATTTAATATCACTGATGGGCTTTAAATCTTCTTTTTTGTTGACAAGCATTATCGCAAAGATTATTAATACATTAACTGCACCTACATAAACTAAAACTTGTGCTGCAGCAACAAAACTTGCATTCAAAAGAAGATATAATCCCGCAACACTCATGAAAACTCCTCCTAGAAGAAAGGCTGAATAAACAATACTTTCTAGCAATACAACACCAAGAGCTCCAATAAGGATAACTATAGATAAAACTGAAAAACAAATAATTTGAGTTGTAATTGCAATTGACATAAATTAATAGAAATTAATTGTTTGGATTAGAAACTTTATCTTTATTTTCATTGGATTCTGGTGTCATCCAATCATAGACTTCTTCAGGTAATTTACCAACTCTGGTATCTGAAGCAGGGATTTCATGAGGGTCCATGACACCTTTAGGCAGATAGGCAAGTTCTCTTAGAGGTTTAACTGAAGGATCTGTTGTAACATTTGTGGGTAATCTACCAAGTGCAACATTATCAAAATTGAGATTGTGTCTGTCAAAAGTAGCTAATTCATATTCTTCGGTCATTGATAAACAATTAGTTGGACAATATTCAACACAATTTCCGCAAAATATACAAACTCCAAAGTCTATAGAATAATTTCTAAGTTCCTTTTTTTTTGTTTCTTTATTCATTACCCAATCAACTACTGGTAAATTTATGGGACATACTCTCACGCAAACTTCACAAGCAATACATTTATCGAATTCATAATGTATCCTTCCTCTATATCTTTCAGAAGGTATTAATTTTTCATATGGATATTGAACAGTAACAGGTCTTCTTCGAAGATGATCAAAAGTTACTGATATGCCATTATATAAATATTTGCCAGCATTAAATGCTTCTTTAATATAGCTATTTATTTGATGAAGGAAATTTTTCATTTTGAAGAATTTACTTAGTTATTTTATTTTAGTGGATTAATTTTAAATTTAAGTATTTTTACTTAAGTTTAACCACCAAAGAATTGAGGAAAAGCAAGTTTTAATCCTGCAGTTATCAAAAGATTAGCAAGAGAAATTGGAAGAAGAAACTTCCATCCTAGATCTAATAGTTGATCTATCCTTACTCTAGGAGTTGTCCAACGCAATAATATTGCTATGAAAACCAAAAGATATGCTTTCAATACAGTCATAACAATTCCTATTGATGCAGTAAAAACTTGTATGAAGGGGGAATTAATTGGTAAATTTAGGAACTTAGCTATTAATTCAACTGGGATAGGAAAACCCCATCCGCCTAAATAAAGTATTGATACCAATAAAGCTGAAAGGATTAAGTTAATGTAACTACCAAGATAGAACAATGCGAATTTCATTCCTGCATATTCAGTTTGATATCCTGCAACTAATTCTTCTTCCGCTTCGGGTAAGTCAAATGGAAGTCTCTCACATTCTGCAAGGGCACAAATCCAAAAGACTATGAAACCAACTGGTTGTCTCCATATATTCCAACTTAGGATTCCAGCACCACTTTGTTGGTTGACAATGTCAACAGTACTTAGAGAATTTGTCATTAGTACGATAGCTAGGACAGATAAAGCTAAAGGAATTTCATAACTTATTGATTGAGCCGCTGCTCTTAAACCTCCTAATAAAGAATACTTATTATTTGATGCGTATCCGCTCATAAGAAGGCCAATTGGCTGAATACTGCTTAAAGCGATCCATAGGAAAATTCCAATACCAACGTTGCTTATTAAAAGGTTTTGTCCAAAAGGAACAATTAGCCAGGATAGAATTACTGGGACAAGAACTAATATAGGTCCTGCAGTGAAGAGAATCCCATCCGCTTTGGCAGGAATAATATCTTCTTTGACAAGTAACTTAAGACCATCTGCAATTGGTTGCAGCACGCCAAGCGCACCAGCATATTCGGGACCTATTCTTTGTTGAGCAGCAGCAGATATTTTTCTTTCAAGCCAAACTGTTACTAAAACGCCAACAACTGCCGCTACCAAAACCAAAAGCATAGGTAGAGGGAGCCAGATTATATGAGCGATTTCGCTGGAAAGGCCAAAACCTTTTAGGAATTCATTAAAACTATATTCGAGATCTAATCCGTATTCCAAAATTTTTATGTTATTTACTTAATAGATTAACTCTTCACAAACAATATGTGTGTTTTTTATGAAAAGCTGCAAATATTATTCTCTATTTTCTAAGCTGATCCAATCTCTTGGTGCTGAACCTGTATAGATTTGCGATGGTCTGAAAATTCTATTTGCTCCAAGTTGCTCTCTCCAATGAGCTAACCAACCAGCCACTCTAGATATGGCAAAAATTGGAGTAAATAAATCACGAGGAATACCAAGTTTTCTATAAACAAGACCAGAATAAAAATCCACGTTAGGGAATATACCCTTAGGTCCAAGTCTCGGTATTGCCTCTGCCTCAAGTGATTTAGCAACTTCATACATTTCATCTGCACCAAATCTTATAAAAAGCTCTTCTGCCAGTTTTTGAAGAATTATTGCTCTTGGATCTTTCACTTTATATTCTCTGTGGCCGAAGCCCATTATCTTACTTTTATTTTTTATTGCATTATCTAAAAAAGACCTAGCATTTTCAGGGGTTTTAATCTCTTCTAGCATTGCAATCACATCCTCATTTGCTCCTCCATGAAGTGGGCCAGCCAAGGTTCCTACTGCAGAGGCGATGACAGCATATGGGTCTGTAAGAGTACTTGCAGTGACCCTAGCGCTAAATGTACTCGCGTTTAAACTATGTTCGGCATGTAGAATCAAACACCTATCAAAAACTTTTGCAGCTATGGGATCTTGTTCTTTTTCAGTAAGCATGTAAAGAAAATTTGATGAGTAAGTTAAATCATCTCTAGGTTGAATTGGGTCTTGTCCTTTTCTAATAAGTTGAAACGCAGCAATCATTGTGGGTATTTTTGCTATTAGTCTTATAACTGCGTTATAGATGTAATTAGGATCATCTATTGCTCTACGTGAATAGAAGAGCCCCAAAGAAGCCGCACTAGATTGAAGAGCATCCATCGGATGACCTGTTGCCGGGAAGCATTTCATCATATCTCTGACTCTAAAACTTAACCTTCGATGCATCTGAACTTCTTGTTCAAAATCTCTAAGTTGAATAGCTGTGGGCAATTCACCCCAAATCAATAGGTATGCAGTTTCTAAAAAACTGCTTTTTTTGGATAGTTCCTCAATGGAGTATCCTCTATACAATAATTTACCTTTGTTGCCGTCGATATCACAGATAGATGAATTAGTAACTGGGACACCCTCTAATCCTGGTTTTAAAATTAGTTTTTTATTGTCCAATTGCTTAATTCAATATCAAATACTTATAGATTAAAGATAGTCAAATAATTTTTAATTAACCACAAGTTATAAACTTCACAAAAATTTCAAATGATTGTCTTTGAAGCTTATTTGAATAACTTTATTAAGGTATTTTTAAACTTGTTTCTGTATAAAGAATTGGATTTTTCTCTGGAATAGATTGACTTATGATTTCTAGATATTCTTCATTTGATATTTTTAAAATATTTCTAATGAGAAAATTAAGATCTTCCAAATCAGGTAAATATTTAATTTTATTGGAATTTTCATCTTTGATATCAACTTTGGCAAAAAGAAAAGTAGATTTATCTTTATATTTTTTTAGGTTGAAAAATTTTTTTGAGATTGTTTCTAGTTTTTTACTATCTATTAAAAAATTACTTATGAATTGCAAACCTCCTGATTCTATTGAATAGATATTTTCAAAAGTTAATTGTTTTATTGCATCGTTTTTTTCTTCAAGAATATCTTTGGAGTATATTGAGTAACTATCTTCATTTTGTTTTAAAGTATATTTGTTGAAATCTTTTAGTTTTTTCAAAGCACTTAAATCAAATTGATTTTCAGAATTTTTTTCAAATGTAAAAAGCCAATCTTTTTTTGAATTGAGAATTAAGATGTTTTGATTTGTATTTTGGTAAAAATCTTCAAAAAAACTTTGTTCAAAATTATTTATAAAAGGTTTTAGATATTTTTTAAAATTCTTAATTTCAGTAAAAATTGAAACTTGAGGATTATCTTTATCCGTATTTTCTTTATTTATAAACTTATCATAAGTAAGAATATCAATATTTTTTTTATTATTTAGTAAATATGATTTTAAAATTAAATGTTTATTTTTTAAATCAAATGTAGTAGCTACAATATCCTCATTTTTATTAGTAAAAATTTCTTTATCAAAAAAAATACTTTCCCCAAATTTTTTCGTAAATAATATATTTTTTTGATTTTTGAGTCCAAAAAGTTCTCCCTCATATTGAAATTTTTTTTCTTTAAAATCATTACTAGAGTTAATACTATTTTTGATCAATTTTTTATCTGATGAAGCAATAATATAATTATCTTCGGTTCGGTATATATAGTTTAGGAAATTTATTTTATTTTCTCTATTAATTGAAATTACCTCATCAATTTGATCAATTTTATTAGGCAAATTTAATAAATCATCTATTGTTTTTTCTGGCTTAATTTTAAAAATAATCAAAATATCATCTTTAAGCTTTTTATTATTTTCAAAAAATGAGATTATAAGCTCATTGTTATAGATATCTTCTAATTTATTGTTGCCTAGATCTATACCTAAGTAATTTAATATAGAGTCTTTGATTAAAACAAAGTCATCTTGGTTTGTTGAATTCTTATCTTTTTCATCATTATTAATAATATGAAAACTATCTAAATTTGAAATAAATAATAATTTATTGTTTTCAGGGATATATCTTAAGATATTTAGTTGCTCAATATTTGTATTTTGCTCCTTATTTTTATTAGCAGAAACTTTTTTAAAAACAAAAAAAAGTAATAAAGATAATAATAGTATTATTGCTACTACTCTAAGTTTCATACGAATTGTTTATTTTTATTTTTAACAATAAACTTCCTACTGCAACTTAATTTATTAAATTGTAAATAACACTTAATTTATCTTATAAATTGGGAAGTTATCCAAAATCTATAAATGCCTCTAGTCTCAATGATTGGTTTAATTCTGAGAAAGAAGATCCAGTTTTGATTGATGTAAGAGAACAGTCAGAGCTCGAAATAGCTCGTTTCTCAAAAGAATTTTTACATATACCAATTAGTAATGTAACTTCTGAATATGTTGAAGAAATATTTGCTGATTTATTAGACAGAGAAATTGTAGTTACCTGTCATGCAGGAATAAGAAGTTATAACTTTTCTCAATGGTGCTTGGATAATAATATTGTTAGTGAAATATGGAATTTGGAGGAGGGTATTGATGGATGGAGTAGATATATTGACCCATCAATCCCAAGGTATTGATTAAATATCTAGTGAAGATGCAACAGTATTAACATCTTTGTCGCCTCTACCAGAGCAATTGATAACTATATGAGTATCTTTTTCAAGAGTAGGGCATAATTTATCTAACCAAGCAAAAGCATGGGAGGTTTCAAGTGCAGGTATAATTCCTTCTAGTTCACTAACAAGTTTTAAAGCGTCTAAAGCTTCTTGATCTGTGACTGATCCATATTCTGCTCTACCTATATCTTTTAAATGGCTATGTTCAGGTCCTACTCCAGGATAATCTAAACCTGCACTTATTGAGTGAGCTTCTTGTACTTGACCATTATCATCTTGCAAGAGAAGACTCATTGATCCATGCAAAATTCCAACTGACCCTTTAGTGATAGTGGCAGCATGTTTTTCAGTATCAACTCCGCTTCCTGCAGCTTCAACTCCAATAAGACGCACAGAAGTTTCTTTAACAAAAGGATGGAAAAGCCCCATTGCATTTGATCCCCCACCTACACAAGCAAGCAAAATATCGGGCAAAGATCCAAATGATTCCAAACATTGTTTTTTAGTTTCTTCACCTATAACTGCATGAAAATCTCGCACAATCTTTGGGAAAGGGTGTGGGCCTGCAACAGATCCTAAAATGTAGTGTGTGGTTTCGACATTAGAAACCCAATCCCTAATGGCCTCACTAGTAGCATCCTTAAGTGTTGCAGTTCCAGAATTTACAACTTTAACTTCAGCTCCTAAAAGTTTCATTCTGAAAACGTTAAGGGATTGTCTTTTTATGTCTTCAGCACCCATGTATATAATACATTTCAAGCCAAATCTCGCACAAACAGTAGCAGTAGCAACTCCATGCTGACCTGCTCCAGTTTCTGCAATTATTCTTTTTTTGCCCATTCTTATTGCCAATAAAGCTTGTCCAAGAGCATTATTAATTTTGTGAGCCCCAGTATGATTTAAATCTTCTCTTTTAAGCCATATTCTAGGAGTTGCTTGTTTATTTTTATAATGTTCAGTAAGTCTTTTGGCTTCATAAAGTGGTGTTTCTCTTCCTACATAAGTCTTAAGTAGATGATTTAATTCTTCTACAAAAAGTTTATCTTTCCATGCATTAGATGCAGCGTCTTCAAGCTCAAAAAGAGCGGGCATTAGGGTTTCAGGAACATATTGACCACCATATTTTCCAAATCTTCCCTCTTTTGAGGGTTGATTTAAATCGTCATTTTTATGGTTTTGATCTTTGCGAGAAAATGTACTTACCACTTTTTTTATAGAATAAGTATTAACTAACTATAGATTATATTAAAAATAATGGGAAAAAAGAATTGGATCGAATTTGATAATCAAGAAAAGAAATCTAAAGAAACAGCTAAGGTAGATAGTTTTAATAAAAGATCAAAAATAAATATTTCAAAACAAAAAAAAGGTAAAAAGGGCAAGACTATAACTTTAATTAGAGGTTTAGGCACTGAGGATGAAATCTTATTAAAAGAATTACTAAAAAAAATTAAAGTTTTTTGTGGAACTGGAGGAACATTAATTGATAGAAATATCCAGTTACAGGGTGATATGGTATCGAAATCAATTGAGTTTCTTCGTAAAGAGGGATTTCATAATTTATGAAGCAAGGGTTAAGATAGGTTTTAATTTTGATGAAGTAAAAAATGAAAGAACAAAATCAAACAAAGTCAACCAATGTAAAGTGGCACAACTTAACTATTGATAGAGAAAAGTTAGAGAAAATGAGAGGTCATAAAGGGATGGTTATCTGGTTTACAGGTTTATCTGGTTCTGGCAAAAGTACTTTGGCCAACGCTTTAAATGAAGTTTTACATTTAGATGGGTTTTCGACTTATGTGTTGGATGGAGATAATATTAGACACGGTTTATGTAAAGATCTTGGTTTTTCGGATGAAGATAGAGAAGAAAATATAAGAAGAATTGGCGAAGTTGCGAATTTATTTATGAATGCTGGGATAATAACTATTACTGCATTCGTTTCGCCATTTATTAGCGATAGAGATAATGTGAGAAAAATTATTGGATCTAAGGATTTAATTGAAGTTTATTGTGCTGCTGATATCACAGTTTGCGAAAATAGGGATACTAAAGGTCTTTATAAGAAAGCTCGTTTGGGAGAAATTAAGGAATTCACAGGGATTTCTAGTCCATATGAAGCTCCTCTTAATCCCGAAATTGTTGTTGATACAGGTTCGTTAGATTTAAATGATTCCGTTGAAAAAATTATTAACTACCTTAAAAAAGAAAACTTTCTTAACAAGGCCTAATAGAAAAATATTAGTTCATTTATTTTGAAGATAATTGTCAGGTCCAATATTTGATAACTTACTATTTTTAGTTCTTACCTGTGTATGTAGATTTTCTCTGAATTCTTTCAAATTTTTCTTTATGGATTCATCAAATAAACTGATCATCTCTATTGCCAATAATCCAGCATTCTGTCCTCCATTAATTGCAACTGTTGCAACTGGAATTCCAGCGGGCATTTGAACGATTGATAAAAGAGAGTCAATCCCCTTAAGTGTCTTACTCTCTACTGGTACGCCAATTACAGGAATGCAAGTTATGGATGCCAGCATTCCTGGAAGATGAGCAGCACCCCCAGCACCGGCAATTATTACTTTTATGTTTTCTGATTCTGCATTTTTTGCATATTCCATCATTTCAATAGGTGTTCGATGAGCAGAAAGTATACAAACTTCAGTTTTTATACCAAATTCTCTTAAAATATCAATGGCTGGTTTCAATGTTTTTAGATCTGAATCACTACCCATTACGACAGCAATTTTATAAATATCTTTAGAATCCAATTCTGACAAAATAACAAATCAATTCTTTCCTATAATGGCGTGCAATTAATTTGGCGCCAGTTAGTTAGTATAAAAAGAATAAATTTTCATAGAATATTATGACGTCAAATAAGATTATCGAAAAAAGTGAAGTAAGAGACTATTTTAATGGTACTGGCTTTGAAAGATGGAATAAAATTTATAGCAAATCTGATGAAATTAATACAGTTCAGAAAAATATTAGGAAAGGACATCAAAAAACTGTAGATGATGTAATCTCATACATCAAAAATTATCCTGAACTAACAAAAAAAAATTATTGTGATGCAGGCTGTGGTGTAGGAAGTCTTTCCATACCTTTATTAAGACTCGGTATAAAAAAACTACAGGTGAGCGATATTTCTTCTGAAATGATTAAAGAAACAAAAAAACGCATTCATGAATTAGGTTTTAGTCAAGGTAAGATTAAATATGAAGTCTGTGATCTAGAACAATTAAAAGGATTATTTGATGTTGTAGTTTGTTTGGATGTATTCATTCATTATCCTCAACCGGTCGCAGAAGAAATGGTTCAACATCTATGCGATTTAAGCAAAGAAAAACTAATCGTTAGCTTCGCTCCTTATACTCCTGTTCTTGCTATTCTAAAAAATATTGGAAAATTATTTCCTGGGCCAAGTAAAACTACAAGGGCATATACATTGAAAGAAAAGGGTATTATTAATGCTGCTAAAGAAAGAGGATTTAGAGTTGTTAAAAAGAAATTAAATCAAGCTCCTTTTTATTTTTCAAAACTAATTGAATTCGAAAAAATTAAATAATTTACTTTACTAAATGATTTTCAAGTGCATAACGAACTAATTCTGTTCGGCTTGATGTACCTGTCTTGATAAAAAGTCTACTTACATATTTCTCAACATTTCTAATAGATGTTTCAAGCTGTCTTGCAATTTCCTTGTTCATCAGCCCCTCTGCTACTAGCTGAAGCACACTTGCTTCTCTTGGAGTAAAACTAGGAAGATTAATTTTATTTTCTGGATTAGTCTGGTTTTGGTCTGTGAGCATAGATTTTATTTCAGTAATTTGTTTTGCCATTTTGCTTACATCGATATCTGCGAATCGTGCTGCTTCTTTAAGTAAACGTTCTTGTCTGTTGATTACGTTTTTAACTCTTGCCGCTAATTCATCAGGATCGAAAGGTTTGGAAATATAATCATCAACGCCTGCAAGATATCCCTCTGTTCTGTCTAGGGTCATTCCTTTAGCTGTTAAAAAAATAACTGGAGTTCCTCCTAATTTTTCATCCTCTCTAATTTTTTCTAATAAAGCATAACCGTTGGCTCGGGGCATCATAACATCGCTAATTATCAAGTCGGGAAAAATTGTTTGAGCTTTTTCCCAACCATCCTCTCCATCAACTGCAATAAATATTTCAAAGCCTTCATCTTCTAGAAATGTTTTAACAGCTGTTCTTAAACCAGGCTCATCATCAACTAATAAAATTCTTGATTTTCTTACCGGTTCATTATTTATTTGATTAATTTCATTCATTTTTTAAAATCTTTAATTTGATTTTCTAGTAATAAATAGAATTTTATATACTAAACATAATGCTATCAACTCCCATACTACTAGACTATCAATCTTCGACTCCTTGCTCTAAAGATGTTGTTGATTCTATGAAACCTTTTTGGAGTGAGATATTTTCTAACCCTGCAAGCAAATCTAATTTGGCAGGGATTAACGCAAGCGCTATATTGGAAGCCTCAAGAGAAAAAATAGAAAAAAGTTTATTTCTTAAGAATAAAAAAGTTATTTTTACAAGTGGGGCAACTGAATCTAATAACTTAGCCTTATTAGGTTTTGCTAGAAATTTCTATAAAAAAACAGGAAATTATGGACATATTATTACCTTAAAAACGGAGCATAAAGCTGTTTTGGAGCCATTAAACCAACTAAAAAAAGAGGGATTTATGGTTACAGAAATTAATCCTGAGAAAGATGGCTTAATTTCAGAAGAACAATTCAAAAAAAATATAAGAGAAGATACATTTCTGGTTAGTGTGATGCTGGCAAATAACGAAATAGGAGTTATTCAGCCCATAGAAAATATTTCAAAAATATGTCAATCGAGAGGAATAAAATTTCACTCTGATTTCGCACAATGTTTAGGTTATATGGCGTTAGACAATCTTTTATCAGATGTAAACATGATAACGATGAGTTCTCACAAAATATATGGTCCTAAAGGGATAGGACTTCTTTTGATTGATGAAGAAATTAATCTTGAGCCTTTAATTGTTGGAGGAGGTCAGGAATATGGTCTTAGGCCTGGCACATTACCTCTTCCTTTAGTAGTTGGCTTTGCTAAAGCAATAGAGATAGCAGTTCTTAATCAAAAAAATAATGCTGAGAAATTACTTTTTTATAGAAATAACCTTTTAGAGGGGTTGTTAAAAAATAATTCTGGTTTATTAATTAATGGCTCCATAGAAAAAAGATTACCTCACAATTTAAATTTGACTGTATTGGATTTAAACGGAGCAAAGTTTCATAAACTTTTAAAATCAAAAATAATTTGTTCTACTGGATCTGCATGTAGTAATGGTGAACCATCTCATGTTTTACTAGCCTTAGGTAGATCTCTTAAAGAAGCAGAATCTTCAATAAGGTTAAGTATTGGATTAAGTACTAATTCAAAAGATATAAAACAAGCAATAAATATTCTTACAAATACGATCAGATCATTACGATAGAAATTATTGGCTTTTAATTTAATTGAGCAATTCTTAATTTTCCACTTCTAGCTCTTTTATTAAGTTCAACTTCTTGTTCGGAAGGAGTTATTGGCTTTTTTGTCAGGTTTTTTAGTCTTTGATCATTCTTAAAACAACTTTTAACTAACCTATCCTCAAGGGAATGAAAACTAATAATAGAAATAATACCCCCTGGCAAGAGCCATTCAGGTACAACTTGCAAAAATTTTTCTAATGCTTCAATTTCACTATTAACAGCAATTCTTAGTGCTTGAAATGTTTTTGTTGCTGGATGTATTTTTTTATATCTTTGTTTTGGTGGGAAGCAGCCTGCAATAGAATAAGCTAACTCTTTTGTTCCAGAATATTTCCCATTTTCCTTCAAATCCAATTTTATTTTCCTAGCAATCTTTCTTGATAATCTTTCCTCTCCGTATTTATAGATTAGGTTAGCTAGATCTTTTTCATTTAAAGCCTCAATTAATTTCTCTGCATCAACTTCAAGAAAAGGATTCATGCGCATATCAAGTGGACCATCTTTTTGGAAACTAAATCCTCTATTAGGGTCATCAATTTGGTTACTATTGACTCCAAGATCTGCAATCACAAAAGAAACTTTTTCTTTTGGTACAAAATCCGAAAAATTTGAAGCCCTTATGTCAATCCTATTTTTAAATAAATCAAGTTTTTTTGATGCTGACTTTCTCGCGAATGGATCTTGATCAAGTCCAATTATATTTAAATCCGAATATTTTCTCAATAAATGATAAGAGTGCCCGCCTCCGCCTAAAGTTGCGTCTATTCCTTTGAGTTGGTTGTTATGTATTAATGGGTAATGCTCTATTGAGGCCATAATCTCATCTGTCATAACTGATTTATGATTGAAAAAAGATGAATCAGATAGGTCAGTTTGCATAACTTTCGACTAAGATTTGTTTAGAAGTTAAATTTCGAATGGCTCAGTTAGAGACTAGAACAGAACCAATGGTGGTCAATTTTGGCCCTCACCATCCCTCAATGCATGGGGTTTTAAGGTTAGTTGTAACTCTTGATGGAGAGAATGTCATTGATTGTGAACCGGTTATTGGATATTTACATAGAGGAATGGAAAAGATAGCTGAAAATAGGACAAATGTAATGTATGTCCCTTATGTAAGCAGAATGGATTATGCAGCAGGAATGTTTTATGAAGCTATTGTAGTAAATGCTCCTGAAAGATTAGCTAATATTCCAGTTCCTAAAAGAGCTAGTTACATCAGAGTTCTAATGCTAGAACTCAATCGTATTGCTAATCATCTTTTATGGCTTGGTCCATTTTTAGCAGACGTGGGAGCTCAAACTCCATTTTTCTATATTTTTAGAGAAAGAGAAATGATTTATGATCTTTGGGAAGCTGCTACTGGACAGAGGCTGATAAATAATAATTTCTTTAGGATAGGTGGTGTTGCATGTGATCTTCCATACGGATGGTTAGAAAAATGTATTGACTTTTGTGATTGGTTTGGTCCTAAGATTGATGAATACGAAAAATTAATCACAAATAATCCAATTTTTAGAAAAAGAATTGAAGGCCTTGGAACAATACAAAGAGACCAGGCAATTAATTGGTCTTTGTCTGGGCCAATGCTTAGAGCTTCTGGAGTTTCCTGGGATTTAAGGAAAGTCGATAGTTATGAATGCTATGACGATTTTGATTGGCAGATTGCTTCAGAAAAAGAAGGAGATTGTTATGCGAGATATAGAGTAAGAGTTGAAGAGATGAGACAATCACTTAGCATCATTCGCCAAGCCTGCAAAATGATTCCAGGAGGGCCAACAGAAAATTTAGAAGCTCAAAGAATGGCGACTGAAGATAAGAAAAGTGAAATATTTGGTATCGACTATCAATATGTAGCTAAGAAGGTTGCTCCAACTTTTAAAATTCCTAACGGAGAATTATATACAAGATTAGAGTCCGGAAAAGGAGAAATAGGTGTATTTATTCAAGGAAATAATGAAGTTACCCCATGGAGATTTAAAATCAGAGCAGCTGATTTAAATAATCTGCAAATATTGCCTCATATTCTTAAAGGTGCCAAAATCGCTGATATTATGGCAATCCTTGGTTCAATAGATGTCATCATGGGATCTGTTGATAGATAATTTCTTTAAATGAAACCCGCTGATTGGTTAATATTGCAGAAGAAGGTAAGATTCGGTGATTGTGATTCTGCAGGTGTAATTCATTTTCATAACTTATTAAAATGGTCGCACGAAGCTTGGGAAGAGAGTATCGAAATTTATGGGATTCCATATCAAGATATTTTCCCAGATTTTTCTATACGTAAAAGTCAAATTATTTTTCCTATAGTAAACTGCGAAGCAAATTTTTTTGCGCCTATAAAAATTGGAGATTTCTTAAAGGTAAAAATTGCCCCTCATAAAATTAATACACATTTGTTCCAAGTAAATAGCTTTTTTATAAAAAATGGAAACAAAGTAGCAGAAGGAAAAATAATACATTGTTCCTTAGATAATGATTCAAGAAATAAAATAGAACTTCCTGATCAGTTAGAAAGATGGATAGAGGCTTCAAATGTAAGTACAAATTTAAAAGAATGCTAATTATTTTTTAAATTTGTAGTTTATTTTTTCTGTACTGGTATTTTTATTTTTAACAATCCACTTTTCAGGTTTTTCATGTTTAGGCCAACTTTGAGAAAATTTTTTTAATAAGTTTAATGAATTTTCAATATTTTTATGATTTGTATGTTCTTTATATTCAACAATTATTTTAATTTTATTTCCCCATAATTTGTCAGATACTTTTGAAATATTGAATTTATTAATTGGGATATTTTCTTTCATAATAAAATCATTTAATCGCGATTCAATTACTTTTGGAAAAACGATTTCTCCTCCTGAATTAAAAGCGTTATCACTTCTTCCAAGAAAGTTTAAATATAAAGCATTATTGATCTGATTAATTTCACCTAAATCACCGGTTTGCCACCACCCATTTTTATTATTGAAATTTTCAGTTTTTGAAGAGTCTATTATTTCGATTCCAATTCTGGCTGATTTTATCTCGATTAATCCTTTTGCGTTAATTCTTATTTTTGTATCAGGTAGTATTTCTCCAACATTTTTTAAACCCATTAAGAATTCTCTTGGTTTTAAACTCGTAACCATTGCTGCTGTTTCAGTTGAGCCGTAACAAGGTGCTAATTTTATTTTTTCTTTAATACATTGTTTTGCAGTTTCGTCTGAAATTGAAGCTCCACCTACCCAAATTAGATCAAAAATCTTCAGCCAACTAATTCCATCTTTTTGAGCTAAAAGTCTTTTTAATTGGGTAGGTACTAATGACGTAATCAAGTGTTTTTTGTTTTTTTTAGATTTAATTGTTAAAAGTGAAAGTTCTCGAGTTTTTTTTAATAAATTCGGAGAAATATTAATACAAGCACATCCCCAAGATTGACTTCTAAAAATTGGCATTAATCCACTTATATGGTTCAGGGGTAAAGTATTTAAAATTAAGCAGTTTTGCAATTCAAATCCTTGCTCTTTTAGCCATTGACCTGATGTAGCTGCAGATAATTTAAGATTATCTAAATGGTGAAAACATTTTCTCGGTTTTCCAGAACTACCACTACTGTTTAAAATAATTGCTGGACCATTTTCAGTAATTGAATCTAATAAATCTTTGTCTTCATAAAATTTGTTTTTTACATAAATAATTTTATTCTCTCTAATTTTTTCAATAATTTTTTCTACAGATTGAGTTTCGTTATTTTCAACTTCAATAGTATGAATTTTATTTTTCATAGTTGATCCCATATCTTTTTTGCTTCATTTAAAAATAGAAAAGAATTAGGGAATTTATTCATTGCTAAACCAGGAACTTTTGGAGTTGGTCCTTGTAATTGTAGAGACGACAAATGATAAAGCCATCTCTTCCCTATACCAGTTTCAAATGAGGTACTTATAGATATTAAAGCTTTTTTATTTTCTAATTCTCTTAAAAGCTTAACTGGATTATTTTCTTGAGAAGGCCTTCTAATTTGCCAACCTTTCCACTCATCAATCAAATTTGGAAATTTTAAAAGTGATTCGTCTAAGGCTATAGGGATTTTTTTGTTGAGTTCTGTCAGTCCATCAATATCATCAACACAGAGAGGTTGTTCTAACCAATCTACATTTTTGTTATCTTTCAAAATATCAGCCCATCTATTAGCTATCTCTCTTCCCCAAGAACCATTAGCATCTATTCTTAACTTAATATTATTGCCTATTTGGCTTAAAATTTCTTCTAAACTTGCTTCTTCCTCATGATTATTTTTTAATGCTACTTTCCATTTTATGGTTAATGATTTTCCAATATCAGATTGTCTTTTTTTAATTTCATGTAGATCTGAAACTATATTTTCATGATTTAACAAAATGGCTGTTTTATCAATTTTATCAAAGTAGTAGTTTTCTTTAAAAATTATTTTTCCATTTATTTCGGCTAATGCAGAATTTATTGCAGATTGAATGCATGGGTGAAAAATATTTATTTGCTCAGATAAATTAAATACTTCAAAATACGAAGGGATCATATCTAGTTGTTTCGCACACTTTTTTAAGTCTTCTTTATGAAGCGGTGAAACTTCTCCAAAACCAATTTTTTTATCATTACTTGTTAATTTAATTATCCAACCCGATTTTGTATGGTAAGTGGTTTTAGAATTTTCTACTTTGGCGGATAACTTAAAGCTATAAGATTTTTTTTCAAATATTAAGTTCATTTATTAAGCAAGTAATTAAATATTAATCCTGTGATTAAGCCAACTCCATTAAGAGTTTGGAATTTTATTGCGATGAATTTACAATTTTTTATTGCACTAGGGTTTTTATATGCAGACCTTAATAAATTTATAAGTCTTATTGCTTGAGGGAAACTAAATAAATAAAGGATACAAAACACTGGAATAAATCCATTAACTATAGTGAAAAGTTGAAAAATATATATTGTAAAAATTATCCAAGGCACAAATTGAGAACCTTTTTTTGCCCCTAAGCGAACCAAAGGTGAATTTTTCCCATGCTTTTTATCTTCAGAAATTTGATGAAAATGAGAACAAAATAATACGAGAGTTGTTGCCAAGGAAGGCCCTGAACCAAGTAATAAAGAAACTTTCCATGGAATATCTTCAAAGAAAATATCTGATGGATTTAACGCAATTAAGACTGCAGAGTAAGCAAAAGGTCCAAATGCAAGCCAGCATAATGGTTCTCCTAAACCTTTATAGCCAAATCTAAAAGGAGGACCTTGATATAAATATCCCAAGAAGCAGCAAGCTGCTACCAAAATCAAAATGTTTATACTTGTTGATAATGAAATAATTGAAATTATTAATAAACCAATAACTAAAGATGTATATGCAATAAATGAAATTATTTTTTTATTTTTTACAAGATTTACAATTGAATGGAATTTAAATTCATCGATTCCTGTTTCTGCGTCGAATAAATCATTAGTTAGATTTTCCCAAAGCAATATCAAAATTGCAGCTAAAGTAAATGCAATCAGATTAAAAATTTTTACCTTTTCATATTGATTGAGCAAATAAGCCCCTGTTATTAAAACTGGAAGTATTGCAACAGAATAAAGAGGCCATTTTATTGCTTGTTTCCATAATTTTTTTTTATCTTCTTCCATTTTTAGTGAACACACAAAATTAGATAATTATTAAATGTAGTTTATAAATTGAGTTACATTTTTTACTTTATTGCATGATTTTTAGTTATTTTCAATAAGTAATGAAAAATGATTTAAACTTAACAGATTTTTTAAAAGATGTATTTTCCTCTTTCGATAAGAAAGTTGAAAATTCTGGGTTAGTAAGTATTTGTGTTGAGATTCCTTGTATTGATTTATTTCAAGTTTATGAATTGTTAATAAATAAATATCCTTTTTCTTCATTTTGGGAGGAATCTGATGGCATTTCATACATAGCTTTCGAGAAGTGTAAATATGTTACTCTGGATGGTCCAAAAAGATTTGAGGTAGCAAAAGAGTTTAATTCTGAGAATTTTAAAAATTTAATTAACTTAACTAATGAAACGCATAATTCTGCACTTTCAAAAATAATTTATCTATTTTCTTTCTCTGAAAATTTGAATAATAAGAATTTACCTTCAGATATCCCTAGTTTGGAAGCCATCTTGCCAAAAATATTAATTACTAAAAGTGATAAGAATTGCTGGTTAAGAATCAATGGTCATGTTGAAGGTAAATCATCATTAAGAACATTAATTGAAGAAATATGGACAATTAGAAATCAAGTTATTAATTCTGAGCCAGAATTAATAAAATCATCTGGCTTAAAAACTAGTTTTGATTTTCCTATTATAGATGATTTCTTGGACTCCTTAGAAACTTCTAATACAAATTTTAAAAAAGTAGTAAATAAAGGAATTCAATTAGTAGAAAAAGGTATTCTCGAAAAGATAGTTTTATCGAATAGGGTTAAAATAAAATTTAAAAATAAATTAGATTTAGTAGAAATTTTAAAAAGATTAAAAAAGAATCATTCAAATACATGCAGATACGTTTGGAAAAGAAATAGTAAGGATATTTTGTTTGGAGCATCTCCAGAAAAATTATTTTCTTTTACTAAACCTAATTTAACTTTGGAGGCTCTCGCTGGAACTATCTCTACTAATTCAAATTTCAAGAAACTACTAAAAAGTACTAAAGACTTAAAGGAACATAATTACGTAACACAGTATTTGATTAAATGTTTAGAAGTTTCAAAAATAAAAAACTTTAAAAAAAGTGATATCAGGGTAAATTCATTTGGAGATATTTCTCATTTGCAAACACTCATTTTCTCGAAAGTTGAAAATATATGTCCTTTTGAATTACTTAAAAATTTACACCCATCTCCGGCTGTTTGTGGATACCCAAAAAATGCAGCATTGGATTGGATAAATACTCTTGAGTCTTTTCCTAGAGGAAATTATGCTTCTCCAATGGGTTGGGTTGATGCCTCAGGAAATGCATCATTTCTTTTAGCCATAAGAGGCGCAAGATATATTGAAGAAAATATTGAATTTACTGCAGGTTCAGGTATAGTTTCAGGTTCAGTTTTAGATAAAGAAATAGATGAGATTAAGTTAAAATTTGAATCTATAGTAAAACAAATATTTTTCGCTAAAAATCCTAAATAATTTCCACTAATTTTTCAATTACTTCCACTGAAACATTCTTATTGGATAAATTTTCTATTTCTCTTAATCCTGTTGGACTGGTAACATTAATCTCGCTCAGCATTCCATTTATTACATCAATACCTACAAAAAATAAACCTTCATCTTTGAAGTGTTGAGATAATTCTGAGCAGATACTTTTTTCTTTTTCTGTTAATAATGTTGGTTCAGCTTTCCCTCCCATCGCTAAGTTACTCCTAAAATCGCCTCCTTGAGGAATCCTATTTATAGATCCAATTGCTTCACCATTTACGATAATTATTCTTTTATCACCATCTATGACTTCAGGAATAAATTTTTGCATCATAACGGGTAATTCTTCTTGAGAAGTGATTAATTCAATGATTGATTTAATTCCTGGAGAATTTTTATTTATTCTTATAACACCTTGACCACCTTTTCCTCCTAGAGGTTTTATGACTACTTCATTATTTATATTTGCAAAATTAATAAGATCTTTTACCTTACTCGCAACTATTGTAGGTGCCATTAAGTGGCTGTATCTCAAAGCACCTAACTTTTCATTCCATGCTCTTAATGATGAAGGTTTGTTAATTACTTTTACTCCTTTTCTTTCGGCAACTTCTAAAAGATGCGTTGCATACAAATAAGCTTCATTTACAGGAGGATCTTTTCTCATCCAAATACAATTAAATTCGGCGAGAGGGATGCAATCATTCTCTTTTAAAGAAATCCACGGATTGACTTCAACTTTGACGGAAGAAGCCCATACTTCATCACCTCTAGCTTCAAGGTCTTGAGGAGTACAACTCCAGATTTCAATATTTTTTTTGGATGATGCTTGCATTAAAGCAGCAGATGAATCTTTTAAGGGGTTTATATTTTTTATTGGATCTATTACGAATAGAAATTTCATAAGATCTAGCCTAATAATGGTTCTAATTTATTTTCATTTTCTAATTTGTAGAGATCGTCGCAGCCACCGATACCCTCGTTATCTATGAATATTTGTGGTAATGTTCTTCTACCATCAGCTCTTTCAGTCATCAATGCTCTGGCATCTTCATCACCATCAATCTTATATTCTGTAAAATTTATATTTTTTTTCTTGAGTAGAGATTTTGCTCGGATACAGAATGGGCAATATTGCCAAGTATAAATTTCAACTTTGGACATTTTTTTAAAATAATACTTAGTTTATACTATTAAACAAAAGTGCCTGTTAGATTATAAATAACGATTAAATCCTATTTTGATAGATATTACAGATTTCAAAAAAGATCTTTCGGAACTAACAGAGCGCCTGGGTAAAGCTCAGGATTGTCTTTGACGTTCCAAGATTAAAAGCGAAAATGAGAGAGTTAGAGCAAATTTCTGCTCAGCCTGAATTTTGGGAGAATCAAGAAGAAGCGAAAAAACAAATGTTAATCCTTGATGATGTTAAGGCTCAACTCGAATTGTTGGGTAAATGGAAAACTTTTATTTCTGATGCTAATGCCTCTCTTGAGCTTTATTCTTTAGAACCAGAAGAGGAAATGATTTTAGAATCCAAGCAGGGCCTAAAGAAATTAAAAGAGAATTTAGATAAATGGGAATTTGAAAGATTGTTATGTGGTGAATACGATAAGGAAGGAGCAGTAGTTTCTATTAATGCAGGTGCGGGTGGAACAGATGCGCAGGATTGGGTAGAGATCTTATTGAGAATGTATTCAAGATGGGCCGATAATAATCAAATGAGCCTTGTCATTAATGAATTATCACAAGGAGAAGAAGCAGGTATTAAAAGTGTAACGTTCGAAATTGATGGAAAATATGCATATGGCTATCTGCAACATGAAAAAGGAACTCATAGATTAGTAAGAATTTCTCCTTTCAATGCCAATGGCAAAAGACAAACCAGCTTTGCTGGGGTAGAGGTTATGCCAAAATTAGATGATAATATCTCACTTGATATACCTGAAAAAGATTTAGAAATCACAACAAGTAGATCCGGTGGAGCTGGAGGACAAAATGTTAATAAAGTAGAAACAGCAGTGAGAATTGTTCATTTGCCTTCAGGGATTTCAGTAAGATGTACTCAAGAAAGATCTCAATTACAAAATAAAGAAAAAGCTATGTTACTTTTAAAGTCTAAACTATTAGTGATTGCTAAAGAACAACGAGCTGCTGAAGTCGCTGATATTAAAGGTGATATTGTCGAAGCTGCATGGGGCAATCAAATAAGAAATTATGTTTTCCATCCCTATCAAATGGTAAAAGATCTTAGGACTATGCAGGAGACTAACGAGTTAGATAGTGTTTTAGATGGTGGACTTGAACCATTTACTCATGAATTATTACGTATGAATATTTCTTCTAAGGAATCTCTTGAATAACTAATGGAAAATAAAAACGAAATTTTAGAAAAAAAAGTTTCTCCTCCAAGCTTTATAAAGCTTGCTATGAGAAATATGGTAAGGAAGGGTTCAAAAAGTATTTCTCATTTTTCAATAACCTTTCTAGTTTTAATTGGGATATTAATACTTGTAGCCACAATAGGTAAGCCCAATATTCCTGTATAAGAATCTATGACAGAAAAAATTATTTCTGAAATAAATTTAGATTTGGTTTTTCAATGTGATGATTTTTCTCAATTTTCAAATAAGTTAAAAGATACTAAAAGTAAGCTTATTTTTGAATCTATTTTTTGGGAGAGAGTTTTTTCATCTTGGATAAATATAATATTAAAAAAAAAGGATTATGAATTACCAAATTATATTTTTGAAAAAAAATCTTTTTCATTAGGCCTACAGATAATATCTAATCAAGAAATTGCTTCTTTGAATAAGAAATGGATGCAAAAAAATGGACCAACTGATGTTCTATCTTTTCCAATTATTTCTGATGAATCTCTAAATAATTTAGATCATTTAGAGTTGGGAGATATATTTATATCATTAGAGATGGCTCTTGAACAATCTTATGAATATAAACATTCAATTTATAGAGAGATGATTTGGTTGGCCAGTCATGGATTTTTACATCTTTTGGGATGGGAACATAATAATGAGAATGATTTAGAAAATATGTTAAATTTCCAAGAATATTTAATTACTCGATTAGATTAAAAATCAATGAAAAAAAAAATAAACTACTTAGAAAATAGAAAAGAATCATACAAAACTTCTAGTAATGTATTTATAAGTTTTAAGTATGCTTTCAGTGGTATTAGTTATGTATTAAAAACTTCAAGAAATTTAAAAATTCAATTAATTTTTGCAGTTACAAGTTTAATAATTGGTTTTTTACTCAAAATTAGTCTAAGTAATTATGTTATTTTGATTGCAACGATAATGTCTGTTTTAATATTAGAAATATTGAACACATCTATTGAATCAATCGTTGATTTAGTAGTGAAAAAAGAATTTAGTATTTTGGCTAAAATTTCAAAAGATACTTCTGCAGGAGCAGTATTATTAGCTTCCATTAATTCTGTTATTATTGCTGTATATATCTTTGTTCCTAAAATAAAGTTGTTATTTTAAATCCATATAAATATGTTTCTTGTTATTGATAATTACGATAGTTTTACTTATAACCTTGTTCAATATTTAGGAGAACTTTCAGTTGAGCATGAAATAACTAAAGAATTAATAGTTAAAAGAAATGATGAAATTACTTTAGAAGAAATTATCAAACTAAATCCTGGTGGAATTCTATTATCTCCAGGTCCAGGCAATCCAGATCAATCTGGAATTTGTTTGCCAATTTTAAAAAATTTATCTAAAAATATTCCAACATTGGGAGTTTGTTTAGGTCATCAAGCTTTGGCCCAAGCTTTTGGAGGTAAGGTTATAGTTGGGAAAGAACTTATGCATGGTAAGACATCCAAAATATTTCATAATCAAAAAGGATTGTTTAAAGATATCGAGACTCCATTTGTGGCTACTAGATATCATAGTCTTATAGTTGATTCAAGTTCTTTACCATCTTGTTTCGACATAACTGCGACTTTAGAGGACTCAACAATTATGGCTATCTCTCATAAAGAATATAAACATTTACATGGGGTACAGTTCCATCCTGAAAGTGTGTTGACGCAATTTGGTCATAAATTAATTAGTAATTTTCTAAAAATGGCTGAACAAAAGTAAAATAAAAAAAATTAATATTATGATTTCTCAAATTAAAAACTTTTTATTTTTGTTATTAGTTAGCTCTTTTTTACCTACCTCATTATATGCAAGGAATTTAGGAATAAAAAGTCTGGGACATAGTAGTTTTTTAATTACTAGTGCAGATAAATCTATTCTTATAAATCCCTTTAAAGCGATAGGTTGTGCAAGTAATTTAAAGGAGCCAAAAGAAGTCAACGCAGATTTTATTTTGGCTAGTTCTAGGCTTCCAGATGAAGGATATAACCCTAATGATCAACTAATGTTCGTTGAGCCAGGCATCTATCAATTTGAGGATATTTTATTAAATGGAATTTCTTTACCACATGACAGAGTAGATGGAAGAAGATTTGGGATGGCAACTGTTTGGAGTTGGGAGCAGAATGATCTTAAAATTGTTCATATGGGAGGAGCTGCTGGTGATATTGATATAAACAGTCAAATTATTTTGTCTAGTCCAGATATATTGTTTATTTCAATTGGAGGAGGAATAAAATCTTACAATGGTAAAGAAGCTTCAAAAATAGTTAAAATCTTAAAACCTAAAGTAGTTATTCCTGTTCACTTTGAACGCGGCAAAAAAATTAATAAAGAATGTGATTTCTCAAATGCTGATTTATTTATTGAAAATATGAAAGATTTTAAAGTAAAATATGTTGGAAAAGATTTTCAAATAAAATCTAAAAGAATCGATCAAAATACAATTTATATTTTCAGTAATTAATTTTTTAAATCTAATATCTTGTAATTTTCCCAGAAAAAAATCATTTGTTCTTTAGTTCCAATACTAACCCTTATTGAATTATCGATATCTTTTTTGTTTTCCATACTTCTAATAAGAATACCTTTTTCTCTCATTTGTTGTATTAAGATTTTAGGATCTTTTTTTGGCCAAATTAAGAAATAATTACCTCCACTAAAGTGAGTTCTGATTTTTGTTGATTGAAATTTATTTAAAATCCATTCCCTAGCCTTTTTTACTTCTAAAACATAATTATCAATATATGATTTGTCTTTAAGTGCTGCTAATGCAGCTGTTATAGCAAAGCTGTTTACATCATATGGTCCTGTAACTTTATTTATGTACCGAATTAAACTTTTATTGCCAAAAGTAAAACCTATTCTTAAACCAGCTAGACCTGCAGTTTTTGAAAGAGATTGGATTATTATTATATTTTTATTCTTTTCAAAATCTATCGATTCAAGAAGACTATCTCCATTAAATTTTTCATATAGTTCATCAACAACTATTAATGAATCGTTATTGATATTGGCTAAATTAATTATTTCATGAGAGCTTAGAATAGTTCCTGTTGGATTATTTGGATTGCAAATAAATATTAACTTTGGATTATGCTTTATTATTTTTTCCCTAAATTCTTCTATGGGGAATAGAAAATTTTCTCCAATGTAAGAACAACATATTTTTTTCATTCCTCGGATTTCTGCACAAGGAGAATAGTAACCAAAAGTTGGATTTGTGGTTAGAAATATTTGATCTTTTTCTCCAAAGCAATTGAAAATTGCATTTATTGCTGCATCTGCTCCATTGAAAATTCCGATTTCATCATTACCAAATTTTCTTGAATCAAGATATTTATTACATAAAAATTTTTTTAAAAAATTATATTCGGGATAAATTGAAATCTCATCTAATTTTATCGCTTGTAATGCTTCTAAAACCTTAGGACTTGGACCTAAAGTATTTTCATTAAAGTCTAAGCGGAGTAAATTTCTTCTGTTTTCTAAAGGTGCAGAGTAAGACTGCATATTTATTATTTCTTCTCTTGGTTTTGGGAAAAGATTATTTAATGGATCAAAATCATTCATTACATTCTTTCTAAAGTTTCAATTCCTAAAAGCTCTAAGCTTAATTTTAGTGTTTTTGCAGTTAGGTCACATAAATTAAGCCTAGAAACTTTTATATTTTTTTCTTCTTTGAGGATTGGAACTTGATCATAGAATCTATTAAAAGTCTGACATAACTCGAATAGATAATTGCATAATCTATTTGGCATTAAGTCTTTTTCAATAGAAATTATGACTTCATCGAACTTGAGTAATTTTCTGATAAGTTTCCACTCAGATTTATGTTCATAATTTACGTACTGAAAATCTTTAGAGTCATAAACAAAATCATTTTTTCTTTTAATTCCTAAAATTCTTACAAGTGTATATAACAAATAAGGAGCAGTATTACCATTAAGGGAAAGCATTTTATCAAAACTAAATTGATAATTGGTAATCCTATTTTGACTTAAATCTGCATACTTAACAGCTCCTAATCCAATAGTTCTTGAAGTATTTGCTATAAACTCTTCGGTCTCATAACGATCTTCATCTTCTAATCTTTTCAATAAATCTTCTTTTGCTCTTCTAACTGCTTCATTTAATAAATCTTTTAGGCGTATTGTTTCACCTTCTCTTGTCTTTAGTTTTTTGCCATCAATTCCTTGAACTAACCCAAAAGGGACATGGTCTACTTGACAATTTTTTGGGATCCATTTTGCTTTTTTTGCAACTTGAAAAACTCCAGCAAAATGATTTGCTTGCCCATGATCAGTTACATAAATAATTCTTGAAGCATCATCGCCATTAGGAGGTTTATTGAATCTGTATCTTATAGCAGCAAGATCTGTGGTGGCATAATTAAAACCTCCATCTTTTTTTTGAATAATTAGCGGTAGAGGTTTGCCTTCTTTATTAGTCATCCCATCTAAAAATACACATTTTGCTCCTTGATCTTCAACTAATATTTTTTTTAAATTCAAATCATTAATAACTGATTTTAAGAAGGGATTATAAAAAGATTCACCTCTTTCTTCTATTTTTATTTTTAAATTTTTATAGATTTCATCAAATTCTTTCCTTGATTGATCACATAATAATTTCCAAGCTTTAATCGATTTAATGTCTTCACTTTGTAACTTAACTACTTCCTCTCTAGATCTTTTTTGGAATTCAGATTCGTTATCAAATCTTTTTTTTGATTCTTTATAAAATTCAACTAAATCACTTATTTTAATTTTGCCTATCTCCTCTAAATCATTTGAATATAAATCTTTGAGCTGAGTAATAAGCATGCCAAATTGTGTCCCCCAATCACCAACATGATTGAGTCTTAATACTTCATAACCTCTTAACTCGAAAATTCTAGATATTGAGTCACCTATTATTGTTGATCTTAAATGACCTACATGCATTTCTTTAGCAATATTAGGACTAGAAAAATCTACAATAACTTTATTAGACAAACCACTATCTAAATTTTTTCTAATTAGAGGTATGCCAGCCCTATTACATTGAATATTTGACTTAATTTCATTTATTAGAACTTCATCTTTTAATTTTATATTTATAAATCCAGGTCCAGCTATTTCTAGACTCTTACATAATTTTGCTATGCTTTTATTTTTATTTAAAAGGTTAATAAAATCATTAGAAATATCTCTTGGATTCTTTTTATATATTTTAGATAAACTTAAACAAACATTACATTGATAATCACCAAATTCCTCTTTTGATGATTGTGTAATTAAATTTTTTCTAAGAATTTCGAATTCTCTTTCTTTATCATTTTTTTTAAGACTATCTAAAAGAGATTGTTCAAATTGTTTTGTTAATTCTTTAAAAATGATTAGCATTAATTATTCAATTATTTATCTATATGATTAATTAATATAACGCATACTCAAATCAATCCAATTACTTTTGGTGATTGAAGAACTTGTTGAAATCAAATCAATACCTTTTATTAGATATTTACTAATTTCTTCAGGGTTAATTCCAGAAACTTCTATTATCAAATTTTTATTCACTTCTTTTTTTAAGCTATTCATTGATAAATCTCTTAATTTTTGAACGTTTTTTTTGATTATTTCAGGGCTAAGTTCATCCAATAAGACACTATCTGCTCCTGCTAATACTGCTTCTTTTGCCTGTTCGATATTCTCAGCTTCAATTATGATATGAGTTGTAAAAGGCGAATTTAGTCGAATTTTTTTTACTGCATTATTAAGATTATCTGTCCATGCAATGTGATTTTCTTTTATCATAGCTGCGTCGTATAATCCCATTCTATGATTCACTCCACCTCCGCATTTGAATGCATATTTTTCAAATATTCTTAGGCCTGGAGTAGTTTTCCTTGTATCTGCTAATTTTATATTTGTACCTTCTAACTTATTTACAAGATTCTTTGTATATGTTGATATTCCAGATAAATGCATTGCTATATTTAAGCCTATTCTTTCGCTAGCTAGCAAACTTTTTGAGGGTCCATATATTTCCAGAAGTTTTTGATCTTTAACAAATTGATCTCCATCAGAGATATTAAATTTTGAACTGATTTTTAAATCAATTTTTTTAAAAATTTCTTTTATAATTTCGACACCACAAAAAATACCACCTTCTTTTGCAATCCAATATGCATTACCATTCTCCTCCGTAATAGAAGGACTTGTAAGATCTCCCCTTCCTATATCTTCATCGATCCAATTATCAATGATCTTACTTATTATTGGAGTATTTAAATCCACTAAACTTAAAAATAATTAATTAATAAAAATTCAACTGAAGTTAGAGAATTAACTATATATCACTATGTAATTTAACTCAAATTTATTTACCAATACAAAACTTAGAAAAAATATTATCTAGAAGTTCCTCCGTTAATTCTTGACCAGTTATTTTAGATAAGTTTTGAATCCCATCTCTAAGTTCTATTGATAACAAATCAAATGGCAATTTATTTTTAATGATTTCATCAGTATCATTTAAATTAGATAGGCAAGCAGACAAATTTGTTAGATGTCTTTCGTTTAAAAATATATTGATATTTTCTACTTGTTTTAATCCGCATTTTTTTATAATTGTGTCTATTAATAATCTTTCACCATCATTATTCTTAATACTCATAAGAATTGTGTTTTTTAACTCATTTGAATTAATATTTTTGCAATCAATTAAATCTTTTTTATTGCCCAAAATAGTAATTAATTTTTCTTTGGGAACTTCTTGTATTATTTTTTTGTCTTCTTCATTAAATCCTTCTTCAAGACTATAAATATAAATTATAAAATCTGACTCTTTTATTTTCCCAAAACTTTTTTTAATTCCAATACTTTCAATTTGTTCATGAGTTTCTCTTATGCCAGCAGTATCAATTATTTTCATTGGAATATCATTAATAGTTAAATTAACTTCAATAACATCTCTAGTTGTTCCAGGAATATTAGTTACGATTGCTTTCTCTTTTTTTGCAAGCAAATTTAATAAAGAGCTTTTACCAACATTTGTTTTACCTATAAGCGCAATGGATATTCCATTGTGAATATGTGAATTTCTTTTTGCATTTTCTATTAGTAATTCTATTTTTTCTTTGACTTTTTTAATGTTTTTTAGATATTTGGTGTAATCAAAATCTGTGAAGTCTTCTTCAAAATCAACTCTCGCTTCTATTTCGCAAAGTTGATTTATAAGGTCATTTTTAATATCATCAATTTTTTTCTTTATTTCTCCTTGAACCCCGCCAAAGGCTAACTCTGCTGATCTGGTATTGCTTGCATTAATTAATTGATTAATCGACTCGGCTTGAGTAAGGTCTATTTTCCCATTAAGAAAAGCTCTTTGACTAAATTCTCCTGGGTTTGCAAGTCTAACTCTAGAATTACTAGATAATAATATCTTTAAAACTTTATTTACTATGATAATTCCGCCATGGCAATGAAGTTCAACTACATCCTCTCCTGTGAAGCTATTTGGGGATTTCATCACTAAAATTAAAACCTCATCTATAAATTTATTTTGTTTATTTTCCTGAATAAAACCACGAAAAACCCTATGTGATTCCCATGCATATTTAGATTTAGTTTGAACAATCTTTTTGCAAGAATTTATTGCGTCTTTCCCTGATACTCTTATTATCGCAACTCCTCCCTTCCCAATACTTATAGCTGAAGCAATTGCGGCTATCGTATCTTCTGTAGTAACTATCGAATCCATCTCTCGCTTTGTTATGGATAATTAAGTAAGATTATCAAGAATTTTGAAATTTTCTTTCTGAATGAGATTTAAAAGAGATATTACCTATAAGAAAATTCTATCATTATTTAGGAGTCAGAATGGAAGTCCTTTCTTTAATGCTAAAGGTTTAGCTATAGGGGTATTTAGTGGTTGCTTTCCATTTTTTGGTTTTCAGACTTTAATGGGAATATTTTTTGCGAAAATAGCTAAGGGAAATATTGTTCTAGCTGCAATTGGTACCTGGATCAGCAACCCTTTTACTTATATTCCACTTTATTATTTTAACTATAAAGTTGGTTCGATTTTTTTAAATAATCCTTCTAATAAAATTCTTGAAAAAAGTTTAGTTATTGATGACTTATGGAAACAAGGTAGAATTTTTTCCTTAAAATTACTCTTAGGTTCATCTTGTGTAGGTATTTTATTAGCTTTGATTTGCGGCAGTATTGTTTTCTTTATCTACAAGATAAAAAGTAAAAGATAGATTGATCTGATTATAAAATTAACTTTGTCCCACTCTGGCAATATCTAGAACATCTGCCATTGATTTAATTTGTTCAATTGTTTTGTGAAGTTGATTATAACTTTCAAGACCTACACAAAGATTTATAATAGCTGGTTTACCATATGCAGTTTTAACATTGGCATCACTAACGTTTATACCTTTATCAGATAACCGCATAAGAATATCTTTAAGAACTCCAACTCGATCAATTACTTCTATTCGTAGCTGAATTGGAAACTTATTATCGCCAGTTTTATTATCTTGATTCCAACCGACAGGTAATCTTCTCTCTATTGGAATTGGTATTACATTTTCACAATCTTCCCTATGTATAGTTATCCCATGGTTGCCGAGCGACACAGTTCCGATAATATCCTCGCCTGGGAGTGGGGAACAGCATTTACCTATTCTGTAATCAAGACCTTCTATCCCGGAAATTGGTGATTTAGCTGCTGTATTAGATTGATTAGTGGATAAATTATTATTACTTTTAAGAGATTTTGCTATTTCAGAGTCAGAATCATTTTTTACATCTTCTGTCTGTAATTTTATTTCTTCTCTTAGTCTGTTTAAAACTTGATGCAAAGTTAAACCACCAAAACCAAGAGATGCAAGAAGGTCTTCAGTAGTTTTAAAATTGCATCGATTTGCAACTTTTTTCATGGCTTCACTAGAAAGTAATGCTTCAAAACCGTTTCTACCTACTTCTTTTTCAAGTAAATCTCTACCTCTTTTAATCGTTTCATCACGATGGCTTTTCTTATACCATTGGCGAATTCTATTTTTAGCAGTTGGCGTAACTACAAAGTTCAGCCAATCCAAGCTTGGAGTAGCATTATTACTTGTCAAAATTTCTATGAAGTCACCATTTTGAAGTGCTGTAGATAATGGAGAAAGCTTTTCATTAATTCTTATTCCATTACAGTGATTTCCAACTTCAGAATGGATTCTGTAGGCGAAATCTATCGCGGTAGATCCTTTCCTTAAACCAACAACATCTCCTTTTGGAGTGATTACAAATACTTCTTCATCAAATAAATCTTCTTTAATTGAAGCTAAATAATCATTATGATCCCTTTCATTACCTTCTTGTTGCCATTCTACTAATTGTCTTAGCCAATTAAATCTCTCGGCATTACTTTTAGCAGGAGAACCACCCTCTTTATATTGCCAATGAGCGGCAATACCATATTCAGCAATTTGATGCATCGAAGTAGTTCTAATTTGAACTTCAATAGGTCGATGTCTTCCAATCACAGAAGTGTGTAAGGACTGATATCCATTGGGTTTTGGTAATCCTATATAGTCTTTAAATCTACCTGGAATTGGTTTGAAAGTATCATGAACAACTGCTAAAGCTCTATAACAACTATCTGAATTGTCCACGATAATTCTTAGGGCAGCAACATCATAAATCTCGTGAAAATGCTTTTGTTGTCTTTCCATTTTGCTCCAGATGCCATAAAGATGTTTTGGCCTTCCTGTTATTTCAAAATTTTTCAAACCCGCCGAAATTAAGTTTTCCTTCATAAGATTCAAAGTTACTTTTAATCTTTTTTCTCTATCACTTCTTTTAACGGCGATTTGATCTTTAAGATCTAGATATTCTTTAGGCTCTAGGAATTTAAAAGCTAAATCTTCTAATTCCCATTTAAATCTGTTTATTCCTAGTCGATTAGCTAATGGTGCATAAATCTCTCTTGTTTCTCTCGCTATTCTTAGTTTTTTCTCATCATTTAGCCATTCAATTGTTCTCATGTTATGAAGTCGATCTGCAAGTTTAACTAAGACAACTCTGATATCGCTGGCCATAGCCAAAAACATTTTCCTAAGATTTTCAGCTTGTGCTTCAGTCCTGTTGTTAAAGTGAATGCCGCCTAATTTTGTGACACCCTCTACAAGTATTTTTACTTCTAATCCAAAGTTTGTTTCTATTTCGGATAAATCAATGCCAGTATCTTCAACTACATCATGTAAAAGGCCTGCAGCAATAACAGATGAACTAGCACCTATTTCTTTAAGGAGATTTGCAACAGCAACCGGGTGGATAATATATGGCTCGCCGCTCGCACGGAATTGTCCATCATGAGCTTTATAAGCAAGTTTAAAAGCCTTTACTATAAGGTTTTGATTCTCATCATTTTCTTTATTTGATTTTTCAAAATTATGAATATCTTTAAGAAGCCAATCGGGAATTTTTATTTGATAATTCAAAGATTCACTTTCATATTTTTTATTTTCAGGCAAAATAGTTTTGGAAACTTCAATTTCGTTTTTTTCTTTTGAATTTGCAGCTGCCTCGGACATTTTATATTGCTTTAGATGTATTTTATTTATGTCTAGAAAAATTTGCTATAAATCATGGAAAAAAATAAAGAAATAATTATTGTAGTTAAAAATCTTACTGTTAAATATGGTCTAAAACAGCAACCTATTATCAAAAATTTTAATTTGGAGATAGATAGTGGAGATCATTTGGCCATAATAGGACCTTCTGGATGTGGAAAGACCACTTTTGCAAAAACATTAGTAAATATATTGCCTGCAAAGGCCACTTCTAAAGGGTATCTATCGATTTCTAATGTAGATCCTAGGAAAATAAACAACAAAGATGCACAATTATTTAGAAGAAAGAATTTTGGATTTATTTATCAAGACTCTATAAAAAAACTTAATCCGTTAATGAGAGTTGGGGATCATTTATATGAATTATTTAAAACACATGATCAAACTAAATCACCTTTAGCTATTAAAAAATTAGTAAGAGAAGTTTTTCAAAAAGTCGGAATTGAAGAAAGTAGACTTGATTCTTTCCCACATCAATTTAGCGGCGGAATGAGACAGAGAGTTTCTATAGCAATGGCACTTGCTTTGAAACCTAAATTATTAATAGCTGATGAACCTACAACAAGCTTAGATACCAAAACAAGTTTTGAAATTATGCAAGAAATAATTCATCTATGTAATGAATTTGATACAACTTTAATTTTAATTAGTCATGATATTAATCTTGCAGCAAAGTGGTGTAAAAAAGTTGCTATAATTGAAAAGGGATCGATTGTTGAAAAAGGTAATATATTAGATATTTTTCAATCACCAAAATCAGATATCGGGAAAAAGTTAGTAAATGCTTCAAAAATAGTATTAGAACCAAATACTAAAAATAATGCTCGAGATCAGGTCGTTCTAGAGGTAAATAACCTAAGACATTGGTATAAATTAAATTCTTCAATTTTCATTAATAAATGGAATAAGGCTTTAAATGAAGTTAGTTTCAAGTTATATGAGAATGAGACTCTTGGAATAGTTGGTTCTTCAGGGAGTGGTAAAAGTACATTATGTAGGGCTTTAATTGGACTTCTTAAAGTAAGAGGTGGTGAAATCAAAATTTATGATAAAAATCATGCATCAAAAAAAAATAAATCTTTTAAAAAGAACAATAAAGTGCAAATTATTTTTCAAGATCCTTTTTCAAGTTTGAACCCGAAAATGACAATTAAAAGTATTTTGGAAGATATATTTTTTATTCAAAAAATTTCAGATAAAAGAAAAATCGAAAAAGAAATAAAATTAATGTTTAGAAATTTGAATCTTCCCTTAAATAATGATTTTTTTAATTCTTATCCTAGCCAATTATCTGGTGGTCAATTACAAAGAATTTCATTAGCCAGAGCATTATTGTTGAAACCAAAAATTTTGATTTGTGATGAGAGCGTTAATATGTTGGATGCTTCAGTAAAAATAGAGATTCTTGAATTACTTAGAGTCTTGCAAGAAAAAATGAATTTAACGATTATCTTTATTACTCATGATTTGGGCATTGCTAAAAGATTTTGTGATAGGTTGTTAGTTATGAATCACGGAAAGATAGTTGATGAAGGAGAAAGTTCTACAATATTCACTAAAACTCAAAACAAGTATACAAAATCGCTTCTAAATTCCTCTTTGAATCTTATTTAACTTTAAGAACACTTAGTAATTTTTGAAAATCTAATGGTAATTCTGATTCAAATATCATTTCTTTACCATTTATTGGATGTATAAGTCCAAGCTTAATGGCGTGTAAAGCTTGGCCATCTAATTTACATGGTAGTTTTTTACATCTTCCATATAACGGATCACCCACAATTGGATGATTAATGTGAGCGCAATGTACTCTTATTTGATGCGTTCGCCCCGTATCTAGTTTGAAACTCATTAATGAGTAATTGCCAAATCTTTCTTCTAATTTCCAATAGGTACAGGCATACCTTCCTGAAGTTTCTTCAACTACTTTATATTTCAATCTATTTAATTTATCTCTGCCAATGTTTCCCACTATTTGGCCTTCTTCAGAATTCGGTGCTCCATGAATTACTGCAATATATTCGCGTGATGCTATTTTTTCTTTAATTTGTTTCTGGAGATTTACTAATGCCTCTTGGCTTTTTGCAACAACCATACATCCGGAGGTATCTTTATCTAATCTGTGAACAATCCCAGGTCTTAGTTTCCCATTAATTCCAGGTAGATCTTTACAGTGAAAAAGTAATCCATTGACTAAAGTTCCAGATTTGTGTCCAGGGGCTGGATGAACAATTAGTCCTGATTGTTTATTAATTACTATGATGTGCTCGTCTTCAAAAAGGATATTTAAATCCATTTTTTCAGGTTTCAAATAAATAAGAGGTTCTGGAGGAGGCATCCATATTTGAATATTGTCCCCATTTTTTAATGGGGTCTTTGCTTTTGCAGTCTTATAGTTTACAAGTACTAAACCTGAATTTATAAAATGTTGAATTCTTGCTCTACTTTGTTCTGGCCTTTTACTTACCAACCATCTGTCTAGCCTCATAGGAAGAGGTAGCTCATAAATAATTTCTATAAGCTCACCTTCTCCAATGCCGAAAGAATTTTGATTATTTAATTCCATAGTGGGACTTCTAAAGAAATTTTACCCAGCATTTGATTTCTATAATCTTCTAATAACTTATGAGACATTCTCCTTTTATCGCCTGAGGTATGTTTTGAAGCTGCTTCGTCGATCCAAGCAGAAGGACTCTTAAAGCCTTTAGTAATATCAACTCCATATCTATTAGATATCTGTTTAACTGAGATATTGGCATTTTTATCTTTGTTGAGAGTGGATATAATTTTGATAAATCCAATTGCGACACTCTCTATTTCATAAGCAGCTTCTCCAATATCGTCACACAGTGCAAGATTAAGTGCTGATTTTTGATCTTCTAAATTTGGAGGTATAACACCTGGAGCATCTAGCAGATCTATACCACTTTCTAATTTTATCCATCTTAAATTACGAGTCACGCCTGCTTTCCTAGCGCTATCTACAACTCTTTTTTTTGCGATTCTATTAATTAATGCCGACTTTCCTACGTTTGGAAAACCAAGTGTAAGGGCTCTAATTGGCCTAATTCGCATTCCTCTAGAGAGTCTTCTATCGTCGATTGATGACCTAGAATCTTTGGCTGACTTACAAATTTCTTTAATCCCTATCCCTCTTTTAGCATCACACCAAAGAGGATATTGATCTTTAGAATTAAACCATCTATTCCAACTATTGATTGTATTCGGGGAGATCATATCTGATCTGTTAATGACAAGAATATGTTTTTTATTATTTATCCATTTATTTAAGTGTGGATGTCCTGTTGACAAAGGAATTCTTGCATCTCTAACTTCTATAACTAAATCTACTTTATTGATAACTTCAGATAATTTCTTTTCTGCTTTTGCGATATGGCCTGGGTACCATTGGATTTTGGGTATGTCCACTTCAATAAATCAAATAAAATTTTGTATTCCTTTTAGTTTTTATAATTTTCAAAAGTATTTACTTCTAAATTTTAGTATAAATTTAATAACTAAAAATTTTTATAATCATTAATTCTTAAAATTTATTAAGGCATAGGTAACAGTAACTACTTTTTCACCCAATAAGCCCAAATTAACGTTAGGGTCTTGAGATTATAAATATAGCTTGTTTAATGTCAAAATTATCTCTTTCCAGTCTTGATAAGACACATTTAGAAGGAAAAAAAGTTCTTGTAAGAGTAGATTTTAATGTTCCATTAAATGAAGACGGTCAAATAACCGACGATACGCGTATTCGTGCAGCGATCCCAACTATTGAATATCTTATTAATCATTCTGCAAAAGTCATTTTAGCTGCTCATTTTGGTAGACCGAAGGGTCAGGTAAATGAAAAAATGAGATTAACTCCAGTAGCAGCAAGATTAAGTGAATTGTTGGGGCAAAATGTTGCTCTTACTAACAGTTGTATTGGTGATGAAGCAGTTGCACAATCAAATAGCTTATCTAATGGAGATGTTCTTTTACTTGAGAATGTTCGTTTTTTTGGTGAAGAGGAAAAGAACGACCTGGAGTTTGCTGAAAAATTAGCATCACATGCAGATATGTATGTAAATGATGCTTTCGGTGCTGCTCATAGAGCGCATGCTTCAACTCAGGGTGTTACAAATTATTTAAGTCCCTCAGTAGCTGGATTCCTTTTAGAAAAAGAATTGAAATACCTACAAGGAGCAGTAGATTCCCCAAATCGTCCATTGGCAGCAATAGTTGGAGGGTCAAAGGTTAGTAGCAAAATAGGAGTACTTGATTCTTTACTAGATAAGTGTGACAAAATCATGATTGGTGGAGGGATGATTTTCACTTTTTATAAAGCTAGAGGTTTAGATGTCGGAAAGAGCCTTGTAGAAGAAGATAAACTCGAGCTTGCTAAAGATTTAGAAGTAAAAGCAAAAGCAAAAGGAGTAGAGTTATTATTACCCACTGATGTTGTTTTGGCTGATGAATTTTCTCCTGACGCCAATAGTAAAATATCTCAAATTGATGCAATTAGTGGGAATTGGATGGGTCTAGATATTGGTCCAGATTCCATTAAAGTTTTTCAGAATGCTCTTGCAGAATGTAAGACAATTATTTGGAATGGTCCAATGGGAGTTTTTGAATTTGATAAATTTGCAGATGGTACAAATGCAATAGCTACGACTCTTGCGGACTTAAGTGCTTTTTCTGAAGTTTGTACAATAATTGGTGGTGGAGATTCAGTTGCAGCAGTTGAAAAAGCAGGATTAGCTGAGAAAATGTCTCATATATCTACCGGAGGTGGGGCTAGTTTGGAACTTTTAGAAGGTAAAACTTTACCAGGTGTGGCTGCGTTAAACGACGCTTAGGCTATATCTCATCAACAATATCAATGCTCTTTGTGAAAGTAATCATTCCCTCAGGATGAGCTATGATTCCTGACCAAATTTGCATCCCTGGTTTTGAAGGGGCTCTTGTAATTTTAAAAATCCCTCCAGACGCCAATGGTTCCAATAATATTTGTTGTTCAAACAATGAATTAACTTGATGAGGTTTTATAGCTCCAGCAATAATCACTTCTTCAAGAGGCTGATTTAGAATTATATCGATATCGTATTTTGAACCAGTAAGAACTCTATCAGGAATTTTAAAACTAATATCTATTTTTTTATTATCGTTTCTTATTGTGGTGAATAAATTTTTGATAATCCCTTCACTTATTTTTCCATTTACGATTGAAAATAAATAATCAAATTTGGATTCGAGTCTATATATTTCTCCGTTAACTATTTTTTCCCCAGAAACTTTTATTCGCAAAATATCTTCATCTGGAATATTAGATTTTAATCTTTTGATCTTCCATTTGCTGTTAGGGAAATCATTAATAATCCTTGAAAATTGTTTTGGAATATTTTGGTTTTCATCATTTCTAAAATTTTTTTTAATAAACTCTAAGTCTCGCTTATTCAATGAGGTTTCTAAATTTCTCATAAAATCAACTTTAAAAGTTTGCGTTATTGCTGAATAGGGGAGAATGAGATAAATAAATAAGTAGAGAGGGAATCCTATATTTCTGAATAAGTTTAAATTCAACATATTTATCATTTATTATTTTCATTCTACTAATTTAAGTTTTTATGTCTAAAAAAAATAATTTATTAGTTGCAGCTAGTGGAACAGGAGGCCATATTTTTCCAGCTTTAGCAGTTTCTAAAGAGGTGGAAGCTGAGTGGAATATCCATTGGTTGGGTATTCAGCAAAGACTTGATGCGAGTTTGATTCCCCAAAAATATAATTTGAAGACTTTGAATTTAAAGACACCAAGAAAAAATATTTTTTTGTTTTATCAATATATAAAAATTTTAATGTCAACTTTCCAAATAATTAGGATCTTAAAAGAAAAAAAAATTAACTTGGTTTTTACGACTGGAGGTTATATATCTGCCCCTACTATTGTTGCTTCAAAACTTCTAAAGATACCTATCATTATTCATGAATCAAATGTAGTTCCAGGAATGGTCACGAAATATTTTGGTTTTTTATGTAACTATGTTCTTTTAGGATTTAAAGAAACAAATTCTTATTTAAAAAATTGTAAAACTATTTTCACTGGAACACCTTTAAGAGAGCAATTCTATAAATTTAATTTTTTGCCAGAATGGGTTCCAAAAGGCAATGGACCTCTTTTGATTGTTATGGGAGGTAGTCAAGGAGCAAAAGCTATAAATCAAATTCTTTATGAATCTCTAGAGTTTTTAATAAAAAAACAATTTCGGATAGTTCATATTGTTGGCGAATCTAATCTAAAACCTTTTCATGTAAAAAACTCCAAAAATTATATTCAAAAGAAATTTACTAATGAAATAGCAGCTTTAATTCAAAACTGTGATCTTGTAATATCGAGATCTGGTGCAGGAACAATCAATGAATTAATGGAGGCTGAAAAACCTTCGATTTTAATTCCATATCCATATTCTAAAAATAATCACCAGGAGAAAAATGCCATGATTCTTGCTGCAAGTGGAGGCTCAGTTTTAATCAATCAGAATAATATGTCTAATGAAGTTTTTGAAGAAACTCTAGAAAGAATTTTTAAGAGAAAATCAAAAAACGGAAAATATTACTATGAAATTTTAGATCTCATGAAGAAGAATATGGAAAATAATAATAAAATTAAATCTAAAAATGAGATTAAAAAGTATATTGATTATTTTTTAAAGGAATTCTGAATTTCTTCACATAAAAGAGTGTTATTTTTTCTATTCTGTAGACTTATTCTTGCCCACTTTTCGTCAAGAAATCTAAATGAAGTGCATTCTCTAAGCAATATTCCCTTATTTTCTAAGTATTTTATATTTGGTGACAAGGATGTTTCACTTTCTATTAAAAAAAAGTTGGTTGAAGAGTTATGAATTTTAAGGTTCTCTATTTTTAATAATTTTTCAAATACTCTCTTTTTTTCAATATTTATCCAGCTGTGAATCTTTTTTGTCCACTGTTCATAGAATTTCTTATTACTTAGTAGATCAATCCCGGCTTTAATAGAAAATGAATTTAAAGGCCAAGGATCTCTATTTATTTCCCATTGTTTAAGTTTTTTCGATGAGCCAATAACGTAACCTAATCTAAGCCCTGGAATATTGAAGATTTTGGTCAAGCTTCTCAAGACTAATAAATTATCAAATCTTTTGGTTAATGGTATTAAAGATTCTTTGTCTCCATTAGGTGTTATGGATAAAAAAGCTTCATCGCAGATAACTAATTTATATTTTTTCACAACTTCCTCCAATGAATTCTTTTCCCATAATTGGCCGGTAGGGTTATGTGGATTTGTTATCCAAATAACATCACCTTTTGGATGAAGCGGAAATGATTGAGGAAAAATATCACTCCATTTTTTTGGTAATTCGCAATGTATAAAATTGCTATTCCAACAATTTAAAGATCTTTCATAATCAACAAATGATGGAGAAGGAATACAACTTATTCCGAATTTGGATGCTTCATAACCTGCCCAGGTTATTAATTCAGAAACTCCATTCCCAGGCAATATATTCTCTGGATTTATCCCATGAAATTTGCCGATTATTTCTTTCAGATCACTCAAGTTTCTTTCAGGGTAATATCTAAAGCCAAGATTCTTAATTTCCGCATTTATTGAATCTATAAGTATTTGAGGGGGATCAAAGGGTACTAATGATGCACTTGCATCAATGATTTCGGATGGTAATAAATTTAATTTTTTCGCAATTGCATATACATTTCCACCGTGCTTCAAGTTTGATCCTTGCATGGCTAACGTTGAGTAATCATGAGGTTCATTATTCATGCTCTAATTTTATTCAACCCATTTTAAATCTGATCCAATTGCATCTTTTATATTAGATAATTGATGGTTATTGAGTTGCTTTATAATTCCCTCAAGTATATCTGGTACTAATTGTGGACCCTTATATATCCATCCTGTATAAAGTTGAATTAATGATGCTCCAGAACAAATTCTTTCCCAAGCTGACTCAGGACTATCTATTCCACCAACCCCAATTAAAATAATCTTTTTATCAATATTATGTATATGTTTTATTATTTGATTTGCTTTTTTTTGGAGAGGCCTCCCACTTAATCCTCCATTCTCTTGAGAGAGTAATAATCCAGTTTGCCTGATCTTTCTATTTTCAAGACCTAATCTATCAATGCTGGTGTTTGTAGCAATTATTCCATCGATGTTTTCCTCGATTATTAATTGGCAAATATCTTCAATATCTTTAAGGCCTAAATCTGGCGCAATTTTTACAAATAATGGTGGACAATTAGGTAAGTTTTTAATTTCTCTAAGAAGTTCTTTTAGAAGCATTGGATCTTGTAATTTTCTTAGTCCTTCAGTATTTGGAGAACTAACGTTTATTGCTGCGTAATCACAATATGGAATTAATAATTTTAGAGAAGTTAAATAATCATCTTTTGCTTGAGATAAACCTGTAATTTTTGACTTCCCGAAATTTATCCCTAAACAAATATTCTCCCTGTTTTTTTTAAACTCAATACCTTGTTCGACAAAGTTTTTAACTAGATTTTCAGCACCATTATTGTTGAAACCCATTCTATTTAATGCTGCTTCTTCTTCTGCCAATCTAAATAACCTTGGTTTGGGATTTCCATTCTGAGCAAATTTAGTTACTGTACCAAGCTCAGCAAATCCAAAACCAAAATCTTTCCATATATTTGCGGCATTTCCATTTTTGTCAAAACCCGCAGCTAAACCAATTGGATTACAAAAATTTATTCCACATATGTTCTGAGTTAACCTTTTATCAACTACAGAAAATTCTTCATTTAGATTTTTTAAGATAGAAGATACTATAGGCCAATTATATTTTCTTGAACTGAATGATAGGAGACTAAGAGATAAATTTGTTAAGTATTCTGCATCAATTCCAGAGTCTTTTTTTAATACAGGGGTAATCAAGTTTTTATAAAGATTTTTAAATACCCCCTTCTTATCATTCATAAAAAATTAGGCTTCTTTTTTTTCTATTATCCAATATTTTTTATCTTTAGGAATCAATCTCCAATTACGCCATTCAAAAAGTGAATATTGTTTTATCTTTAAGTGGTTTTCATCACCTAATAAGGTTTCTAGTTCAGGTGAACTTAACAGGTACTTTTTTTCTGCAAATTTTTGAATTAATTCATTCCTTGAAAATAATTCCTGAATTTCTGAAGGGGCATTTTTTTCAAAAAAGTCAGCAGAAGATTCTGACTCCTTTAATTTACTTTCTGAAGATATACCTTTGCTATAGTTGGTTGCGATTCTATCAACCCTATCATTTTGTTTGTCACCACTATGACCCTTAACATATTCCATTACAAGGCCATTAATTCTTAATTGATCAATTTTTTGCCATAAATCAAGATTTTGAACTGATTTCCCTGAGCTTGTTTTCCATCCATTTTTCTTCCAATTAGTAATCCATGTTGTATACCCTTCTATGACATATTTACTATCAGTTCTTAATTTAAAGTTCTCCTTTAATTTAAAGGTTTTTAATTTCTCAAGTGTTTTTATAGCCGCAGTGAGTTCCATTCTATTATTGGTAGTATTTTGCTCGGAACCACCTATTTCTAATTCACTTTTGTCGTCAAAAATTATTAGCCCACCCCAACCACCTGGACCTGGATTACCACTGCAGGCTCCATCAGTTGCAGCTTCAATTGCAATACTATCAATATTCATAATTTTTGAAGCCGATATAAACTCTATCGGCTTTAAAAAAATATTCTCTTACTTAAGTGTAACTTTACCGCCAGCTTCTTCAATCTCTTTCTTTAAAGATTCGGCATCTGCTTTAGCAATTCCTTCTTTTACTGTTTTTGGTGCAGATTCAACAAGTGCTTTTGCATCGCCAAGACCTAGACCAGTTGCATTTCTTACAACCTTAAGTACTTTAATTTTTGCAGCTGCATCAAAGCTTTCGAGAACTACATCAAATTCAGTTTTTTCTTCAGCAGCGCCACCATCTGCGTCGCCGCCAGCTGCTCCTGGAGCTGCCATAACTACACCTGCAGAAGCTGCAGCAGATACACCAAAAGCCTCTTCAATTTGCTTTACAAGCTCAGATGCTTCTAAAAGAGATAGAGATTTTAATGATTCAAGAATTTCTTCAGTTTTTGCGGACATTTTCTTAAAAGTTAATTAGGTTTTGAATTTAGGATTCTGATTTGTCAGAATGTTGTTTAAGTGATCTAGCAAGTCCAGAAGGTACTTCATTAATAGAGATTGCAATTTTTGTTGCAACGCCATTAAGAGCGCCAGCAATTTTTGCCATCAATACTTCTTTAGATGGAAGACTTGCAATTTCTTTTATTTCAGAATCGCTTAGAAGTCTGCCTTCAAATAAAGCTCCTTTGGTTTCGGATTTTTTGGTGTCTTTTTGAAAAGATTGGATAGCTTTTACAGCACCACCAACATCTTCTTTGATTAAGACAAAAGCATTTGTTCCGGTCAGTAAAGATTCAAGATCGTTCCAATTACTATCTCCATCAATAGCTTTACGCATTAATGAATTTTTAGTAACTTTGCAAATGCCGTTAGTTGTTTGCAATCTAGATCGCAAATCTGACATCTCTTTGATAGTTAAACCTTTATAGTCAAGAACTACAGCCATTTCCGAGTCGTTTAATAGAGATTTAATCTCAGTAACGATTTGTTGCTTATTCTCTAGTGTTCGGCCCATTGATGTTTTTTGGATCGTAATTTAGGGAGAGCAGGAAATGCGGCAAAGTCCTTTTAAAGAGGCCGCTTTTATTAGATCCAAAAAGAAATAATTTAAGACGAGTCCTCGGTAGGAATTAAAAATTTAGAATAACTAAATTAACCTACTTTCTTTGGCCGTATTATTGCCTTTAAATTATACTACAAAGCGTTAACCTTCAGGTTGGTAATCTTGTACAGCATTTATGTCAACTTGAACTGAAGGCCCCATTGTTGAAGTTACATAAAAAGTTTTCCAATACTTTCCCTTAGCTCCACTTGGTTTATTTTTATCAATTGATTCTTGTAAGGTTTTTAAGTTATCAAATAGAGCCTCTTTTGTGAAACTTGCTTTTCCAAAGCGTACATGAACGATTCCAGCCTTATCTGCTCTAAATTCGAGCTTACCAGCTTTGAATTCTTTTATTGCATTAGCAATGTCATTAGTTACTGTACCAGCTTTAGGATTAGGCATTAAACCTCTAGGTCCTAAAACTCTTCCTAATTTTGCAACCTTTGGCATCATATCTGGAGTTGCAATAAGTAGATCAAACTCCATATTTCCTTTATTGATGCTTTCCACTAGGTCTTCTTCTCCAAATAAATCTGCACCAGCAGCCTTAGCTTTCGATACATTCTCACCACTTGTAATTACTGCAATTTTGATGCTTTGGCCAGTACCATGTGGCAATGCAACAGTAGTCCTTAATTGTTGATCAGTATATTTTGGATCAATACCTAAACGTATATGTGCTTCAATAGTTTCATCAAATTTTGCATTAGCATTTTCCTTGATAATACTAAGAGCTTCAAGTGGTGCGTAAATGCGATCTTCTATCTTTGTTGATAGAGCCGCCATTCTTTTGGATAGTTTTTTCATAATAATGTTGGGTGCAAACGGTTATTAACTAACCTCCCCTAAATAGTGAGAAATTTTGTACTGAACTCAATCAGTGATAGAGACGCCCATATTACGAGCAGTACCCTCAATTACTTTCATTGCTGATTCAACACTAGAACAGTTTAGATCAGGAAGCTTAGTTTTGGCTATTTCTTCTAATTGAGCTTTACTTATATTTCCAACAGAGCCTTTTGCGGATTCACCTGATCCTTTCTCTATACCAGCTGCTTTTGTTATTAAAACGGAAGCAGGAGGCGTTTTTGTGATAAAAGTAAAGCTTCTATCTTCAAAAACAGAAATCTCGACTGGAATTACAAAACCTGCTTTATCTTGTGTTCTTGCGTTGTATTCTTTGCAAAATGCCATGATATTGACACCATGTTGTCCTAAAGCTGGGCCTACAGGAGGAGCAGGATTTGCTTTGCCTGCTTGTAGAGCAAGCTTGATAACTGCAACAATTTTTTTTGCCATTAGATTAGAAAATTTAAGCTGAAGTAGAAAATCATAATTTTACTCGATAAACAAGAACAATTAGAAATTAATTTTGTTTATTGATTTGGGAGAATTCTAATTCTACAGGAGTCTCGCGCCCAAATATTGAAAGTAATGCTTTTAATTTATTTCTTTCTCCGGAAACTTCTATAACTTCTCCCTGGAAATCCTTGAATGGACCGCTAGTTACAATGATTCTATCTTTTTCTTCAATATCTAACTTGATTACAGCTTTTTTCTCTGATGCGCGCTTAAAGATTCTATTAACTTCTTGTCTTGATAATGGTCGAGGTTTGATATGACCTCGCGATCTTCCGCTGCCTCTACCGTCTTCAGCACCGACAAAGTTAATTACATTTGGAGTACTTTTAACAGCCATCATTGTATCTTCATCCAAAATCATTCTTACGAGGACATAACCTGGGAAAACTTTTTCTTCAGTAGTTTGTCTGCTTCCATCTTTTTTTAATTTAATTCCTGGAGTTTGGGGAATTTCAATTTCAATGATTCTATTATTAACACCTAAAGTTACTGATCTCTGCTCAAGAGTCGCTTTTACTTTTTTTTCACAGCTTGATGCTACTTGAACTGCATACCATCTTGCGATGCTTGTATTTGCTTTTGAAGAAGCAAGGTTTGTAGTTAATTCATTACTCATTTTTCTGGAAGCTTAATTAAGATCTTTATAAATGGATATTCGGGAGATAATTCAACCAAAAATCTGCGAGGCTGCCCACCCATAGAATCTGCTAACAGAAGCAATGGCTGCAGCAGAAAAAGATACCATAATTATAACTGCTACTGACTCGCTAAAAAGTTGTTGTTTGTTAGGCCACACGACAAGTTTAAGCTCATCGTAGGTAGATCTAAAAAAATTATTCTTTTTTTTAGGCTCTTCAACTTCAGGAGAATCCTTTTTAAGAGGTTCTTTATTAGTAGTAGGACTTGTCACAAAATTTGTTTGGAATTAAGCATTATGCTTTAGTTTTTATTTTAGCTTATTGATTTACTCCTCAGCTAGGTTTGAAAACGATCTCATCTTTTTTAGCAGGATTAAGTTTAATTGTTATATTTTTTTTATTTTTGAAGTTATCTTCTAAAAGTTTTGCAGCCAAGGGATTTTCTATTTGTCTTCTAAGTTCCCTGCTAAGTGGCCTAGCACCATATTCAGGTTCGTAAGAATCGTTTGCAATTTTGTCGATAACTTTTTTGTCTATAGCGATATTTATTTTCTGCTCAAGTAGCAGGTTCTTTAAATCTTCTGTTTGTAGAATGATTATTTTTTGAAGTTCATCAATAGATAATGGATCAAACTTTACTACTTCGTCAATTCTATTTAAAAATTCAGGTCTAAAAATTGAAGACAATGCATTACAAATTGAATCATCTAGAATTTGTTGATCTTTTTCTAACTTTCCCTCACTTTTAGAAATCTTTTGCGAATACTCCAGTATAGATTTACCAGCTAGGTTACTTGTCATAATGATTACCGTATTTTTGAAATCTACGGTTCTTCCTTGGGAGTCCGTTAATCTTCCTTCATCTAAGACTTGCAAAAGGATATTAAATACTTCTGCATGTGCTTTTTCTATCTCATCAAGAAGTATTACTGAATAGGGTTTACGTCTTACAGCTTCAGTTAATTGACCTCCCTCTTCATAACCAACATAACCTGGGGGAGCTCCTAAAAGTCTTGCTACGGCATTTTTCTCCATATATTCACTCATGTCTAATCTTAAAAGTGCGTCTTCTTCATCAAATAAAGCTGTTGCAAGAGATTTTGCTAATTCTGTTTTACCAACACCAGTAGGTCCCATAAATAAAAAAGATCCAATAGGTCTTTTGGGACTTTTCATGCCAACTCGAGCTCTTCTAATTGCAGCAGAAACAGCTTCTATAGCTTTTTCTTGTCCAATAACTTTTTCACTTAGTTCTTTTTCTAGATTGACTAATTTTTTACGTTCATTTGAAACTACTCTAGAAATTGGAATTCCTGTGATTTTTGAAATAACATCTGCAATATCATCAGGTTCAACTTGATATTTAAAAGGGAAATTTCTATTTTTCTTTATTTTATTAAAGTTCTCTTCAACTTTTTGTATGTCATTCACTATTTCACTTAACTCTTCTTCAAGCTTTTCTAAATAATCTAGATCATTTTCAATTTCTCGATTTGATTTATCTTTAATTTGTTTGGTTAGCTTATCTTCTTCTTTCATTAAAATAGATAATTCCTCCATTTCTTCACGTAAATTGTTCCAATTTTCCAAAAGAACGTTCAATTTTGCCTCTGATTGTTTTCTATTATTCAATAGTTTTTCTTGAGCTTCGATATTTTCTCCTTGCAAATTATTCAATTTTTCATTAATAGTATTAAGTTTGTTTTCTTGTTGGAGAATGATTTGAGGCATATTATTAGACTCGATTTTCAACTGTGCAGCTGCTTCATCAATTAAATCTATTGCACTATCAGGGAGACATTTATCGCTGATGTATCTATCGGCCAATTTTGCAGAATAGTTTACAGCCTCTTCAGAAATTTTTATGCCATGATGTAATTCATATTTCTTTTTGATCCCTTGTAATATTTTTACGCTTAATTCTACTGAAGGTTCATTAACAGCTATCTTTTGAAAGCAATTATTTAATGCCTGATCTTTTTCAATAGTTTCACGAAATTTCTCAGGTGTTGTTGTACCGATACATCTAAGTTCTCCTTCAGCTAGTAAAGGTTTTAAGATATTACTGATGTCGGTAGAAGATCTGTCAGAACTTAATATTGAGTGAATTTCATCAATAAAAAGAATCATTCCTTGGTTTGGATTATTGAGTTCCTGCATTATTAAGCTTAGTCTTTCCTCTAGTTGACCTCTAAATTTGGTCCCAGAAACTAATGCACCTAAGTCAAGTGAAATAATTTTTAAGTCCTTTAAAGTATCAGGAACTTTTTTGTCTACAATTAATTGAGCAAGTAATTTTGCTATTGAGGTTTTACCAACTCCAGGATTGCCAATAAGTATAGGGTTATTTTTGTTTCTTCTGCAGAGTACCCTCATTAAATTATTGAGCTCATTTTCTCTTCCTAAAACAGGATCCAGTAAGCCTTTTTTAGCTGATCCTGTTAAATCTTTTCCATAAATTGAAAGAACAGTTTCATCTTTTCCAACTTGTTTTTTGGTTTCAATTTGAAGTTCACTTTTCGGTAATGGAACAATAGCTTTTTTAAATTTTTCTTCTTTTACAAGAGTCTCTTCAGTCTCGTTGTTTGATTGGAAATTAGATTGATTATTTATTTCAATTACATTCCCATAATTAAAAGAATCTCTTGATTTATTAATATTTGGGTAAAACTTTAATTCTTCTTCTAATTTTTCCATGGAAAGGTTTCCTTCTTCAAAAACATAATTTCCAATTCTTAAATCTCTTCCAAGAGCAATTAGTAAATGAGGGATTTCTATTAATCTCGATCCCCATTGAGTTTTAATCTGATTCGCGTTATCTAATAAAATTTCTAAATCTTCTCCGATAGTAAAAATATCTGACTCATTTGTTGGTGTCTCTTCTAAAAAATCTTCTGTTATGTCTAAAACTGTATCTTGGTCGATTGATAATTTTTCAATGAAGTCAAAGAATTCACTTGATGAGAACAATGTATGAATTATGTGTTCAATATTAAATTCGCTATGATCCCATTTTTTTGCGGTTTCTTCCCCTAATAAAAGAAGATTCCAACTAATATCGCTAAATAGTTCAGGACTGGATGTAAGTGTTTCTCTCATAAACTATAAAAACTATAGTTGATTATTAATTAATATTCTAAATAGGAACTGCATTAATAATCATCCAATAATTTTCAAATTGTAAGATGAATTTGAAAATTATTTATATGAGAGGATTTGAGGGGAATTTAGAATCAAAAAAAACGTTAAATAATATCTAAGCCCTTATAAAATTATAGTTGGTTAACAAATATATTTCAGATATTAGCCAAATAGTTCAGCTATTAATAGGATTTAAATAGTAATAATTAAATTGTGAAAGAAACTATTGATTTTCTTATTGATACTGTTGAAGCAAGGCAAGTCCTTGATTCAAGAGGTAATCCAACTGTAGAAGCAGAAGTATTTTTGGAATGTGGTGCAAGTGGTAGAGCAATTGTTCCCAGCGGAGCAAGCACTGGTGCTCATGAGGCACATGAATTAAGAGATGGTGGTTCGAAATATATGGGAAAAGGCGTTTTGAATGCTGTTAATAAAATTCATGAAACCATATCGCCGGCTTTATGTGGTTTGTCATCTTTAGATCAAACTGCAGTAGATAAATTAATGATTGAAATTGATGGAACTCCTAATAAGTCTAACCTTGGAGCAAATTCAATTCTTGCAGTAAGTCTTGCCACTGCTAGAGCATCAGCAAATGCTTTAGACATTCCCCTATATAGATATCTTGGAGATCCATTATCCAATCTTCTTCCAGTCCCATTGATGAATGTAATAAATGGTGGTGCACATGCACCAAATAGTCTTGATTTTCAGGAATTTATGCTTGTTCCACATGGAGTTAATAATTTCAGTGAATCATTAAGAATGGGTACTGAAATTTTTCACTCATTAAAATCATTACTTGATCAAAAAGGTCTATCTACCGCTGTAGGCGATGAGGGTGGATTTGCCCCGAATTTGTCATCAAGCGAAGAAGCAGGGGACTTATTATTAGAAGCAATTCAAAAAGCAGGATTTAAGCCTGGTGAGCAGGTATCTTTGGCTTTAGATGCTGCTAGTACTGAATTTTATAGTGATGGTATTTATAAATATGAAGGTAAAAGTTTAAATAGTTCTGAAATGATTTCATATCTTTCAAGATTAGTTTCTAATTATCCCATAGTTTCAATAGAGGACGGTTTAGCTGAGGATGATTGGGAGGGTTGGTCAGAATTAAACAAAGAATTAGGGAATAAAGTTCAGCTTGTAGGTGATGATTTATTCGTTACTAATACAGAAAGATTACGGAAAGGGATTATAGAAAAATCTGCCAATTCAATCCTAATAAAGGTAAATCAAATTGGAACATTAACTGAAACTTTGGAAGCTATTGAGTTAGCTAAAATGTCTGGTTTCACAAGTGTTATAAGTCATAGAAGTGGTGAGACTGAAGATACAACAATCGCAGATTTATCTGTCGCCACAAGATCGGGTCAGATCAAGACTGGCTCTTTGAGCAGAAGTGAAAGGATTGCAAAATATAATAGGCTTTTAAAAATTGAGGAGGAACTAGGAAATCAAGCAAGATTCGCTGGAGCTCTAGGTTTAGGTCCAAAAAATATATAGTTTTTTTAGCGCTTAAGTTTTTCTAAACGTGAGCCTTTTCTCATACTTAATTGGCACTTTATCCAATCAATACTTATTGGTAGTGCAAAAAAAAGTGGCAACAATGCAAAATTATTTTGTTTATTGGTTACAAGTAAAGCAGATGCAATTGATAAGCTTCCTATGAGAATTGAATGACCTAAAGTTTTTTGAGCCGTAAACATTTTTTTGAATTGCCTATCAGACTCTCCCATTCTTATTTGCAATTGTAAATCGCCCTGTTCTAATCTTTCTAAACTTTCATCTATTCTTTTGGGAATTCCAACAGCTTTCGATCCTAGTTCACCTACTTGCCTTCCAAATTGGTTAATTAAATCGTTGGGACTTTGATTATTTGAAGTCATAAGTTCTATTAAATAAGGCTTGGTAACTGATACTAGGTTAAACCCTGGATCAAGCATTCTACCAACTCCTTCAAAAGTTGATAAAGCTCTCATCACAAAGATTAAATCTACTGGCAGTTGAAATGGCGTTTCATAAACCAGTTCGTATAAATCTCCAGATAATTTTTCAATAATATTAGGACTAAATGGAGGAGTTAAGGCTTCTTTAAGCATCAATCTGACTAATCTTCTGACTGGTCCTACATCAATATCTTTTGAAATTAGCCCAGCTTGTTGTAATTGACTAACAAGTGATGAGGCGTCTCTAAGAGCAGCAGCCTTAACCATCCCCCCTAATCTTGTTTGAAGGTTATTTGAGATGTTCCCCATCATTCCAAAATCATAAAAAATCAATTTACCTTCACTTGAAACTGCTAGATTCCCTGGATGAGGATCTGCATGAAAAAACCCGTAATTTACTAATTGTTTTAAGTAGCTGATTGCACCTATCTCTGCAATTTTAGATAAATCAATTTCTTGTGAGTTTAATTTTTCTAAATCGCTTATTTTTGTCCCTTCTACATAACTTAAACAAAGCACTTTTTCACTGCTCATATCCCAAATTACTTCAGGAACTTCAACATTTTCATCATCAAGAAATTGCTGCCTAAATCTTGCTGCATATTGCGCTTCGCAATTAAAATCAAGTTCTTTCATAAGAACTTTCCTACACTCTTTAGCAATCTCAACCCAGTTTCTACCTCGACTCCAATTCTTATTTTTCTGCAATAATCCTGCTATTTGCTGCATTATGCCCAAATCGATAATAAACAATTCTTTTAAATTGGGTCTTTGAACTTTAAAAACTACTTTCTTACCATCTTTTAAAGTCGCTCTATGAACCTGAGCTAGTGATGCTGATCCAACCGGATCGCATATTATTTGATCTATTTCATTAAACTTAGATCCTAGTTCATTCCTTATAGTCTCTTCAACTTGTGCAAATGAAAAATTAGGTACTTGATCCTGCAATTTAGACAATTCCTGTATCCAGGTATTAGGAATTAAATCAGGTCTCGCTGATAATAATTGTCCAATTTTAATAAATGCTGAACCAAGCTCTATTAATTGATTAGTAAACCACCTAGCTCTTTTAATTTGGACCCTACTTTTTTCATTGTTCTTGGTTTGGAAAATTGTAAATCTAATATTATCTATCCATAAATTTAATAAAAGCGAAATCAGAGTTATCCAAATAAGAAAGGACCTCTTCAATTTTTTTAAACGATAATGAAGAACGTGATAACTCATTTAATTTGATTATTTATAGTTTTATTAAAAAGATCAATTTGCTTATTGATACCTTCAATTTCATTTAAAGCTTTTTTTATTTTGGGATTTTGATAAGTATTTGTAGACTCATTTTCTTCAATATTCTCTGCTTTTTCTAGTCTTGATGCTTCTTCGATTATGGATTCTTTTAAACTATCAAATTCTTTTTTGAGAATTTCAGGAGCATCCTGAGCAATATGTGTTGCTTCTTCAATTTTTTCAACCAATATTTCGTTTAATTTTTCGGTTACTTTCTTAATGGCAGCTTTTAAAAGGTAATCAGAGTTGGTCATGAAAAATATAATGTTTCAACGGCAATTGATTTTTCGATATGATCTAATAATAGATCAATAAAGAACGTTTCACGTAACTGATCATTTTGATAATTAATTTTTTATGTTTTTCCTATGTAAGTTTGTTTCTATATTAAGCTTTTTTCTCTTTTTTCTTTTAACTTATATTTATATAAAGGTTCAGGTATTTACTTTAAAAATATCTTCTAACCAAGAACTCATCTAATTAACTACAAAAGGAGTTTTTAAAAATTGGAAATCATTGAGTCAGATGTAGTTATTATCGGAGGAGGCCCGGCCGGATGTACTTGCGCACTTTATACATCTCGTTCAAATTTAAAGACAGTAATTTTAGATAAAAATCCATCTGTTGGCGCCTTAGCAATAACTCATCAAATAGCTAATTATCCAGGGGTTCCTGTTGATATAAGTGGAGAAAAATTACTTACCCTAATGAGAGAACAGGCTGTGCAATACGGCACAGATTATAGAAGAGCGCAAGTATTTGGAATAGACGCTAGTGGAGAATGGAAAATGGTTTACACGCCCGAAGGCACTTTTAAAGCTAAAGCACTTGTACTTGCAAGTGGAGCCATGGGTAGGCCTGCATCATTTAAGGGAGAAGCGGATTTTCTTGGTAAAGGAGTAAGTTATTGTGCTACATGTGATGGGGCTTTTTATAAAAATAGAGAGGTTGCCGTTGTTGGAGTTAACAAGGAGGCAATTGAAGAGGCAACTGTTCTAACTAAATTCGCATCAACTGTTCATTGGATTACATCAAGTGATCCTAAATCAGATAATGAAGAAGCTATGGAATTGATGGATAATTCAAACATAAAACATTGGAGTAGAACAAGATTATTGGAAATATTGGGTGATGATATGGGTGTGAATGGGGTAGTTGTAAAAAATAAGCAAGAAGAAAATCCTATCAATTTAAATTTAGATGGAGTGTTTGTCTACATGAGTGGTTCAAAGCCGATTACTGATTTTTTAGGTGATCAAATTGCTTTAAAAGAAGATGGGGGAGTTATTGTAGATGACTTTATGTCTACAAACTCTGATGGAGTATGGGCTATTGGAGATATAAGAAATACACCATTTAAGCAAGCCGTAGTTGCAGCTTCTGATGGATGTATCGCCGCAATGTCAATTGACAGATATTTAAATAGTCGAAAAAATATAAGAGTAGATTGGATTCATTCTTAAGAATAAATATTTCTTATTTAATTTAGAGGGGTGTTGCTTCAGAAATATAAGCGACTCCTCCGTAGTAGCTTAGATCATCCCTAATGTTATCTCTCATTTTATCTATTAACTCTTGCTCACAAAAAACAATTACATGAGCATTTGCTCCTAATCCTGTAAATTCCATATCTTCTGTAACAACTCTCTCAGGCCCTCTGCCTGTAGCGTGTTTCATAACTGTATATCCAGGAACATTAGCTTTTTCTAATGTTTTAATGATTGCATCTAGTTCTCTTTCACTAAATATTAAGTCTAATCTTTTCATTTTAAAAAGGGGAAAGCGGGATGATGGTATTTACTAAACTCATATATATCGGAATGCCGAGAACTATATTGAAAGGGAAAGTTAAACCTAGTGTAGTTGAAATATAGTAACTAGATTTAGCTTCTGGAACTGTCATCCTCATAGCTGCAGGAACCGCTAAATAAGATGCGCTTGCACATAAAACCACAAATAAAAGTGCGTTGCCAGGTCCTAAAGATAAAAATCTTGCAACGAAAACACCAATAAATGCGTTAAATAAAGGCATGAAAATGGAAAAGCCAATCAAGAACGAGCCCGCGTTCTTCAGCCTTGGCAATCTTTGAGCAGCGACTATTCCCATATCTAATAAGAAGAAGCATTCTGCTCCATAGAATAATTGTCCAGTAAAAGGCTCCATTTTTGAAATACCCGAGGGATTACTGGAAGCAGTTAGAAATCCTACAATTAAGCTTGATAGCAATAGATAAACTGATCCATTCAAAAGTGATTCGTGTAATATTGCGCTTAAATGCATTTTTCTTGATTTTGGTCTATTTTTCGGAGCTGCAAATTTCACAAGTAATAATCCAACAATTATTGCAGGCGATTCCATTAAAGCTAAGGCGCCAACCATAAACCCATCAAAAGCTATTTTTTGACTTTCTAAAAAACTTTCTGCGGAAATAAATGTAACGGCACTTATTGAACCGTATGCTGCTGCTATTGCGGCTGAATTAAAGACATCAAACTTAAATCTTAAAATTAAAAATCCAATCAGTGGGATTATTAGTGACATCAGTATTGCAGCACTTAAAGTTGGCAATACTTGATCTGTAAAACCGCTTTTCTGTATCTCTATACCTCCTTTAAAGCCAATAGCTAGGAGCAGATATAAGGAAAAGAGTTTAGGTAATGGCGCTGGTATTTCTAAATCAGATTTAAAAAGTACTGATATTGCACCAATCAAAAAGAAAAGAACTGGTGGGGCTAATACATTTTGCAGAATTGGATTTATTTCCATCAATTACTAGGCTATTTCATTAAGAGCAGTTTCTAAAGCTTCTTTTCTTGTCTCAATAATGCCTTCAACTCCAAACTTAGCTAATCTATCTTTTACTTTTTCATTAGCACCAGCAACAAATGCTTTTCTGGAATTATTTTTTGCTTCTTGCATCATATCCTCTATCGCCAGAGTCGCCGTCACTCCAAGTCGTGGTACATCAGTGATATCTAATATCAAAACTTTGTAGTTTCTTACAAGCATCATTCTCTCAGATATCCCTTTAGCTGCTCCAAAACTCAGTGGTCCTTTAAGTCTAAATAGCATTACCTCGCCTGAACATCTATCTAGTAGTGCTTTTTCATCAGCAGGTAATGCATTTTTAGCTTGATCATCTTTTGAAAAAGGATTATCCTCATCCATACCTTCAAGTTGAGTTTCAGTTATTGAATCAATAGTGAGCATATTTGCTATGAATACACCTACTAAAACAGCCCAAATTAAATCCCAAAAAACGGTCATAAGAAGTACACCGTACATTACGACTGAAGTTTTTAAAGATAATTTGTGAGCCCTCCTCAAGAATCCCCAATCAATTATGTCTAGACCAACTTTTATAAGAATTCCTGCGAGCAATGCAGTTGGTATTTGCTCAGCTAAAGGTCCTGCACCAACTAAAACTATCAACAATACAAGCGAGTGAACCATACCAGAAATTGGAGTTGATCCTCCAGATTTAACATTTATAACTGTTCTCATGGTTGCTCCTGCTCCAGGTAAACCTGAAAACAGACCTGCAACAGCATTTCCTATTCCTTGACCAATAAGTTCTCTATCAGAATTATGTTTTGTTTGAGAGATATTGTCTGCTACTAGAGATGTCAGTAAGGAGTCAATTGCGCCAAGTACCGCTAGGACTAATCCTGCTTTGAAAATAATTGGAAAATATTGATTAAAACTTGGGAAATTTAAAGATGGAACTCCCCTCGGGATTTCTCCAATTCTATCAATAGCTCCATCTCCAAAAATTAATATTGATATTGGGGTAACTATTAATAGAGCCAATAGAGGAGAAGGAACCCACTGACTTATTTTTCTAGGAGTAAGAAATACTATACCTAGTGTCATTATTGCTACTCCAATAGCAGCACCATTGGGCTGGAAATTTGAAAATACAGTTGTTAAAGATTCCACTACTCCACCTCGAGTACTAATCCCAAGTAATGGTCCAATCTGAAGCGCAATGATTATTACTCCAATACCAGACATAAATCCTGAAACAACAGAATATGGAACTAAAGTAATGTATTTACCTAATTTTAGAATCCCGAATAATATTTGCAGTAAGCCGCCAATGACTACCGCTGCCATAACTAAAGGTAAAATTTGTCCTGCAGAAAGATCCCTTGGAACCCCTACTGCTGCTAAGCCTGCTACTACACCTGCAACAGTCACACTCATGGGACCAGTAGGTCCACTAACTTGAGCTGGTGTTCCGCCGAATAATGCTGCTAAAAAACCAACTACTACTGCTCCGTATAGTCCATAAATTGCTCCGCCAGGCCCTAACGCAGCATTACCAAAAGCAAGAGCGAGAGGTAAAGCCACAACTGCGGCTGTTATGCCTCCAAGAATATCGCCTCTTACATTTTTCAGATGAAATCCATTAATTATTTTCAAAGATGCTCTCCTTAAAATAAATACTTAACTAGAAGATATTATCTCTTAATGACGTAAATTTGTGAAAAATGAAGATTGTGCAAAATATTTTTGTAACTTTTTTTGCTCTTACTAAATAAATTTTAGTTAATATTCCTGAACAAAAATAGTCTCTGATTGATTTATGTGCGAGGCGAGCGATTAATGTATTAGATAAATATTTTTCAATTTAAATAATATTCAAATGAATTCGATTATTCGTCCTAGAAGATTAAGAAGAACTGAAGCAATTAGAGAAATGGTTAGAGAAAACCATCTAACGGCATCTGACTTTATATATCCATTATTTATTCATGAAAAAGATTTTAAAGAGGAAATTTCAGCAATGCCCGGAACTTATAGATGGGATATTAATGGCTTAATAAAGGAGGTTACTAGGGCATGGGAATTGGGAATAAGGTGTGTCGTTCTTTTCCCAAAAATTAACGATAGTTTAAAGACTGAAGATGGGACAGAATGTTTTAATGAGGACGGTTTAATTCCGAAAGCAATTCGAATATTAAAAAAAGAGATTCCAGAAATGGCAATAATGACAGATGTTGCTTTGGACCCATACTCTTGTGATGGTCATGATGGATTAGTTGATGCAACTGGAAAAATATTGAATGACGAAACAATCGAAATTTTAAAAAAACAAGCTTTAACCCAAGCAAGAGCTGGAGCAGATTTTATTGGCCCTAGTGACATGATGGATGGGAGAGTTGGAGCAATTAGGACTGCTCTTGATCGTGAAGGATTTAGTGATGTAGGTATTATTAGTTATACAGCTAAATATTCATCTGCTTATTATGGTCCGTTTAGAACTGCTTTAGATTCGGCTCCTAGAGAAAATAGTAAGAAAGTAATTCCAGACAATAAGTCTACATATCAAATGGACCCTGCCAATTCAAAAGAGGCTTTAATTGAATCTGCATTGGATCAGTATGAAGGAGCTGATATTTTGATGGTAAAACCAGGAATTTCATATTTGGATATTGTTTATAGATTAAGCACATTTTCAAATAAGCCCATAGCTGCATACAACGTTAGTGGGGAGTATTCCATGGTAAAGTCTGCTGCTCAGAAGAACTGGATTAATGAAAAAGATATTGTTTTAGAGACATTACTTAGTTTTAAAAGAGCAGGAGCAAAATTAATACTCACTTACCATGCTTGCGATGCATCTCAATGGTTGCAGGATACTTAAAAACTCATTATTAACAAAAATTTGGTTTATTCTTAGATAAGTAACAAATTAATTGCTTTGTTTTGAAGTTTTCACAAGGAGTAAATAGGATTGGTCACATTGCACTAAGAGTAGAGAATCTCGAAAGGGCGAAATCTTTTTATATTAAGCTGGGTATGAACTTGGTTTGGGATGATAAAGATTGGTCTTACTTAGAAGCTGGTAAAGGGAAAGATGGACTTGCGTTGTTAGGTCCTAGCTATAAAGCTGCAGGACCTCACTTTGCTTTTCATTTTGAAAATAAAAAAGAAGTGGAAAATATTCAAAATGATTTAAAAAGTTCTGGTGTAAAAGTTGGTCCTTTACATGAGCATAGAGATGGAACAGCATCTTTTTATATGAAGGATACTGAAGGAAACTGGCTTGAGATGCTTTATGTTCCTCCTGAAGGGATTCAATCGAATGTTTGATTCTTTTTTTGTATGCAAGAGAAAAGTTATTCTAAAAAATCATATTCAGATAACAACATAGAAGAAGAATCTATAAACCTTTTAGAGTGGGATTCATTAAAAACGCATTTATCTTCATTCGCCTCAACGGAAATGGGTAAACGATCAATTTTAAGTTTTGTTATACCTTCAGAATACGAGGCATCTAAAAGACTTTTGAATGAAACTGTTGAAATAAATGAATTAGAAAATAATTTAGATAAATCAATTAGTTTTTCTGGTGTTTTTGATATTAGTAGAAATATTGAAATTTGTTCCAAGGGCGGTGTAATTTCATCTTCTGAATTGTTAGAAATAGCGAAAACAATTGCTGCAGCTAGAAATTTAAAAAAAATCTTATTAGATTTTGAACAAAGGCCTTATATTTCATCATTCACAAAAAATTTAATTGACCATCAGAATATCGAAACGATTTTTAAAAAAGGCATTGAATCTAATGGAAGGATTTCAGACAATGCTAGTAATGAACTATCTATTCTTAGAAAAGAATTATTATCTAAGAAACTTGAAAGAAAAATATTAGTTGAGAAATTTATTCAAAAGAATTTAGCTTATTTGCAAGATACTACTATTGGAGATCGATATGGCAGGCCTGTTATAGCAGTAAAAGTTAATTATGTTGATAAATTTAAAGGCATAATTCATGACTCTTCATCTTCAGGAAATACAGTATATTTTGAGCCTGATAGTGTAGTAAATAAAGGTAATAAGATTGCTTCTTTAGAGGCTAGGATCACAGCAGAAGAATTTAAATTACTTAAGAAATGGTCCCAGGTTGTTAGTGATAATTCAGAAAATCTTATTGAAATGGCATCCATTTTATTGAGATTAGAAAATGCTCTTACTCGTTCAAGATATTCGAAATGGATTGGAGGCAAAACTCCTACTTTTGAAAAAAATCCTATTATTTCTTTAATTGGTTTTTCTCATCCGTTATTGATTTGGGAACATAAGAAAAAAGGAGCCTCTCCCCCAGTGGCTGTTGATTTTCATATAAATAGAAATATTAAGGTTGTAGCTATTACAGGCCCAAATACTGGAGGCAAAACGGCAGCTTTAAAAGGTTTGGGTTTATCTTTACTTATGGCTAGAGCAGGATTATTGATACCCTCAACTAATAATCCTATTATCCCTTTTTGTCCAAATATATATGTGGATATAGGAGATAATCAATCATTAGAAGAAAATTTATCTACCTTCAGTGGGCATATATCCCGCATAAAAGAGATATTAGATTCACTTGATAGTAAGAAGGGATTATCAGTTGTTTTGTTAGATGAGATTGGATCTGGTACAGATCCTCTTGAAGGAAGTGCCCTTGCGATGGCATTATTAAAAAAATTTGCAAATAAATCTGATATCACTTTAGCAACAACGCATTATGGAGATATTAAGGCTTTAAAATATAATGACTCCAGATTTGAAAACGTATCAGTTGCCTTTGATGAGGAATCTTTGAAGCCAAAATATATACTCAACTGGGGTATTCCTGGGAGAAGTAATGCTTTGTCAATTTCAAAGAGAATTGGTCTCGATGAAAGCATACTAAATGAAGCTGCAAATTATCTAAAGCCAAAAGAAGTTGACAATATTAACAGTATTATTAAAGGACTTGAGGAAGAGAGGATTAAACAACAAAATTCTGCAGAAGCTGCTGCAGAATTGATTGCAAGGACTGAAATATTACATGATGAACTGAAGAGAAATTATGAATATCAAAAAATAAATGCTCAAAAAATCCAGGAAATTGAAAGGTCTAAATTATCAAAACATATTATATCCGCTAAAAAAGAGGTGATAGATTTGATTAAAAAATTAAGAGATAAAAATGTTAATGGAGAGGATACGAGAATTATTGGAAAAAGATTAAAGGAAATTGAGACGGAACATTTAACCCAAAAAAAATCTGAAAAGTCAATATCATGGAATCCTCAGGTAGGCGATTTTGTAAAGATTAAAAGTCTAAATAGTACTGGACAAATTGTAGATTTAGATAAAAAAGGTGGTTTTTATGAAATTAAATGTGGTTCATTTAGAAGCATATTATCTGTAAATGACTTTGAAGGTATTAATGGAGAAAAGCCTAATTTCAATAGGTCAAAAATTGAGGTCAAGTCTATAAGAGAAGATTTTTCTTTTTCTAAAATTAGAACGAGTAAAAATACAATTGACGTAAGAGGGTTAAGAGTTCATGAAGCCGAAATAATTATTGAGGAGAAAATTAGAAAATTTCATGGACCGTTATGGATTGTTCATGGAATTGGCACAGGAAAATTAAAGAAAGGACTAAGAAATTGGTTATCAGGTTTAAATTATGTTGATAAGATTGAAGATGCAGCCAAAAACGAGGGTGGCCCTGGTTGCAGTATTGCGTGGATAAAATAAAATTTAAAATATCTGGAAAACAATTTAATAAACGTATTAAGTGCAATTTATTGATCAAGCCAACATTATTCTTAAAGCTGGAAAAGGTGGCAATGGAATAGTTTCATTTAGAAGAGAAAAATTCGTTCCTGCTGGAGGACCTTCGGGGGGAAATGGTGGCAGAGGGGGTTCAGTTATTTTGATGGCTGATAATAATCTTCAAACATTATTAGATTTCAAATTCAAACGTGAAATAATTGCTGAAGATGGATGCAAAGGAGGTCCTAATAAGAGATCAGGTGCTTCAGGTGAGGATACAATCCTTAAAGTACCCTGCGGTACAGAAATAAGGGATATTAAAACCGGCATTATTTTAGGAGACTTAACTAAACATAAACAGAGTTTAACTATTGCCATTGGAGGAAGAGGTGGACATGGTAATGCTTACTATTTAAGTAATCAAAATAGAGCCCCAGAATCATTCACTGATGGAAAAGATGGTGAGATATGGGAGGTTCAATTAGAACTTAAACTTCTTGCAGAGGTTGGGATTATAGGTCTTCCAAATGCTGGAAAAAGTACCTTGATTTCTGTTGTATCATCTGCCCGTCCAAAAATCGCAAATTATCCTTTCACAACTCTAATACCTAACTTAGGTGTAGTAAGAAAAATTGATGGAAATGGTTGCCTTTTTGCAGATATTCCTGGACTAATATCAGGGGCAGCTGATGGAGTAGGTTTAGGCCATGATTTTTTAAGGCATATCCAAAGAACGAAGATACTTGTTCACTTAATTGATGCAATTGCAGAAAATCCTCTACATGATTTTGAGATAATTGAGCAGGAATTAAAAAAATACGGAAAAGGTCTTTTAGATAAAAAGAGGATAATAGTATTGAATAAAATGGAGCTGGTAGATGATGATTATTTGAAAATAATTTCAAAAAAGTTAGAAGATTTATCTAAAAAGAAAGTTTTAGTTATTTCTTCATCTTTAAAAAAAGGTTTATCTTCACTGCTTTCTGAAGTATGGAAAAGGATCTAACTTAAATTTAAAATTTTTTTGTAAAAAAAACACTTGATTTAATAATGAAAATTAGTCATAAATAAGATATCTCTTTAAATACAATATGAATTTCTATACTTGCTTTGATCAACAAGGAAAAATAATAGCTAGATGTCAAACCATTCAAGATATTGAGGTTTTGAAGAAAATGGGAAGACCAATTGTAGAAGTCAAGGAAATGAAAAATGAAGAGTCGGTTGTCTGTTCACTTACAGGAAGTCCATCCGACTTTAATAGAGATTACTAATAGAATTAAAAAAAAAAAGGGCTTTTAAAGCCCTTTTTAATTGTGTATTATCTATTAAACAAAACTTAATCATCATAAACAAGACATTCTGGCTCATCCGGGTTGGCATCGCAGAACAGTTCCAAAGCATTAGGATCATGTTTATCATCTGGATGATGATCCTTATACTCTTCCAGTTCTTTTAGCTCTTCAGTTAAATGTCTGACCTTTGGAAAATTGCCCTCTGCTTTTGCAGATTCGATTTCCGATTGATCTTTTTGGATGTGTTCGTCAATGGATTTCATTTTAAGCTTTTCGTACTTTAGTAGACATACATAACATAGTTAATTTCTAATAAAAATGCATTATCTATGAACTAAATAAGTGTTCATTACAACATCATTTTTTTTGAAATTGAATTATTTATTTTTTTAGGTCTCTACTTTCATTATTTCCTTTAGCGATGACAAAACTGGGATTATTTGATTTGGGTTTAAAGGGAATAAAGATTTGTAGTAATCTTTTTTCCATTCATTGTCGAAGCATGTCCTATTTACGTTGGATAATTTAAAGAATTTTAATCTCCATTCAATAATCTTTTTAAAACTTGATAGTTCTTGTTCAGTACATTTGAAAAGTTTGCTATATATCAATTCCCATCTTATAAGCGTAGGAAAAAGGTAAATATCTGCGTAGGTTAACTCTTCTCCAAATATCCAGTCCCCTTTATTTTTCTGTAGTAAATTTTCAATTTTATTTATAGCTGCGAAAAGATTTTTACTTGCTTTTTCGTAAGCTGACTGGTTTCTGGCGAAACCACATTTATATACGCCATCATTAATACTGTTATTAATTAAATCTAAAAATTTTTGATTACTATCTTTAATACTTAATGCTTGATATTTCGATTCACTTTTTATTGAATTTAGTAGTCTTATAATCTGTGAACTTTCATTAGATAGAATATTTACCTCATCTTTTACAAAGCTAATTAAAAGAGGTAATGTCGCCCTAAAAATAATCTTTTTATTAGCTTTTTTGTAAAGGTCTGAGAGTCTTATACATCCCTTAATCTTTGTATTGAAAATCCATTCGCCATGCTCAACATCTGCCTTTAAAAAAATTACTTTAACTTTTTTAGATAAATCTTTTATTTCGTGTACGAGTAAAGTTCTTTGACACCATGGACAAGAATGACCTACTAATAAGTAAATTTGTCCATTCTCATTATTAATGTCGTATTCACTATTAATGGTTATACCTTTAGGCCTTATATAATTACCATGTAAATCTGATGGCGCGAAGCCATTCATTAATTGGGTCCAAAACCAAAACCAGAATTTTCTGGAGCCCTTTATAAGGTATTTATTTTGCATAAAATTTTATTTTTAAAGAAAAAATGACTGTTCAAAGAATACTTATCGTTTCAGGCACTCATGGGAATGAAATTAATCCTGTTTGGGCTGTTAAGCAATTTAATATAAAGGAAAATAGTTTAAATAATGGTATTGAGTATGAGTACATCATAGGTAATCCTGCTGCCTATGAAAAAGGTTGCAGATATATAGATGTAGATTTAAATAGATCTTTTAAAGAAAGTGAGAATTTTGATCAACACAAGAATAGCTTTTATGAAACAAATAGAGCTAATTTTTTAGTAGATGAATTTGGAATTGATGGATCTAAACCCTGTCAAATTGCACTCGATTTGCATACTACTACTGCAAATATGGGAACAAGTATTGTTATGTATGGGAGGAGATCCAAAGATTTTTGTTTAGCTGCATTACTGCAGAACAAATTTGGATTGCCTATTTATTTGCACGAAAAAGATGAGGCCCAAACAGGCTTTCTTGTAGAAGCTTGGCCATGTGGTTTAGTTATTGAAATAGGAGCTGTCGCACAAAATTTCTATGATCAAAACATTATAAATAGATTCTCTCTAATACTAAGCTCCATAAGGGAAGAGATAGATAAATTAAAAAATAAACTTATAGAACTTCCAAAGGAATTAGTGGTTCACGTTCATCGAGGGAGTATAGATTATCCAAGAGATGAAAAGGGAGATATCGATGGCATAATTCATCCTGAGAGAATAAACCAAGATTGGAAAATGATTAAAAAAGGAGATCCATTATTTCTGGATAGCCAAGGAATAATTCATAAGTATGAAAGGGACAAATTGATTTGGCCTGTTTTTATTGGAGAAGTTGCTTATAAGGAAAAAAAAATTGCCATGAGCTACACAAAAAAAGAAGTGATTTGTACCAAAAAACAATGGATTCAAGAGTTTGAAAGTTTTTAAATTAAGAAACCGGAACAATAAATCGTTGAAAACCAATAAGGATTATTTATTTTATAGATAAGTTTATTTTATATTTAATACTTTTATCTTTTTTTCTAATTTTTAAATCTTAAAAACCTAAATTCTTTCACTCCAATAAATAACAGCTCCAAAAGCCTCTAATTGCAGTCTTCTATGCTTAGCCTCTCTTAATGAAACTACCTCTCTAGATCTTTTTCCGTTAAGAAGCCATTCAATTATTACCAAGTTGAATCCTCAATAACAAAGAAAATCTTAAGACATGGAAGTTCTTTTCTCATATTTCCCCAAGAATAACTTTACTTAAAGAAAAAATATTTACACATTTTTGGCGATTTTGGTCTAAAATCTTCAAAGCGGAATTTATCTTCCGTTTTTATTTACACGTCTCACTTTAGAGACATACTTTACGAACTCATGACAACTATTCAGCAGCAGCGTTCTTCGCTGTTAAAAGGTTGGCCACAGTTTTGTGAGTGGGTAACATCAACTAACAACAGAATTTATGTTGGTTGGTTCGGCGTCTTAATGATTCCATGCCTTCTTACAGCAGCGGCTTGCTTCATCGTTGCATTCATCGCAGCACCACCAGTAGACATCGACGGAATTAGAGAGCCAGTTGCTGGTTCATTCCTATATGGAAACAACATCATCTCAGGTGCAGTTGTTCCTTCATCTAATGCTATTGGTCTACACTTCTACCCAATTTGGGAAGCAGCTACTGTAGATGAGTGGTTATACAACGGTGGTCCTTACCAGCTTGTAATTTTCCACTTCCTAATTGGTATCTCAGCATACATGGGAAGACAGTGGGAGCTTTCATACCGTCTAGGTATGCGTCCTTGGATCTGTGTTGCATACTCTGCACCAGTTTCAGCAGCTTTCGCAGTATTCCTTGTATACCCATTCGGTCAAGGTTCATTCTCTGACGGAATGCCTCTAGGTATCTCTGGAACATTTAACTTCATGTTTGTTTTCCAGGCAGAGCACAACATTCTTATGCACCCATTCCATATGGCTGGTGTTGCTGGTATGTTCGGAGGATCTTTATTCTCAGCTATGCACGGTTCACTTGTTACTTCATCTCTAATCAGAGAAACAACTGAGACAGAATCTCAGAACTATGGTTACAAGTTCGGACAAGAAGAAGAAACATATAACATCGTTGCAGCTCATGGCTACTTCGGTCGTTTGATCTTCCAATATGCAAGTTTCAACAACAGCAGAAGTCTTCACTTCTTCCTAGCTGTATTTCCAGTTGTTTGTGTATGGTTAACTTCAATGGGTATCTGCACAATGGCATTCAACCTTAACGGTTTCAACTTCAACCAGTCAGTTGTTGATGCAAACGGTAAGATTGTTCCTACATGGGGTGACGTTCTTAACAGAGCAAACCTAGGTATGGAAGTAATGCACGAGCGTAATGCTCACAACTTCCCACTTGATCTAGCAGCAGCTGAGTCTACAACAGTAGCTCTTTCAGCTCCAGCTATCGGTTAAGCTTAAAGTTCTTAAACTTACAAGCCCCCTTTTGGGGGCTTTTTTTTGTTTAATTTTCAATTGGTTTTATATAATGTTTATATATAGATAAAACATTTGATATTTCTATGAGTAGTAGTTTTGGGAAAATTTTTCGTGTCAGTACTTTTGGAGAATCTCATGGTGGTGCAGTAGGAGTTATCCTTGATGGATGTCCACCTAAGTTAAAAATAGATATAAATCTGATACAAAATGAATTAGATAGGCGCAGACCTGGCCAAAGTGACATTACAACACCCAGAAATGAAGAAGATAAAATTGAAATATTAAGTGGAATAAAGGAAGGGTTAACACTTGGAACTCCAATAGCAATGTTGGTAAGAAATAAGGATCAAAGACCAGGAGATTATAATAATTTGGAGCAGGTATTTAGACCTTCTCATGCAGATGGTACATATCATCTGAAATATGGAATTCAGGCAAGTTCTGGCGGTGGAAGAGCCTCTGCTAGAGAAACAATTGGGAGAGTAGCTGCTGGTGCTGTAGCAAAACAATTATTAAAAACCTTCTCTAACACTGAAATACTATCTTGGGTAAAGCGTATACATGATATTGATTCTGATATCAATAAAGAGAAGATTTCTCTCCAAAACATAGATTCTAATATTGTTAGATGTCCTGATGAAAAGGTATCAACAGAAATGATTGAGAGAATTAAGGAATTAAAGCGTCAAGGAGACTCTTGCGGCGGTGTTATTGAATGTCTAGTAAGAAATGTCCCCTCTGGTCTTGGAATGCCTGTTTTTGATAAATTAGAAGCTGATTTAGCAAAGGCTTTGATGTCTTTGCCTGCCACGAAAGGCTTTGAAATAGGTTCAGGTTTCTCTGGAACTTATTTAAAAGGAAGCGAACATAATGATGCCTTCATCAAGTCTGATGATATTAGTAAGTTAAGAACAACATCAAACAATTCAGGAGGTATACAGGGCGGAATAAGTAATGGTGAAAATATCGAGATGAAGATTGCTTTTAAACCTACAGCAACCATCGGGAAAGAACAGAAAACAGTAAATGCTGAAGGTAAAGAAGTACTTATGAAAGCAAAAGGGAGACACGATCCATGCGTTCTACCAAGAGCAGTTCCCATGGTTGATGCTATGGTAGCTTTAGTACTTGCTGATCATTTGCTTCTAAATCATGCTCAATGTGACTTAATAAATAATTAGTAGTTTTGTTGAAAAAATTATATTTATCCTTAACTTAATTATTTTTGAGTCATTCATATATTTTTGGATCAAAAATTTTATTTGTGATAGCTTTTTCTCCAATTAAAACTGCTTTATACCCTAAAGATTTATAAGTTTTTAAATCATTGATTGATAGTCCTCCAGCAGCAATGAAATCAATATTTCTTAGTTGAGTATATTTATCAAACTATCTTTACTTTTTATTGGGTAAATTTTGATAATGTTGCAATTTAAATCAATCACTGCCTTAAGATCTTTTAAATTATTAATTCCAGAACTCAATAAATAATTTTTTGACTGCGCATAATTGAAAAGATCTTTATCCCAAAATTTCATCATCGAAAAATTTAATCCAATTTTTTAAGAATCTTCTATTGATTGCTTATTAACTATGGAGGCAGAGCCTAAATTAATTCTTGGATATTTAATTTTGATATCGGATACAAAATCTAACCAATTTTCGTTGTTAGACCAACTTATTACAATATTCTTTAATCGTATTTTACTAAGTTTTCTAATGCTTCAAAAAATGATTTTCTTATAGAGGTATTTGAGTAAATATTATCTTCAGGTTTTATAAGAAAAAAAAAGACTCAATTTTCAGGTACTTAGAAAAAGAATCTTCTTTATTATTAATTAAAAATTTAAAATTCCATGTTAAATATAGTTTGCGACTTTTACTTCTGAGCGGTTGAGCAATTCTTGGATATCTTCAGTATCTATAGTTTCACTTTCAATTAGCATTTGAGCCATTTCGTCAAGAACAGCTCTATTGTCTGTTAAAACTTTTGTAGCTCTCTTGTAGGCAACATCAACAAGTTCTGATACTTCTACATCAATTGTTGCGGCTGTGTCTTCAGAGAAATCTCTTGTAGAACTCATATCTCTACCGAGAAACATTCCACCTTGAGATTGACCTAGAGCGACTGGACCTATTTTGTCACTCATACCGAATTTAGTGATCATTTGTCTTGCTACATTGGCAACTTGTTGTAAATCATTTGAAGCTCCGGTTGTTACCTCTTCTTCGCCGTAAACTATTTCTTCAGCAACTCTTCCACCAAGAGCTACAGCCATTTGATTTTGAAGGTAAGAACGAGAATAAAGACCTGATTCCATTCTTTCTTCACTTGGAGTAAAGAAGGTTAGACCCCCAGCTTGACCTCTTGGAATGATTGAGACTTTTGCTACTGGATCATAATCAGGCATTAATGCTCCAACGAGTGCATGACCAGCTTCGTGGTAAGCAACTAATTCTTTTTTCTTATCACTGATGACTCTATCTTTCTTTTCTGGGCCAGCCATAACTCTTTCAATGGCATCGCCGACTTCATCGTTACTTACTTTGTCTAAATCTTTTCTAGCTGCTAGTATTGCTGCTTCATTTAAAAGATTAGCTAAATCTGCACCAGTAAATCCTGGTGTTCTTCTGGCAACTTTATCTAAATCAACGTCCTTTGAAAGAGTTTTATCTTTTGCATGAACGTTTAATATCTGTAATCTTCCTGCATAATCTGGTCGGTCAACTGTTACCTGTCTATCGAATCTTCCAGGACGCATTAAAGCTGAATCTAAGACATCTGGTCTGTTGGTTGCAGCAACTATTATTATTCCTGAATTACCTTCAAAACCATCCATTTCGGTTAAGAGTTGATTTAATGTTTGTTCCCTTTCATCATTTCCTCCGCCCATACCAGCTCCTCTTTGTCTTCCAACTGCATCTATTTCGTCAATAAACACAATACAGGGAGCATTCTTTTTAGCTTGTTCAAAAAGATCTCTAACTCTACTAGCTCCAACCCCAACAAACATCTCTACAAATTCTGAACCAGATATTGAGAAAAAAGGTACACCTGCTTCTCCAGCTACTGCTTTAGCTAACAATGTTTTTCCAGTACCAGGAGGACCAACAAGAAGAACTCCTTTTGGAATTTTTGCTCCAACTGCAGTAAATCTATCTGGGCTCTTAAGAAAATCTACAACTTCTGTAAGTTCTAATTTTGCACCTTCTACACCAGCAACATCTGAAAAGGTTACCTGTGTAGATGGTTCCATTTGAAGTCTAGCTTTGCTTTTGCCGAAACTCATAGCAGGGTTACCACCTCCAGCATTACCACTTTGGGATCTTCTGAAAAGAAAAAATAGACCTCCAATTAAAAGTACTGGAAATATCAAGCTACTTACAGCCTGTTGCCATGGATTGGCTAATTTTGTAGGGGTGACAGCTATATCTACATTATTTTCAGTAAGAATTTTTAATAAATCTTTGTCCGGGGCTAAATTGACCTCAGACCTGCTCCCATCATTTTCAACAACTTGAGCTGTGGCATTATCTGGAGATATTAAGACTCTACTGATTTCTTTATCTTGAACTGCTTCTATAAAATCACTATATCTCAAAGTCTTTGTAGAACTTTCAGTACTAGGTTTATCAAAAACTGAAGTACCAATAAAAATTACAGTAATAACGGCAAGGACATAAAGTCCTACGTTTCTCCAACGTTTGTTCACGATAAAAAATCTTTAATAAATCTATAATACTAATAATAAAACAATATTAAGAGCGTCTTAGAACATCTACTACACTTTTGAATGCAAACCATTCAGGAATTGGTTCGCCATTCCTCAATTTCTTTCTAAATTCAGTACCACTAAGTTTCATAATTTCATAATTAAATTCTTTAGCTTCTTCAGCTGTTATGTATCCTTTTTCCTTCGTATAAACTAAATTTTTTGAAGGAACAGTTTGCATCATCAATTCATCTGCACACTTATTCGCAAAATTCTGGGCTTCATATGGGCCATAAAAATCTTCACCAGTTGATGACGACTTACAACCAGCCATATCTCTACCAATAATAAAGTGTGTGCAGCCATAATTTCTTCTGATTATCATATGTTGAAGAGCTTCTCTTGGCCCTGCCATATGCATTGAATAAGGTAAAAAAGCCCATTTTATTCTCTCATCAGATATTTCCTCTTCTAATTCTTTATAGGTCAAATATCTAACTTTTCCTGGGATATCGTCTTGTTGAGTTGGCCCACAAGTTGGATGAACTAAAACAACTGAGTTAGAGGAGACATTATCTGAAAGTAAGGCATTAGTAAATAATTCATAATGTGCTCTATGAATTGGATTTCTGCATTGAAATGCAACTACATCATGATTTGATGGGAGTGTAGATCTAACTTCTTCTGGGGTTTTGCAAGGAAATTCTCTAATTGGTAATTCGAAACCATATACTCTTCCTCCTATATAAAATCTCCCTCTCTCGTTGAAAATCATCTTAACAGCGGGATGATCTAAAGAATTAGTACCATAACAAAGTTCAGCTTCTAAGGATTTGTCAGGCTCCCATTTAGAGCTAACTTCTAAAACTGCAATTTTTTGTTTTTTATAAGTAAGCAATATTGTCTCTCCAGCTTTTACTTTTTCATTATTTGAATCAAATACAATAGGCAAGCCAAAAAGTAACCCGTTTGTATTTCTATTATTTTTAATTACCGAATTGTAGTTATTTTCATCCATAAAACCTTCCAATGGAGAAAAAGCTCCAACCATCAATAGTTCTACATCGCATGCGTTTCTCTCGCTACATTCAAACTCATAAGAAGCTTTAGAGATAAGATCATTTTTAAGGTTTTTATCTTTGATAATTAAATTTTTTAGTTCCCCTCCATAAGGCGGTATTAGTCCATTAGTATCTGTTTTAGTTTTTTGTTGTAATTCCATTTTTTTTAAATTGATATAGAAAAATTTTGAAAAAAAAAGAGGGGTTTAACCCCCTTTTATCTTAAGTAGGATTTATGCCTTTTTTCCGTAGAGCTCCCCAATTATTTTTACATCAAGTGGATCCTTTGAACCCATATCTGTATCTGAAGGTTGGATAGCTTCAAAAGTACCAGCAAATTCGTCTGTGTCAGAGTCTACATTGTTGATTGAAAGAGTGATAACGCCTGTACCGTTTACATCAACTTTAATGTTTTCTTTTGCAAGTTCTTCGTCATCTCCTCCTAATGCAACTAAACCTTGAGCATATTCAACACCAGTATTTTTAGCTCTTGCCTTAGGATCTAAAAAGTCACCAGTTCTGTAGTTGGGTGTAAATGTTGAACCGCTAACCTCAGTACCTGGCTCAATAGATGAAGGTAAATCAGCGGTAAGATCTTTTGCTGAAAATGCAAATGGCACCTCTAAACCACCAGGAGTTAATACAGTAATAAGTTGAAAATCAATACCACCCTTTTCAGTGAAAGTTCCTGAATTTATATCTCCATAAACTTCTGTCACTGTTGTATTATTTCTAGGACTAATAATTTTTGTAGAAACAAATTCTGCAGCTTTTCTTTTTGTCCCTGGCACTTTTACATAAACTTCTGTTGGATGCATGCATATTCCTTTAAGGCTATCCCCATTCCCTAGAGATATTGATCCGACAAGAGATGAGTCTAATGTAGGGCAATCATTAGCTTTTCCTGTGTTAACAACATCTGTGAATTGTGCATTTCCTCTTTCAGAAAAAGCAAATGTTTTAACAGGTACGAAAGCAAAAGTTATACAAATTGAAATAACAAAAGCTAAGAAAGAACGAATTCTCATAATTAAAGTTGCAGTAAAGTTCTGTGACGATAGATTAAAGGTCATCTAATAAGTTCAGTACGGATATTACAAGGGAAAGGACCATAAATGATAGGAATATTAAATCCTCGAAACAACCCGTAGCTTTTTAGATTTTGAAAAACTGGAATTATTTTAAGCTATCACATTATTTTTAATGATTAAGATTACAAAAAAATACAAATTAAAAAATTTTTTTTATTTTTTTAATGAAATAATTTGGGTTATTAATTTATTTGCTAAATCAACTTTTGATGTTTTGTTAATGTAGTGTTCCATATTGTTAGTATCAAATAGCCAACCTTCATTTTGTGCCAAAAAGCCAAATCCTTGGCCTTCAAGATCAATTGGATTTGCAAATAGATAATCACAACCCTTTTGGATAATCTTTTCTTTAATTGTCATTCGTGCTTCTTCGATAGATCCTGTAAAAGCACAAAAGCCTACAAAAACTTGATTATCTTTTTTTGATTTACTAATTGTTTTTAAAATATCTGGGACTAGCTCAAAGTTTTGATTCAGATGAGCATTAATTTGATTTTTTGGAATTTTAGCTGAAGTATCAGAGGTTATCTTGAAATCAGAAACTGCTGCATTCATGAAAAAATAATCGCAATTTGATATTTCATAATTAAGTGCCTTAATTAAATCTACACTAGTTTCAATTTCATATCTTTTTATTCCATCAGTAATATTCTTATCGATTTTCAAAGGACCATGAACATATTTTACTTGTGCTCCTCTGAATCTCGCTACTTGAGAAAGAAGTAGGCCCATAGCTCCAGAACTCTTGTTAGTAATGTGTCTTGCGGCGTCAATTTTCTCTAAGGTACACCCTCCAGTTATTAAAATTTCTTTATTAAGTAAATCTTTGCGATATTCATTTTGTTTGTGTGAAGCTATAAATTCAAGAGCTAATTGGATTAGATCATTTGAAGGTATCTTACCGATGCCAACAGCATCACATGCTAAGAGGCCCTCACTTGGTTGCAAAGACAAAACATTTTCGTAATTCTGTAAATTCTCATAATTTTTTTGGACAGCTTTATTTAGCCACATTTGTGTATTCATTGCTGGTGCAACAATAATTGGCTTTATATTTGCTATTAAGATGCTTGGGATCAATCCCTCTGCATTTCCAGTTACCCATTTTGCTAATGTTGACGCTGTTAAAGGGGCGATGATTAAAATATCAGCCCAATTACTTAGTTCTATGTGAAGAGGTGTTGATTGACTATCAGACCATTGATCATTATCTAAAATGCACGGACTTCTACTTAAAATAGAAAGAGAAAGCGGCTTTATTAAATTTTCTGCATTTTTTGATAAAACGCATTTTATTTCATAATTTTCTTTCGCTAATTGGCTAACTAATAATGGAATCCTTACAGCTGCAATACTTCCAGTTATTAATAAAAGAACCTTTATTTTGGAGTCCTTACTTTTAGTTTTCATCGAAAGGTTCCTGATCGAGGAGATGGGTATAATTAGTTGTTAATTCAGGTCTATTGATTGCAAGAGCTCTCAGTAAGTGCCAGTCTTTTAAACCATCAAATGGAGTATTATAATTATCTTCCTCTAGTCTTTTAGCGAGCTCAAGGGTCATTTCTTCATCAAAAGAATTTAATAGTTCCTCACTTATTTTATTTTCAGAAATGAATTTCATATTGAGTAAAGTCAATATACTCTAATAATAAAGCCTCAAGTAATTATTTAAAATTGATATAGGAATTAAGTACATATTTTCAAGGATAAGATGATTTTAATTTTCATAATCTTTTCAAATTGTTGTTACGGCATTTATCTTCATTCTCAGTCATAAATATGAAAATGCTCCTTTTCAAAAATATTCTTTCTTAAAATATTGTTGTAAAAATTTATTTTATGTCGCAAACCAAAAGAGAGCAAGTCATTAGTCACATACGCTATTTAAGGCAAGAGCTCAGAGAAATGCATTTAGGGATACGAGAAGATGACCTTTTTCCTGACCCAGGCGAATTAAGAGGGTTAATGGCTCAGTTAGAGGCATTACTTGAATTAATAGAAGGAAATACTAAAATTCAATCAAACTCTGAAGCGGCTTAGTTTACTGCAAAATGGTTGTTAAACCTCAAAAGACAAAATTTCAGCTAAAAATTGTGGAAAATATTCAAACATTAAGTATTTGGGCTAATAATCCATGGCGAAGATATTCAATATCATTGATTACACTTTTAATAGGCTACTTTTTTGGAAGTTCTCTTGGTATGGTAAGTGCCGTAGTGGAACTTATGGATCCAGTAGCCGCTTTTTTATCAGTAGTTTTCATTGAGTTTTTAATAGCTCTAAGAAGAAATTTTAGATTTGAAAGGAAAAAGAAATTTTTTGTACTTTTATTAGATTCCTTAAGATTGGGACTATTTTATGGCTTCTTTACTGAAAGTCTTAAGTTGCTATGAATTTACTTGTTGTGTTTTTGTAGTAGATAAAGCAAAGCCATTCTTATAGGGATACCATTTGCAACTTGATTATTAATTAAGCAATTAGGATATCGATCTACCACTTTGCTACTTATTTCAATATCTCTGTTAATAGGACCAGGATGTAAAATTGGAATTTCTTTATTATTTAAAGATAATTTCTCTGGGGTTAAGCCATAATCCAAACTATATGAATCAATACTACTTAGTAAATTTTCCATCATTCTCTCTTTCTGGAGTCTTAAAACAATAATCGCATCTGCAATTTTTATTGATTCTTCCAATGATCTAGAGATTGTTATAGAACCTCTTGATTTAACAGGATCTTCTGTTTGATTTGGCGCGGGGGTTTTTAAAAAATTGATAAATTCATCAGGTATTAATGTCTTAGGACCACATAAAATTATATCGGCGCCGAATGCACTCAAAGCCCAAAGATTTGACCTGGCAACCCTTGAATGATTAACGTCTCCAATTATTAAAATTTTTTTGGAATTTAAAACCTCTGGATTCAGTGTTTTTTGGGAAAAGAATTTTATCAATGTATAGATGTCAAGTAATCCTTGGCTGGGGTGACTATGTAATCCGTCTCCTGCATTGAGAACAGAAGTCTTGGAATTTATTGCATCAAGTTTTTTTGCGATCTCAAAGGTTATGTAACTTGATGAATGTCTGATAACTAATGTATCCGCCCCCATCGCTGAATAAGTTATCGCCGTATCAATTATTGTTTCGCCTTTTGTTAAAGAGCTGGAGGATGGGGCAAATGTTTGGACATCAGCAGAAAGTCTTTTTGCTGCAAGCTCAAAACTATTTTTTGTTCTTGTACTAGCTTCAAAAAATAAAGATGTTACCAAAGTCCCTTGTAAGGCCGGTATCTTTTTTGTTCCTGCATTCTTTAGCGCATCAAATCTATTAGCTAATTCAAATACTGACTCATAATCTTTAATTGAAAAATTAGCTAGTGTGTGGATATGTTTATGAGGCCAAATTCGCATTACGCTTAAAAAGATAAATGATTATTGAAATTTAGGTGTTCTGTCACCTTTTAATCTTTTACTTACACTCCTACTATTTTTGAGATACCAACGCCATTTTATATTTTTTGCCTTTGATATGCCAATTCTTGTACTTTGAATAAGATCTTTTTCCTCTAGTGTGGAGTCTCGTGGAGAAATCCATAAAGTTTTGTTATTAAGAACTTCAAGTGAGTTAAATGAAATGTCTACACTGAATGTTTTAGTTACTAAGCCGGGTCCAGAAGCTAATCTTGCATCTTTATTAGAGATAAAAACTGATCTTATCAAAACACCACTCGCAAAATTTTCTTTATCAGTAACTATGTTTAAACAATGATGAATTCCATAAGATTTGTAAATATAAAATGTGCCAGGTTTCCCAAATAATGATTTGTTTGAATCAGTCATTTTACGGTAGCCATGACAGGCCTCTTCTTCCTGTGAATAAGCTTCAGTTTCAACAATAACCCCTTTAACTTGATCTATCTCATTATTTTTTTTTATTAAGTGACAGCCTATTAAATCAGGAGCAACAAGTTTAGAGTGCCGATAAAAAAAATTTTTTGGAAATAATTCTTCTTCTATTTTTCAATATCTAACTAATATCATTTTTAGCTGAGAAAAATAATTAAGGCTATTACTTGATATTGATTTTCAAAAAAATGTGATTATTTTTTTAAATTATTTGAAATTCAAAGGATATGTAAATAACTTGTTCTTAATAAACTATTATTTTATAAGAAAGATATTAAAGTATGACAAGAATAACTAAAGAGGAAGTAAAAAAAGTTGCTCATCTAGCGAGATTAGAACTTAACGAGAATGAAATTAATAATCAGGCAGAACAATTAGAAAAAATATTGGATTATATAAGACAACTTGAAAAAATTGATACAGATGATGTCCCCTGTACAACGAGAGCTATAGAGGTTGTAAATGTATTTAGAAAAGACGAAAAGAAAAAATCTGATTGCAATGATGAACTTTTAGAATTGGGTCCATCGCGAGAAGATAAATATTTTAAAGTACCAAAAATTATTAATGAATGAATAAGCTAGTTGCTTCCAATAAATGTTTTGTTGACTATCTTTAATAAAAATTTTTTTATTTTAAAGCCTGGATATAAATTTATGATTGTTCTTATTTTCCCTCTCTTTTTGCTGTGACTCCTTATACCTATTAATAAATCATAAATAAAGTTAAAAATATCTTCTTTGCTTTCAAAAATCCCAACCCTTTGAGGTGAGCCTTTTTTATCCAATAAAGGCTTAGTTTTTTCATAAGCTATTTTGTATTCAAACCAAGGAATCGAAGGCCAAAGATGATGAATGAGATGGTAATTTTGTCCCATTATTAATAAATTCATAAATTTACTTGGATAAACTCGAGAATTTATCCATTTATTTCTTGATTTAAATGGTCTATGGGGTAAATAATCAAAAAATATTCCTAAAGTGACCCCTACCATTAATGCTGGGCCGAACCATAAATTATAAATTAAATTCATAAAGTCAAATTTCAAACCTGCCAAGATAATTGTTATGAATATGGATCTTTCAATTCCCCATTGTAGTAATTCATATCTTCGCCAAAGTTTTCTTTGAAAGAAAAAAACCTCATGATAAAAAAATCTTGGAGCAATCAGCCAAATTGGACCAAAAGTGCTGACAATGTGATCTGGATCATTTTTTGGGTGATTTACATGAATATGATGTTGTAAGTGAACTCTAGTAAAAACTGGGAAGCTAAAGCCTAGGAGGATTGCTGAGCCATGCCCCATTGCTTGATTTATCCAAGGAACTGGATGCGCAGCTTTATGACAAGCATCATGGATTACAGTACCTTCAATATGTAAAGCTAAAAAAGCAGTGGCTACAAGTAAAGGTAAAGGCCAAACGCCTCTATACCATTGCCATATGCTAAGAAAAGCTAGAAAATAACCGCCAAAAAATAATCCTAATGTTGGATTCCAAAAACTTGGCGGATCTACGTAACTTTTAATCTCTTTTTGCCAATTAAGTGTTTTCGAAGAATTAGTATTTTTTGTTGTATTTTTACTGGTGAGGTTTGAAATCGTTTCTAATATTCTTTAGTTAATATAACTAATATTTTATGATGATTGCATGCTCAAATATAAAAAATTTCTTTTAAGAGATATTTAATTTAATGTGTCAAATTAATCATCTTAAGAAAAAAAATTCTTAAAACATACTTCTTTCAATTATTATTTTATTTGAGCGGTCGTGGCGGAATTGGTAGACGCGCGAGTTTTAGGTACTCGTATCTTCGGGTGTGGGAGTTCAAGTCTCCCCGACCGCACTTAAGGGAATCCTAAACGAAAGTTTGTTTGTTTATATCAATTTCTTATAATTTAGATAACAATTTAATTTCATGAATAGTTTGGTATTTTATTTGGGAATTTTTTATATCATAATTGGGATCATTTTTTTAACTGTACCGATCATTTATCTTGAGCTAGGCAAACCTAAGGACTTGATAAAAGCTTTTTTGAATTTATTAATAGGGTTGATATTAATAATTAAAAATAAAATAATAGATGAATTTTTTTTTATAGTATTACTCTTTTTCACGGTACTAGTTATTTTTTATCTAGTAGAGCTTTTTTTATCTAGATGGTACCAATTGACAGATAACGAAAAGAAAAAATTAACTACCTTTTTAGAATTAAAAAATAACTTTTCGAAAATATTAGAAGCTATAAATTTGGGATTTGGTAATTTTACAAAACCTTTAAATTTTTTTAATTTTGGTAGCAATAATAAAAATACAACCCAGAAAAAGTGGGTAAGAAATGATAAAAATGATAATATAAAAGTCTAAAATTTAATAAAATGGTTATTTGCAAAATCCCAAAAAAACTACAGTTCAATTAAGAAAGAATATAATGAACTAGATTTATTTAATAATTCTTTTGATCACCAATATTTTTTAATATCGTCGTATGAAATCTCAAAATAGCAAAGACCAAAAATCAGACTTCTCTTATAAAGAAACTTTAAATTTACTTAAAACTGACTTCTCAATGCGTGCTAACTCAGTTGTCAGAGAACCTGAGATTCAGAACTTTTGGGCTAACAACAATATTGATTTCCAATTAGGTGCAAACAACTCAGGCGAAATATTTACATTACATGATGGCCCTCCTTATGCAAATGGAGCTCTTCATATGGGTCATGCTCTTAATAAAGTTTTAAAAGACATAATAAATAAGTACAAAACTTTAAGAGGATTTAGGGTACATTATGTGCCTGGCTGGGACTGCCATGGATTACCTATTGAATTAAAAGTTCTTCAGAATTTAAAATCTGATGAAAGAAAGAATCTTGACACTTTAAATCTGAGAAAAAAAGCAACAGATTATGCCCATATCCAAATTAATAATCAGATGGAGGGTTTCAAAAGGTGGGGCATTTGGGGCGATTGGGATAACCCTTACTTAACCCTTAAGAAAAGCTATGAATCTGCTCAGATTGGAGTATTTGGGAAAATGTTTTTAAATGGCTATATATATAGAGGCCTTAAACCCGTGCATTGGAGTCCAAGTTCGAGGACTGCACTTGCAGAAGCAGAATTAGAATATCCTGATGAACATTATTCAAAAAGTATTTATGTTTCTTTGAAAATCACTAAAATATCCGAGGAAATTCTATTAAATTTCATCCAAGAAAATCCTAATATCAAAAAAGATTTATTTAAAAATAATTCCTTTATAACTATTTGGACTACTACTCCTTGGACTATACCTGCAAATGAAGCAGTTGCAGTAAATCCAAAAATAAAGTACGTTTTTGCTATTGATGAAGAGAAACTAATTTATCTTTTTGCAAAAGATTTATCTTCTGAAATAAGTAAGAAATTTAATAAGGATTTCAAGGTACTTTTAGAGGTCAAAGGCTCTCAATTGGAAAATATTGAATATCAACATCCCACTAAAGGTAAAAATTGCAGAATCTTGATTGGAGGGGATTACATTACGACAGAATCAGGTACTGGAATTGTTCATACTGCACCCGGTCATGGGATAGATGACTTTAATGTCGGGCAAAAATATGATTTACCTATTACATGTGTTGTTGATGAAAAAGGAAACTTAAATGAATCTTCTGGACAATTTCAAGGATCCAATGTCCTGAAAGATGCAAATGATTTAATTATTGAATATTTAAAAGGAAATAATATGCTCCTATTACAAGAAAATTATAAACATAGATATCCGTATGATTGGAGAACCAAAAAACCAACTATTTTTAGGGCAACAGAACAATGGTTTGCCTCTGTAAATGGCTTTAGATCATCTGCATTAAAGGCAATCGAAAATGTTGAATGGATGCCAGAGACTGGAAAGAAAAGAATTTATTCTATGGTTGTTGGGAGAGGAGATTGGTGTATTTCTAGACAGAGGTCATGGGGTGTACCTATTCCAGTTTTTTATAAAAAAAATGGTAATAATATTCTACTTAACAACGAGATAATTAATCATATTCAAAAAATTTTTAGTGAACATGGAGCAGATATTTGGTGGGATTGGGATGTTAAAAATCTTTTGCCTGAAAGTTATGCAAAAGAATCGGATCAATGGAAAAAAGGGACAGATACAATGGATGTTTGGTTCGATTCAGGATCTAGCTGGGCCGCAGTATGCGAACTGAGAAGTGAATTAAAGTATCCAGCAGACCTTTATTTAGAGGGCTCAGATCAACATCGAGGATGGTTTCAGTCTTCTTTGCTAACATCTGTTGCAGTCAATAATAAACCTCCCTATAAGAAAGTTTTAACTCATGGTTTTGCCCTTGATGAAAATGGAAGAAAAATGAGTAAATCTTTAGGAAATGTTGTTGACCCAAATATTATTATTAATGGAGGTAATAATAAAAAATCTGATCCTGCTTATGGTGCTGATGTTTTAAGGCTATGGGTAAGCTCTGTAGATTATTCAGTTGATGTTCCAATTGGTTCAAATATACTCAAGCAACTTTCAGACGTTTACAGAAAAGTTCGTAATACTGCAAGATATCTTCTAGGTAATATTCATGATTATGATCCTAATGTTGATAGTTTTGAAATTGATCAATTGCCCCTCTTAGATCAATGGATGTTAGGCAGACTAGTTGAGGTTACAGATGAAATAACAAATGCCTATGAAAATTATGAATTTTCAAAATTTTTCCAAATTTTGCAAAGTTTTTGCGTTGTAGATCTATCAAATTTTTATTTGGATATTGCGAAGGATAGGTTGTATGTAAGTTCTAAATCACAATTTAGGAGAAGATCATGTCAGTTCGTCATGTCAAAAGTTGTTGAAAATTTAGCTGTACTTATTTCTCCAGTTCTTTGTCATATGGCTGAAGATATTTGGCAAAATATACCATATTCAACTAAAGAAAAATCAGTTTTTCAAAGAGGATGGCCAATATTTTCTCAGTCATGGAAAAATCAAATACTTAATGAACATATTGCAAATTTAAGAAATTTGAGAGTTGAAATTAACAAGGCTATAGAAGGATGTAGAAACAAACAAATAATTGGAGCAGCTTTGGAAACTGAAGTTAATTATTTACCTGAAGATAAAATTTTAAAAGATTCACTTACTTGGCTAAAAGAATTTGGCAATCAAGATGTAGATTTATTTAGGGATTGGCTTATAGTATCAAACTTCCAAGTGGTATCTGATTTAGTTGAAAATTCTCTAATTATTGATAACAATGCACTTGGAAAAATACAAATATTAAAAGCTCAAGGTCAAAAATGTGATAGATGTTGGCATTATCAAAAAGAAACTTTTATTGGAATACAAAATACAAAATTATGCAAAAGATGTTCAAATATTATCAATTTTGAATTTATTTAAATCCAGTTTTTTTGATTCAAAAAGAAAACTGAGTTTTCATTTTCTCTTATAAAATTCCCCCCGGCCTCTGTTAATGGTGCTTTATAAAGTTTAAAATTCTTAATTATATAATTAAGTGCTATTACTTTTTTTTCTGAATCTATTTCAATTGGATGAGTTGTTGAGCTACTGAAACCTCTGAAAATAATTATTTCTAATTGTTCTTTTTGATTTTCTTTTTTGATGAAACCCTCTAGTTTGAGTATCCTATTAGGTATCTCGGAACTGATTTTTTCAAGACTATTTATTAAATCAATTTTTGCCATTTTCTCAGAAGTAAGAGTTTCTTCCATTTTTAGGTAATTTGATTATTGACCATTGAATGAGGCCTAAAATATAGATTAATAATGAAAATAATCCTAAGAATTTTGCTATTGGCTGAGTAAAGTTAGCTCCAAAGAAAAAATTAAATAAATTTTTTAAAATAAGATATAAATTTGAAGAAGGCTGAAGCCATATTGCACACGCATCCGAATTAATAAAAGAAAAGCAGTTAAAGTTTTGTAAACTCTGAATAAAGAAATTGAGAGATATAAAAGTTATCGTCCATCTCCAAATTTTTGTCGTTGTGGTGAGAGAGTAAGAAAAATCATATTCTCTTAACTCATCATTAATATCGTTCCAAAACCAAACTGAAACTGTCATTAATAATGTTGAAATATTTGTTATCACGAGAGCATAATTGTATTTACCTATTAAAAGAAGAAGGCTTATAAAAAATAAAAGGGATATTTTCCAATAAATTGAAAGAAGTTTATTAACTGCTTTATTTCTTTTTTTAAATGACCACAAGGAAAGAGTAACGGGAATACCAATAAGGAAAATTATTGAAAGTTGAAAGGATAGCCAAATAGAAAGATGATTAAAAACGTTCAAAACTTTTTCTTTTTAAACACATAATAATTAAACATCAAACTGTTACTTTTGGACTTACTATTGTCATAGTTATGAATATTATGCATCCTTATATTATTGCCTAGTAATATGTTAATAATCGTATGAGACAGCATGTTAATCCGCTTAGCAATAATTTCAATCAAATTGAGAGAATACCTTCTTTGATAGAAATGTTTGGTGATGCTACATTGAATCTTCATTTGGATATTGGTTGTGCTGCAGGTGAGTTTCTATTCGATTTAGCTTTAGTTAATACCAGTTGGAATTATTTGGGAATTGAAATCCGTGAGAAATTAGTGAAAAATGCCAAAATAAAGGTGCTTGAAAAAGAAATCAAAAATCTATATTTCATATTCGGTAATGCTAACAATATTTTAAATGATTCCCAAAATAAATTTATTATTCAAAATCTAAAAAGCATTTCTTTTAATTTTCCTGATCCATGGTTTAAAAAGAGACATTATAAAAGGCGTATAGTTCAGTCAGAATTTATTAATGTTCTCTCAAATTCATTACAAATAGGGACCCTCATTTTTATAAAAACAGATGTCAAGGATTTATTCGATTATATGGATTGCATCATAACAAGTAATTCTTATTTTAAAACAATAGATAAAAAAGATTTGAATTATTCAGTAAGTTTTAATCCAAATAAAGTTAAAACCAATCGGGAAAAGTATGTTATTGATAACCAACTTGATATTTTTGAAAGGATCTACATTAAAATTTAATTCATCTTTAATTGATTATTTTCGTTATTTCTAAAAAGAGTTTATTTGTTATTTCGCTTGATAAAGAATGAACTTTTTTATAATTTTCGGCCTCAACTAGAACTCGCATTAAGGGTTCTGTGCCGCTAGGCCTTATATAAACTCTACAATTTTCCGAATATATTGTCTGAAAATTCTTTATGGTTTGATCAATCAAGATTTTGGCATTTGGATTTAACTTATTAATATTAAAATCTAAATTGATATTTGTTAGTTTTTGAGGAAAAGGTTCGAAACTACTTTTAAGCCAATCATTTAAATTAATATTTTTCTTTTTGCAATATTTAGAAATTTGCAGTGCAGTCAATATTCCATCTCCAGAAAAGTCATTAATTTTTGAGAGTATATGCCCTGACTGCTCACCTCCTAAAATAGCTCTTTCCTCCTTAATTGCGTCAAGCACATATTTATCTCCTACATCAGTTCTATATAAAATTCCTCCAATTTTCTTCCAGGCTTTTTCAAAACCTAAGTTTGCCATTTGCGTTGATATAAGTAAATTATTTGTGAGAATTTTTTGTTCCATAAGTTCTCTACCCCAAAGAAAAAGAATGTGATCTCCATCTAGCACATTGCCTTTTGAATCTATTCCAATCACTCTATCGGCATCTCCATCAAAGCTAAAACCCATATCTGCAGGAGTCTGTCTTAATGCTTTTTTTAATGGTTCGAGGTTGGTAGAACCACAATTCATATTAATTTTTAACCCATTTTTAGAGTTATTGATAACTCTTACATCAGCACCAAGAGACTGAAAAATTTTTTTAGCACAAGTTGTCGCTGATCCATAGCATGTGTCTAGTATTATTTTCAACCCGCTTAGATTTTCTCCACCCATCGTTTGGATTAGGCCTTTAATGTAAATATCAATAAGATCATTATTAGTATCTAAGGGAATCACTTTTGTGGGAACTGATATATTTTGATTTGATTGGTCAATTAATTTTTGAATTTTATTTTCAATAAATTTAGTAATTTTTTGACCATTATGATCAAAAATTTTGATGCCATTATATTCTGGCGGATTATGACTCGCTGATATCATGATCCCACTACTCAGGTTTTCTTTTTTGATTAAAAAAGGTATAGCTGGGGTAGGGCAGATTCCTAGATTTATAAATTTTTTGCCACTTGCTTTTATACCTTGTGTTAGAGCTTGAAGCAGAATATCTCCACTAATTCTTGTATCTCTTCCAATCAATATTGGATTTTTCTTCTCAAATGTCGAACCAATAGCATATCCCACTTTGTACGCTAGAGAATAAGTTATCTCTTCATTAAATATTCCTCTTATTCCATCAGTTCCAAAGATTGATTGCATAATTAGATTTCAGGACTCAAAGAAATTGTTTGATAATTATTCAATTTTAATTTATCAGTTGTTTAAAAGCTTAAAGATTTTAATTCTCTTTATTTGTGTAACTTATTTAAGATGTTTTCAGTTAGTAATTCCTTAATAATGCAATCTGAAAGTAAAGAGCCATTTTTAAAGACAAATTTAAAAACAATTCTTATTTTATTTATATCTATTGTTTTTGTTTCATTAGTTTTATTTAAAGATCTATTTTTTAAATCAACTTATCTTTTAAAGAGTTTTGGAGAATTATCTGTTGACCCTGAAATAGCTTTTACAAATAATAAACCTACATTTCTGGAATTTTATGCTGAGTGGTGTGAAGTTTGCAAAGAAATGGCTCCACAAGTTTCTGCTTTTAAAAATGAATTTGAAAAAGATATTAATTTTGTTTTTTTAAATGTTGATAATCAAAAATGGGGCAATTATATTGAGAAGTTTGACGTAAACGGGATTCCTCAAGTTAATCTTTTTGATCAAAAGGGTAATCTTATATCTACTTTTATTGGGAAACAAGATGAAATAAAACTAAGGGATTCTATTAAAAATTTAGAAAACGAAGAACAACCCTATGAGGAACTAATTAATGCTGAATTTTCAATAATTCAAGAAAATAGAAATATTGAGGTTAGTCCTCGTAGTCATGGGTAATTTTTACCATTCTAAAGATTTTGATACAATCGGAAAACTTTGTTTAAAAATAGACTTGCAATTTTGGGCAATAGACTTGTGTTCTTTTTGGGTGCCGTGAGCTGATCTTAAATGAATGTAATGGATCCAAGATCTGCATGATCCAGACATATAAATTCTTGTTGGAGTTGCTAATGGTAAAACAAATCTCGCACATTCTTTAGCTACGCCTTCAGCAAGTAAATCTTCATATAATTCTGAAGCAGCCTGAAAATGTAAACTAATTTTTTCATTGAATCTTTTTTTTAAGTCATCAGGTAGGTCAGGAATTGAATTTTGTCTATTTTTAAAATCTTGACGCCTCAATTCTGGTAAGGGAATATTACCCAGTTGGGAACTATCTGCATATCGCTGTGAAAATTCCTGAAAAGTAAAGGATCTATGTCTTAAAATTTGAGCTGCAATCCCCCTATTAGTTTCTATTTGTAAGGTCATAAATGACTGTTCAAAAACACTCCAATGTTCGTTTTTAATGCAATAACTTAATAACTTGGAATAATCCTCATTTTGCTGATTTTTTGGATTACTAACTCTTGCAATATAAGCCATTGTTTTTTCTGCATCAGGAGTTAGCGAAATTAGTTCAACTTTACTCATTATTAGATCTTAGCTAGAGTAACTTTTTCTGGTTGGTTTTGATATTTACCTCTTCTATCTTGATAGGTTGTAGAGCATGGATCACCTTCAAAAAAGAGTAGTTGGCAAATGCCCTCTTCAGCATAAATTCTGCAATCTGCACCTGAACTATTACTAAACTCTAAAGTTAGATGACCTTCCCACCCTGCCTCAGCTGGAGTTGTGTTAACAATAATTCCTAGTCTTGCGTAAGTACTTTTCCCTATGCAGATTACAGTTATATTCTCTGGTACTTTCATCTTTTCTAAAGCCACTCCTAAACCATAGGAGTGAGCGGGAAGAATAAAAAAGTCTCCATCATTATCATGATGAAGAACAGTTTTTTCTAAATTATTAGGATTAAAATTTTTGGGATTCATCACCGTCCCGGGGATATGTCTGAAAATTAAGAATTCTTTTGATGAAAGTCTCAAATCATAGCCATAAGATGAACATCCATAACTCAAAACTGGCTTTTGTTTACTGCCAGGCTCAAGATGCCTCACTAAATTTGATTGAAAGGGGTTTATCATCCCTTCCGAGGCTTTTTGATTTATCCAGAGATCATTTTTTAGCATTATTTTATGAGCGAAGTTCAGTAATTTGGTTGGCCATTAATAATAAATCTTTAGGAATATCTGTACCAGTAAGGATTACATCTCCAGTTATAAATCGGTTTTCAAGTGTTGAAATCAAATCATCTTTATCGATAATTTTCATATCAATAGCTAAAAAAATTTCATCAAGTATAACTTGATCATTCTCACCAGACTGAAGCTCTTTTTTACAAAAATCCCATAATTCAATAGTTGATTCATGAATAGATTTTTTTAAATTTTTATTATTTTCAATTTCTTCAGAATTATATTGATCAAATGAATGTGATGACCTTACCCAAGTTAAATTGCCGCATAGTTTTACTGCATTTTCAACTCCTTGCTTAACCCCTCCTTTCATAAATTGTATTAGGATTACTTTCTTACCAAGAGCAGCATTTCTTAGAGAGTCTCTAATGATAGAAGGGTAGCTTCCTCGATATGAAGATTGATAGATTTGGATTTGTCCATTTTGTGTAAATCTTTTTACGTTAATTTTGTTAGAAGTATTTATATCTACAACATCAAGACTACTTTTGGAATAAATATGGGATGAACTAAGTACCATTATTTAAATTCTTTACTATATAAAGTATAAATAGGATTTGTTGACGCTGCATATAGTGTAATTTTACTTAAAAAAAGGGTTAAGCAAGTTCAAGCTGTATTAAAAAAGCTTCTTTATAAATTAATAAGAATTGAAAATTGTTACAGTTGATACAAGATATTTCAGGGTGCCTCCTTAAATTTTTTAATAATAAAGATATTTATGATACCTCCTTCATCAGGATTCAACCGCTTTACTTCGCAACAGTCCGGACAAAATAAAATTAACTCTGTTGGAGAACGTTTTCCAATCAATAGAACTTTAATGGAAGTTATTAAAGGTCTTGATGGTGCAAGCACAGAAATGGTTGACAGATCTAAAACGATATTTTTCCCTGGGGACCCTGCTGAAAGGGTTTATCTTATAAGAAGAGGAGCAGTAAGACTGTCAAGAGTTTATGAGTCAGGCGAAGAAATAACTGTTGCTCTTTTGAGAGAAAATAGTCTCTTTGGTGTTTTATCTCTTCTTACAGGTCATAGATCTGATCGTTTTTACCATGCAATAGCATTTACAAGAGTTGAAATGATAACAGCACCTGCAAATTCTGTTTTAAGAGCTATAGAAGAAGATGCATCAGTGGGACTATTACTTTTGCAGGGGCTTTCAAGTAGGATTCTGCAAACTGAAACAATGATAGAAACTCTTACCCATCGAGATATGTCTTCTCGTTTAGTGAGTTTTTTAATGGTTCTTTGTAGAGACTTTGGAGTTGCAGGAGAAAAAGGTATCACAATAGATCTAAGGCTTTCACATCAGGCAATTGCTGAAGCTATTGGTTCTACAAGAGTCACAATTACAAGATTATTGGGAGATTTGAAGGAGTCAGGGCTTCTTAATATTGAAAGAAAAAAGATTACAGTGTTCGATCCAATTGCTCTTGCAAAAAGATTTAATTGATTCATCATAAATTATGATGTTTTAAGTGTATGCAAAAGTGTGGCTTGGATTTTAATTGTTTTTTTAATATTACTAGGGGGATTAATTGCACCGTTTGGGGATATTCTTGGAACAAAGATTGGCAAAGCAAGATTTAGTATCTTAAAATTAAGACCAAAAAAAACAGCAACAATAATAACGATAATAACAGGTGGGTTTATAAGTTCAATTTCAATAGGGTTATTGATTTTAGTTAGTGAGGAATTCAGACAAAGGCTTTTTGTTGATATTCCTTTTTTGCAAAAAACTTTAGATGAAAGTAAAAAGGCCTTAATCCCTCTACAGGAAGAACGAAAGGAACTTGAAGATAAAATTATTCAAAAAGAAAAGGAGTTAAATCAATTAAAAAATAATATTAAAGAATTAAGGAGGGGAAATATCGTATTTAAAAGAGGACAAACATTATTTATTGCTGAGATTAATTCCAGCTCAAATATAAAACTAGACTTAACAAAAATATATAATGAAGCTGATAAATTTGTTAGGAAAATTGTCATCCCAATTAATAAAGAAGCAAAAAATATTCTTTTGTGGAGACCCAGCGATTTTATAAAAATTGAGAAAATAGCTGCTAAAGGTGGTAACTGGATTTTATTAATTAAATCAGCAACAAATGTTTTAAAAGGGGATAATTATGTTTTTGTATCTCCTGATTTATTAGAGAACAAATTTATAGTCAAAAAAGGGGATGTTATTACAAGTGCAATTTTAGGAGAGAGTGATTTAAATCTTAAATCTATAAATTTAAAAATTAAATCATTGCTTAGAGCAACAAGAGATGAAATTAAGTCAAAAGGTTCACAAGTTAGTGAAATTAAAACAAATGGAAATTTTGTAAAAAAAATTAGAGACTTTCTTCAAGAAAATCAAAATATTAAATTTAAGTTAGAAGTAGTATCTTTAAGAGATAGTAAAACTGTGGAGCCAATAGTCGTTGAAATTAATATTCTAAAGATTGCATCATAAATGCCTAGAGTAATAACTATTGATCCTGGGAAAAGTAAATGCGGCTTAGTTTTAGCTGAAATAAGTGAAAAAAAAGTTTATAAAGCAATTGTTCTTAAAAGTGAATTACTTGAGAATTATGTCAGGAATTTAATTACCGCTGAGAACATATCACAAATTATTATTGGTAATGGCACTACTAGCAGAGAAATTAGAGAAAAACTATTTTTTTTTAAAAAAGAAATAATAACTTTTGAGGAAAAAAATACTACCTACAGGGCTAAAGCAAGATATTTCGAACTTTTTCCAATTAGTGGTCTGAAGTTTTTAATGCCTAGAGAGGTTTTTATTCTTAATAAAAATCTTGATGCAATATCAGCTCTGATAATTTTAGAAGATTTTTGCAAAATGAAGTTTACTTTGAATCAAAATATAGAATTTAAAACTTGGCTGAAATAGTGAACTTGTACTGATTCCCTGCTTCTAGTTCATAATCTTTTTTCAATAAAAATCTCAATAAGGCACCCTCAATTAATGCTCTTCCTAAAGGCGGATTTACCGTTAATAAACCTTTATGAAAGGACCATGTAAAGGTCCACTTAAATTGACTAGCTTCCACAACTCCCTGAATTTGTTTTTTTGAGAAGCAATAATCGTTAACACTGACATTGGCAATTGTTTCAGGTTTTGAACGCATTTCTTAAGGCTGGTCTTTGTCAAAAGAATTTAATTCATTAATTATATATTCTTCTTTTAGGGTATTTAGTTTTTCGAGGGATTCTATTACTCTCCTATACACTTTATCCAATATTGATTTTTCTTCTAGAGAAATATTTCCTAATACATGTGAAATGGTATTGAAATTATTTTTTTCTTTTGTTAGAGGAGGTGACCCAATACCAATTCTTATTCTTTTAAAGTTTTCTGTTTGCAATTGTTCAATGATGCTTTTAAGTCCGTTATGTCCACCTGAGCTTCCTTTTTTTCTAAATCTTATTTTTCCAAGAGGAAGATCTTTATCATCGACTATTATGAAAATCTGATCTAAATTTATTTTGTACCAATCAACTATTGCTCGGACAGCATCACCGCTGTTATTCATAAAAGTATTTGGTAAAAATAACCTGAAAGTTGAATTATTTATTTGAAATTCTGAGCAGGAACTTTTAAGCTTATCTTTTAATAAAAAATTTGAATTATATTTTTTTGAAAAATTTTCAAGCAGCAAGAAACCTATATTATGTCTATTACTGAAATATTTTTTACCAGGGTTTCCAAGTCCAATTAAAAATATCTCTTTCATGGTTTATTTTTAAATATTTTAATTATTGAGAATTATTAATATATACAAACTATAACTATTTAATAAAAAAAAATTATAAAAAGATATAGCAATCTTCTTATTATTCTTAATTAACTAAAAAAACTTTTAGAGATTATTTCAGGAATTTAGTTTCCGTTCCAATCTACTGAAAAGCCTTGCAGTAGTAAGGATTGGTTATAAATTTGTAGAAGAATAACTAAAAAAACAAGTAATAGTAGCCCTATGACGGTCATCACAGGAACTGCCCCCCAACCAGGTACCACTTTACCTTGACCTGAATTGCCAATTGCTTTTAAAAGACTTCCTAAGGCTGTTTTTTGACCCATGTTAAATTCACAAAATCGAATATTATTTCGCTATTGTATAAGAAGTTATACATAAATTGTTTACAAACTTAGCAAAATTGATGCAAACTTTATCATCTGCTCCAGATCCTGCAGTTTCTATAGCTGTAACAATTCTGGCATTACTTTTAGCTTTAACGGGTTTTGGTCTGTGGACTGCCTTTGGACCTAAAGCAGCAAAACTTACTGATCCTTGGGATGATCATGACGATTAATTAATTCCTAAAGTATTTCAAAATTTTCCAAAAATACAAAAAGTAAACAAATAACCATAGTTTAATTATAAATTTAATAGGATATAAATCCGCCAGTTAACTTAATTTCATGCTTGCCTTAAAAATTTCTGTTTACACTATCGTCTTTTTCTTTGTCGGAATATTTCTTTTCGGATTTTTAGCAAGTGACCCAACCAGAACGCCAAATAGAAAAGACCTAGAAAGTCCTCAAGATTAATCCCTCAATAAATTTCTAAATTGATTTCTGGAATTTCAAAAAAAGTTATATTTTTCTCTTTTCTTTTTATTAATTTCATACAGCCATCCAAATCAGCTGAATTAGCAAAAATTAATAAAAATATTAATAATCAAAATGCTGAATTGCATTTGTCAAATAATTATATTCGAGAGATATTGTCAATTAATCCAAAAATTTCTGATGATGATAATTCCTATATAGCTTTATTTACTAAAAATCTTGATTCTTTTTCAGTGGCTAAAGCCGAAAAGCATCAAGAGTTAATAATCCAATCCGATAAACAGTCTGAAATAAATGATGTTATCTATGCAGAGGGTAATGTATCTGTTTCTTTTGGAGGCAAACTGCTTAGAGCTGATAATCTAATATACGATAAGTTAAATAAAAAAATTAATGCTTCTGGAAATATAGTCTTTGTTTTAGGTGATCAACTCTTTAAAGTTTCACAATTAGAATATAGTTTTATCAGCGAAAAAGGTTATCTATTAGATGTAAAGGGTAGTATTAATACTAATAATTTGATTGATAATTTATCTTCAAATTTTAGCTTATCAGATTCTGCAAAGTTAGAAAGTTTAATTGAATTAAAAAAAAAGGAAGTTATTAATACACCAAACAAAGTTCAGAATTGGTTATTTTACACAGATATAATGACCATAGATGGCGAAAATTGGAAAAGTAAGAAGGCTATTTTTAGCAATGATTTGCTTGAATCAAAGCAAGTAAAATTAGAAATTAATGCATTAGAAGTTTTTCCTGTTGATGAAAAAACACTAAGATTTAGATCCTCATTAAATTATTTAATTCTTGAGGAAAAAATATCAATACCTTTTTGGGCAGGCACTAGAAATTTTGATTTTGATAAGTTTCAAACTGCAAATAGATGGAACCTTGGATATGAAAATTTAGATAAGGATGGGTATTTTATCGGCAGGAAATTTAACTCTATTGATATAACTGATGATTTTGTTCTTTATTTAGAGCCCCAATTCTTGATTCAACGCTCACTAAATGGCTATACAAAAAGTTTTGTAAATAAGGGAGAATCAATAACCTCAGAGAGGGTCAAGAGAAATGCAAGTTTTGAAGATTATTTTGCTCTGAAATCTCAGTTAAAAGGGAGAATAAATAATTGGAATTTAGAAATAGATAAGAATTTAAATTCTTTTGATTTAGATAAATTTTCAGATGCATTTAGATTCAAAACAAAATTTAATAAAGAGATTAATTTTTTAGATACAAAATGGGATAAAAGTTTTTATGGAATTTATAGAGAAAGGGTTTGGAATGGTTCATTAGGCGAAGCGGAAATTTACTCGGGTTATGGTTCAAAATTACAAAAAGAAAATAATTGGATTGTAAATGGCATTGAAAAGAAAGAATCATTGTCTTTAGGTTTAGCAAATATCACAGCAGAGGCTTTTAATACAAAAAACCTCATAACTAATCTAAAAGGAACCTTTTTCTATTCTATAGATCAGAAATTCCCGATTCGTACTCAGAAACCTGAAAATAAATCTATTGATATTTCATATAGATATATTCCTCAACCAGTTACTAAAGGATTAAGTCTTAAAACAAAATTAGAGGCATCCTATTCTTTCTATGAAAATGGTCAACATCAAGAATATATAGGTTTAGGTATAGGACCCGAATTAATATTGGGTAATTTTAAGGATAAAACTCTTGACTATACTCGTTTAAGTTTTTTCCCTTTCTATAAACTCAATAGTGGAAAGAGTGCTTTTAAATTTGACCATAATTATGAGAAATTTACATTAAAAATTGCTTTTGATCAGCAACTATTTGGCCCAGTCATCCTCAAAAGTTTTGGAACTTTAGACTTAACAAATGATTCAGATGATTATAGTGAATTTATAGATTCTAAAATCTCCTTAAATTGGAAAAAAAGATCCTACGAATTTGGTATTTTTTATCAACCCCATAATCAAGCAGGAGGAATTTCTTTTGAGTTATTTGGGTTTAGATAATTACATTAAATGAGAATTAAATTTTAAATAGGGTAAATCATTAAATTTATTCTCAATAAGATTTTTATTCTCAAGCAGTGTTGAAGTTGCATCCCATTCTCCTGATAAAAACATTTTTCTTGAGCTTTCTTTAATCTCAAGATTAAATCTTAAATCTTTTGATTTTGCCATTGAATTTTTAAGATCAATTTCTAAAAATAAAAATTTATTATCGCAATGGTTTTGTATTTTTTCTAAAGATTTTTTAGGTAGCGTAAAGCATGGAATTCCTATCGCAATACAATTACTATAAAAAATGTCTGCGAAACTCTCTCCTATTATTGCTTTTATACCCCATCTCATGAGCGCTTGAGGGGCATGTTCTCTGCTGGACCCACATCCAAAATTACTATTAACAATTAGTATTGAGGCATTTTTGTTTTCTTCTAAATCAAACGGATGCCTCCCTTTTAAAGTTTTTCTATCGTCTTCAAAAACAGATTCACCCAATGAATCAAAGTTAACACACTTCAAAAAACGTGCTGGAATTATTCTATCTGTATCAATATCGTTACCAATCAATGAAATACATTGTCCGTGCACATTTGAAATTTTTCCAATTGGTGGCGTAAGCTCTGATTTCATCAGTTGATAAATTCTCTAACGTCACTGACTTTGCCATTAATTGCAGCAGCAGCAACCATTGCTGGACTCATAAGAAGTGTTCTTCCACTAGGAGATCCTTGCCTACCTTTGAAATTTCTATTACTAGAACTAGCACTAACTTGATTACCTATTAGTTTATCTGAATTCATTGCTAAACACATTGAGCAGCCTGGTTCTCTCCATTGAAATCCAGAATCCTTAAAGATCTGGTCAAGACCTTCTTGTTTTGCTTCATTGGCTACTTTTTCTGAACCAGGAACCACAAATGCTTTTACATTTTTATAAACTTTTTTGTCTTTTAATACCTTAGCGGCAATTCTCAAGTCACTGATTCGTCCATTTGTGCAACTGCCTATAAAACAAACATCTACCGGTATATCTTTAATTGATTGTCCTGGAGTGAAACTCATATATTCAAAAGCCTCCTCAGCAACTAATTTGTCATTTGGGGATAATTCATCTAAAAGAGGGATTTGTTGATTAATGCCTATACTTTGGCCCGGAGTGATGCCCCATGTAACAGTTGGTTCTATTTTAGAAGCATCTATTTCAATTACGTCATCGTAAATTGAATTTTCATCGCTTTTTAATGATTTCCACCACGTGAGAGCTTTTTCCCAATTCTTATTTTTTGGAGCACATAATTTATTTTTTATGTAACTAAAGGTCTTTTCATCAGGGTTTATATAGCCGCATCTTGCTCCTCCTTCAATAGACATATTACATATAGTCATTCTCTCTTCCATTGATAATGCATTAATCGCAGGCCCTGCAAACTCATATGCAAAACCTACCCCAGCCTTTACACCAAGTTTATTAATAATATGAAGTACTAAATCCTTAGCATAAACCCCATTAGATAATTGATTTTCACACCAAATTTGCCTTACCTTTAATTTGTTCATGGCTATGGTTTGGGTAGCAAGAACATCTCTTACTTGACTTGTACCTATACCAAAAGCAATTGACCCAAAAGCTCCATGAGTTGAAGTATGAGAATCTCCGCAAGCGATTGTCATTCCTGGCTGAGTTAGCCCTAATTCTGGGGCTACCACATGAACTATCCCTTGATTACCACTACCAATATTAAAAAATCTTATTTTATGTTCTAAGCAATTATTCTCAAGTGTTTCAATCATTTGTTCAGCGAGATTATCTTTGAAAGGCCTGCTCTGATTATCTGTTGGCACAATATGATCAACGGTAGCAACAGTTCTATCAGGGAATTTAACTTTTAAGTTTTTGTCCTTTAAAGCGCCAAATGCTTGAGGACTAGTCACTTCATGGATAAGATGAAGACCAATAAATATCTGATCAGATCCTCCAGGAAGACTTGAAACTTTATGCAAATCCCAAACTTTATCAAATAGGGTATCCTGACTCAATTTGTAGAAACATTTACTTACTATTAGATAATAGGATTAATCTTAGGCTGTTCAAACACACATTTACACTTAGTGTTTGAATTTCTACTCTATTTCGGTTTGAGTTAAATAGTTTTTTCATATTAGTTATATGATTATTCGGTCCTGAAATTGAGATGTAAACAAGTCCAACGGGTTTATCCTTACTTCCTCCGTTAGGACCAGCGATTCCACTAATTGCTATTGCCCAATCTGCTTCTAATTTCTCTTTTACATTAATTGCCATGGACTCACAAACTTCTTCAGAAACAGCTCCATATTTTGTAAGGTTTTCTTCGGAAATATTTAATAATGAATTTTTTAGCTCATTGCTGTAGGAAACTATACTACCTTTAAAAACTTTAGAAGAGCCTGATATTGATGTTAGTGATGATGATAGAAGGCCTCCGGTGCAGGATTCAGCAAAAACAATAGTTTGGTTCCTCTCGGTTAATTCGTTTATTAAAACGCTAGGAAGAGTATCATTATCCTCTCCAAAAATAAACTTTGAAAAATCTTTTTTTAATTTTTCTTTTACAGGTTTAATTATATTTTTTGCTTCTAGATGATTCTTTGCTCGCGCTGTGATTCTTAGTTTAACCTCTCCTAAGTTTGCATATGGAGCAACAGTCGGATTTTTAAGATTTAATAGATCATTAATTCTTTCTGCAACAATAGATTCTCCAATACCTGCAAATTTAAGAGTATTTGAATACAAGGAATAATTATCTGAGAATTTGGTTTTAATGAAATCACACGCCGTCTCTTCCCACATAGTTTTCATTTCACTTGGTACTCCAGGGAAAGTAAGAATAGTAAATCCTTTTATTGGTTCCCATATCATTCCTGGGGCAGTGCCCCTAGGGTTATTAATTATTTGAGCATTTTTTGGGAAGAGACATTGTTTCCTTAAGCTAGATGAATCGTCCTGGATTTTTGAGTTTGACAGTTTTTGTTTAATTTCATCCCATAAGTGCGGTCTTTCAAAAAGAGTTACATTAAAAGATTTGGCTATTGCTTCAGTAGTTAAGTCATCTGGGGTGGGTCCCAAGCCACCAGTTGTAATGAGAAGATTACTTCTTTTCGATATTTCTTGAATTACTTTTATAATTCGATCATAATTATCACCTACAGTTGATTGCCTAAAGTGATTTAAGCCTAATTTGGATAACTGTTCAGAAATCCATTGAGCATTTGTATTTATAATATTTCCTAAGAGTAGCTCTGTTCCAATAGAAAGAATTTCAACTCCCTTGGAGTTAGGACTCATTTAACTGATGCTTCAAGTTTGCTTTCATAAAGAGGAAAACGATTACATAAGGTTAATACTCTTTCTTTACATTGACTTTCAATTAGTGAATCGTCTGGGTTAAGTAATCTATCAGCAATAATTTCGCCAACTTCAGCAAAAGCATCTTCATTAAAGCCTCTAGTAGTCAAAGCAGCAGTTCCCAACCTTAGTCCGCTGGTTACAAAAGGTGATTCAGGGTCAAATGGAACGGTATTTTTATTTGCTGTAATATTCACTTCACTCACAAGTAAGTCAGCAATTTTACCAGTCATATTGATACTTCTTAAATCGAGTAAAACAATATGGTTATCAGTGCCTCCACTCACGATATTGATACCTCTATTTATTAAAGTTGAAGCTAGAACCTTTGCATTTTTTATTACTTGTTGGGAATAATTAACGAAATCTGGCTGCAAGGCTTCTCCAAATGCAACTGCTTTTGCTGCAATAATATGTTCGAGGGGACCACCCTGAGTTCCAGGGAAAACAGATTTATCAAATTTCTTTCCAAATTCTGCATCTTTACACAAGATAAGTCCCCCTCTAGGCCCTCTTAATGTTTTATGAGTAGTTGTGGTTACTACATCACAATATGGTATTGGATTTGGGTGAAGTTTACTTGCTACAAGACCGGCGATGTGTGCAATATCAGCCATTAAGAATGCACCAACTTCATCTGCAATATTTCTAAATGACTCAAAATCGATTGTTCTTGGATAAGCAGAATATCCACATATGATTAATTTTGGTTTTGTTTCAAATGCTATCTCTCTTATTTCATCAAAATTTAATTCACTAGTTTCTTTATTTACACCATAGTGAACTGCATTGAACCATTTACCACTCATATTTACTGGAGACCCATGAGTTAGGTGTCCACCATGAGATAAATCCATCCCCATGATTGTGTCGCCAGGTTTAAGTAGACTTAGGAAAACAGCAGCATTTGCCTGCGCTCCACTATGGGGTTGAACATTAGCCCAATTTGCATTAAATAATTTTTTCGCTCTTTGAATAGCTAATTCTTCGATTTCATCAACAAATTCACATCCCCCGTAATATCTTTTTTGGGGTAATCCCTCGGCGTATTTATTTGTAAGTACGGAACCTTGAGCCTGCATAACGGCAATTGATGCGAAATTTTCGCTTGCGATTAACTCAAGATGAGTTTCCTGCCTATTTTTTTCAGAGTTAATAAAATTTGATATTACTGGATCACTTTCTTTAAGATTTTGAAGGATATTCATTGAATTTGATAAGTAATACCCATAATATAGACGATATTTTTTAGAAAAATATAAAAAGAATATTTCAGAATTTTAAACGCGCCTGGAGAGATTCGAACTCCCGACACCCTGATCCGTAGTCAGGTGCTCTAATCCACTGAGCTACAGGCGCATAATTATGTAATATCTCTGTTTCAGGGTCTCTTAGTCAACTAGATTTCGGGTAAAATATCTATTATTAACAATCTAATTATTCATATGCCTATAAAGTGGTACGGAAATGGAGACTCAGAAGATCCCATATATAAACATTTTTCTCGAATAGTAAATTTTGTTATTCACTGCATGATATTTACTGCCATTGTAAGTGGCACGTGGCTTTTAAAAGAGATTAAATATGAAATCAACTACTTTAATAATTTTGCAATTGTCTGGTCAGTTCTTTTAATCTCCCATTTACTTTTCGTAATTATAAAAAAACCTAAAGATACTTCAAAACAATCAACTTAAATTAATTTCTATTTATGGACTCTCAGATAAGTATAAGTGATCTAGAAAATGTTATTTCCGAAAAGGTTTTTATTAAAATAGAAAAGTGGAATTTGTATCTTGGAGATGCTGGACTAGCTAGGCATCTTGCTATTGAATGTATCAGCAATAAAGATCAAGGCCCATTGGAAGCTGCAAAATTAAGTCTGAAAGCAATAAATGTAAAAGTAGGGGATGGCGTTAATAGTATGCCACTGATTAATTTAATCACTAACTCACAAATTCTAGAATTAGAAGAGATTTTGGAAAGTTTTTTTAAAAACTAAATCTCTTTTTTTGAAACTTTAAATTTATTTACTTTCAAGAATTTTGTAAGTAAAAAGTAAATCACAAAAAAAGTTAGAGTTCCAAATATTAATAATAAAAATTCTGCAAAATTTGAATTGAATTTATTCGTATTTTGGAGAATAGTAAAACAAAGTGTGCTGTCTATAAATGCTGCTAATGACATGAGGCTAATTTTCCTCAATAAATCCAAGTTAGGTAAATGGATATCTTCATTTCGTAGATTAAAAGAAAGCAAAATACAGACTATAAGGTTGACTATTACTGAAGATAAAATTATCCCCACAACTCCGAAATTATATGGAGAAAGATTCCCAAAATTCTTAATTGGGGCACCAATTAAAAACCAATCAAAAAAAATATTAAATATTATCCCTGCAAATGAAGACTTAAAAGGGAAGTTTGTTTTTTCTATTGAATAGTAAGTTCTTACTAATAAATCTCTATAAAGATAAAAGGGTATGCCAACTGCATAAGCAATTAATATATTCTTTACTTTTAAAGTTGCTGAATAATCAAAAGATCCTCTTTGAAAAGCTAATTGTACGATTTGATTATTGAATGTTATGAAAAATCCGGTTAAAAAAATAGCTGTCAAGAAACAGTACTCTACCCCAGATATCAATTTTTTTTGGAGACCTCTTTTGTCTTTTTCACTTCTTAATTTAGAAAATTTTGGAAGTAATGGAAGAATCAAGGAGTTAGATAATATGCCTAAGGGGGCTTGTATAAGAAAGTTTCCGTAAGCTAGTCCAGATGCTGCGCCTTGAAAACTTGAAGCGAAAAACATATCGATAAAAACATTAATTTGACTTAAACCTGATGAGATAGATGCTGGAATAATTAGGTTGAAAATTCTCCTCTCTTCATCTTTAAATAAATTGAAGGTTGACTCAAATCTCAAGAGACCAATTTTATTTATTTCCCAAATTTGAACAACAAACTGAATTAAAGTTCCTGTCAAAGTTGCAAATGCCAGTAATCCCTTGTAAGTAAAGAAATTGGAAGATGCATTTTCTTGGTTGAAAATCCAACTAAATAAAATAAAAAAAATAATAGTTACGCTTGTTATGGCAGGACTTATACTTGATAAAAAGAATTTTCTTTGCGAATTTAAGGCGCCAAAACTTAAACCTATGAAGCCGGATAAAGGGATGCAAGGTGTAAGTATTTGTAATTGGTAAGTGGCAATAGATTTTGCTTCGTAATTTAAATTCGGGGCCAATAAATCAATTAATAAACTGGAATTCGAGTAAATCAATATGGCTAAAATTATGAATAATATTGAAAGTTTTATGCTTACTTGAGTTAAAACAATCGCTCCATTTTTTTTGTTAAGCGGAGTTAAAACTGCAACGATTGCGTTATGCAAAGGGCCATTAATACCCCCAATGATTATTAGTAAAAAACCAGGAATTATATATGCATAATTAAACGCGTCGTACGTTACACCAACCCCAAAAGCAGCAGCTATAAATATTTGTCTTATAAAACCAGCTAATTTACTTAGACTAGTACCAAACGAAATTGAAAAAACATTATTTTTTAAAAATGAATGCATTTGGAATCGTCTAAATTTTTTAATAAGTTTAAGTTTCAATTATATTTAATATATTTAATTTCTAACTAAAGACATATTTATGAATGATCGGTTAATTGATTTTGATCCATTAATTGAAGGGATTTTAATTAAAAGGTATAAAAGGTTTCTTGCAGATATTGAATTAGAGAGTGGAGAGGTAGTAACTGCTCATTGTGCTAACACTGGCCCAATGAAGGGACTTTTGAGTGAGGGAGCAAAAGTGAGGATAAGTGTTTCTTCTTCTCTAAAAAGAAAATTACCTTTTACTTGGGAACAGATATGTGTTTTTAATGCAAAAAATGAGGAGGTTTGGGTAGGTATTAATACTCTATTTGCAAACAAGTTAATCAAAAAAGTTATTGAGAAAAATCTGCTAATAGAAACAATAGGCGAAATAGAGACGATCAAATCTGAAGTTCCTTATGGAAAAGATAAAAAAAACAGAATTGACTTTTTTTTAACTCCAAAATCTTCAAATCCTGATAAACGTAACATTTACATAGAGGTTAAAAATACGACTTGGATTAGAGAAAATGTAGCTCTATTCCCTGATACAGTAACGAAAAGAGGCCAAAAACACCTCGTAGAATTAAAGGAGTTAATCCCAGAAAGTAAAAGTGTTTTAGTTCCTTGTATTACAAGAAAAGACGCTTGTTTTTTTGCTCCTGGAGATGAGGCAGATCCCTTATACGGCAATCTTTTTAGAGAATCTTTAAGTGCAGGAATGATAACGATTCCTTGTTCCTTTGAATTTCATAAAGACCACGTATCATGGAGAGGAATTAAACCTTTGAAATAAATAAAATCTTGATTTTTTGAAACTTCTAAAAATAAAATTTTTTAATTTAACAAATAATTTTTTAAGGTGCAACTATAAAAATGGTATCAACAACTACTAGACACCGATAAGTTTTTTGAATAAATTTAAATTTGAAAGGAAACAGCACAAACTGTTTTTTTGCAGATCTAATTTTTTTTTATGACCACTGCTTTGCAAACGCCTCAAAGGCGCTCTAGGTCCAAATTACAAGATGCAAGTCTTGTTAACGGACCTATGCTCCTTTTGAGGAGTATTCGAGGATTTAGTTCAAACCGCTCTATGTTGTGGCTTGCGACTGTCCCTGTAGCTTTGTTTGGTTTAGGTATTTTTAATCTTTCTGCTCATGCAGGCGATCTACCTGAGTTGAATGCAGCTTTTCTTGCCAATAATTTATGGCTATTGGTCGCTACTATTCTAGTGATCTTCATGAACGCCGGCTTCGCTATGGTAGAAGCAGGTATGTGCCGTTCTAAGAACGCAGTAAACATCCTTGCTAAAAACCTATTCGTATTCGCTCTAGCTGTAACCTCTTATTGGTTTATCGGCTATTCTTTAATGTACGGAGACAGTGTTGCTGGAGGATGGCTATATTTTATGGGCCTATTTTTTGATCCAACAGTTACAGCAGAAACAGTTGCTGATGCTGGATTAGTCCCTACTGTTGATTTCTTATTCCAGTCTGCTTTTGCAGGAACTGCTGCTACTATCGTATCCGGTCTTGTTGCTGAAAGAGTTAAATTCGGAGAATTTGTTGTTTTTGCTGTTGTATTAACAGCATTTATCTATCCGATTGCTGGTAGCTGGAAATGGAACGGTGGTTGGCTAGATGCATTAGGTTTTGTTGATTTTGCTGGTTCTTCAATTGTTCATTCAGTTGGAGCATGGGCGGGTCTAGTTGGAGCTATGCTTCTCGGGCCAAGAATTGGCAAATACTCTGATGGGAAACCACAGGCTATGCCTGGCCACAATATGGCTATAGCAACATTGGGTGCATTAGTTCTATGGATAGGTTGGTATGGTTTCAACCCCGGTTCTCAACTTGCTATGGATCAATGGGTTCCATATGTTGCTGTAACAACTACTTTGGCAGCAGCAGCTGGAGCTATTGGTGCAACTATTGTTTCAACATTAACTTCTGGTAAGCCAGACCTTACAATGATAATTAACGGAATCCTTGCTGGTTTAGTTAGTATCACTGCTGGTTGTGGTGATATGACTCTTGCTGGAGCCTGGTTCGCAGGACTAGTAGGGGGAATTATAGTTGTATTTTCTGTTGCAGCACTTGATGCCGCTGAGATTGATGATCCTGTTGGTGCATTCTCTGTTCACGGAGTTTGTGGTGTATGGGGTACTGTTGTTATCGGTCTTTGGGGTACAGCTGTACAAGGTGATGGAGCAGGTATGGGATTGTTCAATGGTGGAGGTATTACCCTTCTTCTAGTTCAAGCTCTTGGTGCCGCAGCTTATGCTATTTGGACACTAGTTACTTGCTGGATTGCCTGGTCTGTAATTGGAGGATTATTCGGTGGAATCCGAGTATCTGAAGAGGAAGAGACTCAAGGCTTAGATATAGGAGAGCATGGAATGGAAGCATATCCAGACTTTGCATCTGCTAAGTAATCTTACTGACAATTGATTTAAGAAACCTGACTTATGTCAGGTTTCTTTTTTTTTACGAAAAATTATTTAAAACGTTGTAATATAGGAAAATGGATACTCAAGCTTTTAGAAGATCCCTTCATCATTCTGATAGATACAATAGAAGGGGTTTCGATTCTCCAACAAAAAGAGCTCAAGCGTTAGAAGAAGCTTACCAAAGTGATTTGATAAGTTCTATTAGGGATAATAATTTTACCTATACTAAAGGTAGACTAAATATAAAGTTGGCCCAAGCCTTCGGTTTCTGTTGGGGAGTTGAAAGAGCTGTTGCAATGGCTTATGAAACTAGAAGACATTACCCAAATGAGAATATTTGGATCACAAACGAAATAATTCATAATCCCTCGGTTAATGATCATTTAAGAAAAATGAATGTAAAATTCATCTCAGCTAAAAATGGAATTAAAGATTTTTCTTTAGTTTCTAATGGGGATGTAGTTATACTACCTGCCTTCGGAGCTACTGTTCAAGAAATGAAACTCTTGCATGAGAAAGGTTGTCATATTATTGATACAACTTGTCCATGGGTTTCTAAGGTTTGGCATACAGTTGAAAAACATAAAAAACATATTTTCACATCTATCATTCACGGAAAATTTAAACATGAAGAGACTCTCGCTACAAGTTCATTCGCAGGTAAATATTTAGTTGTACTTGATCTAGAAGAAGCGAACTATGTTTCTGAATATATTCTGGGGAGAGGAAATAGAAATGAGTTTATGAACAAATTTGCTAAAGCTTGTTCTAATGGATTTGATCCTGATAAAGATTTAGATAGAGTGGGAGTCGCGAATCAGACAACTATGCTTAAGAGCGAGACTGAGGAAATTGGAAAGGTTTTTGAAAGGACGATGTTAAAGAAATTTGGACCAGAAAACTTAAATAGCCACTTTTTAGCTTTTAATACTATTTGTGATGCAACTGAAGAAAGGCAAGATGCAATGTTCTCTCTGGTTGATGAAGACCTTGATATTTTAGTAGTTATTGGAGGCTTCAATTCTTCCAATACTACTCACCTACAAGAAATAGCAATTAATAAAAATATTTCTTCTTTTCACATTGATACTCCAGAGAGGATATCAGTTAAAGAAAACTCAATATTTCATAAACCACTAGGATCAGAATTAGAACTCAAAAATAATTTTCTACCTAGTGGAAAAATTAATGTTGGAATTACCTCAGGTGCATCCACGCCTGATAAGGTTGTTGCAGATGTTATTGAAAAGTTAATTGATATTGCAACTTGAATTTGTTATTCATTTATAAATTTGCTTAGTTTTTTTAATTTATTAATCAGATAATTCCAAAATATCTACTTTATTAACTAGAATAATGAAAACTTAATGAAGTATGGAAGACAAAGCACAATCTAATCAGGTTCAAACTGCAAGTATGAATAGAGCCAAAGCGCCCCAAAAAGTTGAAGTTGTAGTTGCCAATTCATCTTCAGGTTCAGAAGTAAATATCCTTGGAGAACTATCGATTTTTGTTTTAAGAATAGGTTTTTGTGCTTTGATGATTCATCATGGCCTTGAAAAACTTCAAGATCCGCAGGGTTTTGCCGAGTTTGTAGTTGGTAAGTATTTCCCATTTTTGCCTGGTGACCCTGTTATTTGGACTTTTGGAGCAGCAATTACTCAACTAGTATGCCCAGTTGGATTGGCTTTAGGGATTTTCGCCAGGCTTTCTTCTCTTGGTCTATTCTCCACCATGGCATTTGCAGTTTATTTTCATCTCCTTGATACTGGACTAGAAGGTTTTCCTCTGGCAGTCGTTGAAGGTCATAATTATGCTTTCGAATTGTCTTTTATATATGGTGCTATTTCTCTATATTTTCTTTGTGCAGGTCCAGGCAGGCTATCTTTATTCAGAAAAACTAACAAGATTACATATTATCCAAAATCAACATAATTCAATGTAAAAAGTGCCTTTTTTGTGTAAATACCATTGAGATTCCTTTTAAATTACACATATCAATACTTTCTTGGTCTCTTAGACTTCCTCCAGGTTGAATAATAGCTTTTATTCCATATTCATTTGCTAGTTCTACAGTATCTGCAAATGGGAAAAACCCATCGCTGGCTAAGACAGCATCAGAACTTAAACTTCCAGCCGCTTTTAATGCAATTTTTGCTGCTCCAACTCTATTCATTTGTCCAGCTCCAATACCAATAGTTTTTTGGCCTTTTGCAATAACAATGGCATTAGATTTCACGTGTTTACAAATTTTCCATGCAAAATTCAGATCTAAGTTAATTTGATTACTCGGATTTTTATTAGTTACTGAAATCCAATTTTCAGTTTTTTCTTCACAATCGTCAGTATCTTGAACTAGTAATCCACCCATTATTGATTTAGTAGAATTTTGATTCTTTTTTGGAAGTTGATCTTTTGAAAACTTTAAAATTCTTAAATTCTTTTTAACTTTTAAAATTTCTAAAGCTTCCTCATCAAAAGATGGAGCGACGACACACTCTAAGAAAATATCTTTGAGGTGAATTGCGGTCTCACTATCAACATTTGAATTAAAAGCAACTATTCCTCCAAATGCACTAACAGAGTCGCATTCCAAAGCATTCAAAAACGCCTTAGAAGCTGAATTACTTATAGAGGCACCACAAGGATTATTGTGTTTTAAAATAACAGAGGCGAACATGTCGGTTGCAAATTCATCTTTTTCTGTGTAGCCAAATTCTAAAACTGTTGAAAGTGCTGACTCTAGATCTAATAGGTTGTTATAACTTAATTCTTTTCCTTGTAATTGTTCTGCTGAATTCCATCCAATGTTATTTAAACCATACCAGAAAGCTTTTTGATGTGGATTCTCCCCATATCTTAAGGTTTTTATTAGTGGATAAGATTCAATATATTTGGAAGATTGTAAATCTCTCTCTTCTCTTATCCAATTAGATATTGCAGTGTCATAATCTGCTGTATGTTGAAAAGCTTCAAGGGCTAATTTTGCTTTATATGAGTCTTTCAATTCACCTTTTTTACTTTCTTCAAGAAAATTTTGATACTGACTAGGATCTACTAAAACGGAAACATCTTTATGATTTTTAGCTGCAGAACGAATCATAGATGGCCCTCCGATATCAATATTTTCAATAGCATCTTCCCATTTAGCTCCCTTCTCTACTGTTTTTTTAAAAGGATATAAATTTACAACTACTAAGTCAATTAACTCAAGATTGTTAGCTTCTATATCTTTTTTATGTTCCTTATCAGTTCTTTTAGCTAATATTCCCCCGTGTATTTTTGGATGTAAAGTTTTAACTCTTCCTCCAAGAATTTCTGGAGAATTAGTAAAATCAGCAACTTTAATAACTGGAATTTTGGCCTCTATAAGATGTTTGGCAGTTCCTCCACTTGATAGAATTTTATAATTAAATTTTTCTACCAATTCCTTACAAAATGAGATTATATTTTTTTTATCAGAGACACTTACTAAAGCTAATGGAGACATTATGGGAAAGTTTACTTACTTAAGAATATAAACATGAAATATGCTATCAATCATGAATTTGTCTCGATTAGCTCTCAAACTGCAACTCATAGAATTATTTTGATGCATGGCTGGGGAGCTGATTCAGATGACCTTTTAACATTTGGCAAGGAGATGACTGAAAAAATAACTCTTGATTTTGAGGTAATTTCTTTGAGGGCTCCTGGATTACACCCAAGCGGTCAAGGAAGACAGTGGTATAGATTATACCCACATGATTGGAATGGAGCTGAGGTTGAAGTAAATAAACTTTTAGTTTCATTAAAAAAATTTGATACTGATCAGATTCCTTTAAGAAAAACAATTTTGTTGGGGTTCTCTCAAGGGGCGGCAATGGCAATTGATGCGGGATTTAAGTTAAATTTTGGATTAATTGTTGCTTGTAGTGGTTATCCTCACCCTAACTGGGCCCCAGGAGAAAAATTCTCGCCATTGATTATTAGTCATGGTTTATTTGATGACGTTGTACCTATAGAAGCTTCTAGGACTATATATAAAAAGGTAAAGAGTAATTCTTCTAAATTTTGCGAATTATTAGAATTTGATGGATTTCATCAAATTGATTCAAATTTAATTAATTTTATAAGTTCAAATATTAGTAAGATTTTTTAAACAAAAGCATATTCATATTCTTCAATCTCTTCCCAATCATCTGCAGTAAGTTCTAGGCCCTCAAATATTTTTTCTTCACCAATTCCTTCAACTACAACTTTTAATGATGGAAATAGAAAATGATTTTCTTCAGCATATTGGGCACTGAACAACCCTTTTTCACCCCAAAAAAACCTATCAGTGGTGTGTTCATTTCTTCTAACATTGAAAACTGAAGGGGCAGAGAGACTATTTTCAGCTATGAATCTTCTTGCTGCTGTAACTGGTTTATGTTTTCCAGTTTCGATATGATAAATAGGTACATGTGCCATTACTCTTTGGCCAGCCAATCTTCTTCTGCTGATTCTTTTTCTTTTTTTTGACATTGATTGGTACTCCTGAAATTATTAATGAGATTAGTCTTAATTATTTTTACTAATCTTATATATGTGATTTTAAATTCACTTCAAATTACATAGAGGACCCATCAACCCCTGATGTAGCTTAAAATATGATTAAATATTCATATTTAAGGCTGGCTAAAGTCAGACCTCTTTATATATCTTAATACTTTTTTCATATTTTACAAGCCCTTTTTCAAGTTTTTTTTAAAAAAAATTTCTCAAAATTTAATTAATTATGAATCTTTCAAAAAAATTTGAAGAGTTAATAATAAAACAGCTAGAGAGTTTTGGTTGCTCAATGGGTGTGACTAATTTAGTTATGTATCTTGCTTCAGCTAAGCAAGGAACTAAAGCATCTTTTGAAATGATTGGACAATGGCCACAAATTGATAGGCTACTTACATCAATAGAAGATGATCCTTCACTAAAAGTTTCATCGCCTAACAGAAGATGGTACCCTCTTCAAGAAAACGATATTCTACTTGGTGTCCTTAGGGTGGAAACTGATTTAAAAGGGGGGAATTGGCCAGTATCTCTTGATTCTAGATTAAAAGCACTTTCAATATCTTTAGCTAAATGCGTCTCTATAGAATTAGAACGTCAAAATAAAAATGAAGAAATCAATTTTTTAAAAAATCAGGTCAATGTCATAATCCATCAATTAAGGAATCCATTGGCCGCTATTAGGACATATGCAAAATTACTAATAAAAAGACTTGGTTCAGATGATGATTCTATTGAAATAGTCGAACGCATGATAATAGAGCAAAAACAAATTAATCAATATATGGATTCTTTTGCGCAATTAAATTCACCTATTCAACTTCCGCTGGAAATTGGAGAGGAAAGATTATTATTACCTCCAAATTTAGATAATAAAAAGGTAATAACTATTCAGAGTTTATTGAGGCCAATATTAGAAAGGGGTAAAGCTAATGCAGACTTAGAGAATAGAGATTGGACTGAACCTTCTCTTTGGCCAGATTGGACTATTTCGCCATTAAAGGCAAAATATGCTGTGATTGCCGAAATCGTGGCCAATTTATTAGAAAATGCGTTTAAATATGCCCAAAAAGATGCTGAAATTGGACTCGCCATTACGAGTAATGGACTTTGTATATTTGATGATGGTAAAAAAATAACTAAAAATGAAAACGAGAAAATTTTTGAAAAAGGTTTTAGAGGATCTGCCGCTAAAAAGAAAGATGGCACTGGTGTGGGACTTTTTTTAGCGAGAAAATTAGCAAAACAAATTGGAGGAGATTTGAGATTGCTGGAAAATAACTCGATTGAAAATAATGAGGAATCAAAAAATCTTAAGAAGAAAAATATGTTCTATTTAGAACTACCTATAAAAGAATTGCATGCATAAACAACATTGCAGTTTCAACTAGTACAACACTTGCACCGCAAGCATCTCCATTGAAGCCTCCAATTTTATTCCCCAGTATGTTTGGGATAGAATAGCTTAAAAAAATACCAATCAAAATAAGGATTAAAAATTTAATTAATATTGCTTGGGATGTAATTGAAACAAATTGGTATGCAATGAAAATTAAAAGAAAAATAATGGAGATCAAAGATTCTTTTTTAAAACCATTCCAAAACTTTTTGTGACTAATAGACTTTTTCTTATAACTCATATATTTAAACTTCTCTATAAAAAATAAATTTGAAAATCTTCCCCAAAATAAGCATATAGGTAAAACAAAAATTATTAGGTTTTGAATTTTCAGTATGCAAGCAATTTGAATTAAAGTTATAAAAACTAAAGCTTGAACGCCAAAGGACCCAACTTTACTGTCTTTCATGGCTTTTAAACGTTTCTTTTTACCCGCAAAAATACCATCAAAAGTATCCATCAAACCATCAATGTGTAGACCACCAGTAATTAAATATCCTGAAGCCAAACAAATTAATGCAGATGCATAAATTGACCAAGAGTTTATTGTTAAAAAAAGAAAAATATAACTTTGTATTGTTCCAATAAAAAATCCTAAGGGCGGGGCAAATTGTGCAATATTTTTAAATTCGGGATTAATTAAAGGTATCTTTGGAAATGTTGTATAGAAAATCCAAGATCCTGCCAAATTTTTTATTAAATATTTTTTGATGAGATAAAAATAGATTCAATATTAAATAATAGGGTAGATTAATGAAAAAGGATCAAAAAATTTTATAAATTATCGTGTTTGAATTTGAAATTACATCGAATTGCAGTAACACAGCGGCAAGAACTGGTATATTTCATACACCAAATGGTCAGGTAAACACTCCTAAATTTATGCCTGTGGGTACTTTGGCAACGGTTAAAGGAATTTCATCTAAGCAGTTAACCTCTACAGGATCAGAAATGATTCTCTCAAATACCTTTCATCTTCATTTACAACCTGGAGAAAAATTAGTAAAAGAATCTGGAGGTATACATAAGTTCATGAATTGGCCTAAGCCTATTCTTACTGACTCAGGAGGATATCAAGTTTTTAGTTTGGCCAAATTAAACAATATTTCTGATAAAGGAGTGGAATTTAAAAATCCAAGAGATGGTAGTCATGTATTTTTATCACCTGAAAAAGTAATACAGATTCAAATGGATCTTGGATCGGATGTTGCGATGGCTTTTGATCATTGTCCTCCGCATACAGCTAACGAAAATGATATTGAGGATTCTTTACGAAGAACTCATTCATGGTTGCAAAAATGTGTCGAGACTCATCAGAAATCCAATCAAGCATTATTCGGAATAGTTCAAGGTGGTAAGTATCCGAAATTAAGAGAATATAGCGCCAAATATACAACTTCTTTTGATCTTCCTGGAATAGCAGTGGGAGGTGTAAGTGTTGGAGAGGCAGTCGAAGAAATACATAGTGTAATTAATTACGTCCCGAAATTCTTACCAATAGATAAACCAAGATATTTAATGGGAATTGGCTCTTTAAGAGAAATTTCTTTAGCTGTTGCAAATGGATTCGATATATTTGACTGTGTTTTGCCTACAAGACTAGGAAGACATGGGACTGCATTTTTTAATGATGAAAGATTGAATTTGCGAAATGCTCGATTTAAAAATGACTTTTCTCCGATTGACAAAACTTGTAAATGCGAAACCTGTAAGTCCTATTCTCGTGCATATTTACATCATCTAATTAGAAATGATGAAATATTAGGTCTCACACTAATAAGTTTGCATAATATTGCTCATTTAATAAGATTTACCAATGCAATTTCTGCTGCAATTAAAGATAATTGTTTTACAAATGATTTCGCTCCTTGGAAAACATCCTCTATTGCTCACCATACGTGGTAACGTCTTAACATAATTAATTAAATTATCAAAAAAGGTGCTCATTCTACTTAATACATTCGCTGAATTGCCTGAGGCTTACAAGGCCTTTGCTCCAACTGTTGATGTTCTTCCACTTATTCCTTTATTTTTCTTTTTGTTGGTATTTGTTTGGCAAGCTGCAGTTGGATTTAAATAAAATTCTTTTAGTTTAGATTGTCAACATTAGAAAGGATTTTCAAGTAAAATAGCATCTCCAGAATTTTCTACAGCACACTCTATAAAATCAGCAATTTTTAAAGCTCTTGAGGCTTGCTCACCATCTACCTCAGGAATTTCTTTGCCTTGGACACATTTAAGAAAATGCTCCAGTTCCGCATACAGAGGTTCAATGGAGGTTGTGCTAACTTCTTCGACATATCCATCATTTCTATAAACTAATTCGCCATGTTCTGCAGTATATGATTCATGAGACTTTCTATGGATTTGTAAGGAGTGATTTAGGAAATCAGTTTCTACTAACCCATTTTGACAGTGAGCACTTAAACTTCTAATTTTTTTGTGACTCATTTTGCTGGCCGTTAAGCTTGCAATAACATTATTTTTAAAAACTAAAGTAGCATTGACATAATCTATTAATCCTTCGCTATTTCTGCCTCCAACAGCTGCTAATTTTTGTATTTTTGAGTTTACAAGCTCCAAAACAAGGTCAATGTCATGAATCATTAAATCCATAACTACGGATACATCATTTGCTCTGTCTGCATGAGGACTATGCCTCCTTGCCTCTAAAACAACAATTTCTTCATTATGTACTATTTTATTTAATTCCCTAAAAGCAGGATTAAATCTCTCAATATGACCAACTTGTAATAGACAGTTACTTGCATTAGCTGCCTCTATTAAGGATTGTGCTTCTAACTCGTTAGCTGCAATTGGTTTTTCGATGAGTACATTAGTTCCTCCATTGAGACAATCTAGTCCTACTTTTTGATGAAGTAGTGTAGGCACAGCGATGCAGATAGCATCAACTTTTGGAATTAAGTCCTTATAATCTTTGAACCATTCACATTGAAATTGTTCAATAGCTAATTTACCTCTCTCTTCATTTGGATCTGCAACTCCAATGAGATTTGCATCTTTGAGTAAACTTAGTACTCGAGCATGATGCCAGCCCATATTCCCTATACCTATGACTCCAACCTTTACGGGTGATGAGGTTGGTTGCATAATTTCAAATCCATTTATTTATTATCATTATCCTCCATGAGGAGCCACATTTAGCTTTTGGGAAGAATTATTTTAACACGATCAATTTTTGGACCTGACATAGAAATAACTTCAAATTTCATGTTATTAAAATCTAAAACGTCCCCAATTTTTGGAACCATTTGAAATTTTTCTAGCATAAATCCAGCAAGAGTATGATAATCTGCTCCTTCTGGGATGGAACATTCTAACTTTTTATTGATATCAATAATTTCTGATTTTCCAGCTATTGACCATTTTTGAGAGAAATTATCTAACATTCTCATGTCTGAACTAATTCTGTTGTTAAGCATTTCCTCTCCAACTATTTCGCCATTTAGATCAGCTGCAGTTATTAGCCCCTCTGTCCCACCGTGTTCATCAACTACTAGTAAGAAAGGATTGTAGTCTCTTACTATTGGAAATATTTCTGCTAATGAACATGTTTCTATAATTTTTGTCACTGGTAAAAGGAACGGCTCTAATAGTGTATTGGCTTCCATTTCACCTTTTGAAATTGGCTTAGCAAGATAACGCAAATCTAATACACCTAATACATCATCTAAAGACTCGCCAATCACAAAGAAGCGAGCATGGCGAGTTTTATCAACTTGTTTCATAAGTTCTGAAAAGGTTATATTTTTTGGCAAAGTTACCATTTCAGATCTTGGAATCATTACTTCTTTAACCTGTGTATCTTTTAAAGCAAAAACTCCTTCAAGAATATTCTTCTCATCTGGTTTTAAACCTGTTACGTTATCTGTTTCTATAAGAGTTTCTAATTCTCCAGCAGATAAGCCCGAGTTTAAAGAATCCCATTTGTTATTTAAATTGAACAAGCCTAAACAGGCGCTAGCAAAGAATTCTATTGTTTTCACAATAGGATTCATAGCTTTTCTTACGGCATCAAATATTGTGGTTAATCTTAATGCGGCAGATTCTGGATTGTTAATTACTAAAGCTTTTGGAATTAGTCCAGAAACAAGAGTAACAATTAAAACTACAAATAAAAATAATAGAAGATCATAAAATCTATTTGATAAAATATTGCTTTTCCAATAATCATTAGCCAGGTTATTGCTGAGCCATCCAATTGCAATTAATGAAATTGTTACTCCAAATTGAGAAGCAATTAATGAAGATCTAAAGCGTTTTTGAATTTTTAAAATTGAAAATGCTCCTTTCTTTTTTTCTTCTATTAACCTTAAAACTTTACTTGGCCTTATTAATAAAAAAGATAGTTCACTCGCTGCGAAAAAAGCTGGAAAAAATAAAAGAAATAAAAGTAGAGTTATTTTCATTCAATGACAAATGAATAATGGGGGTGGCGAGGATCGAACTCGCCTTAGCCAAATTATGAGTTTGGTGCATTCACCAGATTGCTACACCCCCAAGGGAATTTATGTAATTTTAATTACATTGAATTTCAATATACAATATAAAAATAATATTTCAAAAAACACCTCATTAGGAAGTTTTTGTGAGATTTCTTTTTTTTCTTCTAATCTTTAAATATAAATTAAACTTTTACTAATGGGAAAATTTTCGGATAAGTATGATTTAAATAAAGCAAAATTGTTAAAACAGTTAATTGAAAAATCTTATAAGAAAGGAAACTTCACTTTATCTTCAGGAAAAAAAAGCAGTCATTACTTGAACTGTAAACCAGTGTCATTAAATGGCGAAGGCTTAAACTTAATAAGTGAATTATTTTTAGATTTGAAGGACTCAAGGTCAAAAGCTGTAGCAGGATTGACATTAGGTGCAGATCCTTTAGTAAGTGGATTAATTGTTAAAGCAGCTTTGAATGGACTAGATCTTGATGGTTTAATAATTAGGAAAGAAATCAAAAAATACGGTACCAAAGCTGGAATAGAGGGCCCTATATTAGAAGAAGGAACTTTGGTAACTGTCTTAGAGGATGTGGTTACAACTGCTGGTTCAGTAATAAAAGCTATAAAAAAATTACGAGAAAATAATTATGTTGTTGAGGAAGTTTTGTCTATAGTTGATAGGCAAGAAGGTGGATTAGAAGCCCTTGAAGATGAAAACGTTAAATTAAAGAGTCTTTTTACAATAAAAGACTTTTTATAATTTTTTCAAAATGGAAGATAAAAAAAAAAAGTTTTGGCTTGAAAAATTTGATTGTTTTTCAATTACTGGAAAAGATGCCAGAAAATTTTTGAATGGAATAACAACTGGTAATATTCTTAATTCAGAAAATAAAGTTATCAAAACTTGTTGGTTAACTCCAAATGGAATTCTAAGGTCATTAATTGAAATTATTTTTTTAGAAAGAAACTTAGAAGTAATTATCTTGGCGGGTAACACTAATGAAATAATTAATTACTTTAATCAAATTATTTTTCCAGTGGATGATGTATTTCTAAGTGAACCTTTCATAATAAATAGAATTCAGGAAATTGATGAATCAAGTTCATGGAGAACTTACCAGCCTATTTTCTTCAAAAAAGAAGATAAAGAATTTGAAATATATAAATATAAACTAAATTTACTAAATCCCAATGATTTAAAACTTTGG
>QCCB01000003.1 GCA_003278955.1 Prochlorococcus sp. AG-347-K10
TATGTCGGAGATTTTCTTAATGATTTTACAAATGGCAAAGGTACTATTACTTGGGTAAATGGAAATAAATATGAGGGGGATTGGGTTGATGGTTACAGAACTGGTAAAGGTACTTTAACTACTCCAAGTGGAATGAGATATGTAGGAAAGTTTCTGAAAAATATGCAAACTAAAGGTACTTTATATTTTCCGAATGGAGATAAATATTTCGGAGAATTTGTTGATGGATTTTTTCATGGTAAAGGTACTCTAACTTTGAAAAATGGAAAGAAAATAAAAGGTAAATGGTTAAATGGGAATTTGGTGAATTAACCATAATTGACTTTGCAAGATAACAAATAAATTTGCAAATAAAGTCCCGTCATTTTTTTTTAAGATTTAAAAAAATATTGGAAGACCATTTAAAGTCCGAATTTGTATTTTCATAATTAATTTATATAATCTTTTTAAATTTTAAAAAAATAAATAGATAAAATTTTGTGAATTATTGTGGATAACTTTTCAACTAATTTTCAACTAATTTTCAACTAGAGATTTCCAAATATTCAGTTTTAGATTGATTACATATATATTTTTCAACTAATTCTTAAAATAAAAGATTCTTTAATTGAAGAGTTATATCAAAAGGTATAAGGATATTATGTTAGTAGTCAGGTCAATAGTGATTAGCAACTTTTCTGTGATGAACTGCTGTCTTGCATGATAAGTCAGAAACATTACCATTTTCAACAATTCCGTAAATTATCCAATGGTCTGGAGTCTCTAGTCTAGAACTAACTTTACAATCTAAAAAGGCGAGTGAATCTGCGAGAACTGGTCCTCCTTCAGCTATGTTGCTAATTACATCTACATCTGCGAATCTATCAGCTCCAGGGGCAAATCTTTTTAAAAAATGTCTAAACATTTTTTGATAATTATCTTCTCTCAAGATATTCACAACAAAACCTTTCCCAACTTGCATGTATGATTCGATAGCTCTATCTTTAGCTACTGCAACTGTAATACCTGGTGGAGAAAAGCTTGCTTGACTAACCCAACTTGCGACCATTGCACTTTGTCTAAATGTAGAACCTTCTCCTTGGCTCGCAGTAACTACATATAATCCTCCACTTAATCTGCCTAACGCTTTATCTAAATTTGAATCAAGGCTCTTCATAGAGGCAATATTCTTCTTTTTATTGATAAATTGACCCAAGTCAGTTCCGGCTTCTTCGAATTGTTGATAAATAATGGGGTCTGGAATATTTTTAACTCTTAAAGGGGAGAAAGCTTCTTTTTGACCAAGTTCTCTTAATTTATTTGCCAAGGAATCTATTGGTTCATCATTTCCACCAAATGCATCATAGACAGCAGTAATTTGTTTTGGTTTTAGTGCTGCAAATAAAGTACCTAAAGATTCTTTAAGTTCATTATCTGAGTTTACTGGCCATGTGGGAATGACTACTGCTTTTGATTCGGAAATTAAACTTGTTAATTCTTGAGGATCAGAAGATCTTAAATCAATTAATTGAACCTGTGCATCTGCTTTACTTATTCCATGAGATATCGCTTGACTTAGTCGATCACAATATCCATAGTCGCTTATATAGCAGACTGATACAAAATCATTACCTTTGCTTTTATTGCTACTCCATTCAAGATATTTTTCTTTCCAGAAATAGACTTGATTATGGAGCAAAGGCCCATGACCAACAGCTATTGTTTTCAATTCAGGTAGCTTATCTATTCTTTTAATTGCTTGAATAACGCTTCTAGCGTTGGGACCCATAAGGCAATCATAATAAAAACGGAAATCATCGTATATTTCTTTTTGATCAGTGTCAAAAAATTCTTCAGAACAATAATGGAGTCCAAATGCATCACATGTATAGAGAACATGTGTGCTGTGATCATATGAAAAAATGGTATCTGGCCAATGTAAATTTGGTGCACTTATAAATTCAATATTATGTTCTAAACCACTATTAGGATTAGTTCCGAGATTTAAAAATTCTCCACTCTTAACCTCTAAACGATTAAAGGGAATATGTATTTGGTCTTCAATAAATTTAAGTGCTAATTTTGATCCAACTACTGTGATATTTTGGTTTAATTGTAAAAGGTTACCTATTAAACCAGAATGATCAGGTTCTGTATGGCTTGTAATTAAATAATCAACTTCTTGAGGGTTTACCTTTTTCAGTAATTCTTCAAACCATAATTCTCCGAACTTGGCGTGACTAGTATCAATAATTGCTAGTTTTTTGCCTCTAATAATAAAACTATTGTAAGTAGTGCCATTTCTTAAGCCAAATTCAATATCAAATCTACTGCGATCCCAATCCAAAGATCTTATGGCACAAGAATCATCGGTGAAGGTTTGAGATTGGACTGTCAACTTGTTATTTATTTGTGCCAGTTTAGAATTACTTGTCTGGGCAGAGGCTATCATAGAATAATTAGCTTTATAAAATTACTTTAGTTATATAGAATATAGATCCGCGTGATCATTTTTGCGAAATAACCGAAATTACGCTTTTCTTTAATTTTATTTTTTATTCTGGATAAATGACATCTCAACTAATTAAAAAAATAGTTACTGGAGATGAGATAAGAAATGCTTTTTTAAAATTTTATAGTGACAAATTACATAAAATTATTCCAAGTGCATCTTTGATTCCAGATGACCCTACGGTTATGCTCACAATTGCTGGAATGCTACCTTTTAAACCAGTTTTTTTAGGTTTAAAAGAAAGACCCTCAAAAAGGGCTACATCTAGCCAAAAGTGCATCAGAACAAACGATATAGAAAACGTTGGAGTTACAGCTAGACACCACACATTTTTTGAAATGCTTGGTAATTTTTCTTTTGGAGATTATTTTAAACGAGAAGCTATTCAATGGGCTTGGGAATTAGTTACTAATATTTATCAACTTTCTGTTGAAAATATAATTGTGAGTGTTTTTCAGGAAGACGAAGAGTCTGCAAAAATTTGGAGAGATGAAATTGGTATTCATCCAGACAGGATAGTGAAACTAGGTGAGGAAGATAATTTTTGGTCATCTGGCAAAACAGGTCCATGTGGACCTTGTTCAGAACTTTATTATGATTTTCATCCTGAAAAGGGTCTGCAGAATATTGATTTAGAAGATGGAGATCGTTTTATTGAATTTTATAATCTTGTTTTTATGCAATATAATCGTGATCCTAATGGAAAATTGACAGATTTAAAATTTAAAAATATTGATACAGGAATGGGTCTTGAAAGGATGGCTCAAATACTTCAAAAAAAGCAAAATAATTATGAGACAGATTTAATTTTTCCTATCATTCAAAAAATTTGTGAGATTGCAAATATTGATTATTTTTCCTCAGATGATAAAAACAAAATTTCTTTAAAAATCATTGGTGATCATACAAGAGCTGTTATTCATTTAATTTCTGATGGAGTAGCAGCAAGTAATCTCGGCAGGGGATATATATTAAGAAGGCTTATTAGAAGAATGGTCAGACATGGGAGATTATTAGGTATAACAAATGAATTTTTACCTCATATTGCTTCTGTCGGGATCAATTTAATGCAAAATAATTATCCTGATTTAAAAAATAATAATGATTTAATTTTGAATGAGATAAAAATTGAAGAAATAAGGTTTAGGGAAACTCTTGAAAGAGGAGAGAAATTGCTAGATGAGATAATTTCTTCAGGGCAGAAATTAATTTCTGGTTTTAAAGCTTTTGAACTTTATGATACTTATGGATTTCCTCTAGAACTTACTGTAGAGATTGCAGAAGAAAATAGTATCACTGTAGATGTAAAGGGTTTTGAAGAAGAAATGAATGCACAAAAAGAGAGAGCTAAAGCTGCTTCAAGTAATATTGATTTGACATTAGAGGGATCATTAGAGCGAGAAATAGATCTTTTTAACAAAACTGTTTTTGATGGTTATGATTCACTTCTTTCAGAAGCTGAAATAAAGGGTATATTCTTGGATTCAACATTAGTTAAGCAAGCAAGTGAAGGTCAGAAAGTTTTAATTGTTCTTGATCAGACCACTTTTTATGGAGAATCTGGCGGGCAAGTTGGTGATATTGGAACGATATTTTCAAAAGATGTAGAGGTCTTAGTTGATAATGTTATGCGAAAGAAAAATGTTTTTTTACATTATGGAACGATCAAAAAAGGAATATTAACTATTGGACAAAAAGTTAATACTAATGTTAACTCCTCCAATAGAGCTAAGGCTGCTGCAAATCATACGGCTACTCATTTATTACAATCTGCACTTAAATCAGTTGTTGATGAAAGTGTTGGGCAAAAAGGTTCATTAGTAGCCTTTAATAAATTACGATTTGACTTTAATTCCTCTAATCCTATTTCTAAAGATCAAATTTCTAAGATTGAGACTTTAGTTAACTCTTGGATTATGGAAAATTATGCCCTAGAAATAAAAAATATGTCTAAGAGTGAGGCTCTTGAAAAGGGCGCAGTCGCTATGTTTGGAGAAAAATATGATGACGAGGTGCGCGTTGTGAATGTACCAGGGGTTTCAATGGAACTTTGTGGTGGCACACATGTTAAAACTACATCCGAATTAGGTTCTTTCAAAATAATTAGTGAGGAAGGAATCTCAGCCGGAGTAAGAAGAATCGAAGCATTATCAGGCCAATCAGCATTTGACTATTTTAGTGATAGAAATGCTTTGGTAAACCAACTAAGTGATTTGTTAAAAGCAAATCCTAATCAACTTTTTGAAAGGGTTAATAATTTGCAAGCAGAGCTTATTAAAAAAAATAAAGAGATACAAAAAATGAAAGATGAAATTGCATACTTTAAATACTCTTCTATAAAATCATCCTCACAAATAGTAAATTCTTTTTCAATTTTAGTAAATCAGATTGATGGCTTAGATGGGAATTCTTTGCAATCTGCAGCACTTAATTTAACTTCTCATTTGGGAAATAAAGCAATAGTGATTCTTGGGGGAATACCAAATCCAGAAAATAGAAAGTTGCTATTTGTAGTTTCTTTAGGGGATGATGCAGTAAAAAAAGGATTGCATGCAGGTAAATTAATTAATGAGATTGCAAGAATTTGTTCTGGAGGTGGAGGAGGAAAGCCTAACTTTGCTCAAGCAGGTGCTAAAGATATTGATAAGTTAAGTGATGCTCTAGATCATGCTAAAAATTATTTACAAAAAACTTTAGATAGTCATTCTGATAAATAACTACTTTTTCTGAGACTAATTTCGATTTGATCCATTAATTTCCTTGCTTCTTCAATAGTTAATTTTTTTTGATCAATTGCTGATTCACTATTAATCCTTATTGATTCAACCAAAGAAGCTGAACTATAATCTAATAATTGTAAAATTTCAGATTTACTATCCTCTTTAATAATATTTTTGACCTTATATGAATTATCTTGATTTATGTCTATATGAACAACGTTTGTATTACCAAATAAATTGTGCAAGTTTCCTAATGCTTCTTGATAGGCTCCAGTCATAAAAATTCCAATTAGATAATCTTTATCTTCCTCTGGCTTGTGTAAATTTAGTAATGATTTAATTTTTCCATCATCAATAAAATTATTTAGTTTCCCATCGGAATCACAAGTTAAATCTGCAAAGTTGCCTTTGTTGAATGGCTCCTCTAAGTGCCTATGTATTGGTACTATTGGAAAAATCTGATTTATTGCCCAGCTATCGGGAATAGATTTAAAGATAGATAAATTTGCATAATAAGTTGATGCAAGAGTTTCTGTAATTTCAGATAAATCAGGGTGATTGATTTCATCATTATTCAGGTTATTAGAAATTTCTTTTGCGCAAGCCCAAGTAAGTTCTTCGGCATAAGCTCTTTCTGCCAAACTTAAAAATCCTAATCTAAAAGCGACTAAGCAATCTTCTTTAAACTTTTTTGCATCATTCCATAGTTCAATTATTTGAGATAAATTTATTTTTTTATTTTTAAGTTTTTTTAATTCATAGAAAGTTTCAAGTAAATTTGAAATTATTAATTGTTGATTTTTTTTATCAAAAATTTGTAGTTTGGAACTGACATGACTTGTTCCTAAGACATTAAAAATTAAAACTGAACAATGACTAATTATTGCTCTTCCACTTTCTGAGATTATGGTTGGATGCTTGATATTATTTAATTCACATGAATCTTTAATAGTTGCAATTACATCGTTAGCATAATTTTGAAGAGAATAATTAGTAGAGGTGTTGGAGGAGGTTTTAGTTCCATCAAAATCTATTCCTAATCCTCCCCCAACGTCGATATATTGCATTGGGGCTCCTAGTTTGCATAGTTCAACATATATTTGACTCGCTTCTTGTAATGCGTCTTTGATCACAGCAATATCACTTATTTGACTGCCTATATGAAAATGGAGTAATTTCATTTCGTTGATAAGATTTGCTTCTTTTAGTTCTTTTATTGTCAACATAATTTCTGGGATTGATAATCCAAATTTGGAATTATCTCCAATAGATTTACCCCACCTTCCACTACTTTTACTTGATAACTTTGCTCTAATTCCTATCAATGGAGTCGCGTTAAGTTCTTGAACTGCTTGAATAATTCTTTTTACCTCATCTCGTTGTTCAATAACTATTATTGGATTTTTGCCGAGTTTTCTGGCCAAAGTAGCAATCTCAATATATTTTTTATCTTTATATCCGTTGCATATTAATAATGAACTTTGGTTTTCAAGAAGTGCAAGGCCAATTAATAGTTCTGATTTACTTCCTACTTCTAAACCAAAATTCCATTGGCTACCAAATTCTATTATCTTTTCTAGGACATTTTTCTGTTGATTACATTTGACAGGAAAAACGCCTTGATAAATGTTCTTATATTTATAGGTTTTTATTGCTTTTAAAAAAGAGTCATGTAATGCATTTATTCGATCTTTCAAGATATCATTAAATCTTATGATTAATGGAGGATTTATTTCTCTACTCTTAAGTTCTTTGACAAGCTTAAAAAGGTCAATCTTATTTTCAGATTTTATATCTTTAGTTACTGATATATTTCCTTTGGAATTTATAGAAAAATATTTATCTCCCCATTTGTCTATGTTGTAAGTCGAAATACTATCTTCAATAGTCCAAATATTCTTTAATTTTTTCGGCTCAAAATTGGTCAATTTATGTCTTAGTGATTAGTAAATGTTTTTGAAAATAACTCGTAACAATATCTTATATTTTAATGATTACTTGCCAAGTTACCACCCAAAAGTTGAATATACAATAGAGTGATTATTAACTAAATGACCAAAGAGAGAACCTTTATTGCAATTAAACCAGATGGAGTTCAAAGAGGATATGTTTCTGAGATTATTGGCAGATTTGAAAAAAAAGGATTTAAATTGGTTGGATTAAAGCAATTAATTCCTTCAAAAGAACATGCTCAAAATCATTATGGAGTACATAGAGAAAGACCCTTTTTTGGTGATTTAGTAGACTTTATTTCAAGTGGTCCTGTTGTAGCAATGGTGTGGGAAGGCGAAGGAGTTATTTTGAGTGCTAGAAAACTAATAGGTGCAACAAAACCTCTTGAAGCAGAGCCTGGAACAATTAGAGGTGATTTAGCTATTGATATTGGGAGGAATATTATTCATGGTTCTGATGGAGAAGATACAGCAAAATTTGAAATTGATCTATGGTTTAACGAAGAGGAATTATGTGAGTGGGAAACTTCTGATTCGGAATGGCGATCTGAAAATTAAAATTTAAATCGCAAATCTATCTAAACTAAATTTTTCTAAAAAGCTTTTTTCTATTTCTTTGAGATTTTTATTTTGAACTATTTTCAAAAGAAGATCACTTGTTATGGCAGAAAATAAAACTCCATTTCTGTAATGTCCTGTAGCTATAAAAAGATTTTCAATTTTTGATTTTCCAATGATTGGTTTTAGATCTGGTGTGCAAGGTCTAAATCCCCACCAATGTTCCATTTGTGGCCAATTAATAGCTTCTGGCAATAAGGAGCGAATGCCTTCTTGCAGCTGTTTTATTCCATTAGGAGTATTACCTTGACTGAATTTTGAATCTTTTTCAACTGTCGCTCCAACTATGATGAGTCCGTCATCACGGGGAACTAGATAAGTTTTTGGACCAAAAATAACCCTTTTCAAAAAATTTGTTGGACCTTGTATTGATAGCATTTGTCCCTTTACCGGGAAGACTGGTATCTTATTAAAAATTTTTTTACTCCAAGCACCGCTGCATATAATTGCTTTTTCGCAGTTAATTTTTTTTAGTTCTCCAGTGGCACATAAAACTGTTGCACCTGTAATTTTGTTTTTTTCAAATGTCAAATCCTCTACTTCTGACCCCTCTTGAAATTCGACTCCATGCAAGGAGCATGCTCTCTCAAGAGCACGCATCAATCTTCTTCGATTATCTATTTGTCCATCTTGTTCAAAAAGTAAACCATGTTTCCAAATAGAATTCATTCCATTAATTTCTGTTTGAAGATCTTTGTGATTTAAATATTTTCCATATTCATAAGTGGGAAACTCTTCAAGATCATCTTTGTTTTTAAAAGGAACTACTATGCCACATTTTTTCAAACCGCATTTAATATTACTATCTTGTTCAATACTTTTTATCCACTTTGGAATTAGACTTTGACTTTCTTGGCCAAATTTTAGTAATTCATCTTCGAGCCCTTCGGCATGAGTAGCTAACATTCCTGCAGCAACAAATCCTGCTGATTCATTTCTGTTTTTGCTTAAAACTAAAACTTTGAAGTTATTTCTAGAAAATTCATAAGCAATAGATAAACCTAAAAGTCCACCGCCAATGATTAATATTGAATTTTTGGTTTCTTGTGCCATTTAAAAATTAATATTTTTATTTGTGTTTTAGTCCTCTTTTCCTTTATATCCAATATTATTAATAAAGAGACTTTTGATAATGAACAATTTGGAATCTTGGGAAGCTGTGATTGGTTTGGAAACTCATGTACAGCTTAATACGAAAAGTAAAATATTTACATCTGCGTCAACAACTTTTGGTGATGCACCTAATACGCATATAGATCCTGTAGTTTGTGGGTTACCAGGAACTCTTCCAGTTTTGAATGAGACTGTTCTTGAATATGCTGTAAAAACTTCGTTAGCATTAAATTTAAACGTTGCAGAACATTGTAAATTTGATAGAAAACAATATTTTTATCCAGATCTGCCTAAAAATTATCAAATTTCACAATTTGATGAGCCACTAGCTGAAAATGGTTGGTTAGAGGTTGAAATAATTGAAAAGGACAAAGAACCTTATATCAAAAAAGTTGGTATAGAAAGGCTGCATATGGAAGAAGATGCTGGAAAACTAGTCCATTCAGGAAGTGATAGATTAGCTGGCTCTAAGTATTCTTTAGTTGATTATAATCGTGCCGGAATAGCACTTTGTGAGATTGTAAGTAAACCAGATATTAGATCAGGTAAAGAGGCATCTGAATATGCTTCAGAGATTAGAAGAACAGTTAGATATCTAGGGGTATCAGATGGAAATATGCAAGAGGGTTCATTACGCTGTGATGTCAATATTTCAGTTAGAAAAGGACCTAATGCTCCTTTTGGTACCAAAGTGGAAATAAAAAATATGAATTCATTTTCTGCAATTCAAAAGGCTTGTGATTATGAAATAGCCAGACAAATAGAAGTTTATGAAAATGGAGGAAAAATTTTCCAAGAAACAAGGTTATGGGATGAAGCTAAGCAATTAACCAAAAGTATGAGATTAAAAGAAGGTAGCAGTGATTATAGATATTTTCCTGATCCTGACTTAGGTCCAATTGAAATAACAAAAGCCCAACAAGAAATATGGTTTAAAGAACTACCAGAATTACCTTCAAAGAAAAGAAATAAATACGTAAGTCAATTTGGTTTGTCTGCATATGATGCAAGGGTAATTTCTGATGAAATAAGCATGGCAAACTTTTTTGAAGAAACAGTAGCAAATGGTGCCGAGGCCAAACTAGCTTCAAATTGGGTAACAAGTGATATTGTGGGCTATTTAAAATCAAACAAACTAAGTTTTAGTGAATTAAAGCTTAGTCCTGAAAATCTTGCTGAAATGATTAATATGATTTCAAAAAATATAATTAGTGGAAAAATTGCAAAAGAAATTTTACCTGAACTTATTCAAAAAAATATTTCTCCGAAAAAATTAGTTGAAGAAAAAGGGTTGGCAATGATATCTGATTCTTCAAGTATTTTACCAATAATTGATGAACTTATAAATGAACATCCCAATGAATTTCAAGCATTTAAAAATGGCAAAACTAAGTTACTTGGTTTTTTTGTTGGTCAACTTATGAAAAGAACAAAAGGTAAAGCTGACCCTAAACTTGCAAATAAACTTCTTATGGCAAAATTAAATAGCTAAGCTTAAAGAAGCTTTTTTATCGTATTGATCCATTGATTTTGATCATCCGAATTCTCTAAAATAATATCTGAGAATTTTCTTTTTTCTTCAAAACTTAATTGAAAATTTATCAATTCATATGCTTCTTTTTCGCTAATTTTATCTCTTGTGATAAGTCTGTTTTTTTGTAGTTCTTTAGGACATTTAACTAACCATATTTCTGTGCAAATATCTTCAAATTTTGCTTCAAACAATAATGGAATAACCAATACTATAGTTTGATTATTTCCGTATTGACTGCATTCTTCTATCATTCTTTCTTTAATTAAGGGGTGAAGTAGTTTTTCAATCCATTCCTTGCTTGCTGAATTTTTAAAAATAATGTTCCTTAATAGCTTTCTGTTTATTTCCCTTTCTGAATTACTTTTATTATCAATAATTTTATTTCCAAAATAATCTAAAATTTTCTTATATCCATATGTGTTTGGTTTGATTAATTCTCTTGAAAAATGATCTGCATCTAATATTGGTATGTTTTTATGTTTTCTAATGTAATTAGTTATGGTTGTCTTCCCACTTGCAATACCTCCTGTTAAACCAATTCTTCTTTGGTTGTTTTTTAATTTTTGAAGAATATCCATATAATTAATAATAATCTAATTACTTAGTTTCTTTAGTATTAAAGAGAAGTTAGTATGAATTAAAATACCAAAAAGTTTGAGCCAGTTAGATTCCAATTGGTCGTTTGTTGATGACAGTAAGGTAACACCCAAGGGGTTTCTTTTTGCTGGGATATCTGCTGGTTTAAAAGCGTCTAATAAAAAAGATTTAGCACTAATACTCGCTCCAGAAGGAAGTATTTTTAGTGGGATGTTTACTCAATCACTAGTTCGAGCTTCTTGTGTGGATATTTGTGAGGAAAGGATTAAAAAAACTTCAGGTTTGTTAAGAGCAATACTAATTAATTCTGGACAAGCAAATGCATGTACAGGCAATCTTGGCATTCAACATTTTCAAATTGCTACAGGAAAGATTGCGGAACTTTTAGGAATAAAAGAAGAAGAAGTTTTAATGTGCTCAACTGGTGTAATTGGTGTTCCGATACAAATAAATTATTTAGTTAAAAATTTACCGAATTTGGTTAGTGATTTAAAAGGTAATAATTTTAAAAATGCAGCAGAAGCAATTTTAACTACTGATTTGACTTTGAAAAAAGTGTCAATAGAGACGATTATTCAAGGTAGAAAAATAAAAATAGCAGGATTTGCAAAAGGTTCAGGAATGATTTACCCCAACATGGCTACAATGCTTGCTTTTCTAACCTGTGATGCGGGTATTCAAAAAGAAGAATGGGACAAAATGATTGCTATTGCGGTTCAAAAATCTTTTAATGCAATATCAGTTGATGGAGAGACAAGCACAAATGATTCTTTTGTTGGGATAAATGCAGGAGAGAAAATTGAAAAAAGGTTTTTCCCAATTATCCAACAAGGGATTGATATTGTATGTGAGAACTTGGCAAAAAATATTGCAAGGGATGGAGAGGGAGCAAATTGTTTATTAGAAGTTTTGGTTCAGGGAGCAAAAAATACAGATGATGCTATTATGCTCGCGAAATCTATTTGTAATTCTGCCTTAGTAAAAACTGCAATACATGGTTGTGATCCGAATTGGGGACGAATCATTTCTGCTGCAGGTAATTCTGGAATTAAATTTAATTTAAATGACGTTGACTTGTATATAGGAAACGCTCAGATTTTGGAAAACGGCAAGTTAAATAAATATGATCCACAAAAAGTCAGAGACTACATTAGGTCCAGAATGAAAGGTAGATATTTAGTCGATGATATTGTAAAAATTATGATTAATCTAAATTCTGGCGAATCGAAAGGGACAGCTTGGGGGTGCGATCTTTCTAAAAAATATGTTGAAATAAATAGCGAATATACTACTTAAGTTTTAGTAAATCTAATGGTAGATATTCATTCATATAGAGAAACAGTATTGTTAAAGTTCCAATTACAGAGCCTATAAAACCTCCAAAAAAATTAAATAATAATCCAGATTGTTTAATTATTGCTTCTTCGTTTTTTTCTTCTTCAAAACTAGGAGAATCAACTACTTTTAAGCGCTGATTGGTTGTTGGTTGTTTAAGTTGTTGGTGTCGGATGAGGGCTTCGAAATCAGGCATGGAATTTGTGAGGCAATTGAACAATAAGCAGACCAGCCCGTCATTCGACGAGGATCTGATCTACCTAAATCGTCTACAGCTTCAAATACAGCATTGCCCGAGGCTTCTGCTTTATCAAATGCTGAAAGTAAGGGTATAAATGTATCAAAAACATATAAACCAAAATTTTCTAGAGCTGCTTTGGCTTGTTGCGCTGCTTTTTGCTGTCTAAAATCAACTTTTACTATTACTACAGCATGGTTAACTTTTAAGTTGCTTAATAGATTAGCTAGTTCAACAGTTAATTCTACTGATCTTGCTTTTGCAGTTGTAGGTAAGATAACTAAATCTGAACCATACGCTAAGTGTTTAAGTTCTTCTTGATCACTGCTAGCCTGGCCATCAGTTATTACAATTTCTGATGATCTTGATGCTTTAGCAGCAGAACTGACGGGGAAGACTGGAAATGGAAGATTGCCTCTTGATGCGTATGCTAAAGCAGATCTATTTTTGTCAGCATCGACTATGCAAACTTTTTTACCTTCAGAATGCCAAACACTAGCAAGGTGAATACTTGTGCAGGTCTTGGCCACCCCCCCTTTTTGTCCGCAAACGGTAATGAACAATTTTTTATTTTTATTTCTCTTACTTTGGAGAATAATTTCTTAATGTCAAGAGAAATTGATTTTTAATGCTTTAAAACTTATTTTTTGAAATATTTTAAAGAAGTCTAATATTTTTAGATAACCTTATAAAGTTCGTTATTTAAATTGGCTAGTGAAGAAAAGAATTGGATTAGGTACGTGGTCTTGGGGGAATAAGCTTTTCTGGAATTACCAATCTACAAATGACGATGAATTACGTGAGACATATAATGAAGCATTACTAAGAGGTTTCGATCTAATTGATACTGCAGATTCTTACGGTACTGGGAATCTTCAGGGTAGGAGTGAATTGTTGATAGGAAAATTTTTACTAAATACTCCCTCAGCTAAGAAAAAAAGAATTCAAGTAGCAACCAAACTTGCACCTTATCCCTGGAGAATAGGTAACAGAGGTTTTAATAAACCTTTTTTGAAAAGTTTAGAAAGACTTAATAACAAATTAGACATAGTGCAATTACATTGGTCTACTGCAAAATACAATCCTTGGCAGGAATTAGGGCTGTTGAATAATCTTTGCGATTTAAAAGATGAAGGCTTTGATTTTCAAATAGGCTTATCAAATATAGGCCCTAAAAGATTGACTAAATTAATTAATTTCTTAGCAAAAAGAGATCAGAGCTTAAAGAGTGTTCAAATACAGTTTTCTTTGCTTGCTCCCGATTTAGGAAAACAATATCAGGTAAAAAAAATTTGCGACGAAAATAATATTGATTTTTTTGCTTATAGTCCTTTGTCCTTTGGAATACTTTGTATCGATCCAGATAAAGAACAGAATAAAGAAAAAAGTTTTATTCGCAATTCATTATTTAAAAACTATAAAAAACCAACATATGAATTGCGGAGGTGTTTAAAAAGAATTGCAAATCAAAGATCAGTTTCCCAAGCCCAAGTAGCAATTAATTGGTGTTGTTATCAAGGAGCTATTCCGCTCGTTGGAATGCGAAAGAAATCTCAAGTTATAGATGTATCGAATGTATTTAAGTGGAATTTAAATAGAAGTGAATTTAAAGTACTTCAGGAATTATCAAAAAAATGTTTAAAAAAAATGCCTAAAAATCCTTTTTCAAGTATTTAATTAAATTTTTAGCTAGATATTTTCTTATTTTTTTTTATTTGAAAACTACTATTCCATAGTTCATTGGGAAATTTTTCGCCAGTGAATCTAATAACTTTTGGTTTGAGATTTATTATCAAGTCATTCAGTTTTTTATTAGATTCCATTTTGCAAGATTCGATTTTTTAATAAGATAAATTAATTTAAAACTTATCTTCTCAGTATTTATACCTATAAAATTAAAAAAATTCTTTTTATTACAAGCATTTGCAGCAATATTTACATACTAATAAATTATCTATTACAACTTCTTAGTTATTTAAAAAAAGTGGAGTCCTTCCAGACTCCTCGTATCATTTGGTTGATAAGGCTGATATAACCCCATCTCCTTTAAGATCAAGCAGCAACTGGTGCTGTTTGACGGGAGAAACTAACGATTTTGTTAGCATTTGTGTTTTTGCTCTAACCGAGCCGGCTTCAGTCACCTTCCTTATGCCCCGTCGAAACCATTACAACCCCAAATAGTGGAGTTGAGCGGAATCGAACCGCTGTCCGAAACATCGGTTGAGATCACCTAGTCCTATTGGACATTTATATTCTGACAGGCAAAATGGTTATTGAATAGTTTTTTTACTAAGTTTTATTTTATATGAATGTAGTGGCATCATCTCCGGAGGGACTAGAGAAATCTTTAGCAGAAGAAATTTCAAATTTAGGCGGCTTTAATATTAATACTTTTAAAAGATTTATTAATTTTGAGTGTGATCTTGAAACTTTTTATAGAGTTCATTTCTATTCTAGATTAGCTTTTCGTTTTTACAGAGAAATTGCAAGTTTTAATTGCTATGACAAGCAATCTTTATATGCGGGGGTTAGAGATTCATTTGATTGGTTAAATTGGTTGCACTTTGATAAAACATTTAACGTTCAAGTAACTGGGAGAACATCTTCTTTAAGTCATACTCATTTCACAGCTCTTGAAGTAAAAAATTCTATAACTGATTTGCAACAGGCAGTTTGGAATAAAAGATCAAATATTTCTCTAGATAATCCTGATTTTATAATTCATCTGCATTTAAATAATAATAAAGCAATTCTCAGTCTTCAAAGCAGCGTAGAAAGCTTACACAAAAGAGGCTATAGACCCGCCATTGGGTATGCTCCATTAAAAGAAAATTTAGCTTCTGGATTGATAAATATGACTCAATGGAATGGCAAAGTTCCATTAATAGATTTTATGTGTGGTTCGGGTACTTTTTTAATTGAGGCAGTCAACCAATTCCTTGGAGTTCCCATAAATATTGATCAGGTATATCTTTTTGAAAATTGGTTAGACTTTAGGCAAGATATTTATCTTAATGAAAAAAATCAGGCAAAAAATAAAATCATAAATTATGAAAAATTACCAACAATAATAGGGTGTGAAATTAATAAAAAGGTCTTTGAGCAGGCGAATCTAAACATATCATTAGCTGGACTCGAGAATTATATAGAGCTTATAAATAATGATTTTTTAGAACTCCAATTAAATTGCACACCTGGGATCATCATATGTAATCCTCCATACGGCAAAAAATTAGGCGATGAAAATGAATTGATTAGTTTATATGAACAAATGGGAATCTTTCTAAAGAACAATTTTTCAGCTTGGGAATTTTGGCTCCTAAGTGGAAATCCAAAACTAACAAAATATTTGAAAATGAAATCTTCATTGAAAATTCCTGTTAGTAATGGTGGGATAGATTGTAGGTGGATAAAGTATTTAATTAGGTAAATTATTTTTTGCCTAAAACGGCCTTTGTTGTCTTGCCTAAACCTTCTAATGTTTGAGGAAGATATGGTCCTTTGGCTAATTTTCCTCCAAGCTTCAAACTTAGTCCTGCAAGAAATAAATCGATAAATATTATGAGTAATAAATTATATTCAGTATTCCAGTTATTATATTTTGCTAGAAAAAGATAAAAAATAATATGGATGCAAATTAGTATTAATAATAATAATGTGCTGCCAATTGCTAAAAATATTCCACCACTAATTAATCTTCTTTTTTCTCTATCTACTTCTTGAAGAGCTATTCTGACATGCAAATCCATCACTGAACTTGCGATGGCTGAAATTCTTGAGGCTGTATTTGCAAAGTTTTTATTTTTTGGTTTTTCCATATTATTTTCTGCCACTGTTTAAGAGACTTCCTATTAGTAAACCAATACCAGCTGCAATAGCAATAGATAATAGTGGTTTTTTTCTTATTGGACTTTCTATTTTTGGTCTAAGTGTATTGTTAAGCTCTTCTAATAATTCTTCTAATTGACTTTCAATAGGTTCAATTTTTTCTGATATTTCCCAATTGTTTTCTCTTATTGAATCAATGATTTCAAATAGTTGGCTTTTTATTCCAATTGCTGAGGTTCCACTATGGCTAGCTATTACTTCAACTAAATCATCAATACTCCCTTTTGTGGCTTCAAGGGTTTGTTGTGCAATGTTAGGCCATTTTTCTTTTATTAAAGGTATTAAACTGTCAATTTTTTCAAGTAACCATTTTTCCAAGATAACTTCTTTTTCAGGAAGATCAGATTTATCTTCTTTTTCTTCTACTTCTTTGGGAGGATGGTAAGTCTCCATTATTCAAACTTATTTATTTTAAGATTAAACCCTATTTTCTTAATTTGGAAGCCTTGTCTAAAGAATTGTGCGATTTATATAGAATAAAAACATATAAAAGTTTATTTACATTTTATTCATCTACTCTGTTCTGTAAGAAGGTTTTGTTAAGCTATTACTGAATTTATTAAATGAGTTTAAATTTTATCATGGATATTACATTTGCATCATTAATTTTTGCATCTCGCACAATCCCTACAGATTTTGGATTAGTAGCTGCAGCTATTGCTGGAGCTGGAAGTTTGCTATTTATTGCTTTAAGATTTGTTCCTGATGCAAGTAATTAAATAACGGAAACATCTTTTAGAAAATATATCTTAACTCATCTTTGTTTTGAAAATAGATTCGATTTATTTATCAACTAGATAATGAATAAATGGGTTTTGCTTGAACATAAAGTTTATTCTTCTAAAGCTATAGATGTTCATTATGATTTTCTTGTCGAAAATGGGATAGATTGTTTAACTTGGAAATTTTTAAAACTACCTTTATTAAATCAAGCTTCTATAGAAATTTCTAAGCAGCCAAATCATAGACTTTTATGGCTGTCCAGGATAGAACATGAACTTTCTGATAATAGAGGGTTTGTAAAAAGAATTGATCATGGAATATTTAAAAATGTTTCTGATAAATTGGACTCTGAATATTATAGATTCATTTTGGATGGTGAACTTCTTTCTGGTTTGTTTGAAATTTCGGGTAATTCTTGTAGATTGAGCAAAAATTATTAATATTCATTTATAAATAAACGTAATATTTCTATTGAGAATTTTTGCAAATTAGTTATTCTTATTTAGCTATTGAGACTTGAGATTGGTACATATCAATCAGGTCGAGTTTGAAAATTTTAAATCTTTTGGGGGAAATGTAAAAATTCCTCTTGAAGAAGGTTTTACGGTGGTTACAGGCCCTAACGGTTCTGGGAAAAGTAATATTTTAGATGGAATTTTATTCTGTTTAGGTCTAGCTAATAGTAGAGGGATGAGGGCTGAAAGATTACCAGATCTAATAAATAACTCCAAAGTTAAAGAGGGTAAGTCATCAGAAACATCTGTATCAGTAAAATTTAATATTCAAGATTGGTCTCCCAGAGAGGACCTTCCTCCTTTGGAACTAGAAGAAGAAGAAATTTCCCTTGATAAAGGTCAAAAAGAATGGGTAGTTTCTAGAAAATTAAGGCTTATGCCAGGTGGTTCTTATGCTTCTACTTATACTTCTGATGGCAAACAATGTACCTTGCAACAAATACAGAGAATATTAAGAGATATTAGTGTTGATCCTGAGGGCAGTAATGTTGTTATGCAGGGTGATGTAACAAGAATAGTATCAATGAATAATAAGGAGAGGAGAAATCTTATTGATGAATTAGCAGGAGTCGCACTTTTTGATACAAGAATAGAACAAACTAATGCAAAATTAAATGACGTTTTCGAAAGACAAGAAAGATGTGAAATTTTAGAAAATGAATTGCAATCTAGTAAAAATAAGCTTGAAAAAGAATGTGAAAAAGCAAAGCGATATAAAGAGTTAAAGGCAAAACTATTACAAATAACGGAATTAGAGAAAGTTCTTATTTTTGAAAAACAAGTTAAACATGTTGAATCTATAGAAAGAAAAGAAAGTGAAATTGAAAAAAATAAAATTTTATTTAATAAACAAAAAGAATCTATTAGTAAAGAAATATTAGTCTTAGAAGATGCTTTGAAAATACTTGTTGATGAGCTTAAGGAAAAAGGTGAGGATAAATTGATTAAAGTGAATTCTGATATTGGAAGTATTAATTCTAGCTTGAGAGAACTTGATAGGATATCAAGTCTGAATAAAGAAGAAGGTATTAAATTACAAAAGCAGAGAGATGAAATTGCAATTTCTAAAAGAAATATTGAGTCAGAAAAGATGAGAAAAGAAAATTTCGATGATAATTTTTTAAATCAATTGAACTTGCAAATTGATGATCTCACTTTAAAGCACAAACTATCCAGAAAAAAACTTTCTGATGCGGCTGGAGAATCTGGAGAATTCTCAAAACAAAGTATCAAATTAAATACTGAGCTTGAAAGTATAAAAAATCAAATTAATCCTTTGGAAATAAAAAAAAGGAAAATTGAAGAAGAAACTATCCAAAATAATATACAAAAAGATGAGATATTGTCACAGATCGAATGCTTAGACTTAGAAAAGCAGAAACTTTTTCAGGGAAATCAAAGCAAAAAAGAGACATTCGATACACAGAATAAAAACTTGGCAAGTAACAGCGCAGAAATTAATTCTTTAGAAAATGAAATCGATTTATTGATTAAAACTAAATCAAGGCTAAATAACGAGCAATTAAGGCTTGAAAAGGATTTATCTAGATTCGAAAGCAGGAAGGAAGCTTTAAATGAATCTAGAGGTTCATATGCCCTCAGAATTCTCTTAGAGGCAGGTTTAGAGGGTATACATGGTTATGTAGCTCAACTTGGAGAGGTTAGTGAGAAAAATAGATATGCATTAGAAATTGCTGCTGGAAATAGGTTAGGACAAATTGTTGTTGATAATGATCATATTGCTGCTAAAGCAATTGAAATTCTTAAAAAGAAGAAAGCGGGAAGATTAACTTTTTTACCTTTAAATAGAATTAAAAGTCAAAAAAAGAATTATGCAATTTCAAGATTTGAAAATAACAGGGAGAATGGATTTATTGATAAAGCTATTAATCTAATTACTTTTGATGAAGTCTATTCAGATGTTTTTCGATATGTTTTTGGAGATACTTTGGTTTTTTCAGACTTATCCTCAGCTAGGTTATCCACACAAAAAAATAGGTTGGTTACCTTAAGTGGTGAATTATTAGAAGCAAGTGGAGCTATTACAGGAGGTAGCAAGTTAAATAAAGATTTGGCTTATAGGTTTGGAATTAATAATGATGTTGATGATTCTAGTCCTATAAAAGAAAGATTATTAATTATCGAAGAAGCTTTAAAAGAGTCAAATAATGATTTGATAATAAAAAAAAATAGACTTAGTAAATTAAATTCTAACCGCAGTCAAATTATTGAGGATTGTGCCTCATTTAATAAAGAAATTGAAGTAAATCAAGATTCTCTTAAAGTTGTCTCGCAAAGAATTGAGGATTGTAAATCGAGATTAAATAAACTTGATACTGCTAATAATTTATTAGTTAACGAGTTAGGCCATTTAAAAAATGAATTGAAGCCTTATCACGATAAGTTTAATCAACTACAAACCGTTCAAAAGGCAAATTATGAAAAAAATCAAAAATCATCATTAATAGCTTTTAATGACGATTTTAATAATCTTGATAAAAAACTTGAATTACTTATTAATGAGAGAAATACATTACTAGATAAAAAGAATCAATTTGCTTTAGATAAAGAGCGTATCAATAATTCATTAAAAATTACTTTACTACAAGAAAAAAACTTGCAGGAATCTATTAAACAACTCGCAATTGCTCATAGTGAATGGATAGAAAAAAGAGATGAATTTAAAAAAGAGCTTTTAGATCTCGATAATCAAAAAAATTCTCTAGAGAGGGATTTAGGTTTATTGAGAAGGAAAAGAGATGAATTAAACTCTTCAATTTCAAATAAAAGGCAAGAATATAATAACTATCTGTTGAAGCTTGAATATCTTGAGAGGGATATGCATTCTCTTAAAGAAGAAATGAGGAGCGAGAAAATAAAATTAGAAAATTATAAAAAAGATCTACCTAATCCATCCCCGCAGTTTGGAGAATATGAAGGGAAGAGTCTTGAATCTTTGCAATCAGAAATTTCGATCATAAATGCAAAATTACAAAGCTTAGAACCTGTTAATATGTTGGCTCTTGATGAACTAGAAGAATTAATTGAGAGATTAAATGGTTTGCGAGAAAAATTAGAAATTCTATCTAATGAAAGATCTGAATTATTGCTGAGAATAGAAACCGTATCTACGATGCGTCAGGAGGCTTTTATGCAAGCATTTTCAGAAGTTGACAAACATTTTCGAGAAATTTTTGCAAATTTATCTGATGGAGATGGATTTCTTCAACTTGAAAATCCTAATTCTCCTTTAGAGGGAGGATTAACTTTAGTGGCTCATCCCAAGGGAAAAAATGTCAGAAGATTAGCGTCTATGTCAGGTGGTGAAAAATCGTTAACTGCTTTAAGTTTTTTATTTGCTTTGCAAAAGTATAAGCCTTCACCTTTTTATGCATTAGACGAGGTTGATAGTTTTTTAGATGGTATTAATGTTGAAAGGTTGTCAAAACTAATATCAAATCAGTCATCAAATGCTCAATTTATAGTCGTAAGTCATAGAAGGCCTATGATTAGTGCATCTGAACGAACAATTGGGGTTGCGCAAGCAAGAGGTGCTAATACTCAAGTTCTTGGGTTACCAAATGCTGCATAAACACACTTTTTTAAATTTATACGTCAGAATGATAAAAAGAAATTTATGAGCTTGTCTAACACATCTGCTAATAAGAATCTCCCTAACTCGGTTCCTAGTGAACGTTTATGGTTAAGGTCAGAATTAATGGGAACACAAGTTATAACTACTGATACTGGAAGGCGGCTAGGCGTAGTTGGCGAAGTTGTTGTTGATATTGATAGAAGAGAGGTGGTCGCTTTGGGACTAAGAGATAATCCACTTACAAGATTTTTACCAGGTTTGCCAAAATGGATGCCTTTAGAAAGTATAAAGCAAGTTGGAGATGTCATATTAGTTGACTCCCTAGATTCTTTAAGTGAAAGTTTTTCTCCAGAAAGGTATGGGAAGGTAATTAATTGTCAAGTGATTACAGAATCTGGACAACTTCTGGGAAGAGTTCTTGGCTTTTCTTTTGATATTGAGACTGGGGATTTGATATCTCTTGTTATGGGTGCTGTTGGTGTTCCGCTTTTAGGCGAGGGAGTTTTAAGTACTTGGGAAATACCTGTTGAGGAAATTGTAAGTAGTGGTACCGATAGGATTATTGTTTATGAAGGTGCGGAAGAGAAATTAAAGCAACTAAGTAGTGGACTACTTGAGAAACTTGGAGTCGGAGGTTCTTCATGGGATGAAAGGGAAGTAAATGGATACTCAGCAAATCTTGTACCTGTTGAGAATCAGTTACTTTCAGGTTCTGAATCAGAACAGCAAAACAATTTGGTCGAGGAATATGAAGAAGTTGTTGAACAAGATGATTATGAAGATGATTATGAAGATGATTATGAAGATGAACTTGAATATGTTGAAATAAAGGGTTCTGAAGAAGAAATAAATAATAGAAAAAAGCTATATATGGATAATGATGATTCTGTTCAGATCCAGAATCAAAATAGTGTTAATCAAATAGATGAAAAAAACAATATTGATTTAAAGCAAAAAAAACAATCAACTACTAATTTAGCTTCGAAAAGACCAATTCAAAATGCAACTGAAACTTTAGATATTGAACCACTAAACGAAGAAAATTTAGTTCAAGATAATAAAAAATCAGAAAAGTTTGAAATTGATGATCCCTGGTAATTGTTAAAGTTTTTTTATTGAATTAACAATTATAGAAGCAAGTTTTTTTGCAGCACCTTTATCGCCTCTTTCTTTATTTAGATTATCCCTAATACTCTTTAATTGATCTCTATTTTTAATAAGAAATAATACTTCTCTTGCAATTTTTATTGTCGAAATATTACCTATTCTTTCAGGGACAATCATTCTTTTAGCTTTAATATTTGGCCAAGCAAAGAACTTCTTTTTTTTTAAATAGAAATATTTAATTATAAAAGTTAGGAATCTATTTATGAATGAAATTTTTCCAACTACTCCAAAAATACCATCCCAAGCGTTCATCATATTTAAATGTTGGGTTGGCAGAACAACTATCATTGGAAGACTAATTGCTGCTAATTCTGCGGTATTTGCTCCTACAGTTGTAATTGCAAGATCACATTCTTTTAATATTTCATAGCAAGGATGTTTCTTGATTAGATAAATCTTTGTTTTTTTTGATGTTTCAATTACATAATCAAAACGAGAGTCTTTGAAGTTTTTAATTGCTTTGATTTTTGATGAGTAATATTTAGCAATTGGATTTTTGTTGCTTTGAAAAAATAAATATTCATTTTTATCAGTAGTTGGTGCAATGGGGATTATAAAATTTATATTTTGATTTTCTTTAGCAATATGATCTGCAACTTCTAAGAAGAAAGGAATTCCAATAGAAAGCTTTGCTTTCTTAGAACCAGGCAATAATGCAATGTAGTGTTTTTCTTCATTTCTTAGTGATATTGCGCTATTAAGTTTGATATCTGCCATCAAATCACCAATTACTTTACATTTATATTTATATCTTTTAGGTATTAACTCTTTTACTTTTACATTCATAGCAGCAATTTCATTGGTCCATTTAGGCCATCGTGAAACCCATTCAACATATGTGATATTTAAATAACCTAATCTTTTAGCTAACAAAATGCTCCAAAATTGATCCCCACCAAGGAAAATAACTATCCCTTTTTTTGGCCAATCAGCAAAAGAATGTGGCTTTATTAATAATTTCCAAAAACTTTTGGATTTTGTGATTAATTCGAATTTATTCCATGAATTTGCAACTAAAAATTCTTTACCAGTGGCATTTGGGCAAGGAACAAGGACTAACCTAAGAGTGAAATCTTGTTTATCTTCATCACATAGTGATTTATTTATTTTGTTTAGCTCATCCACTACAGGATTTACCCATGTAGTTAATTCACCAGGACCATTGGAAATTATAACTACTGCAACTGATTCTTTTTTCATTGCAGTTAAACCAGAATACATTAAATGCGGACGGCGAGACTTGAACTCGCAAGGCCAAAGCCACACGCTCCTTAGACGTGCGCGTCTACCAATTCCGCCACGTCCGCAATGGGTTTTCAGCAGCAGTGGGATGCTTAAACCTTTAAAATATCATACATTATTGGCTGAATTAAGCATGTAGTTCGAAAAGAGTTTTTTTTGAATATGATGAAAAAATTTTCTATTGCATAAAACAAATATTTATACATTTATAACGTTTTAGGTTGTATTGTAAAAAATGTCCTCTGATCACTAAAAAATTTTGTTGAATACTTTGGCAAATAATTTTTTATTTTAAGTCATCTTATTTCTTCAATTTAATTTTCATAATGGTTGAAAAAGTTTTAATTGCTAATCGTGGAGAAATAGCTTTACGAATTGTCAGAAGTTGTAGAGAACTAGGTATTGCAACCGTTGCAGTTTTTAGCACTGTAGATAAAAAAGCATTGCATGTTCAGCTTGCTGATGAGGCGGTTTGCGTAGGAGATTCATTAAGTAATAAGAGTTATTTAAATATTCCAAATATACTTGCTGCTGCTACATCGAGAGGAGTTGATGCTATTCATCCTGGTTATGGATTTCTTGCTGAAAATGATAAATTTGCTGAGATGTGTAATGATCACGGCATAGTTTTTATTGGCCCATCTCCTAAAGCTATTAGATCTATGGGAGATAAATCTACAGCTAAAGAAACTATGGAAGCAGTTGGAGTTCCAACAGTACCTGGTAGTAAAGGCTTGTTATCAAATGTTGATGAGGCTTATAAATTGGCAGATGATATTGGCTATCCGGTAATTATTAAAGCCACTGCTGGAGGAGGTGGAAGAGGTATGCGGTTGGTTGAAAACTCTGATAATCTAGAAAAAATGTTTAAAGCAGCTCAAGGCGAAGCAGAAGCAGCTTTTGGTAATGATGGTTTATATATGGAGAAATTTATAAAGAAGCCAAGACATGTAGAAATTCAAATTTTGGCCGACAGGGCGGGTAATGTTGTTCACTTAGGAGAGCGAGATTGTTCAGTTCAAAGAAGACATCAGAAGCTATTAGAGGAGTCTCCTAGTCCTGCAATTAATACTGAGCTAAGAAAAAAAATGGGGAACGCAGCTATTGCTGCTGCAAAAAGTATCGGCTACGAAGGGGCGGGGACAGTTGAATTTTTAGTTGATTATGATGATAATTTTTATTTTATGGAGATGAATACTAGGATTCAAGTTGAACATCCTGTTACTGAAATGGTTACAGGAGTTGATTTAATAGCTGAGCAAATTAAAATCGCAAGCGGAGCAAACTTGGAATTTAATCAGGATGATATCCATTTAAACGGTCATGCCATTGAATGTAGAATCAATGCAGAGGATCCTTCTCACAATTTCCGACCATCACCTGGAAAAATAACTGGGTGGCTTCCTCCAGGTGGCCCTGGTGTAAGGGTGGATAGTCATGTGTATACAGGCTATGAAATACCTCCTTTCTATGACTCATTAATTGGTAAATTAATAGTCTGGGGAAAAGATCGTAATACTGCAATTAAACGTATGAATAGGGCTTTAAATGAATGTGCGGTCACTGGTATTCCTACAACAATTAACTTTCATCTAACTTTACTGAATAAATCTAAATTTAAGCAGGGTAAGATTCATACTAAATATGTAGAAGAAGAATTATTGCCAAATTACTGAGAAATAATTACTTATTTCTATGAAATATGTGTATGTAATGCAAGTTTTATAAGTCCTTGCTGACCGACTAAAATTTCTCTTAAAAAGCTTATAACTCCGATCCAAATTACGGGTCCAACATCAACACCTCCAATAGGAGGAATTAGTTTTCTTGTTAAATTAAGAATAGAGCTTGATGGTATTGAAATTAATAACCATAAACCTTTACTTAAATCAATTTTTGGGTACCAAGTAAGTATTAATCTTATTAGAAAAACTATAGTTAGATATGAAAGAGAAATTCCTAAACAAATATCTAAAATTTGAAGAGAGTTTACAAGCAAGAAATCACAATTATTTAACTCATCTTAATAAATAACCCATTGAAACGTATTTAATTCGTATTATAAATTGAGAATTTAATATTTAAAAAGTGTTTCAAATTTCAAATTTATTACTAGCCGCAGATTTTTCTGCTGAAGTTGCAAATAATTCAGCAGTTGGAATGATAGGTAGTTTTATTGCGGCTGCCTTACTTATCGTTATTCCAGCCACTGCATTTTTGATTTTTGTTAGCCAGAAAGATTCCCTCGATCGTACTTCTACCGGAAGACGCTAGTTTTTGTAGAAGTTTTAAGTACACTATATATAGGGGATATAAGTAACCCTTTAAAAAATAAATTTTTGGAGAAAGAATGTGGTCAATGCTAGTCTCAATTGGGCCAGTATTGTTGGTATAGTTCTCGCGGTATGTGGAGGAGGCCTTTATTTCTTAAGGTCCTTTAAGCCTGCCTTGGCGAGGGATTATGATGTTTTCTTCGCAGCAATTGGACTTTTGTGTGGAGGAATATTATTTTTTCAAGGCTGGAGGTTAGATCCTATCCTTCAGTTTGGTCAGTTTTTACTTGCAGGAACTACAGTTTTTTTCGCATATGAAAGTGTGCGATTGAGGGGAGTTGCTACTGATCAAGCTAGAAGATCATCTTATTTTGATGATGATCCTATTTCTGATGGTCCCAGAAATTCTAGAGGCCGATTTAATGACGATTATGATAGGTTTGAAGAATCTGAAAGACCATCCAGAAGATTTAAACCTCAAGAAGATGAATTTGAAGAAGATTATATGGAAGGGAGATCTCGTAGGAGGAATGTTTCAAGAGCGATACCCTCTGCTGCAGCAAGTAGAAGTAGGCCATCTACAAGAGAAATAAGTCAGTTTGAAAATGACGAACCCATAAGAGAGAGAAGAAAGACTTCTGAAGATAGAAATATTAAACAACCAGAAATAAATAACTTTGGTGAAAGAAGAAATTTATCTCGTGATGAAGTTAAAACAGGGTCTAGACCCAGAATGAATCGTACAGTTTCTAAACAAGATAATATCTCTGCTCCTAGTGATTCTTCTCCATTAAGAAAGAAACCTACTAGATCCTCTATTAGGCAGCAAACTTCAACAACTCAAGTAGAAGATGCTTCATTTAAAGATGCTAATCAAGCCAAAAAACCACGTGAGACTCGTAGAGTGAGCTCTTCAGTTAGATCAAGTTCAAAAAATCAAAATAGTAGATATAACGTTGGAACAAACAAGAAGAAACCAAGAGATAACAGTTCTAGATTTGATGATTAATTATAAGATTCCTGCCCATTTTAAAAACGATTGTTTACTAAATAATTCAATCAATACTATTGCAAGGAAGCCAATCATTGCAAATCTTCCATTAGTTATTTCAGAATAACTACTCCATCCAAATTTATATTCATCTTTAATTTCTATAGTTATTTCATCTAATTTATTGTCTTCAATTTGTTCATTGATCTGATTCGGATCTTTTTGCTCTTCTATAAAACTCTCATTCTCAAAATTAGTGACTTCTGAGTTAGTTTGTTCTTCTTTTGAATTCATTTTTTTTGTTAATCCTTAAAATTATACTTATCCGAAGTCAATAATTTCCAGTCTCCTTGTCCATTTAATTCTAAAATATTTTCGTGAAAATCTTTTAAGCTAGGTCTATGTCCAACACTTATTAAAGAAAGTTCTCGTTCCTTTAGTAGACTATATAGTTTTTTTTCAGTGTTAATATCTAAAGCACTTGTTGCTTCATCAAGTACTGCAAATCTTGGAGAATTTAGTAACAGTCTTGCAAAAGCTAATCTTTGTTGCTCGCCTAGGGAAAGAATTCGTGGCCAATCTTGTTTGATATCAAGATTAGGATACCGATCCACTAAGGTTTTTAAATTTACTTCATGTAGTACAGAAGTAAGATGTTCATCACTAAATTTCTTAACTTCTGTGGGATAACATAATTGTTCTCTTAAAGAACCCAGTAACATATATGGTTTTTGAGGTATGAATAATAATTCCCCAATTTTTGGTTTTTTAATTACTCCTTGATCGGGTTCCCATAAACCACTAATCATTCTTAGTAAAGATGTTTTTCCGCACCCAGATGGTCCTACAACCAAAAGTGATTGATTAGTGTCGATGCTTAAATTTAAATTTTTAATGATTGTTTTATTTGATCCTGGTGGGCAAAGGTCAGCATTATTAATAAGAATTGAGGGGTAATCTGAAATAACATTTTGATTGTTTGTTGGGTTGGTTTGACTAATGGATTCAACTTTTGATTGGAATCCTTCTAATCTGCCAATGCCAGCAGTAAATTTTGCAAGTTCTTCGATTTGATTAACAATAAAAAATAACGAACCTTCAACCATTCCAAATGCAAAGCTTGCCTGAATAAAGCGTCCATAATCAATATCACCTCTAAAGTAAGGGATTGCCATTATTAGATATGGAAAGAAATTTCCAGCATAATTAATGGATCTTCTCATGACGTCTATTATTACTCTCCAAATAATCAGTAAATTAAAGTTTCTCACCACTTCTCCTAATCGCCTTTCAGTTTCACTTCGCTCAGGATTCTCCCCAGAGTAAAAGGCTATTGATTCAGCATTATCTCTAATATGAACTAAGCCATATCGAAAATCTGCTTCATATCTGAGTTGGTCAAAGTCAATCTTTACAAGATTTTTTCCAGCAATTAAAAGGATAGAAGTTGCAAATGCAGCGTAACCGAATAAAGAAAAAGTAAGTGTTGTACTAATACTCCATAAAATAAGAATATTAAGTGAAAATGTTAGTAGGGCATCAAAAATACCTAATGTGAAAGAAAGACTTTGACCGGTAAAAGCTCGAGTATCATCTGTTATTCTTTGATCAGGATTATCTACATCGGTTTGTTCTTCATCATTGGGATTTAATTGGTAATAGGCTTTATTAGTCATATAATCTTTGACTAAACTTTTTGAAAGCCATTCTCTCCAAATTATTCCTAATTTATATGTAAAAAATATTTGGGAAACACGTATAGGTAGAGCCACAGCGAAACAACAAGCGTAAATCCCTAATATCCGATAAAACCCATCTTCTTGTTTTTCTACTAAAGCATTTGTTAAATCTCTTGCTATGAAACCAATACCTGCGTTTATTCCGTTTACAGCTAAAAGCATTAATACAATTATCGCAAGGAATAACCAATGTAACCATCTTCGGTTTTTTAATTGACGTCTCAAGCTAAAAAAGCTGCCTGATCCAATTAGAAATAAGGCAGAGAAAAGCAATCCCCAGCTACCAGCCCAAATCGAATTGACAGTACTTACCACACCTCCAAAATACTTTTCAAGAAATATTGGTTGAAGGTTTTCAAAAAAACTTATTATGCCTGTAAGACCAACAAGTACTACTCCACCAACACAAAATAAAAGAGAAATCAAAAGCCATATGAATTGAAGTCCATTGCATTGATCTATTGGAAGAAAAAATGGCTGAGATAGCTTCCTTAATTTTTGTAGTTGGTATAATATTTTGGATTTATTATTAACTACTTTATTCATTACTCGACTAGTTTTATAGAATAAATTATAACTTTTAGCAGTCTATTGACCAAAGCCAATAAATGAAAGTGCCCAGTCAGGTAAATTTAAATAATTTAGGATTGTTGTATCAAATTCATGAACTTTTGGAAAACATTTATCTAACACCCACCATAAGAGAAAAGGTAGATTAAATAAAATTTGTAATTGCCATTTATAAGTTAAAACGTTCCATATTTTTATTAATTTAGTTTTGAGAGAATCGTCTAGATCTTCCCAATTTTTTGAGACTAAATTGAATAAATTTTTGGATTTTGTATTTAAGGAATCTGGTGTATTCATTATGTTTTTATTTATTTATAACCCATAAACTTTTCTTTCGAGAGTTTTAACCTGGGGGCCAATTCATTTTTCTTCCAGATAAAAAATGAATATGTAAATGAAAAACTGTTTGTCCCGATTCTGCTCCAGTATTAATTACTGTTCTCCAATTAGTTAAATTTTTTGATTTAGCTATTTTGCTACCAACAAAAAGTAAATGCCCTAACAAATTTGCATCCTCTTCAATACAATATAGTAGGCTGATAATTGGCTTTTTTGGAATCACTAAAAAATGAACTGGTGCTTGCGCTTGGATATCGTTAAAAGCAATACATAACTCATCTTCATAAAGCTTATCGCAGGGTATTTCTTCATTAATTATTTTTTGAAATATTGTAGTTTCAGTCATTAGATTAATTAATAGAAATTACATCTTCTTCGTTAAACCCTTCCTTTATAAGTTCTTTGTTTAAATCATCTTTTGATGTAACTCTATCAACAAATAGTATTCCGTTTAAATGATCCATTTCATGTTGAATACACCTCGCTAGAAGTCCATCGGCTTTCATTTTACGTGGTCTACCCATTTCATCCCTAAATTTTAATTTAATAGTTGATGGTCTTACTACATTCAAATAGACGCCAGGTATACTCAAACAGCCTTCTTCGTATGAATTAAGAGTTGTTCCAAAGTCTGTAATTTCTGGATTGATTAATATTAAAGGTTCTGCTGCTGAATCTTCAAAATTTACATCTATCACAAGAAGCTCCTTGTTGATACCAATTTGAGGTGCGGCAAGTCCAATTCCTTTAGCTGCATACATGCTTTGAAGCATTTCTCTAGCAAGTTTTCTAATCGATTCGTCAACTTTAGTGATTCTTATGGAATTTTTTCTCAATACATCATCACCAAGTTTATAAATGTCTAGAGATGGCTTACCTGTTTGTTCTTTTGCAATTTTTTCTGAGCTTCCACTTGTTCTTGACTTTTTTGCAAGTTGTGAAAAATGGTTTGCCACGTTAAAAAGTTTTTAATTAAGAGTTTAGCTATAAAAATACTAGCACTTTAATTTACTTTCTTTATATTTTTAAATGAGTAATGATGATAAGTTAAAAGTTAGGCAAACTGAATTTAAAAAAAATGCTTACAAAGAATTAACTATTATTAGGGATACCATTTTTTGGATTGATGTTGATGGTGAAGGTCAAAATGAGAATGCTATTTTTGCAAGACCATTTAATGATAAAGGGGCGTTTCCTCAGAAATTAACAAGTAATAAGCATAACATTAAAAATAATTTTCATGGATATGGTGGTAAATCATATAAATGTATAAACTTTAAAAATAATTTTTATTTAATATGGATAGATCAGATTACTAAGGCATTATGGTTTCAAATTTTTAAAGAGGCAGCGTCAAATTATAGAAGTCAAAATATGTATCTCGATTCAGTTCAAGAACCTAGACAACTATCTAAATCAATTGATGGAAATTTCGATTCTTCATTTGTCATTTCTGAAAAAAATTTTTTGTATGGAATTTGCGAGATAAATAATAGAGATTATTTATTTTCTTTAAATTTAAAAAAAACTAAACAAGATATTCATCGAATTAAAAAATTTAAAAATTTTGCTGGAGAATTATCTTCTAATACTTCTGCTAGATTACTTTCTTGGATAGAGTGGGATTCTCCATATATGCCCTGGGACAAAAATGATCTGTTTTTTGCTCAAATAGATCTAGATGGAGAGTTACAAAAAATAAAAAAATTCTCAAATAAGCTTATAAATGCGGAAAAAAACGTTTCTTTTTTTCAACCCTATTGGATAAGTGAAACACTTTTAGTATGTTCTGAAGATAGTTCTGGATGGTGGAATTTGTTATTTTTAGATATTAATGAAATTGAGAATATTTTTATTAAGAAAAGAGTAGAGAGAAATTTGCTTGAATATGGAGCACCACAATGGGTCTCCGGAATAACATTTTTTTCAGGGACTATAAAAAATTTATTTTGCCTAGCAAAAAAAGAAAATAATTTAATAGTGGAACAATATAAAGATCTTAAATTTGTTAAGGAATTTTCTACTCCTTTTACTTCAATAAGTGATTTCAGTGTTTTTCGAAAAAAAGTTCTTTTAAAAGGTTATGGATCCGATTTTTTGGGAATTGTATTTGAAATTGATTTTGAAAAAAAATTTTTATCAAATTTTTCTGAGCAGATATTTGTTGATCAGATAAAAGACTGTTCAAAACCTGAAACATTTTGGTTTAAAGGTTTTGATGATCAATCTACTCATTCTTTTCTTTATAAGCCGCTTGTTGAAAATTTCAGAAAGCCACCGCTCCTTGTTAGAGCTCATAGCGGACCAACTTCATTTTTTGATGGATCATATAATTCCGAAGTTCAATATTGGACGACGAAGGGATTTTTTGTTGCTGAAGTTAATTATGGAGGATCATCAGGATTTGGCAAAGCATATAGAGAGAGGTTGAATTATAAATGGGGCATTGTTGATTCTTATGATTGCAAAGCACTAGCTCTTGAATTGATTAAATCAAATCAAGTTGACAGTGAAAAAGTAGTAATTTTTGGGAATAGTGCTGGTGGGTTAACTGCCTTGAATTGTTTATTATATGGGTCTATTTTTACAGCAGCAATTTGTAAATATCCTGTTATTGATTTGAATGATATGCATTACAACACTCATAGGTTTGAAAAAGATTATTTAAATTCTTTGGTAGGAAATTATGAAAAAAACTATGATGACTATATAAATAGATCACCGATAAACCATATAAACAAAATAAAAAAACCTATCTTATTGTTTCATGGAAAAAAAGATACAGTTATTTCTTATAAACAAACTTTAAAAATTAAAGAAATTTTGATTCAGAAAAATAAATATTCAGAAGTTATTCTTTTTGATAATGAAGGGCATGGTTTTAGAAATATTGAAAATAAAGAAGTGGTAATGCAAAAATCTCAGGAATTTTTAAAAAATGCTTTGAAAATTTAAGAATTGATTTTTAGAAAATCAATAGTATCTTTTAATTTTTCTATAAACATATCAATTTCCTCCTTATTGGTTGTGAAATTCATGCTGATTCTAGCTGTTGATTTAATTCCAATGTATCTGTGAAGAGGTTGACAGCAATGGTGACCACTTCTGATGCAAATTCCTTTTGAATCAAGAATTTCAGCAATATCATTTGAATGTATATTTTGTATATAAAAGGTGGCAAGAGAGGCTCTGTGTGGATCTATCTCCGGCGATGGACCTATGATTTCAATATTTTCTATTTGGTTTAATTTGTCAAATAAATATTTAGTAATATTCTTTTCGTATTCATGAATTTCATTCAATCCAATATTACTAATATAATTAATTGCTTCTGCAAGACCTATTGCTTCTGCAATGGCTGGAGTTCCAGCTTCAAATTTATGTGGTAGCTCTGCCCAAGTACTTGTCTCTTCAAAAACATCTTGAATCATTTCGCCACCTCCAAAGAGAGGAGGAATTTTTTCTAGGATTTCCTTTCTTGACCAGAGGAAACCAATACCTGTAGGACCGCATAGTTTATGTCCTGATCCAGCTAAAAAATCTATATTAAGATCTATCACATCCAGTTTTTGATGAGCCAAACTTTGGCATGCATCTATTAATACTAAAGAACCTTTTTGTTTAGCTAATTTAGTGATTTCTTTGATTGGATTACAGCAACCTAGAGTATTACTAACATGTACCAGGCTAACAAGTTTAGTTCTAGATGTTAGTTTTGATTTAAAGTCGTCTATATCTAATTTCCCATCTTTATCTATACCTATAAATTTTAATTTGCATTTATTTTTTGCTGCAACCATTTGCCATGGAACTATATTGCTATGATGCTCCATTATTGATAAGAGAATTTCATCGTTTTCTTTTAATGAATATTCGCCCCATGATCTAGCTACTAGATTGATTGCCTCAGTAGCATTTCTTGTGAAAATAATTTCTTTTGCCGAATTCGCTTCTATGTATTTGCTAATTAAATATCTCGCATTTTCAAATTCTTCTGTTGCTTTAGCACTTAATTGATGTGCCCCTCTATGTACATTGGCATTAAAGTTTTTGTAATATTCATCAATTTTTTTTAAGACTTGTATAGGTTTTTGTGTGGTCGCAGCATGGTCTAAATAAATAATTTGATCATTACCTTTTAAGTTCTTATTTAAAAGAGGAAAGTCTTTCTTCGTGATTTCAGGGAAATTTTGAATCGTTTCCATTAATTCTCATTTAAAAGTTTATCAAGCAAATCCCATCTATCTTTTGAAATGGGAATAAATGAAATTATTTCTTGAAAGTAAGAACTTAATTGTAGTTTACTTGCTTCTGCTAATGTGACCCCTCTTGTTCGCATATAAAAAAGTTCTTCTTCATTGAGTTGCGAAATTGTAGCTCCATGTTTGCATTTGACATCATCAGCAATTATTTCTAATTGAGGTTTGGTATCTATTTGTGCGAGATTTGACAAAAGTAAATTTCTGCTTAATTGGGAAGCATCAGTTCTCTGGGCAATTTTTGGAACTATTATCGAACCTTCAAATATTGCATGTGATCTATCATCAGCAAGTGATTTATTAATTTGATCTAGAAATCCATCTGGGCCATTAAATTCTATTTTTGTATAGGTTGAAATTTGCTCATCTTTTTTTGTTATTTGCATTCCTTTGATATTTGTCTTAGCGTTTCCCGCAGATTGTTTAATATTGATTTCAAATCTCGCATAATTGAATTTGAAATGTAAAGATCCTAAATTGTATGTACTATTTTTTTGTTGAATTACATTGAGAGAATTTAATAGATTGGATCTGTTTTCACCATAAGAAACAACACCATGATTTACATAACTATTTTCTTTCAAGCAAAAGAAAGTTGTTTGAGATAATGAAGAGTTTTCTTTGCCAAGATTAACTTGTAATAATTCAACATCACAATTCTTTTCTAAAAATATTACGAGGGTTTTTGCGCTTAGAGAATTACTTGATGCATGACTAAAAATTTCAATAGGAGGAATTTTTGATCCATTTATTTTTAATCCCAAAATATTATTTTTACAACTTAAAGACAGATTTAGTAGTTCACTCCAATTTTCGTTTTGCTTAAAAAAAGATATTTGTTCCTTGATATAATTTTGTAATTCATCTTCACTTAATTGCTGTATTGAATAATTTTTCTCTATTAATTTAATTTGGCAATTCTCACCAATTATTAATCTAATAGTACTTTGAGAATTTTTCGGATATGGAATATCAAATTTTGAATCTTTTTCATTAATTGAGTAATCTAAAAAGTTTGACAATTTTGATTTATTTGAAAGTCTCCATAGTTCACTTTTAGGATTAGGGAGAGGGCTTGATTGTAATTTATGAAGACAGATTTTTTGTATTTCTGTTTGGTTGTCATTCGATTTATTAGTTTTTATTTTTTCAATAATTTCCATTTTTTTAGGTCTTTTTTATAAAGTTATCAGTCCATTCATAACCTTTTTCCTCAAGCTCTAGAGCAAGATCACTCTCACCAGTTTTTATTATTTGTCCGTCTGACATAACATGGACATAATTTGGTTTAATTTCATCTAATAATCTTTGATAGTGGGTAATAAGTATAATTCCAGTCTGTGCATTAGATATTTTTTTAATTCCTGATGCCACTATTCTTAGAGCATCGATATCTAGACCAGAATCGGTCTCATCTAATATCGCTATCTTGGGCTCAAGTAAAGCCATTTGCAAAATCTCATTTCTTTTTTTTTCACCTCCGGAAAAGCCTTGATTAACACTCCTTGATAGGAATGCGTGATCCATTTTCACAATTTCTAATTTTTCTTTAACTAATTCTTCAAAATCAAAAGTATCCAATTCTTCTTTGTTGAGGAATTTCCTTCTAGCATTAGTTGAAACTCTCAGAAACTCAAGATTACTTACACCTGGAATCTCAATTGGATATTGAAAACCAAGAAAAATTCCTGATTGAGATCTTTCTTCAGGTTCTAGAGAGTTGATGTTTTCACCTAAAAATTTAATGTCGCCATTTGTAATATTATACGACGGGTGTCCTGCAATGATTTTCGAAAGAGTACTTTTGCCACATCCATTTCTTCCCATAATGGCATGGATTTCTCCGGGATAAACAGACAGTGAAACCCCTTTTAAAATTGGAAGATTATCAGTAGATGCAGAGAGATTTTCAACTTCTAAAATTGGATCTGATTCTTTCATTTTATTTTGCATTTCAGTTTAGAAATTGATTAATTAACCTACTGATCCCTCTAGTTTAAGTGCCAGTAACTTATCCGCTTCAGCAGCAAATTCCATAGGTAATTGATTAAATACATCTCTGCAAAAACCGCTGACCATCATAGATACTGCCTCCTCAAATTCTATACCTCTGCTTTGGAGATAAAAAAGTTGGTCTTCTGAGATTCTACATGTGCTTGCTTCATGCTCAATTTCAGAATTGGGTTGTTGAGATTTGATGTAAGGGAATGTATTTGCAGAAGCTTGATCCCCTATTAACATTGAATCACATTGACTGTAATTTCTTGATCCTGTAGCTTTTGTTCCCATTTTGACAAGACCTCTGTAGCTATTTTTTGAGTTACCTGCACTAATACCTTTGCTAACAATAGTTGATTTGGTCTTAGGGCCAATATGGATCATTTTTGTGCCAGTATCTGCTTGCTGAAGATTATTGGTGAGAGCCACTGAATAAAATTCTCCTACAGATTCTTCCCCTAATAGAAGACAGCTAGGATATTTCCATGTAATTGCAGACCCTGTTTCAACTTGAGACCAGCTAATTTTACTTCTCTTACCTAAACATTTTCCTCTCTTGGTGACAAAATTAAAAATTCCACCAACACCTTCTTCATCACCAGCGTACCAATTTTGCACTGTTGAATATTTTATTGAGGCGTCGTCTAATGCTACAAGCTCTACAACTGCTGCATGAAGGGTATTTGTATCAAACATTGGAGCTGTACAACCTTCTAGATAACTTACAGAACTTGATTCTTCAGCAATGATTAGTGTTCTTTCGAATTGTCCTGAATCTCCACTATTAATTCTGAAGTAGGAAGATAGATCCATAGGGCAGGTAACACCTTTTGGGATATAAACAAAAGAACCATCACTAAAAACTGCAGAATTTAGTGCTGCAAAATAATTATCACTAGCGGGAACTACTGTACCTAAATATTTTTCAATCAAATCCGCGTGATTTTTTACTGCTTCACTAATTGAGCAAAATATAACTCCATGTTCAGCAAGTTCTTCTCTAAATGTTGTGGCTATAGAAACACTATCAAAGACAGCATCTACTGCTACATTTGTGAGTTTTTTTTGCTCCGTGAGGGGGATTCCTAATTTGTCAAAAGTCTCAAGAAGTTTGGGATCAACTTCATCTAAGCTAGAAATTTTTTCTTTTTGCTTTGGAGCAGAGTAATAAATAATATCTTGATAATCAATTTTTTTATATCCTAATGCTGCCCAATTTGGTTCTTTCATTTTTTGCCATTTTTTAAAGGCTTTTAATCTAAAATCAAGAAGAAATTCTGGCTCTTCTTTTTTCTGTGAAATTAATTTTATGATATCTTCATTTAATCCCTTTTCTATTTTTTCAGTTTCAATATCAGTAACGAAACCATATTTGTAAGGCTCTTTTACTACATCTTTAACTAAATTTTCGTTGACCATGTTATCAAAAATAACTTATTACAATTAGCTTTATATACTTTAACGAAAGATACCCCCAATATTGAGTTTTTTTCCTTTATTAAAACTAAAAATTAATGTCTAATCATCTTGATCACTTGTCTAACCCATTAAACATAGAAACTATTCAAGAAATTGAAAATCTTGATCTACCTATAATGCAGAAACATCATTTAAGAATACTCGCTCATTGTCTTCAGATTGTAAAAATTATCAATGTAGATAATAGTTTGGAATATCAAAACAAAAACCCCCTCAGAGAATGGTGTGATAATCAATCCAAAAAATTTGATGATAAAAAATTTAGTGATCTTTTTTATGAGCAGATAGAAACTACTTCGAAAAAATTAATTATTTTTTCAAAAAAAATAGGTAAAAGCATTGAGGATTTAGAGATAGATGATTTAATACTTCTAGTTGAACAAAGTTGAACCCCCCTTTTTTAACTGATCCCGAAGAAAAAATATATATTTGTTGAGTCGTTAACAAATTCAGGTAATAAAATTTAAAAAAAAAGAAAATTAATTTACATTTGAAAAAGATCTGAAAATCAATTAATTTCTTTTATACCAACTGTTTTGACGAGAAATATTAATTTTGTGAATTTTTTAGTAGTCAGAGGATCCTGACGACATGCCAAAAAGACACACAATTCCTCCAAAAAAAGAACATACTGATCCCAAGCAAAAACGGAGAATTTAAAGTGGCTGATGGGATCATGAATAAAGATCAACTACTCTCACTAACCCTCAGACAATTGCGTCAAGAAGCAAGTAAATTATCGGTTCCGCTGTACAGTCGTAAAACAAAAGCTGTTTTAGTTGATTTAATACTTAAATATCAAGAAAAATCTACAAAAAAAACATACACTATACCTCCTGAGTCAAAATCTGATGAAACTTTTGATTCCAATGCTTTCAATAGTAGCGAAGAAGTTAAAACAAATGTAGTATTCCTGCCCCGTGATCCAGATTGGGCTTATGTTTTTTGGCAAATTTCTGATGCAGATAGAGAAAAAGCACAATCTTTGGGAGCTAATAAATTATGTTTAAGATTATTTGATGCATCTGGTTCTGAAGGAAGCAACTTGAATCAAGGAACACTAAGGGAAATAGCAGTTGATAGTTACAGCACTGAGTGGTACTTGCCAATCCCACTTGCAGATAGGGATTATAAAGTTGAATTAGGTTACAAATATGGTTTTAACTGGATGTCATTAGCATTCTCTTCGATAAGCCATGTACCTGGTTCACATCCCTCTGAACAAATTCTTGATAAATTTGTACCTTTTAATTTAGATTCCACTCCAGAGCCAATCCCAGATATATCTAATCCTGTTGTTTCAGAACAAAGTGGTATGCATGAAAGGTTATACCAAGCAGCAACTAATATTTCTCTAAGAAGAAAAGTTGGTTCTGAAGAATTCATGGAAAATGTAAATTCAACAAATCTCAATGATAATTTTACAGACTCAGGTGCTGGTAAATGGTCATCAGGTTTAAATGATTCTGGAAGCGGAATTGTTAAAAATAGATCTTTTTGGCTCGTTGCCGATGCTGAATTAATAGTTTATGGAGCTACAGAGCCTTCTGCAAAACTGACAATAGGTGGAGAAGATGTACCTCTTGCTGCAGATGGTACTTTTAGAGTTCAAGTTCCATTTAGAGATGGGATTCAAAAATATGATATTAAAGCTGTTGATGTATCTGGTGAGCAAGAAAAAAGTATATCAATGAAATTTGATAGAACCACACCACTTGACGACACTAATGAGAAAGATAATGCTGAGACTGAATGGTTTTAATAAATTAAATTGATGCTAAAAAAAATTGTAGCTTTTACTCCATTGTTTGGTGCATTAACGTTTCCACTAATAGTTCCAATTACAATTTCTAAATTTGGTGTTAACTATGGAATTGTTAGTGCATTATTAATTTCTTCATTATGGTTTATCGCTATGTTAAGAACTTCCGAAATGCCTCATTAATTTAGTTAGATTTTTTGAAGTTTCTTAAAAATATGACTCAAGTAAGTGTAATTAATATCAGTTCTCCTTTTCTAGATCAAAAACCAGGCACTTCTGGTTTAAGAAAAAGTACTTTAAAGTTTCAGGAAGAACATTATCTAGAAGTTTTTATTGAAGCAATCTTACAATCATTGGAAGATTTAAGAGGTTCAACATTAGTAGTTGGAGGTGATGGAAGATATGGCAATATTGAAGCAATAAAAAAAATTGTCAAAATATGCATTGCTCATAAAGTTCAAAAGGTGATTGTTCCAAAATACGGTTTATTATCTACTCCTGCGACATCACATTTAATTAGAAAAGAAAAAGCTATTGGTGGGATTATTCTTTCTGCAAGCCATAATCCTGGTGGGATTGATGGTGACTTTGGAGTGAAATTGAATATCTCTAATGGTGGCCCAGCTCCTGAGATAATTACTAATAAGATTTTTAAGGTTTCACAATTACTAACTAGTTATAAAATCTGTAAAATTCAATTACCTGATTTTAGTGAATATGGAACTTATCCTCACGGTGAAACTACCTTAGAAATTATCGATGGATTAACAGATTATTCTAATTTGATGGAGAAAATTTTTGATTTTGATCAAATTAGTGATTTTTTAAAAAAAGACTTCTCGTTAATCTTTGATGCAATGAATGCGGTTACAGGCCCATATGCAAAAAATATTTTTGTTGAAAGAATGGGTCTTGCTCCTGATTGTGTCATGAATGGTAACCCCTTAAAAGATTTTGGAGGTTTACATCCTGATCCTAATCTTACTTACGCATCCCACTTGGCTGATTTGTTATTAAATAAAAAATCTTATAGTTTTGGTGCTGCATGCGATGGAGATGGAGACAGGAATATGATTTTAGGAAGTGGATGTTTTGTAAATCCTAGTGATAGCCTTGCAGTTATCACTGCTAACTCAAAATGTGTGCCTGGTTATAAAGATGGTATTACAGGTGTAGCACGATCCATGCCAACCAGCTCAGCGGTTGATAATGTTGCTCGAACATTAAATATACCTTGTTTTGAGACACCTACTGGATGGAAGTTTTTTGGAAATCTTTTAGATTCTAATTTAATTACTTTATGTGGAGAAGAAAGTTTTGGAACAGGTAGTAATCATGTGAGAGAGAAAGATGGACTATGGGCAGTTTTGTATTGGTTACAAGTTTTAGCTGAGAAAAAATGTTCTGTAAGTGATTTGATGCAGAATCATTGGAAACATTTTGGTAGGAATTATTATTCAAGACATGATTATGAAGCAATTCCTTCGAATATTGCTAATCAAATCTTTGGTAATCTAACTTCGATGCTCGAAAATTTAAAAGGAAATAGTTTTGCTGGCCATTTAGTTAAAGTTGCAGATAACTTTTCATATTTAGATCCCGTTGATAATTCCACAAGTGAAAATCAAGGTTTAAGATTGGTTCTTGATGATAATTCTCGTGTAATTGTGCGCCTTTCTGGAACTGGAACTAAGGGTGCAACATTAAGACTTTATTTTGAGAAATTTTTTAATCCTCAAAAGAATCTTTCTTTAAATCCTCAGATCGCTTTGAAACCTTTAATAAATGATTTAGATGCTTTATTAAACATTTCAAAACTTACTCAAATGGAAACTCCTACAGTAATTACATAGAATTGAAAGTAATGATTTTTTGATTTTATCTATATGTATTCAGAAAATTTATTTACTAATTATTCTCAAATAGAAAATAATGCACCTTTGGCAGATCAATTAAGACCAAAGAATTTGCAAGATTTTTTTGGTCAACAACCAATCTTGAATGAAAATTCGCTTTTGAGAAGTGCAATATTAAACGATAAGATTAGTAATTTTATTTTTTTTGGACCTCCTGGTGTTGGGAAAACTACTCTAATTGAAATTATTTCCTTTAATACGCGTTCAAAATTAATTAAGTTAAATGCAGTACTATCAAGTGTTAAAGAATTAAGAAATGAAATCGCTAATGCAAAAGATAGATTAATAAATTCAAAAAGAAAAACAATTTTATTTATCGATGAGGTTCATAGATTTACATCAGTTCAGCAAGATGCTTTATTACCTTCAATAGAAAATGGAACTATAACTTTTATTGGTGCTACAACTGAAAATCCTTTCTTTGCTGTTAACAAAGCGCTTGTTAGTAGGTCTCGTATTTTTAGATTACTGCCTTTATCAGAAAATGATTTGCAGAAAATAATACAAAAAGTCATAACTCACTATTCTAAAAAAAAAGATTCAAAAAAGGTTTATTTAACTCAAGACGCTATAAGTCATTTAATTAAATTTTCTGGTGGTGATGCAAGAACATTAATAAATGCGCTAGAGATTGCCATAGAAGCAACTGCTGAAAATGATGCTAAAGAAATCAAGATTAATCTCTCAATAGCAGAGGATGCAATTCAAAAGAAAAATATTGTTTACGATAAAAATGGTCAAAATCATTACGATGTAATAAGTGCTTTTATAAAGTCGATAAGAGGTTCTGATCCAGATGCAACCTTATTCTGGCTTGCGAATATGCTGGAGGCCGGTGAAGATCCTAATTTTATTTTTAGAAGACTACTCATATCTGCCAGTGAAGATATTGGAATAGCTGATCCTAATGCCATAGTAGTTGTACAATCCTGTTGTGATGCTTTTGATAGAGTTGGTTTTCCAGAAGGATTATATTTTTTAACTCAGGCTTCTTTATATTTAGCTATGTCTCCAAAAAGTAATAGTACGAAAAGTATTTTTAAAGCAATTGAAACAATCAAATCTACCAATGCTTTTGATGTTCCATTTCATTTGAAAAATAATTCTAATACTTATGTCAATCCTCATAATTTTCCAGGTAATTGGGTTGCACAAGAATATCTTCCTAAATCTTTAAAAGGTTTAAAAATATGGAAGCCTAATAATCATGGATGGGAGAAAATGAGATATGAAGAACTGCTTAGAAAAAAAGAAAACTAAAAATTTTTTGAACAACAAATAATCTCAGTGTTAAAATAATTTTTCTCTTTGTAGGCTAAAGCAATAGTCCAGTTATGGAAGTTAATCTGCGAATAATTTAAATGTATGTCTTTTTTTTTATGAATCAACTCTTTTGGCTTTTCAAAATATTGCCAATGGTTTATGTCTTTAGCTAATTTTCCATGATCCCATTTAATAGCCGCTTCAACTGCACACCATTGATTTAATATCATGTTTTTTGTCAAATAATTATTATGAATTGATTTATTGGTATGAAAAAAATATTTTTCTGCAAATTTTACATGGTTAAAATCTCTATCTGTTCTCTCAATATCAATCCCTATTTTGTTTTTATGCCAGACTATAGTAAGGGCATCTTTACAATGACTTAAACTTATATTTCCCATGCCATAGGGTAAGCTTGGAGGCTCTCCAGGATCAGCCTTAATCGGAATTTCTAGGGGATCCAGATCAAAAAGTGTTGAAAGTGATTTTCGTAAATAAGCTCTTGTTTCTAAATAAATCTTTGATCTTGAACTTGATAGATTGTTTGCAGTTTTGATTTCTTCTAATGTTGCAATATCTTTCACACCTTTAATCTCATAAAACCAAATTTTTGGTATTTTATATTTATACTCATTTAAAAATTTCAATGGCTCTTAAGGTTGGTGACAAAGCACCAGAATTTAAATTAAAAGATTCTTTTGAAAAAGAAGTTTCTCTTAGTGATTTTAAAGGTAAAAGAATAATACTATATTTTTATCCAAAAGATAATACTCCAGGATGTACTAAAGAAGCCTGCAATTTTAAAGAAAATTGGGATTTACTACAAAAAAATAATATTGTTGTACTTGGTATCAGTAAAGATAATGCCATTTCTCATCAGAAGTTTATAGAAAAATTTAATTTACCCTTTATTCTTTTAACTGATTCCGAACCTTTTCAAGTTTCCACTGATTACGATAGCTATGGACTGAAGAAATTTATGGGTAAAGAATATATGGGAATGATGAGAAATACATTTTTGATTGGTGCTGATGGTAGTATCGAAAAAATTTACTTAAAAGTAAAAGCAGCAATAATGGCTGATCATATAATTGCAGACCTAGGATTACAATAACTTTTCGCGAGATAGGTGATGAATGATCATTCCCTCCATAACTAAATTTGGGGCATTAACAATATTTTTTTTCTTAGTTTTTAGAATTTCTGTAAGGAATTGAGAGTCTCCTCCACAAGTTATCAAGATATCCTTTTCAGGATTAAATAAACTATTAATAAATCCACTTAAAGAGTTGGTTACCCCTTTTAAAATTGCTTCTTCTGTATTAATTAAAAAATCATTGGTTGGAATATCAAAATTTTTGGGAATTTTTAGATTTTTTGTTCTTTGTTGCATTGATTTTAATTGTGTTAGAAAACCTGGAATAAGTTGACCACCGAGAATGGATCCATTTGGATTTAATTTTGTTATGGATAATATTGTGCCAAAATCTGCAATTAGCAAATCTTTGTTTAAAGGGTTTTCAATAATTTTTAAAGCTGCAAGACAGGCAAGAGCTCTATCAACCCCAAAAAAATCAGGGAGATTTGATAACTGAATATCTTTAGTTTTTATTTCATTGTTTTTTTTTAGAATAAACTTTGGAGATTTCCCTACTGAAGCCCAAATTATTTTATTCATATTGATATTTTCTGGAGGCGAATCATTTTTGTTTGTGTGAAAAAATTTATAATCACTTTCTACATATTCTGCCCAATGCAGTCTACTATTACCAACTAATAAAAAAATCATATTTGATAATCATTAACATGAATTCCACATTCTTGTTTTATGCCTCCAAATCTTGTAGCTCTGCCTTTGATGTCAATACCATCTGGGGAACTGGAGTGCCAATCACCTACAGTGGAATAACCTTTAATAAAAAGTGGATGGGCAGGTAAATTATTATCTTTCATATAATAAAAAATATCTTTATTTGTCCAATTTAATAAAGGTCTTAAAGAAAGTCTTTGACGAATTAAGTCAAGGAATTGCATTTTATTTCTATCTTCTGTTTGGCTTGATCTAATACCGCTAGCCCAGCATTTAATATTATATTTTTCTAGAGCATTTTCTAGAGGTTTTATCTTTCTTAATTCATGATATTTATCTAAATCATTGGCTTTATTTGTTTCCCAAAGTTTTCCATATAATGCCTCCATTCTAGCTGGGGAAAGTTCACTTTGTAGAACTATTATTTCTAAAGATAAATCTTCAATAAGCTTTTGGGCGTAATGATATGTTTCTTCAGGTAAGTAACCTGTATCTATCCAGAAGATTTTGATTTTTTTTTGCAAACCTGATTGACTTAGCATATTTAGAAGAACGGATGACTGTATTCCAAAACTTGTTGTAATTGCAAATTGATTACCAAACTTTTCATGGCCCCATATAAGCATTTCTTGAGCTTTCAAATCTAAAAGCTGTTGATTATATTTCTTTAAATTATGTTTTAGATTTTTGTGAATTTTTTCAATCATTCTTCCAGTGGATTATGAGTTAATGTTATCTCGCTCAATTTGAAAATTATTCGTATAGTTTAATAATACATTTATGCATAACAATATTTACTAATGAAATCAATACAAAAACCAATAGTAATAGTTGGAGCAGGTTTTGCTGGCATGACTGTTGCTCTGAATTTAAAGAATATTAATCCTTCATTACCGATTCTTGTAGTAGATTCTGAGTCAAACTTTATATTTAAACCTTTGATGTATGAAATTTTAAGTAAAGAAATAAGAATGTGGGAAGCCACTCCTAAGTTTGCAAAAATTTTTTCTGATGCAGGTATAACTTTTTTAAAAAATTCTTTAACAAAGATTTCTTTTAAAGAAAATAGTCTTGAATTTAGTGATAAATTAAAAATTAATTATAAATACCTTATCCTCTGTACAGGATCAGTCCCAAATCAATTTTCAATAAAAGGTGTTGATGAAAACTGTTATTTTTTTAATAATTTAGAAGATTTTAAAAAATTAAATTATGCTTTAAAAAACCTTCAAAAAGAATATAATAAAAAGTTATTTATAGTTGGTGGCGGTCCTTCTGGAATTGAATTAGCTTGCAAAATTGATGACATATATAAAAAGAAATTTGATATTTATCTTATTGAGAAATCTAATGAAATTCTTGGTAAAAACAAGATTTTTAATCGAGAAGAAGCAGAGAAGTCACTAGAAAAAAGAAAAATAAATGTTTTGTTAAATTCTATTGTTAATCAAGTGTCTGAAACTGCAATTTCTATCTCTAATGAAACTGGAATTAATACTTTTGATAAGGATATTGTAATTTGGACTGCAGGAGTTAAACCTAATTTGTCTTATTTGGAAACTGATGAAATAACAAAAAAATTTGGACGAATTTTAGTTAATAAAAATTTGCAAATAGATAACTATAATAACTGTTTTGCGCTTGGCGATATTGCACTTATTGAAGGAATGGAGGATTTACCAATAACTGCTCAGGTTGCTATGCAAGAAGGAAGTCATTTGGCTAGCAATTTAGAACTTTTAATACAAGGAAAGGATCCTTTACCTTTTGAATTTCAAGACAATGGCGAAATGATTAGCTTAGGAATTGGTGAAGCTTCAATTTCTGGCCTCGGTGTTACTTTATCTGGGAAGTTGGCTTTCGAGGCAAGAAGACTTATATATGCTTCCAAGTTGCCTGATATTAAGGAAAGCCTCAAATCTGCATCTTCATGGATATTCCAAAAAAAATCTATTTTTAAAAAGTTTGTTAAAAAAGATAATTCTAATTAAACTTTTTTGAAATATTTTTTTGGGTATATTGAGTTAAATAAGTTTCATATGAATTTAATTACAGTAGTTACTAATAATTTTGATGCGTTTATAACGGTAGTTGTTTTAATAATGTCAATAATTTTGTTTATTAAAAATACTATTGCGCCAGAATTGACTGGTTTGTTATGTGTTGGAATATTTATAGCAACAGGGGTTCTTTCTCCTGAAAAAGCTTTAGCTGGATTTGGTAGCCCATCCTTAATTACCCTTATGGGTTTATTTGCAGTTTCCTCTGCATTATTTAAAAGTGGTGCCTTAGACAGAGTAAGAGAATTGATTTCTTCTGAAAGTATTAAAACGCCAAGAAAATTAATTTCTTTGATAGCTTTTTTGATAGCTCCCATATCTGGAATTGTACCTAATACTCCAGTAGTGGCATCTTTATTACCTTTGATTGAAGGTTGGTGCGAGCGGAGAAATATATCTCCATCAAAAGTTTTACTACCTCTTTCTTTTGCTACTTTACTAGGTGGAACTCTGACATTGTTAGGTAGCTCAGTAAATCTTCTTGTAAGTGATATTAGTCAACAATTAGGTTATGGAGCTTTGGAATTATTTAGTTTGACTTCAATCGGAATTCCTGTGTGGCTAATAGGTATAACCTATATGATTTTAGTTTCTGAAATGCTTTTGCCAGATAGAGGTATGAATAAGGATTTTATTAGAAATGGAGACATGAATATTTACTTTACTGAAGTTACTGTTCCCTCTGCATCAGAATTAGTTGGGCAATCTGTTAGAAATAGTCGATTACAAAGGCGATTTGATGTTGATGTTCTTGAATTGCAACGAAATGGAAAAGTTATTCTTCCTCCTTTGGCTGATAGAAAGATTGAACCTAATGATAGATTAATCATCCGTGTTACAAGGGCAGACTTATTTAGACTGCAGCAGGAACATACCATTCTGTTAGGAGAGAAAAGAAGATCTTATGGAGTGGCTGATGTTTTCTCAGATGATGAAGGTACTAAAACCTTTGAAGCCCTTTTGCCAGCTGGTTCTACTCTAGCTGGAGCAAGTTTGAGAGAATTAAGATTTAGGCAGCGTCATAATGCAACAGTTTTAGCACTTAGAAGAGGCCAACAAACTGTTCAAGAGAGATTAGGCCAAGCTGTTTTAAGGGCTGGAGATGTTTTATTATTGCAAGCACCTTTAGATTCTATAAGAGGTTTGCAAGCTAGTAATGATTTGCTTATTTTAGATCAATTTGAAGATGATTTACCTTTCTTGATAAAAAAACCTATATCGATTGGTATTGCAATAGCTATGTTAGTTATACCTTCGGTTTCTAATATTCCATTAGTAGGTTCAGTCCTTTTAGCAGTAATAGCAATGGTTGCTTGTGGATGTTTAAGACCTGCAGAGATACAAAAATCAATTAGGTTAGATGTCATTTTATTATTGGGATCTTTATCATGTTTTAGTGTAGCTATGCAGGTCACAGGATTAGCAGATTTAATTGCAGTAAATCTAAATTTTGCCCTCAATGGAATGCCTCTTTATTTTGCCCTAGTCGTAATTTTTGTATCTACAGTTATTCTTACACAATTTATTAGTAATGCTGCTTCGGTTGCTTTGATTTTGCCTGTTGCTATTGAATTCTCAAATGTTTTAGAAATTTCACCAAGAGCTTTAATAATGCTTGTTTTATTCGGTGCAAGTCAATCTTTCTTGACTCCAATGGGTTATCAAACAAATTTAATGGTTTATGGTCCTGGAAGATATAGATTTTTTGATATCGCAAAATACGGAGCTGGATTAACACTCATAATGTCATTTACGGTGCCAGCATTGATAATTTTAAATTACGGGTAATATCGTGAAATTCACAAGTAAGGTTTATAAGTTAAAAGATGCTTACAAAAAGTTATCTGTTCCTCAATTTACTATTGTTACAGGATTGTTTGTTATTTGCCTTGGAACTTTAATTTTGAGTTCTCCATTATGTTCATCTTCAAAGGTTGGTTTGTGGGAAGCATTTTTTACATCAACTTCTGCTATAACCGTAACTGGCTTAACCATAATAGATATTGGTGTTGATTTAAATTTCTTTGGCCAAGTTTTCTTAGCCTTTATGCTTTTATCAGGTGGTCTAGGATTAATGGCTATTACAACATTTTTACAAGGGTTTGTTGTAAAGGGGACAAAGCTAAGAACTAGATTAGACAAAGGAAAGACTCTAGATGAATTTGGAGTTGGAGGAATTGGTCGAACTTTTCAAAGCATTGCTATTACTGCGATTAGTATCATATCCTTAGGTGCAATTGTTTTATATTTTTTTGGATTTGTAGATATTCAAAATAATTGGGAAAGACTATGGTCCTCGATTTTTCACAGTATATCTGCATATAACAATGCAGGATTTTCTTTAATGTCAAATAGTCTTCAAGACTATAGAACAAATTATTTGGTGAATAGTGTTTTTGTTTTTCTCATTGTTATGGGTGGATTGGGCTGGAGGGTTATTGATGATATTTGGAGTAATAAAAAAAATCTTTCTTATAAAAAATTAAGCCTTCATTCCAGACTAGTTATTAGGACAAGTTTGTCTCTAATATTGTTCGGATCATTAGGATTCTTTATCACTGAATCATTGCTTAATAGTCAATTTTTTAATGATTTGAATGTGTTTGAACGGTTATTGTCATCAATCTTTGAGACAGTAAGTGCAAGAACTGCAGGCTTTACAAATTATCCAATCTCCTTGAACTCTATATCAGATACTGGCATATTGTTATTAATGACTTTGATGTTTATTGGAGCAAGTACCGGAGGTACTGGTGGAGGCATAAAAACAACCACATTTATTGCTTTAATGGCTGCGACAAGATCAACCTTAAGGGGTCAGAAAGATGTAATTATTAGTAATAGATTAATTTCAGATAAAGTTATTCTGAAGGCAGTTGGAATTACAGTTGGATCTTTACTTTTTGTTCTTTTAATGGCAATGTTGCTAAGTACCACAAATACATTTGTTAAGAAAGAATCTTTCACATTCCTAGAAATTCTGTTCACCTGCATATCTGCATTTGCAACTGTTGGTTTTGATATCGGTCTAACTGCTAAATTAAATCATTTTGGCCAATTTATTCTTATTGTCGGAATGTTTGTAGGCAGACTTGGTATCCTTTTGCTTTTAAGTGCACTTTGGCAAGCTCTTTATAAGAGTAGAATAGATAGACAAAAGAGAATTGGCTATCCTAGGGCTGATCTTTATGTTTAGGATTGACTGAGTTTTATTATGGCTGATTGGTGGCAGTGGTCTCAAAAGAAAGAAAAAGAAGCACTCACTTTTGCAGTTGTTGGCGTTGGAAGATTTGGAACTGCTGTTTGTAGAGAACTTATAAGTAATGGTGCAGATGTTTTGGCTGCAGATTATTCGGAAAAAGCTATTGATGATTTGAGACAATTGGAACCTTCTATAGAAGCTAGAGTTGTAGATTGCACTGACGAGGAGTCTATGAAGGAATCTGGAATACTTGAAATGAATACTGTTGTAGTAGGTATAAGTGAACCCATTGAAGCAAGTATAACTACGACACTTATTGCTAAAGATAGTGAAGGTAGCAAAGTGAAAAGAGTAATAGCAAGGGCTACGAGTGACTTGCACGAAAAAATGTTAAAAAGGGTGGGTGCAGACAAAGTTGTCTTCCCTTCCAGAATGCAAGGTGAGAGATTAGGTTTAGAACTAGTTAGACCAAATTTAATTGAAAGATTGGAACTCGACAACCAAACTGGTATAGATGAAATAACTGTTCCAGAGGAATTTATCGGAAGATCTTTGAGAGATTTGAATTTGAGAAAAAATTATTTAGTTAATGTTCTTGCAGCGGGACCTGCTGAGGAGTTAACAGTTAATCCCCCAGCAAAATATATCTTGGAAAGAGGAAATATTTTGGTAGTAATGGGAAAAACTGTAGATTTACAGAAATTGCCTCAGAATTAAATATTTTTAATCAGATTTTTTATAATATCTAATCCTTTGAGGAGCTCTTTTTAATCTTTTGACGCTTTGTTTTTCAAGTTCGTCTCTGAATTTATCGGTATTTAAATTATTTTCTGAGAAAAATGTTTTACCCTCTTTCTTAAAGTATTTTTTTATACCCTCTTGTATTAACACTTTTGCCATATTACTAACTGTCCTAGATTCATTATTGGCCAAAAAAGTTAATTGCTCACATATTAATTCTGGAAGAACTACTTGAATTCTGGGGGATTTAGGCTTCCCATTAGTTGAGTTTTGCCGGGTAGCCATGAGTCAAAGTTGATAACTGTTACTTATAAGTATACACAGTTAGTCAAGGATACTATCTTTGTGTATATTATTAGTAAGGAAGTTTATGTCCGTATCAATTAATTGTTTTTATTGCACCATGAAAAATTCAAGAAAACTTGATTCCCCTAAAAGGTCGATAATTGATAAAAAGAAAAAAAGATTAGTTAATTCTGATTCTCATGACAATGAAAATAGTGATGTTTTGGTATCAGCTGTAATTAGTCCGTATTTGTTAACTCATCTTCACCATATCCTTCAGCAGTCTGAGTACTATGCTCAAAAAGATGGTAGAAAATCTCACGCAGCTAACTTTGCGAAATTAAGAAAAGTTTTGTGTTTAGACGCAAGAAGTATGGCAGATGCCTCTGCAAAAGAAATAAAAGATGCTGATAATGATTTATCTTTTAATCAATATAATGAACAAAATGTAGCTTGAAGTAATAATCTATTAATAAATAGATTTTTAAAACATGTCCAGTAATGCTGAAAAGCTCTATAAGTTAATAGCCAACGATTCCAAAAAGAAACAAAGTTTGTTTATGACAGCCTTAACAAATCCCAAAAAAGCATTAGATAAAATATGCGATATTGGCGACGAATTCAATATTTCTGTGACTAAAGAAGAGGTTATTGAATATTTGAGTACTATTGATGATGATGCCACTAAAATGTGGTTAATCAAGGCTCGAGGAGGTCTTTAGAGAAAGGTTTCGAATAATTATTATTTTGATCAATAAGAGGTTTATTCCTTTTGTTATAGCCGCCTCCTCCAGCTAAAGTCCAGAAAAACCAGTAACTTGGAATTGCAAGAGCCGCGGCTATGAAAATCACTACAATTTGTTCTATTCTTTTCATGATTTAATTTTATTCTACAAAATATTTTTTAGTAAATAAGCCACAAATTTTGTAAATTCTATTTTTAAAACAGTGATTAGATTTGAAGGTGTAAGCAAAATTTATTCTACAGATGTTGTTTTAAAAAATATTAATTGGGAAATTAAGAAGGGAGAAAAAGTTGGCTTAGTTGGTTCTAATGGTGCAGGTAAATCAACCCAATTTAAGATTTTAATTGGAGAGGAAGAGCAAACAAGTGGAACAATCATTAAGGAGGGTAATCCTAAAATTGCACATTTAAAGCAGGAATTTGATTGTAATTTGAATTCTTCAGTGAGACAAGAATTAGAAAGTTCTTTTAAAGATATACAACTTGTTGCCATTAAACTTTTAGAAATTGAGAATGCAATGAAATCGTTGGATGTAAAAAAAAATTCCGATGAACTTGAAATATTTGTAAATAAACTCGCAAAATATCAATCAAAATTTGAAGCTTTAGGTGGTTATAAAATGCAATCTGAAGTAGAAAAAATATTACCAAAATTAGGCTTTTCTATAGAAGATGCTGATAAATTAGTTGGCAACTTTTCAGGTGGTTGGCAGATGAAAGTAGCACTTGGAAAAATAATCTTACAAAAACCTGATTTACTTTTACTTGATGAACCAACTAATCATTTAGATTTAGACACTATTTTCTGGCTGGAAGAATATCTATCTTCGCTTAAGATTGCAGTTATAATAATTAGTCATGATAGATATTTCTTAGATAAATTATGTAAAAAAATAATTTTTGTAGATAGAGGAATATCTGAAATATATAATGGGAACTATTCTTTTTTTGTTGAACAAAAATTTTTAAATGATAAATCACAAAATAAGGCATATCAATTGCAACAAAAAGAAATTGAGTTACAGAAGAGGTATATAGATAGATTTAGAGCTAGTGCAACTAGAAGTTCTCAAGCAAAGAGTAGAGAAAAACAATTAAAAAAGATTTCTAAAATTGAGGCTCCCATAGCAAAATCAAAAAGTCCTATTTTTAATTTTCCAGAGTGTCCTCGCTCAGGAAAATTAGTTCTAAATATAAAAAATTTGTCTCATAGTTTTGAAGATAAAATTCTTTTTTTAGATATTAATTTAAAGATTTCTTCAGGGGAAAAAATTGCAATATTGGGACCTAATGGTTGTGGAAAATCTACATTGCTTAAAATTATTATGAAAAAAATATCTCCTGAAATTGGAGAAATTAATCTTGGTAAACACAATGTAATTACAAGCTACTATGAACAGAATCAAGCTGAAGCACTCTCACTTGACGAAAGGGTTATTGATTTAATATGTAATAAGTCTCCAGAGTGGTCCCAAAAAAAAGTAAGAACATTTTTAGGAGGTTTTGGCTTTCAAAATGAAACTGTTTTTAAATATGTACAACAACTTAGTGGGGGAGAAAAGGCAAGATTAGCATTGGCGCTCATGATTATTAATCCTAGTAATTTTCTTCTTTTGGACGAGCCAACTAATCATTTAGATCTGCAATCTAAGGAAAACTTAGAATTAGCAATTAAAAATTATAAAGGTTCATTATTAATAATTTCTCATGATCGATATTTTATTTCAAAGGTTGTAAATAGAATTGTCGAGATTAAAGATTCAAAGTTATTTTCATATGCTGGTAATTACGAATATTTTTTAAAAAAAACTCAAAGCCATAAAATAATTTAAATACTTTTAATAAAATTTACATTTGGCTAAGTAAGATCACTCATTTATATTTACATAGTGCACCGTCTTTGATTAATCTTAAAAATACAAGAATAAATCTTAATAATTTAAATGAAAAATTACGATTATCAAGAAAAACATTTTCAAATTTCTGATCCTATTGAAAGTTATTTTGAATGCATTACTACCTGCGAAATAAGCGATGGTAGATGTATTTCTAGGTGTGTGGAAATACTGAAAAAGAATGACAGTTAAATCTTTTAGTTATTTTGTAGATTAGTTATATCTGTTGGTACTACGTTTATTTTAAGAAATTTATTTCTTCGCTTTAATAATATATTAACTTGTTTATTGATACCATTTTTGCTTATTTGGTTTATGACATCTGATGCTGTTTGAATATCTTTATTGCCTACTTTTATTAAAATATCATCAATCTTGATTCCACTCTTTTCAGCTGGACTGTTTGGCACTATATATCCAACTTTTACGACACTATCTTCTATCTCAGAATTACTTTCTTCTATTAGGCTAATTCCAATCATAGGATGTATTACTTTTCCATTTTTTATAAGTTGATATGCAATTTCCTTAGCTTTATTAATTGGAATTGCGAAACTTAAACCTGCTCCGGGACCAGATCTTATTAAGGTATTAATACCAATTACTTCTCCATCGCTATTCAATAGTGGCCCTCCAGAATTGCCAGGATTAATAGCAGCGTCTGTTTGTATTAATTCAAGTTTTTTATCATATATTCCTAATTGAGTGACGTTTCTATTTAGATTGCTAATAATTCCAAGCGTAACTGTATTTTCGAGCCCGAATGGATTTCCAACTGCTATAGCCCAATCACCAACTTTAATCTTTGACGAATCTCCAAATTTTGCTTTTGGCCAGGGTCCTTGACCTTCAATTTTTAGTACAGCTAAATCAGTAAAAAAGTCTTGTCCTATAAGTTTTGCGTTTAATTTTTTGCCATTTGTTAAACCAACAATCACCTTATCTGATCCATTCACTACATGAGCATTTGTCATTACAAGTCCATCTGCAAATATAAATCCACTGCCTTGGTTTTGCTCTATCCTTGGTGGATTTTTATTAGGCAAATCTAATCCAAAAAATCTTTCAAAATATGGGTCTATGAATAGTTGAGAATTTCTTGGAAAATTTCTTTTTTTAACATATCTTTGAGTATCTATTGTCACCACAGCTGCACCTGTTCTTTCTACAGCTTTAGTTATGAAAGATTTGTTTGAATATATGTCAAATGCATTAATTTTTGGTTTGTTTAATGGTTGTGATTTTACTGTTGAATAATAAGTAATGCCCACTGGAATTAATGTGGCGAGTATTAAAAGCTTTTGAATGTATCTTTTCAATTTTGATTTTCTTATGTTCTTCGAGAGATTTAGTACACCATATTGGTGTAATATAAATATAACTACAAAATAAATTAATTTAATCTAGAGAATAATTAAATAACTTAAAATAGCTAAATTTCTTTTTTTCGGGCTATGATATTAAAAACTAATATATTAATTTATAAGCCTGATGTCTATTCTATTTCCAATCATATATTCTGCAGCTTTAACCTATTTAGTTTGGAAAGCTTTTAAAGTGATGTCTAATGGATGGGGCATATCGGACAATAAAAGTAAACGTTTCGGTACTTCCAGTTTTAAACAAAAAAAGTACACAATACATCCAGAACTTCTAGATAAATCAGGAAATATAACTGAAGAGGAGCTATTAACAGTAAGATTTTCGAATGACAATGACTCTTCATTAGAAGAAAAAGGTTCAACAACTGATTAATCAAATTACATTTAAGGCAAAAAATTGGAATTAAGAACAAAAATCGTCTCAGCGGTAATTAGATCTCTAAAGTTACCACCAAGATTTCGTTTAAAAATGGTTAAAGAAGATCCAGTTAGACTTGAATTAAGTCTTACTCCCTCTTACGGTAAAAATCCAGTTATTGTAGGTTTGGTTGAATCTTTAGACTTAGTCGCTCGCAGAGATAGGGAAGGTAGATTACCAAGAGATCTACAAGGGACTTGGGACTGGACTGTAAGGCATGGGAAAGTTAGCACTGGAGGTTGGAACCCTATGCTAAAAGAAGCACTTCAAACAATGTTTGATACAGGATTGCCAGCCATTGTATATGAGGAATTAACTGGAGACGAGTATCGACCTGTTGATGGTGTTAGACATGTTAAATAAATAATTTATTATCTTCATAAATTCTTCCTTAAAACGTTAAAATATACAAATAGTCAATTTAGTAAATTATGAATAATGAAAATCAACCAAGATTTGGATTCGTAAATTTTGCTGAGACCTGGAATGGTCGTATGGCAATGATGGGTATTTTGATTGGTCTTGGTACTGAAATAATCACTGGACAAAGTATTCTTCGACAAATTGGAATAGGTTAGTATCTTACTTTACTTCTTCTGCTTTCACTTCTATAGTACTTTCACTAGGCTTTATATCAAATTGATTGTAATTGCTTATATTTTCTAGATTTGCCCCGCAATTCATGCAAGTTTCGCTAAAACCTAGGGAAATTGCACCACAACTATTACATGTATTAATTTTTGATTTGTAAGTATTAAAACCTATAAAGATTAAAATTACTAATAGTAGAGGAATTAAAAATAATAGTAATAGGATATTACCGAGAAAGCTTATGAAAAAGTTTATCCCAAAAATTGGAATAACTATAAGTATTATTAATAAGTAAGTAAGAAAAGTTTTATTAATTTTAAGAAAATAATTCATCTGAGTTATTTTTATTTATAATTTCTTTTTTTATTTAATAAAGTCATACTAGCAATAACTACGCTCCAGCACTGTCCAAAATATAAAATTACACCTAATAGCCATACCCACAAAGTAAGTACAAGAAAACCTCCAATAAATCCATATGCTTGAAATCTGACACCAAGGGAGAGAATACTTTTACTTACCGCTAGGTTCAAAGTGGTTAGGCCAATTCCGATAAGAAAAGATCCAGGTAAAAGTGGTTTCAAAGGTACTTTTCTACTGGGTAATAGGGCTTGTAATAAAAGAGCCATTAAAGAAAATCCGATTAATGGTATTGCAAACTGACCAACTTGTAAAAGCGGTAGCTTTAATAATAAATCAGAAATAAGGTTATTAGATTTTGAAATATTTTCTAAAACGTTACTTGGGATCATCCTAAGATTTGCACTAATCTGATCTAGCACCATTAAAAAGCCAATAAAGAATACTATTAAAAAGGCTTCAACTCTATTTCTGAGAAACCTTGAAGCTTGCACTCTCCAAGCAGAATTTACTTTTTTTGAAGGAATTTCGTCTTCCCAAAGCCTATCAGAACCTCTTTGAAGAGATAGATATGCATTTCCTGCTGTAAAAAGCAAAAACATAGCCCCAAGAATACCTGCCCCAAAACCTTGATCTATCAAATTAAATAATGTTGTCTCTACTAACTCAACTACTGAAGGAGGTAAAAGCTGAGCAGCAATAGCAATTATTTGTTGATCTAATCCTTCTTGTTTGCCTAAGAACCATGAAGCTATTGAAAGAGAAATTAGAAGAATAGGAAAAAATGATTGAAGTGTGTAGTATGCAAATGCAGCGCTTAAATCAACACAATCAGACTTGCTCCATCGCTCGCAAGCTCCCCATAAACTTTTCAGTATCCATGTTGAACTTCGCTGCATATTAATTTTTTTCAAATATTTTGTTTATTTACTTGTTTTTTATTGTATCTGATTAAGAAATTTTTCAAGCAATTGTTTATTTACCATGCAACTATTTTTCTAATAATAAATTCCCCCATGGTTTTAAAATTTCAACTTTTTCTATAGATCTACAAGCAATTAATGGGAAATTAACATCACTCAAGTCTTCACCTGAATCTAAATTTAAAGGATCTGTTTCTAACCACTCTATAGAACAATTGAGTTCTTCTAATAACAGCCAGGCTGCTGCAATATCCCATATTTTAGGGGTTGATTCTATTGCTCCGAAAGTTTGTCCCATCGCTACACTCGTAAGATTTAAACTCGATACACCTAAGAGTCTGATTTTGCCAGGAAATACTGATTTTGGTTTTTTTTGTAAAATTTTTATTGATCTACTACATAAAGAAATGCATTCACTTCGATGATTATTTTGACTAGGATCTATTTTCTGGTTATTTAACCAAACCCCTTTACCTTTAATAGATACAAATTTTTTTTTCAATGTAGGAATTACTAAAAAAGAAGATTGCGGTTTACCATCAACAAACCTTGCGACCGATATAGACCAATAAGGAATACCTGCAGCAAAATTTGTCGTACCATCGAGGGGATCGACCACCCAATAAGCTTTTGAGTTTGGAATTAACTTTTGCCCTTCTTCACTAAGGACGCCCTCACCTGGAGCTATTGAAGCCAAGCCATCTACGATTGTTTTGTCACTCCATAAATCACAACTTGTTAATAATGATCCATCTGCTTTATTGCTGGCACTAATATTTCCAAAATCTTTTTTTTGACGTTTACTAACTAATTCAAATAAAGAATCTAATTCACTTAGTTGCTTATTAGTTAAATTTGGTGGATTCATCTTTGTATATTACAAATAGATTCTGTATCTTTAATTTTAGTATTATTATTACCCAAACAATTTTTACTTATATCAAGAAAAGTTAATCTTTCTAATTCATCTAAATTTAAATTGTAATTATATATTGCATTAATGTTTTTTGATTTCGCATTACTTAGTTCACTTTGCCTAACAAGAACATCTTTTAAAGTTGATATTCCAACATCGTATCTAAGTCTGGAAAGCCTTACAGACTCTTTGCTAGATTTAATTTCTTTAAGAGAGGAAATTATTTTCTCTTCACTTAATTTAAGATTTAAGTAGGCTTTACTAATACTTGTGGTCAAAACATTTTTTAGATTTTCATAATTATATTTTTCAGCTTCTGCATTTTCTATTTTTGATTTGTAAGAGTTCTTATTTTGTCCACCATCAAAAATATTCCATGCAAAATTTAGACTTATGGTATTTGTGTAATTTGATCCAGATTTTTCAGAGTCGATATTAGTTGTTAGAGATTCACCTTTAGAAAATGTACTTGATAATGTATTGCTGATGTAGATCTTTGGCTTATTTTGAGCTAAAAAACTATTTGCTTGGCTATTTTTGATTGATTTTTGAAGAATAAGGTTTTTTAAAGAAAGATTTTTATCTAAACCTTCATTAATATTTTTATTCAATCTATGATTCCAAAACCCTATTAGATTTTGCTCATTACTACTTTCAAAATTTTCCTTAATATTAAGTATCTCTTTAAGGGATATTTTATTAATTTCATGTTCTATTTTTTTTTCATTGAGAGATTGTTTATCTCGAGATAATTGCGCTTCTGCTTCAAGAACTTCAAATTTTGTACCAATTCCAGCTTCTAACTTTGTTTGAGCATTATCTAGACTTGTTATTGATAAATCAAGTGTAAATTTCTTGTTTTTGATATCTTGATATGACTTTTGGTATTTGTGATACCTCCTTCTTGCTTCTTGAATTAAATCTTTTTTCTTAATTTCATAGTTATTTTTTGCAATTTTGTAATTTTCTTTGGCAATTTTTATTTCTGATCCCCTAAGTGGGTCAATTAAATCCAATTTAATATTAAGAGACGGATTAGCCGTAAATTGTGATGTTTTTAAAGTCTGTGAATTACTGCTGTAATTTTTACCTGCGACATATTTTGGTAACCCAATTGCTTGAAAATCTAAGGATGGGTATCTTTGAGCAATTTGACTGGAAAGATTAAATCTTGCAGAGTTTACTAATTTTTGTGATGATTTTAATTCTGGATTATTTAGGATAATTTTTTCTATTTCTTGATAATCAATAAAAGTAATATTTGATTTTTCTTCTAAAATATTATCAATATAATTTTTTGTTTCGCTAGAAAGTCCACTAATAGAGTTGATACTTAGAGTAAGGGGCAATAATAAGAATGGATTTATTACTCTTCTAAGCATGTTTTATAGTATCGAGGATATTCGATTAACCAATCAGAGTATTAATAATATCATTTGAATCAGCAAGAACGTGAATTTTGGTATTTAATTGATTTTCAACTTCTTTAATATTTTTATCATCTAAAAATAAATCAGTATTAAGTTTTAACATTATAGATGGAATGTAAATAGCTTCTCCTAAATCCTTATTTTTCAGCCCGTAAATTAGATCTTCACCAGTAAGAAGACCCGTAACAATTTGATCTTGACCCCAATATATACTTGGCAAACCATATAAGTTGATTTTTAAACCATCAATTAAGTTTAATTTCGTAACTGTAGGAATTAGGGCTTCATAAACTAATTTACCAACAATCCAACTAACTTTTTTTGGCTGTTTTATTTTTTTTGGCAGGTTGTTAGAGTTCTCACGTAATATCTTTAGAAAGTTTCTAATTGATCCTACTCCATTAGATTCTTGTGGCATATTTTCGTAGGTTTTATAACTAGGTAAATTTATACCAGCTATTAAATACCATTCGTCTGCTAGCCAACAAAAACGAGTTCCAAGAGTATTTTGTAGAGAGGCTTGAATTCTTTCCACCTGTTTAATCGTTTTTATTGCGTATTCTGGGCTTATTGATTTCAATCCATCATTTTCAGGTCTAAACTTTGTAAGTCCTACGGGAACTATTGCAACTGATAGTACTGTCTGAGAAGTTTTTTTGTAGAACTCAGCAAGTTCCAAAATTGATTTTTCAAGAATATCCCCATCATTTATTTCTGGACAAACAACAATTTGAGCATGTATTTGAATAGAGTTTTTTTCAAACCATGAAATTTGATCGAGTATCACTCCTGCTTTTTTATTTTTTAATAATTTTTCTCTTGTAGCGGGATCAGTAGCATGAACTGAAATAAAAAGTGGGGATAGTTTCTGCAAAGCAATTCTTTCCCAGTCTTCTTTTTTTAAATTCGTAAGAGTTAGATAAGAGCCATAGAGGAAACTTAATCTATAATCATCATCTTTTATGTAGAGGCTTTTTCTTTTGCCACTTGGCTGTTGATCAATAAAACAAAATGGACATCTATTATTGCATTGCTTGATTGAATCAAATAATGCATCTTTAAAGTTAATACCTAAATTAACGTCTTGATCTTTTTCAATACTTATATTGTGAATTTTATGATTTTTATCTAAAACTGATATGTCTAAAATTTCTTCACTAATGAGAATCTGATAATCAATTAAATCTCTTGGTTTTTTTCCATTAATACTAATAATTGAATCACCTGATTCAAATCCTATTTCTTGAGCGATGGAATTGGCTTCAATACTTTCAATTTCTGCAGGGTTTATTTTATAAGTAATATTAGGAACCAAAAGATCAATGGGATCTTCCGTGTAATTAATTTCTTGCCACACAATTTAAGGCCAAATACTCTTATTTATATTTATTCTAAACTTATATATGACTCAAAGTGTATTAAATACTTTTAAAACCGCAATATAGGTTTCAAATTATGGGCCTTTTATTTATTAAAATATGACATTCGCAGTTTTCTAAAACACGATTTAGATTAATTAAAATAGACTTTTTCATTGAAAGAATTAATTACAAAAAATTTAGAAGTAAAAGATAAATTCAACTATGAATCCCATAAGACAGTTGATTCATACAAAAAGAGTTTTTTATCAAATCCTTTATCTTTAAGATTGTGGTCTTCTTTTTTTGTAATTTTACCTATTTTTGTTCAAGCCCCTTGGGTTAGATTAGAACCAATAAGTGCTCTTTGTTTTACTTTTGTTATTGTCTTAGTGGCAATTGTTTTGAATCAGAAAGGATCAAATAAGTGGTTTATTGTCAGTTCATTATTACTTGGTATATCAGGTAGTTGGCTTGGTGGATGTTTGTTCTGGGGTTGGTTAAGCCCTTTTCCTATCCTACACATACCTGTTGAAGCTGTAGTTCTCCCATTAGCTTTAATTGGATTTGGTACTAATTGGAAAATAGGTTCTAGTTTCTATATCTCTTCTTTATTTGGAACCGCAGTCACCGACATTACAATATTTTTAATCGGAATCATGGATCAATGGAAGCACGTAATTACTGCAGATCCTGAAAATGCACCCATTATTCTTCAAAAAACTTCAGAGAGTCTTATTCAAATAAAATCATTATCTATTATCGTTTGTGTTGCTCTTATACTTTGGTTTATTTCAAAAGAAATTTTAGATTCTGGCACAATCAATACTACTAGTGGTACAGCACTCTTGGTTTCTGGTTACGTAATTCAAACCACATTAATTGTTGATGGTATTTTTATTGTTTTAGCAATTCTGCAACCAACTTTTAGTGGATTGGTTTAATGTTAAGGCCTCCATTTTCGCAAGAACCGATACCAATAAATAATTGGGATGTAATCGTTATAGGCGCTGGAGCTGCTGGCCTTATGGCTTGTCTTGAATTACCCTCAAATTTAAAAGTGCTTCTTTTAAATAGAAATACTAGTAAGGTATCTTCCAGTAGATGGGCTCAAGGAGGTATCGCATCTGTTGTTAGACAAGATGATTCATTTGATCTTCATGCTGATGATACTTTAAAAGCAGGTGATGGACTATGTGATTTTCAAGCTGTAGAAATGCTAGTTAAAGAAGCTCCAGGTTGTGTAGAAAGGTTGCAGAATTTAGGGATGATTTTTGATCAAAGTTCTGATCAACTAGCTACTACCTTGGAAGCAGCCCATTCACGAAGAAGAGTCTTACATGTTAAAGATCGTACTGGACGAGCATTAGTTGAAGTTCTAGAAGATCATATTGAGAATCAAAAAAATATTCTTCACTGCAGGGGTGTAAGAGTAACTGAACTTCTAATTGAAAATAAAGAATGTAGAGGAGTACAGGTTCTTGATGGAGCAAATTTATATTGGATTAAATCTAGAGCTGTTGTTTTGGCTACAGGGGGGGGGGGGCACTTATTTACAAATACAACAAATCCTGCTCAATCCTCTGGTGAAGGGATTGCTCTTGCATGGAAAGCAGGAGCTGCTATCGAAGATTTAGAGTTCGTACAATTTCATCCAACAGCTTTAAAATTTTATGGTGCACCTTGCTTTTTAATATCTGAGGCACTTAGAGGAGAAGGAGCGATTTTAGTTGATAAAAATGGTGAAAGTCCAGTTAAAAATCTTGAAAATGGTGATCTATCTACTAGAGATCAAGTGAGTAGAGCAATTATGAAAAATATGCATGATAATAATGTAGACCATGTTGGCTTAGATCTTCGGTATATTGACCCAGAAAAAATTGTAGAGCGCTTTCCCACGATCTTAAGTCGATGTCAAGATTATGGCGTTAACCCTTTAAATGCGGTTATTCCTGTAGCTCCTGCAGCTCATTATTGGATGGGAGGTGTTAAAACTGATCTAAATGCATCTTCAACAAGAAAAGGATTATATGCCGTTGGAGAAGTTGCTTCTACAGGTGTGCATGGTGCTAATAGACTGGCAAGTAATTCACTGATGGAGTGCCTTGTTTTCGCAAGAAAAATGTCTTCAATTGTTTTGAATGACCTTTCTAAATTTGAAAAATTTGGTAGATCATTTCAAGAGTTTGATATTGAAGATCCTAAAGAAGATCAAATTTCTATAATTGCTGAAAAAATTGATGAACTAAGAAAACTATGTTGGTTAAATTTAGGTGTTTCTCGAAATAAGGTAAATATGAGTAAATTTTTAAATTACATTCAAGATGATATAGATAAATTAAATAAAAATGATTTACTAAATAGTCTTGAAAAAATAAAATTTGATCAAAAAATAAAACTTAGTGAACGCAATAGAAGAGCATTAAATCTTTTACTTGATTTAAAGAATAGACAAATAACCACCATAACTTTATTAAAAGCTTGTCTATTTAGAGAGGAAAGTAGAGGAGGGCATTATAGAGACGATTTCCCTAATAAAGATAAAAATTGGGAATGCCATACTAGACAACAATTAGATCATAAAATTCAAAAAAGATTTATTAAAAATTAAGATCTCCCTGATAGTCGGTTTTTGTTGCTAGTTCATTTAAGTCACGCGTACCACTAATAATTTCTCCATTTATTTCCCAAGAAGGAAATCCACTGATTCCTTTAGTTTGGCATAGCTCATACGCATTATCTTTACCATCTTTAGCACACTCAACTACTTTTAATTCTTTAACTGCTTCTTTACCAAATAATTGTTTCTGATCGTGGCAATGAGGACACCAGTATGCACTATACATAACAATATTGTTTTCACTTAAAAATTTTGCAAACTTTACCTTCTGGGGAGAGCTTGAAGTGGTAATTATTGGCGAAACATTTTCAGTGGGATTTGCAACATCAATAGCATTAGAGGGGTCAACGTTTGTTGCCCAAATTAGCCCCCCCAGCAGTACACTTATAGCTACAATGAAACCTCTAAAAATCATAGGTTCTCTACTTTCGAACTTTGCTCCAATCATAGAAATTATAAAGATAGAAAACGATAAAATTGCTGAAAGTATACAAAAAAAGCAATATGCTTGAATCTTGAAAAACATTATATTTATCAATAAAAAGCTAAATGTTGATGACGCACAAGAAATTAGAAATACTAACCACCATAAAAACTTATTTAGTTTTTCTTTTGGGGAAATTAAATTAAGTGAGAGTATTATTGTGATACCTAATATTGATAAATATGTTATAAATCCAGCTAATGAGAGAGGTATATCAATTTGATTATTTTCAAATAAAGTACCCCAAGGACTATTTAAAACCGTTTCACAACCATTTTGTATCCCTGGGCATGAAAGCGAATTAAATAATCCCCAGTTTTTTAAAGTAATCGAACCTGTATCAACTATGCCTACAGTGCTAAGAATTGCGATTATGATTTTTGGCCATTTCAAATCTTTTTTATTTCTTCTGTTTAAAGTCTTAAGGGCCATACAAAAAGAAAGTTTGTTATTTACATTATCTATCCTAATATTATCTTGGCATGAGAGTTATATACGAAATGCTTTTTAAATCTTTTAATTCTTATTTTTCAAGTTGTGAAACAAAATAGTCTCAATGTATAAAGAAAAAAAACTATCTAAGATTGCATTCAGTCATGTTGGTTGTGAGAAAAATCTTGTGGATACTGAACATATGCAAGGCTTATTAGATAAAGAGGGTTATGTAGTTGACAGTAATATAAATGAAGCGAATGTCGTTGTTGTAAATACTTGCAGTTTTATTGAAACAGCTAGAGAAGAATCTATTAGAAAAATTCTAGAATATACAAGCCAAGGAAAGGAAGTAATAGTTGCAGGCTGTATGGCTCAGCATTTTAAAGATGAGCTTATAAAAGAAATCCCTGAAATAAAAGGTTTGGTTGGGACAGGAGATTATCAAAAGATAGCCAAGGTTTTAGACAGAGTAGAAAAAGGGGAAATCGTTAATGAAGTTTCAAAAATACCTGAATTTATTGCAGATGAGGAAATGCCTCGTTTTGTAGATAAAAACAAATTTGTTGCTTATCTTCGTATTGCTGAAGGCTGTAACTATAATTGCGCTTTTTGTATTATTCCTAAATTGAGAGGTCCCCAAAGAAGTAGAACAATAGAATCTATAGTTTCAGAAGCTAAAAGTCTTGCAAAGCATGGGATACAAGAAATCATATTAATTAGTCAAATAACAACTAATTATGGTCAAGATATTTATGGAAAACCATCATTAGCCAAACTTTTGAATGAGCTTTCTAAAGTTCCAATTCCTTGGATCAGGATACATTATGCTTATCCAACGGGTTTAACTGATGAAGTTATTAGAGCTTTCAAAGATTCAGAGAATATAGTGCCTTACTTTGATTTACCACTTCAGCATAGTCATCCAGATGTGTTGAGGAGTATGAATAGACCTTGGCAGGCTTCTTTGAATGAATCAATTTTGGAGAAAATTAGAAAAGAAATTCCATCTGCTGTATTAAGAACAAGTCTCATTGTTGGTTTCCCAGGAGAAAAAAAAGAACATTTTGAACATCTTCTGGAATTTTTGTATAGGCACAAATTTGATCATGTAGGAGTGTTTATTTTTTCTCCTGAGGACGGAACTGCAGCTTTTAATTTGCCAAATAGAGTATTCCCAGAGGTTGCAGAGGCAAGAAAAGATAATGTCATTTCAGTTCAACAAAATATCTCTAAAGATAAAAATCAGGCATATGTTGGTTCAAAAATGAAAGTTTTGGTAGAAAAAATATCAGATAATTACGAATTAATAGGTCGATCCTACAATTTTGCGCCTGAAATTGACGGAAATGTGATTTTATCTATTAATACTAAAAATAATTTGAAAAATTATATTGGTAAATTTGTTGAAGCAAATATTTCTTTTGCGGATGAATATGATTTGTATGGAGAGATTATTAAAATTTTGTAGTTTTTAAATTAATTTCACTGCTCTTAAGAGCTTATCTAATGCGAAAGCAGCTCCAAAACCAAAACCAATAAATGCAATATAGAAAATGATGTTCATTAATTTTTTTAATTTTATTTAATTTAACATCAGATGAAAAGATTAGATTTTTTAGTTTAATTTCTTAATCTTGGATATATTCTAATTTTTTGTATAAACATTCTTCTGCTTTTTGTAGTTCCCGGCCTAAATATAGAGCATGATCGAATCTGGTTATTAAGTCATTTCTTTCTTCAGTAATCAATATTCCAAGTTGTTTCGCACTAATACCTTTAAAAACTTCATTACTAACTCTTTTATTTTGAGAGTCGCATTTAATTGGTTCATTTGTTTCTGGGTCAAGAGCATAGCCTTCTTCATCGATGTTATTTAAAAAGTGTTCTAAAATTATTTTATTTTCTTCTAAATCTACTTTTATAATAAAATAACCATTTGGATCTAAATCTATATATCGGTTGGATAGATTATTATCAATCTTTATTTTTTCATCTAAACTTTTATTAGAATTCATTATTAGAAGTTAATAAGAACTATATTACTAATATAATCTTTAGAAAAGTCAAATAATTTTTTATTTAAAGGGTATAGAATTATTCTCAAATTCAATTTCCGTCTCGGTTTGTTTATTAACTTCATTTAGCCAAGGATAAATTATATTTTCCATATTTTTGTCAAACCACTTATGCAAGCTAATGGTGCTTTTTGCAAAAAACCCTCTCCGCCTTTTATGTTTACCACCCGCTCCAGGATCAAAAAAATGGATACTATTTTTTATTGCCCATTCAATTGGCTGGTAATAGCATAATTCAAAATGTAAATTAGATATGTCTTCTTGACTACCCCAATATCTACCCCATAATTTGTTTTTATTTTTAACGCACATCGACATAGCAAAAATATCATTTGAATCATTTTTTGATGCGCCAAAAAGTAAAATATTTTTTTTATTAGCAACAATTTTTTCAAAAAATGTAGATGTTAGATATTTACTTCCCCAAACACCCCACCTAGAACAATGCTGTTCATAAAAATTATGCATTTTTTTGAGGATTTCTTGGTTGATATCATTTTCATTAAAAATTTCTACTTTTACATCTTGTTTAGTAATTGATTTCCTCTCTTTTTTGATATTTTTTCTCTGATTAGAGTTGAATCTAGAAAGAAAATCATCAAACGTTTTTTCTCCATTACTCCTCCATTCACTGCTGGAATTTATCCATTTATGGTATCCCAATGATTTAAGATGGTTGCCCCAGCTTTCGTCAATATATAAAAAATTACAACTTAAAATTTTGTTTGTAATCGCAAAGCTTTCGATATGGTTTATGAGTAAATTTGTAATTTCTTTCTTATCTTCATTTTTTTTATAAAGAAATTGATATCCATTTACAGGACTATAAGGACTCATTCCAATTAATTTAGGGTAATAATTTAAATTCAGCTCTTGAGCCAATTTTGCAAATGATTGATCAAAAATGAATTCTCCATAGCTATGATTTTTTAAAAAAAGTGGAGCAATTCCTAATATTTCTTGATTTTTATAAGCAACAAAATATAAAGGTTGCCAACCAGTTTCTCTTGAGACACTTTTTGATATTTCAAGGTTTTTAAGCCAAGTCCATTCATAGAATGGATTATTGATTTCATTTGTTAATTCATTCCAAATCTCCTTGGAGATTTCCTTAATTGACAATTTGACTTCAACTTTCTGTATTTTTTGATTCATTTATTATTGAATTTATTTCAAATTTTTTTGTAATGAATATGGATTTCATTATTCATTAAATTTTTAATTGATTTTATTTCCCATAATTTTTTGAGATTAAAAATCTCATTTGTTTCTTCTGGAGGGATCCATGTATATTTACCTCCGATAATTTGTGGAATTATTGTAATTTTTATATCTGTTATTAGATCCTCTTTTATAAATGAATTTATAAGTTTTGCACCTCCTAAAAGAGCTAGATCATTTATCCCTTGTTTTTTAAGTGAAATTAAAGTTTTACTCCATGAATCTTCGAAAAAGAGTTGTTTCTCGAAGTCATTATTCGACGAATTATCAACTTTACTTGAGCTTATTAGCCATCTTCTAATTGGTTGACGAAAGTATTCCCAATTACTGTTAAATTTTTTGCTATTTGAAGCAACTATAGAAATTGGTTGTTTTTTTGATATTGTTACTTCGTCATTACCATTGAGATTTTTAATTAGGAAAGTTGATTGATGAGCTATTAAAGTACCTAAACCAAAAATGGTGGCGTCAACCATAGATAAGTTTTGATTTAACATTTTTTTATCTTCTTCGCTTCCAAGATGCGATTCTCCACCTCCAGGAAATGAAATTCTCCCATCAAGACTAGATGCTATAACAATTATTACTCTTGGAATACTCAAGTTTGTGAGACTAAACTATTTTCAAGTTTCAACTTCAATGAATTGGTTAGCTTTTGATCAACATAAATTTCTGCAGCATTATTTGGGCTCTCTTGGAGTCTTATTTTGTGTAATGTTGCACCAAGTTCATGTATTGGATTTTTAAGAATATCCGAAATATATAAAGCTATATTTTCGGCAGTTGGAACACAATTCTGGAAAAATTCAATGTCTTTATTTAGAAAAGTATGATCTAGTTGTTCAACAACCAAATCATTAATTATCTCCTGGAGCGCAGATAAGTCGCAAACCATTCCCGTTCTTTTATCAATGTCTCCTTTTACAGTTATATCGACAAGATAGTTATGGCCATGTCCATTAACTCTGGCACATTTACCATAGATTTTTTTATTTTCATCAAAGGAAATCTCTGCTTTTGCAAGTCTATGAGCGGCTGCAAAATGAGTTTGTATTGTTAAAAATGCTTCCATGTTTTTTCCAAAATAATCTGCCCATAAATTTGGGTTTTCATAAAGCCTTAAACTTGTAAGAGGTAAATCATCCTTTAGACGACTCCAAATAACCTTTACTAATGCTTCAGTTGTGGGAAGTATACCCTCTTGATTATTAACATTAAATTCAGGCCAGACATCATTTAGAAAACGAAAATCTAATTGTCCAGTAACCTTATCTTTAATAGAGTGTTTTACATCAGAGAGATTAAGTACCATTCCATCAGAGTCTAGTTCTCCACCCATTGAAACAATAAGTTCGTAATTATGACCATGACCTGGTGCAATACTGCAATTTCCAAAAAGAGATAAATTTTCTTTTGGGGTTTTTTCAGGAAGCCAATAACGGTGACTAGAACTAAAGCAGGCACGTCGAGTTATGACGCATTCACGTCCTTTTCCATGTAATGGTTTGGATTGTGTAGAAGTCATACCTTTCTGCGATAATACTATCTTAAGGTTTTAAATACGCTTTTGTCTTTATGGAACAATCCATTATCAAAAAAATAGTTCATATTTTAAAGGGCAGAAGTATATTTTTAATAGGAATGATGGGTTCTGGTAAGTCACAAACTGGTTTGAAGCTGGCTGAATTATTGAAGTATAAATACATTGATTTAGATTCATTAATAGAGAAGTTGGCAAAAAAATCTATCAATCAAATTTTTAATGATGATGGAGAAGATAATTTTCGTGAATTAGAAGCAAATTGCCTTAAAGAAACTATCAAAATTCCTTCATTAGTAATCTCAACTGGGGGAGGAATAGTTACCAAATCGGAAAACTGGGGAGTATTAAGACAGGGAATAATCGCTTGGATAGATCTTGACAAAGATATAGCAATTGAAAGATTGAAAAATGAAATTGAAAATAGGCCACTTCTTCAGGGAAGGAATCTCAATGATTTATATATGAGCATTTTTCAATCTAGAGAAAATTTGTATTCTCAAGCAGATCTAAGAATTAAAGTAAAAAGTGAAAATATTGATGAAGTCGCTATGAAAATAATTAATGCAATTCATAAAGAAATAACTAGTTAATCTGGTTCAATTCTTACTGCAAACCATTTGATAACGTATCCTAATTTTATTTCTAATTCATAAGTGCTTTCCAATAATTCTTCAAAAAATTCCTGATCAGGATCTTCTATATTTTGATATATTGACAGTGTTTCTGTCTTACTCAGCCAATTCTTTAACTATAAAATTGCTTCTTGCTTTGAAACAATTTTTTCTTTTGAATCTGGCTCAAATAATACATAATGATCTGATGCTCTTATTAGTGGATTTGACATAATGAAAATTTTTCTTGGATTAATTCTTTGCTTGATTTTTCAAGGAATTTTTTTAGAAAGTTCTTTTGCTCAAGTAGATTCTAACGTACGTGAGTTTTTGGAAAATCGCGTAAATCAATGGCCAGAATTATATTTGCCAAATTTTAAATTATCTGAAACTTCTAAGGATTTAGTTTATCCTAAATGGTTCGAGGGGAATTGGCTTGTTACTTCTCAAGATATAATTAATGACTCAGAAGAGCCAGTTATTTATAAAGTAAATTTCTTTAAGAATGATTCAGATTTAATTATTGGTAATCGTGCAAAAAATTCTGAATCTATTGGAAAAGCAATATTTGGTGATACCTTAATCAAGGTTGTAAATGATCCTCAATCTATTAATAATCAAATTACTTATTTAAAAGATGATTTTTATATCGATTCAAGAATTACAGGGAGAAATCAGATCCAAGATGATGATATTTTTTTCGCAGATGAGCTGGTTATACAAACAGCGCATAAGCCAGGCGCTTCAAGGATTAATCAGGTAGAGACTATTAGTAAATTTCAAAAATGTTCCGAAGAAAAATTGCAAGTTGATAATTCAATGAAACCATCAATTTGTGGAGTGCAATATGTTGCTTCTTATGGTTCAAAAGTTGGTGATCCTTCTATTCATGCTATAAAAACAAATAAATATAAATTGACGTTTGAATTTATTGAGAGTTAGCACTAAAAAGATATTCTTCTAAGTTGTTCCTCCACATAAAAAGATTTTCTAAATAAGGGTTATTTATGTATTCTTGGCTTCCCTCTCCTGAAAGAATTGGTCCTGCAGACTTTGGAAATTTAAGAAGGGATAATTGAGCAGCAATTGAAATATCTGCAATTGATAAACTATTTCCAACTAAATATTTTTTGTTGATCAAGGATTTTGATAAAGCTTCCAGTAATTTTTGGAGTTCTAAATTATCTTTAGAAGACAAAACTACATTAGAAATTTTACTAAGATTTTTAAAAGGTAATTTATCAACAATACTTTTAACTGAAGAAGGTATTTCATCTGGAAGTAATGCAGTTCTCAGCTGTGGATTTTCTATCGCAGATTTTATTAAAGCTTTTCTGCAAGTTGTAGCCATTGTAGTATCTGCCCAGTCTTCAATTAGTTTGCATTGTGCAAATAATATTGGGTCCTCAGGAAAGAGTGGATTGTTATCATTTTTTTTATCTATATATTGGCAAATAGTTGAAGAGTCATTAATAACTTGATCATTGCTATCGACTATTACAGGCACTTGTTTTTGACCTGATAATTTAAAGATTTCAAATTGGCCTATTCCAGGTGTTACTTCCTCAACTCGATATTGTAGTTTTTTTGCATGAAGAGCCATTCTTGTTTTTAAACAAAAAGCACTATGCCTAAATTGATATAATGTAATCATGCTGTTAAATGTTTGTTAAAACTTAGCTAAAAAAGTAATCTATTTGTGGAGCTGATGGGCGAATTTTTCTCTAATGTTGCAAGATATCCAAAATATTTGATATCCATCATTGTTGGGGGACTTGTTGCTTTGCTTGAACCTTTTTTCAAGAATAGATCAAATCCCCTTACAATAGTAGGTTTGATATCTTCTGTCTTAAGTGCTTTCATAACTGTTTATTTTGTCTTGCAAGCGATGACAAACCCAATAAATTTACAACCATAATGCCAAATAATTACCGTCTTGCAAAAGTTTCTTCTCTTTTGAAGAAAGAAATAACCCTTATTTTGCAGAATGATTTGGAAAATGATCTTATTAGAGATCATTTCGTCAATATTTCTAAGATTGATTTATCAGGTGATTTGCAACACTGTAAGATTTATATAACTTCAACTGCTCAAGAGAAAGTGAGGAGAGAAATTCTAGCAAACTTGAATGCTGCCAAAAGCTTTATAAGGCATAGTTTAGGAAAAAGAATAGAGATGAGAAGAGTGCCAGAAATAATTTTTAAAGACGATGTTATTCTCGATAAAGGATTATCAGTCCTGAAACTTCTCGATGAATTAAACAATAAAAATAAAAATCATAATATTGAGGATAAGGATGCCAATAGTTGATTTACCTCTTGATCAAAGAAATATAATTATTACTCGATCAAAAGAAGGGATATTAGATATAAAAAAGATATTTACAAGTAAGGGCGCTAATGTATTTGATTTGCCTGCAATATCTATTGGTGATCCTGATGATTTGAATCCTCTAGACGAAGCATTAAATCAAATAAATGATTTTCATTGGATTATTTTTTCCAGTAGTAATGGGATTAAATTTGTGGATAAAAGACTTAGATACTTTAATAGTTCATTAAAAGAATGTTCTAAAAAAACAAAAATCGCAGTAGTCGGAGAAAAAACTTCAAAAACACTTGATGATTTTGGAATTAAGGCTGATTTCATACCTCCAGAATTCGTTGCTGAAAGTTTAATTGATAATTTCCCAGTATCTGGTTATGGACTTCGAATCTTTGTACCAAGAGTTCAAACAGGTGGTAGGGATCTAATTGCAGATCAATTCAGAAAGGCTGGTTCCCGTGTATTTGAGGTTGCTGCATATGAAACTAGATGTCCTGACTCAATTCCGGAAGAAACAATTGATATTATTTCTAATCGAAAAGTAGATGCAATTATTTTCTCAAGCGGTAAAACCGTAGTAAATACTGCTTTTTTACTAGAAAAAAAACTTGGTAAACAATGGTTAGAATATTTCAATCAGATTAAGTTGTTAACTATTGGACCTCAGACAACAAAAATATGTAACAAGATTTTTGGAAGAGTTGATAGTCAAGCACAAAAATATACTTTTGAAGGACTGCTAGATCTGGCAATTAATATTTTTAGTTAGAAAAATTTTTGGAATAGTTCTTTTCAACTAAATCTTTGAACCTATCAATATTGGCCTGTAATTCGTTTGTAACCATTTTGCCTAAGATATTTTCTTCCATAAAACGCGCAATCATTTTAGGTAGCTCATAAGTTATTGCTAAATTTACCGTTGTGATTTGATCAGTTTTACTTTCGAAAGATACTGATCCCTCAGTTGGTAAACCTCCTATAGATTTCCATTTAAGTTTGCTTTTTTCGACCCTTTCTGTAATTTGAGCTTTCCATTTAAACCTAAAGCCATTTGCCGCCAAGGTCCATTCTGTTAAATCTGGTAATGTATTAGTCTCTTCATCAACTGTTTTTACAGATTCAATCCAGCTCATCCAAAGTGACATTGAGTCTAAATCGCTCCATGTATCCCAAACATTTTCAATAGGCGCGTTAACAACTGTTATTACGTCATGTTTTAGCCAAGTACCCATCAATTAACTAACTGCAAGATTCTTTGCTAATTCTGCTTTCTTCTCTAAAATTGCAGCAGCAGCCAAATGACCACTCATTGTAGCTCCCTCCATAGAATCTATGTAATCTTGTTTTGTATAACTACCAGCCATGAAGAAATTAGATATAGATGTTTTTTGATTAGGTCTGAAAGGTTCCATACCGGGAGCTTCTCTATAAAGTGATTGTGGAATTTGTACTACATTACTCCAAAGTAATTTAAGGTTTTTTGAGGATGGGAATAGACTGCGAACCTCTTTATCTATTTCTTTTGTAATTCTTTCTGTAGATCTTCCCATCCATCTATCGCCAGGAGTTAAAACACATTGGAGAAGTGACCCCATGTCTTTTTTTCTATAGTCTGCTGGACTTGCTAGTGCTAAATCAGCAAAACAACTGAAAGAGGCATCAGCAGAATAAAGAAGATTATCTAGTCCAATTGGTTCGTTTCCAGTATTATCTTTTTGTAATTCAGTAACCCAACCGTCATATCTTAATTGGATTGTGGCAACAGCTACAGCTCTAAGTTTTTTTAAACCTTCAAATTCTTTAAATTGATACCATTCTTTTGGAATTAACTTTTTTATTCCAGGAACATCACAGGCAGCTAGAAATTTATCTGCAAACACTTGCTTAATTCCTTCAGGAGAAGATATTTTTAATTGATGCACAGAATAGGAGGAAGATTCCTTGTTATAAATGATTTTTTCTACCTTATGGTTAAGGTGTATTTTCGCTCCTTTTTTTGTGATGTAGTCGACAATAGGTTGAGTTAACCATTTATGTGGAGAACCTTTTAAAAGATTCAGTTTTGAGGCTTCTGTTTTAGAAGCAAACATCATGAAAATAGTTAGCATGCATCTTGCTGAAATATCTTTGCAATTAATAAAACCTAAAGCATATGCGATAGGATCCCACATTCTTTCTAAGCTTTTTTCACTTCCACCATGGTTTAAAAACCATTCTTTAAAACTAATTTTATCTAGATCTCTGATTATTTTCATTGCGCCTTCATAGTCTATCAATCCTCTAACTATTGGGCTTGTCCCTAAAGCTAAGGCATTTCTGAACTTATCTACCCAAGTAAGTTGTTCGGTGGTGAAAAAAGCTTTAAGTCCATTAAATGGAGCACCTAAGGGGAATCTGAAGTCTAAAGATTTTAAATTACCACCATTATTGATAAATAGATGAGTATGATCTTTCGGGAGTAAATTGTCTAGAGCTCCCACTTTTTTCATTAATTTAAAAAGATTTGCATAATTGTAAAAAAATACATGTAATCCCATTTCTATGTGGTTGCCATCTTTATCTTCCCAACTTCCTACTTTACCTCCCCAAAATGACCTGCTTTCGTAAATTTCTACATCGTGACCTTCATCAACTAAATTGACTGCAGCTGTAAGACCAGCTAATCCAGAACCAACTATTGCAATTTTCACTTTTTCTTAAAATTATAACAAATCAAGTTTGGATAACGTTTGTTCAATGCATCCTATCGATTAAGTTTTTATATTATAAATAGTAGGAATCCCTTGTTTATGGAAAATGTAGAAATTAAACAGGAAATTAAAAATTCTGATGATGGCAAAGGTATCTTAATTACGAATGATGCTATAGAACAAATTTCAAATTTATTGAACGGCCAAAGTGATAAAAAAGCACTAAGGGTAGGAGTAAGATCAGGCGGTTGTAGTGGAATGAGTTATACGATGGATTTTATAGGAACTAATGAAATAAATCCCGATGATAAAGTTTATGATTATTCATTAAAAGCTGATCAAAGCTTTCAAGTAGTTTGTGATCCAAAAAGTCTTCTATATATTTATGGAATGCAGTTAGATTTTAGTAAGGAATTAATTGGGGGTGGCTTTAATTTTGTAAATCCCAATGCCTCTCAAACTTGCGGTTGTGGAAGCTCTTTTGCAGTTTAATAAGTAATGAATAACGAAATTAATCCCATCGAAGAGGATTTTAATGCAGCCCTATCTAGATATAAAGCAGGGCAAGATTTAATTCCAATCGTTCAAGATTTTCAAAAAATTATACAGCAAATTCCAAATCATTTTGCTGCCTGGACTTGTTTATCATGGCTTCAATTACTTTTGAAAAATAATGAAGAAGCTTTGTCAGCTTCCAGACAAGCTGTTCGATTAAATCAGCAAGATCCACAAGCAAGAATGAATTTGTCTTTAGCTCTTTTGGCTACCAATAATAAAGGTGTTAGGGATCATATTGAGTTAATAAAAAAAATGTCTATGATGATGCCAGATGTGAAAAGTGAATTGAAAGAATCTGTTGAAGATGGATTAAGTAGATATCCAGATTGGCCTGAGTTAACCAAAGTAAAAAAATGGTTGGAATTTTAAATTGTTTAAAATTTTAATATTAAGTAATGGGCATGGAGAAGATTTATCTGGCAGTCTAATAGCTAAGCAATTCGTAAAAATTGGTTATTCTGTTCACGCTTTGCCAATTGTTGGTAAAGGAAACCATTACGAAAAAGAAAAAATTAAGATTATAGGTAAAACTAAAGAATTTAGAACTGGGGGAATTGGCTATAATTCTTTTAAGGGAAGAATTACTGAGATATTAGGCGGAGAAATATTTTATCTTCTAAAAAGATTATATTTAACTTTTAAAATAAGAAAAAAATATGATTATTTTTTTGTAGTTGGAGATATTGTGCCAGTTTTTTTTGCATGGATTTGTAAGAAAGATTTTTTTACATATCTAGTTGCTTATTCCAGCCATTATGAAGGGAAGTTAAAATTACCATGGCCTTCTAAATTTTTTTTGCTCTCACAAAAAGCAAAAAAAATATATACGAGAGACTCCCTTACAGCTAATGATTTAACATTTCAATTAAAAAAGAAAGTCTCTTTTTTAGGCAATCCATTTATGGATAAATTTTTTCCTAGAAACAGAGAATTAAATAAGGCTGAATTTAGTATTGGATTATTTCCAGGAAGTAGATTCCCTGAGATTTTAGATAATTTCGTGTTGATTTTAGAGGTATTAGAGGCATTGTCAGATTTAAGATATTTTCAAAAAATTCAGTTTAATTTTGCAATAGTTAATGCTATATCTTCATTAAAAATAAAGGAGCTTTTTCAAAAAAGGGGATGGTTTAAAATAGAAAATATAAAAGATAATAATCTCTTGAAATTTCAATATAAATTTTTAGAAGTGAATATATATTGGAATAATTTTGACAAAATATTATTGAAAAGTAGATGCTGTATCAGCATGGCAGGAACAGCTGCAGAGCAAGCGATTGGATTAGGAAAACCAGTTATTCAGATTGAAGGTAAAGGTCCACAATTTACAAAAACTTTTGCAGAAGCGCAAAGACGTTTGCTTGGAAAATATGTTTTTTGTGCCAGTAATTATAAAGATAAGAATGATCAAATCAATCAGACAATAAAATTGCTCATAAAAATAATATATCTTATTCAGATAAATAAGAAGTTTATTATTTCATGTAATGAAAATGCCAAAAAAAGACTGGGTGAAAACAAAGCTTCTCTTAAAATGGTTGATGACGTCAATATTGTTATAAAAAATGACTAAGGAGAATAATCAAAATAAGTTAAAAAAAATTATTGATAATTTGTTATTAATAAATTTATTTACAGTCATTTTTTTTGCAATATTTTTTATTTTTGCAATCATTATGCAAATAAATGGCATATTTATTTTTATTAATTTGATTCAAATAGTTTGGAATCCTCTTGTAGTTCCATTGATAACAATTCTTATTATTAGTACTTTAGTAAATGGTATTAATTCTTGGTGGAGGCGTAAATTGCTTTCTCAAGAAGAGGATATTTAAAAGTATAATTTTTGAGTTTACTGCTAATTACTTTTTGCCCTTCTAAGACAACTTTTGCTCCATCTCCTAACAATATTTTTAAAACCGCTCCAGGCACTGGAAGTAAATTTGGTCTATTCAGACATTTGCCTAAAGTCTTAGAAAAGTCTCTCATTAATACTGGATTTGGTGCGACAGCATTAAATACGCCCGAATACTTTTTATCAACTAATGCTTGAGTAATTAATGCACATAAATCAGTTCTATGAATCCAACTCATCCATTGCTTACCATCTCCAATTGGTCCACCTAATCCAACTTTAAATATAGGGAGCATTTTTCCTAATGCTCCGCCATCTGCCTCTAGAACAATACCAATTCTAAAAATAACTAACCTTGAGAAAAATGGTTTTTCAGCAGCGACCGCTTCCCATTTTTTGCAAAGAATAGCTAAAAAGTCTTTTCCTTCAATACTATTTTCAGTGAATTCACCAGACAAACTTGTACCGTAATAACCTATTGCTGATCCATTTATGATGACTTTTGGGTTGATTTTGAAATTTTGAAGGGTCTTCATCATAAATTTCGTGGTGTTAATGCGACTATTTTCAATCTTTTGTTTTTGTTCAGAAGTCCATTTTTTTTCTGCTATTGGTTCCCCCATCAAGTTAATAATTCCATCTGCCTCTCTTAAAATATTTAGAAGATTCTCGTTATTCCAGTTTTTTTCTTTTGATAAATCGATTTGAAAAAATTTAAACTTATTGAAATCTAAATTAATCTTTAATTTACTTATGGGTTTTCTACTTACAATGTATATTTCGTGATTTTTATTGAGTAGTGTGGGTATTAATTCTTTACCAACAAATCCAGTACAGCCAAGTAGTAAAAGACGCATAACATATAGATGTTTATCACTTAAGGCTATTAAATTTTTTAGACAATTGTAATTATTATTCCGTTATAAATTTTTTTTAATATTTTGCAAACAAGTTTTTGTATAATAAATGTCAAATGACTTTTTTAATTCATTATGACAGATTCTATTCAAAAGCAACCTCTCAAGAAAGGAAGCTTAGTTTTTGTCGATAGAGAAAGTTATATAAAAAGCATCGAGGCGTTAGCCAGTGATAATGATCTGCCTAATTATGTCTTTGAAGGTCCTGGAGAGATTCTTTTACTCAAAGACGAATATGCTCAGGTTCGGTGGCGTAGACCTGTTCCAGATGTTTGGTTGAAATTAGATCAACTTAAAGAATATAGTCAATAAAATTCTATATCTAAAAGTTTTTATTTTTTTTCTCTCTAGACATCTTTAATTGGATTATTTTTGCTTCTTTGATCATTTCTTTACCATCAAATAAGTAATTATCAACGTACCCTTGTGTATATCTATCAAATTCTGATAGTGCATCTTTAACTTGAGAAAAACAATGATAAAGATCGAGGCCTAAAGCTGAAATAGACTTTGGAACTATTTTTTTGTTATAAATTTTTTCAACTCGTTCTATTTTCTTTTGTGAAAGATTTATGTAACTGCAAAAATTTTCCATTAGTTGCTCATCATATGGATCTGCAGATAGTTCTTTTATTTCGTTCTTCAAAGGTTTAATTATTTGACTAATTAATCTATTTATCGGAGTGTAAATATCTTTAATCCATGTTTCAACTTCTTTGTCTTTAATTGACGAATTATATTTTTTTGAGTTAAATTTCTCTTCCCAATTTTCATTTAATGAATCAAATGATGAACTGGAAGAATAAAGACTTCTATCATATTGTTTTTTTTTAATAGGATCACTTAGAATTTCCCAGGCATTTTGTATTGCAAGAAATCGTTCTTTCTTTCCGCCTGCATCAGGATGATGTTGCTTAACTAAAGAACGATATGAGGATTTAATTTCACTTTTGGTTGCATTTTTTTTGAGGCCTAATTCTTCATATAAATTTTTTTCCATTTTTAAAAATTATGAATTAAAGATAACCATCTTTTCTGGCTAGAATTGAGGAATTCGATTCAAACATTGCTGTTGATAGATATCTTTCACCAAAACTTGGAAGAATAACTATCAATCTTTTATCAATTAGTTCTTCCCTTTTACCAATTTTAATAGTTGCTGCTAAAGCGGCACCACTGCTTATGCCAGATAAAAGACCTTCCAATCGAGCTAATAAACGTCCATAATAAAATGCTTCATCATCTTCTATTTTTATAATTTCATCAATTAATTTAGTATTAAGTACTTTTGGCACGAAACCTGCTCCAATTCCTTGAATCGAATGAGATCCTGCTTTTTCTCCTGATATGACAGCACTTTTTTTGGGCTCTACAGCATAAATTTTGCAATTTGGATTTACTTTTTTTAAAAAACGTGCGCAACCAGTAATTGTACCTCCTGTGCCTACTCCTGTAATTAGTCCATCTAAATTGTTATTGGATTGAGCCCATATTTCTTGAGCCGTTGTTCTTTCATGAATATCTGGATTAGCAAAGTTTTCAAATTGATTAAATTGATAGCTGTTAGTAATGCTTGTAGACAACTCATTAGCTAAATCTAAAGCTCCTTTCATTCCTTCTCTTCCTGGCGTTAGCTGTAATTCAGCTCCATATGCTCTCAACATTGCCCTTCTTTCAATACTCATTGTATCTGGCATAGTCAATATCAATTTATAGCCTTTCGCTGCAGCCACCATTGCTAATGCGATTCCAGTATTTCCACTTGTTGCTTCAATTAACGTTGTTTTATCTGGAGTTATCAATCCTTCTTCTTCAGCTTTACATAACATTGAATAAGCGATGCGATCTTTAACTGACGCTGATGGATTGAAACTTTCTAGTTTGGCTATTATTTCGGCATGACAATTAAAATACTTTCTGATTCGATTTAATTGAACTAACGGGGTATTTCCAACTAGAGAAGTTATATCATTTGCGATTTCCATGAAATGATTATTAAATTGCAAATTTAAATTTTCTTTTTATATAGTAATTGTATTAACAGATCTTTTATATAATATTCTCAAAAGAATTTAATTAATCATAACTTTCTGCATAAAAATATTTATTATTATAAAAGTTAGTCCTCTATAATTATTATGTTTTCTGTTGAATTAGGTCTGAGATATTCACCTTTTCCACTTTCAATTCAGAAGAAAGAATTTGAAGAAGTCAAACGAATTTATAATGAAATAAAAAGTTTAATGAATGAAAACTCAGAATCCTCAAACTTGGTTGAATTAAGGTGTGATAAGGTCCAAGATAAATTAATTGCTGTAAGAGCTAAAGAAATCATTTCTGTTCAAATATATGAAAAATCATCAGTAGCAGGAGGAGCTAAAAGACCAGGATTTTCTCTCAATATAGATTCATAGAATTAATGCGAGATTCTCTTGAAAACGAAATTCCTCATATTCTTTTCAAAGATGTCTCATTTTCATATCCTGGAAAACATGAAAATTTAATTTTTAAATGTAATTTCTCAATAAAAAAACCAGGATTCTGGATGATCGTCGGTAAAAACGGGAGTGGAAAAAGCACCCTTTTAAAATTAATTAATGGCATAATTAAACCCAGAAATGGAATCATTAATTCAAAAGCAGATATAGGTATGGTATTTCAAAACCCTGATCACCAAATATTGATGCCAAATTGTAGGAGCGAACTCCTTTTAAACATTAACCAAAATATAAGTGATGATGAAGTTAACAAAAAAATCGAATATGTGCTTGATCAGGTGGGATTGACTGGTTTTGAAAAAAGGCCAGTACATACCTTAAGCGGTGGGCAAAAACAACGCTTAACAATTGCATGCGTTCTTATTAGTAATAGAAATTTTATTCTTTTAGATGAGCCTACAGCGTTACTTGATCAAAGTAGTCAATTAAAAGTTTTAAAAACTATTAAAAATCTCACAAGTGATCATAAAAAACCTTTATCCGCTTTATGGATAACTCACCGTTATGAAGAATTAATTTACGCTGATTCAGTCGCAGAGTTGAAAAATGGTTTTTTATCTAGCTGGCAAGAACCATCAAAATTTCAATATAATTAAACTTTTTACTTGTCATAAGGCACTTTAAAGAGTTAAATTCACATTATATTCCTCGGTAGCTCAGCGGTAGAGCGATCGACTGTTAATCGATTGGTCGCAGGTTCGAATCCCGCCCGGGGAGTTCAATAACTAATTCAGTAGACTTCAGATTTTGCATTTGAGGTCTTTTTAATGCCTGATTGGGTTGATTTTAAGATGGTTTCTGGATCAATTAAATCAATCTTATATTAAGTAAGTTTTAAATTTTTAATTTAAATTTAAACAATTTAACTTCAAATATAAAGAGACTACTTTTTCTTTTAATCCTGCATTAATATTGCCTTTAATATCTTTTTTTGATTCTTTAAATTCAAAATTATAACATTCTTTTATTTTTACAATTTCTTGAATCTGGTACCAGTAATCTTCCGATGAACAAAGTTTTTCATAGGATATAAAATGGACGTTTCTCTTGTTTTTTAAAGCTTGAAAAGCATCTCTATAGGTAAGGTACCACTGTTCAATCCAATGATTTATTTCTAAATCTTTATGAAAATTTAGATTATGATTATTAATAGGAATATAATTTGGACCAAATTCTGTATGTCCAATCCATTGCATATATTTTGATATAAATTTATCGTCTCCAGCATCTTTTATAAATTTTTTATGTTGAGTCAGTAAAGAGTACGCATGCTGTATTGGTTCTCTAAAAGGAATAAGTATCTTTGATTGAGTAAAAATTGATGAAATGAGTTCAACCCTTTTTATATTTTGATTATTTTTACTAAGATATCTCCCTTTTTTGTACTTATGAATAATATTTCCTATATAAATTCTAAACTTATCTTCTAATTCTTCATACTCTTCTTCAGCAAAAGTTTTCCAAAATACTTCCTCAAATGCTTCTGGTGAATCTGTAGACACCTTAATTCCATCTTTATGTGCTCTTTCCTTAAACTCTAAATTTTTCTTATTAAAGGATATTTTAGACCAAAGGTTAGGAGCTAAGACAAATGGCATATCAGAATAAGAGAGAGATGCAAAAATATTTGATTTATAAAGTGCATTTAATAGTATTGTTGTCCCTGCGCGTGCAAGTCCTGTTATAAAGATATGGTTTTCAGTTTCACTCAACGGCGATATATTTTTGCTTTCAAAATCAAAAGTCACTTCTCGCATAAATTGCGATGAAAGTGCAAATTTATGTAACTTTTGTTCCAACCAAGAATAATTATTCATCTAAAAATAAGTTTTCTGATGAAGGCATAACTAAATGTAAACAATATAGATTCAATTATCCCCTTTATCGAAAATGTGAACTCAAAGAAACCATCTAAAACCTTATCTGCAATAACAAAAATAAAAATAATCAAAATAAATATTAATAACATTTGCAATGAAATGGTCATCATCCGAATGGAATATTTAGGGATAATATATTCTTTCCTATGATCACTAATATTTTTATTATAAATGATATTAATTGCTTTCTTGCTAACTTTAACTAGCGAATTGATTAAAGAGATATAATTAGACTTGATAAATATTTCAGCAGACAAAAAACAAATAAATAAAAGAATCAGATGGTTCACTTTCTTTGATTAATATTATTCTTATTTTTAGATAATCTATTTTTCTTTTTCTTATTTTTAAATGCTCTTTTGATTGGATAATAAAGAATACCCCATAATCCTAGAAAGAATGCTGCAATGATTCCAAAAATTGCTGCGATAACTCCACCTCCCATCCCAGGTCCTATATATGCGAAAAATGGAGATATGTTAACGAGGATTATAGAAATAAAAATAGATTCAGTCATTACATTTGTATTTTGAATTTAAGAAGTTCTTAACTATTGTAATATCTTGTGCACTATGCAATATTCTTGACCAACCAAGACGATAAACTTTACCATCAGCAGCACGATTATAGTGTTGCCACCTTAATGTTCCATCAGAGTTAAAATAAATTGTTCTAGCACGATTAGATTCTTCTAAAAACAGATCTCCATTAGATAAAATTTCACTTCTACCTTCTGTATGAGTTGAAATGTTGTTATCTATTAAAGAATTTTTCAAATAAGAAGAAAATTCTTTAGTTTTAAAATTATAAATATTAACTTCATTGTTACCATCAATTTTAATACCCTTGTAAGTTCTAAGCATTTTATTGTTAAAAACAGCTATTCTATTTTTATCCAATATGTCAACATCATGTTGACTCAAAAAAGGACCATTTATTGTTTTAATTATTTTGTTAGTAGATGGTCGATAAAGAATAATTAAAGATAAATCTCTAAGAGATAAGAAAACATCGCCTTTTTTCCAAAACGGTCCATCAAAATCAACTGGTTGTATATCATTCAAATGAATAGGATCATTTTTTTGTTTTCCTTGACCAAATAACAGATATCTAAATCCATTATCAATCAATATTTGAGAAACTGATTTTTGAAATAATATTGTTCCATTTGGTGATAATTTAACAATACCATCATCTCTATATCCGCCATCTTGAGGGATAACTCTTTTTACTAAATCTCCAGGAATTGATTGAGGATAAATATGGTTAGGTGCCCATAAATTTCCATCAATATCTTTTTCTATAGAATGATGGAACAGGTCACTTGTGTTTTGAAATAATAAATTAGAGCAAGAATCAATCTTACGAATTGGTGCGTCCTGATCCAGAAATACCAAACCCCTATCATTTAGTAAAATAGGATGACTTAACAAACTACGAGAATTATTTTTATCTCTATTCAAATATTTAAACTCATCAACTTTTTGAATCTGATTATTAAATCTATTTAGGTTTGGATTCCATTTATGTAAAACCTGAAATGTTGTTAAGTCTACAAGTTCAACTACAGCTGTTTTTAGATTCCCATCATATCTAGATAGTAAAAGATAGGATTCTTTATTATTTGGAGTGCCATTAAATCCATTTAAAGTAGGATAAAAATCACCAATTAAAAGATTATTTTTAAACATAATTTTTATATTTTTTGGTATTTCTGCTAAAAATAATGCTGTCTGTGAAAGTTTTCCTCCTTTTACTGTTCCTACTAATTCTTGTCTTACTAATATTCCAAAAATAGTAGTTAAAGGGAAAAACAATATTATTACTAAATAAAGTATCCAAATTTCAATTTTCTTAAACATTAACTTCATCGAATACTAAAAAAAATTATAAATTTTAAAGTTTATTTGTATTTTTTTTTAAATTAAGTTTGAAATCAATAGAAATAATTTTTATTTTTTTTCACAATCGTAATCGCTAGTTTCAAGCCGACATAACCTAAACCTAAAATTGCAACCTTACAGCTTTCTATTTTGGGTAAATCATTATCATTGTTAATAGCCATAATATTCTTTATACCAATCAATAAATTTTTTAATACCAGTTTCTATGGAAACAAAAGATTTTGGACCAATGATTTCCTCAAGCAAATGAGTATCAGCTTTTGTATTGGGTACATCCCCTTTATGCATTTTTAGATATTTCTTTTTTGCTTTTTTACCAAGATTTTGCTCAATTAAATTAATTAGATCAGACAAAACATAAGACTTTGAATTGCCAATATTTAAAATTCTGAAAGGAGCCCAACTAGAAGAAGGGTCAATTTGAGCTCTATCGTATTTTTTGTTATGACACGGTATATCTTCTAAAATACTTTTTACTCCCTCTACTATGTCATCAATATATGTAAAAGATCTACTCATATTACCATTATTGAAAATCTCAATTTCTGAGTTATTGATAATTGCTTTTGTAAATAAATAAATAGCCATATCTGGCCTTCCCCAAGGTCCATATACTGTGAAAAATCTTAAGCCAGTTGTAGGTAATCCATAAAGATGACTATATGAATGTGCTAACAATTCATTAGATCGTTTTGTAACGGCATATAAATTTAGAGGATGATCAACATTTTCGGTCTCTTTGAAAAGTTTACTTGTATTACCTCCGTACACAGAACTACTGCTTGCATAAATAAAGTTTTTCGTATTAAATTCTTTTGCATTATCAATAATGTTAAAAAATCCAGTAAAATTAGTTTCAACATATTCATCAGGATTTTCAATAGAGTATCTAACTCCTGCTTGTGCTGCAAGATTTATTACTATTTCCGGCCTATACTTAGAAAATAGATTTTTTATTAAATTCTTATCTTTTATATCACCATTTATTATAGTAAAATCCAGCGAATTTTCTTTAGTTAATTTTTCAATTAATTCAATTCTACTTTTTTTTAAATTTGTATCATAATAATCTGAAAAATTATCGATACCAATAACTGAATACCCCTCTAAAACAAGTTCTTTAGATAAATGAAAACCTATAAAGCCAGCTGCACCTGTAATAAGAATATTTTTCATATATAAATATAATTTCCAAATAACACTTTTTTAGTATAATTTAAAGTCTGTACTTAAAAGTATATTTATAAATTCAAAATTCTAAAATATATGAAATAAGTTTTAACTTCTTAGATCATATTTTTCTAAAGTGAATTAAATTAGCAGAAATTTCACTAACTAAAATAAAACTCTTTTCAATTATTAAATCTTGGAGCATAGATTTACTTAAAATATCATCTCTATTAATTCCAAACCTAGAAATCATTATTATGATATCAGTATAATTTTCGAATTCATTTAAGATTGATTCCTGCAAATTTTTAGTTGCAGTCGAGATTACATTTGTCGAGATCAAGAAGTTTCTTGTACTTGAAAGCTTAGCTTTTTGAAGAGGAAATAGTCCATGATATAAGGTTAATTTTAAATCTTTATTAAAAACAACCTTGCAATGTTTAGCTAAAAATGAAAAATATTCAAAATTTGTTTTATTATTTTCAACTGAGTAGACCTCAAACTTAAATAAGGATAAGAGTAAAGATAATGATCCTAAACCCGGACCAATTTCTGTTATGGAAACTGAATTTAATTTGGGAATAGATAATAAATACTTTAAAATATCAATATCATATTTGGAAAAAAAAACGTTATTATTAATTCTTTTTTTGAAATAATTAGTTAGTTTTTCTATTTTTAATTGTTTTGTCTTAAAAAATAAGTCAATAATATACTGATTATATAAATCTAGATCTTCAATTATTGGTGAATTATTATATCTACTCAGTAGTTTCTTCTTACTTATTTTTGATGGTTTTATTTGAGATTTGATATTGATATTTTGCTCAATATTATATTTTTTAAATAACTGAAAATTATCATCTATAAATTCTAATTTTGTAAGATAAGTTTCTAAGTTTTTATCAATTTTATATAAATCTCTAATAACTTCATTCACTGTTTTATATTCAAGTTCAATTGCATTCTTTATACAAAATTCTTGAAGAATATTGTGAAGTTCAATTACTTTATTATGCTCATGAGGAAAACACTCATAATATTGTTGATCAAATGAATGCGAATGTGTTTTTATGAATAAAATATTATTCAATTTATAACCTTTTTGTAACCATCTTTTGATCCTTGTTTTAGGGTAAAAAAAAGTAAAATCTTTTATTTTGCTTCTATAATCCAAAGAGCAATCTGCATAAGACAAAGCTTGATTCCATATTAGAAATCTTCTCCTATCTTTAATTTTAGGAATTCTATTTATTTTTGTTGGATCTGAATTAATAGAGTCATATGATCTTTCTTTCCTAATTGGAATGATTGTAAAAGGTTCCTTTAATTCAGGGTCACATTTATATCGGCCAGCAGGAAAGGTAAAATCCCCGATTATATTATTCTGCATCAATATGGATATTTCATCTTCGATATTGCAGACAGATTTATCACTAGCATTTAAAGCCCAACAACCATGAATAAAACAATAATTATTTATTTTTTGTTCAATTTCTAAATCGAGTCTTTTTCGTAAAATCTTTAAAAATAGTTTTAATCTTTTAGAATCATTTTTTGATTTTGGAAACTTATAATAACTACTATTTGTAAAATGTTCATGATGAATATGTAGGTGGAATTCATGCAAAGTATCCTTACTTAGCAAATTCATGACAGGTTTTATTAGAGCTAAATCAAAATTTGTATAATATTCATTTGAAAAGAAAAATTCTTCTCCATCTACTTTATATCTATTTTCTTTTAAATTTATAGGTTTATTTGAATAATTTATTGGGATTTTATAAAATAATGATAGATTTTTTGAATGATCATATTTGCTAGTTGAGGTTTTAAATTTTTTCAATAAATTTAATGTGTAATTTAAAGAATCTGAATCAGATCCTTTCCATGGCTCAAAATGATCAGTATGAAAAACTACGATTTTAGAGATATCTCTTTCTTTGATAATGTCTTTTAAATCTGAAAAATATGGATTAATCATTTATATTGTGTAATAAATTTTACTGCAGTTTACTTGAATTGAATTTATATAATTATATATAATTAACTTTTTAGATTGAAAAGTTTCCTAATAATGAAATCATTAATAGTTATAATAATTTAATATTAAAACTAATTTAAATATATCTAAAAATTTTTCTATAAATTAAAGGATCTATATATTGAACTTATTTATTATCCCAAAATTCTCTATAAGGCAATGAAAAAAATATTTATTCACTTGAGGAGTGGTATAACAGACGCACTTGATAGGTTTAATCAAGCTAGTATTTTGTATTTAGATAAAAATTTCATAATTGGTATTTATGTTTCAAATGTATTCTTAGATAGAAATAGCATAAGCAAAGATTATTTTAATAAGTTATTTTGTATTGAAAAAAATCTAGTAATCTTCGAAGATGAATTGGATGAAGAAAATAAATTATATTTTGAAATTAATACATTAGAAGATCTTAAACAAAGTTACTCTATTGAAGAGTCTGAAAAGAAAATAATTATTTTATTTAAACGTAATAACATTTTATTTAAACGTGATAAATTGATACCTCATCAATGGGCAGATGTAAATCATAATTATTCTAGCTATACCAAAAATATTCTTAAAAACTCCTTTTTTAAAAAAAATATCAACCTAAAAACAAGAAACAATAAAAAAGTGTTATTTTTACAATATCGACTAGGTGATATCACTTTAATACCTTGTAATTTGTTAATAAATCTATTTAATATTGAAGAAAAATATCGAAATTATTTTCTTGGTTCAAGGTTTAAACCTATTTATAAAGATTATTTATTAACTTCAATTGATGATAAAAATTTAGATTTTGATGTTAAAAGGTTATTGAGAGCTTCTATTAATAAATTTGTTCCTCCTTCTACATATATAAAATTTTTAGACAATAACATTAGTAATTATGATCGAATAATACTCTCCTCAGATGGATTAAGACTTGCAAGTAAACAAGTAAAAAATACTTTTAATCTTAAGGAATCTATTGATTATATTGAAAATCAACTTCAAAATTATTTCTTAGGATATTTAAAAAAAAGATGCTCTAAATCCATTATAGGAGAATCACAGAATTCAATTTTACCTTCTATTAAAGCTTGCGCAAAATCTTCTTATTGGCAAATGGGAGGTGGTAATTTTCC
>QCCB01000004.1 GCA_003278955.1 Prochlorococcus sp. AG-347-K10
AATTTACACAACATTTTTTACAGGCTATATTCTTTATTCTTTTTCTGTAGAAAAATTTCTCACCACAATTTTGACAAGTTCCTATGTATTTTAATTCTCTCCTTTCAATAGGAAATGAGTGCCTTACAGAAATTTGAAAATTCTTCTCTTTCTCATTAATTTCATTCATCTTTTCTAAGAAATTTGGACCATGTATCTCATTTTTTTTTAATATCCTATCTACCCATGCATGAATCATTTCATGACATAAAGTACTGTTTATTTCACTATTAGATAATTTACTCAAAATAGGTTTCGATAAGATAATTTCAGAATCTACAAGACCATTAATTCTTTTTCTTTTATAAAAACCAGCAGTAGTTTTTAATCTATTATCACTCCATCTAACTTTTACTAATGGTTGATTATTAACCGCTAGAGAATTTTCAAAATATTGGCTATTAAATTTATGAAATAAAGGTAAAAGAGGAATTACAGGCATTATGGATTAAAATTAGTATTATTTTGACAAAAAAACCCATCAAAAACGATTTCTTTTCTTAAAGTAATAAAAAACTTAAATCAACATGGATGCAACACTAGTTAAAGATATCGGAATTAAAGCATTATTAGTGGGCGGAGCTGTACTAGTTTCTTTTTGGACTTTTAATGCAGTCAAATTAGTTATAAGCGCCAGAGGAATTAATCCATTAGTGAGAAAGTTTTTTGATCAAATAGCTGCTGGCAGAATTGATGCAGCGTATGGTTTAACTACAAAAACTTATAAAACTCATGTGAAGCGCCAAGACTTTCTTAAATTTTTAGCTAGTTTAAACCTCAATAAATATAGAAATTTAAAATCAGGAAGACCTAGAGTCCAAGAAGATCAAATCATAATAACTTTGAATTTAAAATCAGAAGATAAACAAGATGAGCTCCCATTAGATTTTACTTTCGCAAAAACTGACAATGATTGGAAAATAGACAGAATAGCAAAAGTGAATTAATAATTTCTTGTGAGGCAAAAAGAATTGTTTAAAGAAGAGATAATACATCAACTAGAATTACACCCAAGTAGATTAGATAAAGAGAAAATCATCTCAGAAGCAATGGAAGATGGTTTAGATGATTTTTTTGAGGGCATCCGTATGGCACTTGATCCATTGGTAACTTTTGGTGTAAAAATTGTTCCTGAAAAAGAGAATAAAAAAAGTCAAAATTTTTTATGGAAAGATTTTAGGGACTTAGCAAATAAGCTTATTCAAAGAGAGCTCACTGGTCACGCTGCTCGCGATGCAATTATTACGGCTATGGAATCTGCCACAAAAGAAGAGTGGAATGGATTTTATAGACGAGTTTTAATTAAAGATCTTAGATGTGGTGTATCTGAAAAAACAATCAACAAGATAGCCAAGAAATTTCCCAAATATGCGATTCCTATTTTTTCTTGTCCTTTAGCTCATGACAGTGCAAATCATGAAAAAAAAATGATAGGTAAAAAGCAAATTGAAATCAAATTAGATGGTGTGCGTGTCTTAACTATTATTAGAAAAAATAAAGTAGAAATGTTTTCTCGTAATGGGAAACAATTCCATAATTTTGGTCATATTATCTCAGAAATAGAAAACGTCTTAAAAGAAGATCCTGCACCTCATGACTTAGTCCTAGATGGTGAAGTAATGAGCGCTAACTTTCAGGATTTAATGAAACAGGTTCATAGAAAAGATGGCAAACAAACAAAAGACGCAGTTCTACATCTATTTGACTTATGTCCCCTTGAAGACTTCCAAAAAGGGCGATGGAACACTAGTCAAACAGCAAGAAGTTTATTAGTAAAAGAATGGGTAGCAAAACATTCTTTACTTCTTAGACATATAAAAACACTTGACTGGGAAAATGTAGACCTCGACACCAATGAGGGACAGAAAAGATTTGTAGAGCTGAATAAATCTGCTGTGGAGGGTGGATATGAAGGAGTAATGATTAAAGATCCTGATGCAATGTATGAATGTAAAAGAACACACAGTTGGTTAAAAGCAAAACCTTTCATTGAAGTCACTTTAAAGGTTGTATCTGTTGAGGAAGGCACAGGTCGCAATAAAGGTAGACTAGGAGCTGTACTAGTAGAAGGTGAAGATGATGGGTATGAATACAGTCTTAGTTGTGGAAGCGGATTTAGTGATATCCAACGTGAAGAATATTGGTCAAAACGGAATCAACTAATTGGTCAACTTGTAGAAATCAGAGCTGATGCTAAAACTAAATCCCAGGATGCGGTGGCTTTTAGTCTGAGGTTTCCTAGATTCAAGTGCTTTAGAGGATTTAAAGCTGGAGAAAAAGTTTAAATTTTAAAAAATAGTATTCCACAAAGTAGTCTATGAAAAATGTGGTTTTTAAGTAAAAAAACTAAAAATCTTGGCTATAAAATGTAAGAATAATCATCAGGACTTTTAGAGAGACTTATGACAAAGAAAACAGTTTTCAACTTCATAAAAACACCTTGTGGACAAGCAAAATATATCGAATTAGAAGCCAACAAAACTCTACTAGGTAAATTTCGGCTTTTGTGGTTTATCTTAATTGCATCTATTAGAGATTGGAATATTAAAGAGTAAATTCTTAGGATTTTTCAAAATATTCCCTGGAATATTTAGCTGAGAAATATACAACTAAAAAAGTTGAAATAATTCCAACAATAGTCATATATAAATTATTTGGTGATTGGACATTTTTTAGCTCCTGGATATTTTTTGCCAAACTACCTATTGAGCAATAAAGAAAAGTTCCCGGAATTATTCCAAAAAGCCCAATAGCGAAATCTCGAAATTTAACATTATTCAAACCATAAAAATAATTAAGAATACTGAAGGGAAATATCGGAGATAATCTTGCTAAAAAAATTAATTTAAGTCCGCCTTTTTCTACTACTTTTTCCATAACACTTAATTTTGGATAACGACTAAAAAGATTTTTTAGCTTTTTTGCAAAAAAACTTTTTGATACAAAAAAAGCAACTGATGCTCCTAAGGAAGCGGAGAAAAAAACGATAATTGATCCTAAATATGAGCCATATAAAAAACCTGATAATAAAGATAACCAAGAAGCTGGGAGTATTAATAAAACAATTAAAATATAAATACAAACAAACGAAAATATCCCAATTCCAGTATTAAAAAAAAAAGACAAATTATAAATATTTTCAAAAAATATATTCATTCTCAATTCAAAAGCTCGAGTTTTTTAGTAATTCTCTCCATTTGTACCGAACCCTCATTTAATTTAAATCTACATTCATCAACAATATCTTTTGGAGCCTTATCCACGAAATTTTTATTAGATAATCTCTTATTTAAATTATCTAATTCAATAGTCACCTTTTTTAAATCCTTGTTTAGCCTTTCCTTTAATGCATCTATATTTACAAAATCCTTAAAAGGTAAGTAAACCTCTAAATCACTAATTATCCCAGAAAAAGATTTAGCAAACTCTTTTTTATCAACAGCATTAGGTTTAAAAATAAATACTTCAGAAGATTTAGTTAAGGTTTGAATATCATCAACTAAAATTTTTAGAAAATCAATCAATTCATCATTATCTGAAATCAAGTAAACAGGAACTTTTTCTGATGGCTTGAGGCCTAATTCAGCTCTCAAATTTCTAATCAGCCTAATAATTTCAAAGAGTTGCTGAAAGGAATTATCAAGCTTATTATCAACAAATTTATTTTCTTGGGTTGGCCATTTTTGAAGAGATAATAATTCTTTATCTGATTTAAGTTGCAGTACATGCCAAAGTTCTTCAGTAATGTGCGGCATAAAAGGATGAATCATCACCAAAATATCATTGAGCACTTTTATTAAAACCTTTTCAGATATTTGTCTATTATTAGTTTCTTTATTATTAAACCTTTGTTTAGCAAATTCTACATACCAGTCACAAAAATCATTCCACGTAAATTCATATAGAAGTTTCGCAGATTCTCCCAATTTATATTCTTTCAATAAAGAAGCGACTTTTATATTTACCTGATTCAATTTCGATAAAATCCACTTATCACATAACTCTAAAGAAGGTTCATCACGCTCATTAAGTGAATCATTATTGTTAGAAGTTTTATTAATTAACACAAATTTAGTTGCATTCCATAATTTATTCGCAAAATTTCTTGAAGCTTCAACAGTTGAAGAGGTATCTTTTTTTCTATCAAAATCAAGCCGGATATCTTGTCCAGCTCCTGCAACTTCTCGAATTAAAGCAAATCGCAGAGCATCAGAACCGTATTTATCAATTAATAGTATTGGGTCAATACCATTACCTGAACTTTTACTCATTTTTTTATTATTTTCATCTCGAACTAGACCATGAATATAAACATCCTTAAAAGGAATATTATTCGTAAAAGTATTCCCCATCATTGTCATTCTGGCCACCCAGAAGAAAATAATATCGAAACCAGTAACAAGAACATTATTTGGATACCATTTTTTAAAATCAGGATCATTTGTATTTGGCCAACCAAGAGTTGAGAAAGGCCATAAACCACTTGAAAACCATGTATCCAAAACATCTTTATCACGAACCAATTTAATATTTGATCCAAATTTTTTATTAGCTTCGATTAAGGCATCTTCTTCATTTCTTGCAACGATATATGGAGTATTTTGTTCTATTGAGTCTTGAGAGTCATCTAGAACATACCATGCTGGTATTTGGTGCCCCCACCACAATTGCCGACTGATACACCAATCATTAATATTCTCTAACCAATCCTTATAAACTTTCGCCCAGCGTGCAGGAATAAACGATGGTTTTTTTAAATCAATTTCATGAAGACATCCTTGTGATATATCATCCATTTTCAAAAACCACTGTGTTGACAATAAAGGTTCAATTGGTACCTTACCTCTATCAGAAAAAGGAACAGTATGTTTATAATCCTCTATCTTTGTCAAAAGGCCTAAGTTATCCAATTCTTTGATAATTTTCTTTCTAGCTTCATATCGATCTAAATTTTGAAAAATACCTGCATTGATATTTAAAGTTCCATCTTTGTTCATTACATTAATCTGTTTTAAATTATGCCTTTTTCCTATTGCAAAATCATTTGGATCATGGGCTGGAGTAACCTTCACACAACCCGTACCAAAATCTTTATCAACATGTGAATCAGCGATAATAGGTATTTCTCTATCAACGAAAGGGACTTTTACTTTGACACCAATAAATTCTTTATACCTATCATCATCAGGATTAACTGCCACAGCAGTATCACCCAAAAGAGTTTCTGGTCTTGTTGTTGCAACTTCTAAGTACTTATCTAACTGTTCACCACTTTCAGAAATTAAAGGATATTTAAAATGCCATAAATGACCATTTACTTCTTGCATTTCAACTTCAAGATCACTTACGGCAGATTGAGATTCAGGGCACCAATTAACCAAATATTCGCCTCTATAAATTAAATTCTTTTTATAAAGGATATTAAAAGCCTCAATAACTGCTTCATTTAATTTTTGATCAAGAGTAAATCTTTCTCTAGTCCAGTCAACTGAATATCCTATCCTTTTTAATTGAGAAACTATTCTTCCACCACTTTGTTCTTTCCAGGTCCATGCTCTTTTAAGAAATTCATCTCTTCCAATATCCTCGCTTGTTTTGCCTTCGGTTTTTAATTGTTTTTCGAGAATAGTTTGAACAGCTATTGAAGCATGATCAGTTCCCGGTAAACACAAAACATTCTTACCTAAAAGTCTTTGAAAACGTACTACAACATCTATCAAAGCCGTATTAAATGCATGCCCCATATGCAAAGATCCAGTTACATTTGGTGGCGGAATAACAACACAAAAAGGCTCCCCATCATCCTCAGTGTTAGGACTAAACGCCTTTAGACTTTCCCATTTTTCTTGCCACTTTTTCTCTACTTCGAAAGGTGAATAATTCTCTAAAGATAATTGATCATTCATCTCTTTCATGTGCAAATTTTATTTCAATAAACTTTTTTTTATTTTATCTCGAGAGCAGCCAATTAATGAAAATAATATTAGTTTGCAAAAAAGACATATCCATTCTACAAAAGTTTGAAGCCAGAGCCACAGGAACAACGTTTTGCATTTTTTGGTGTTGAAATAAGAAATCCACCACCGCTCAAGTCACCGTAATAATCTAATTTTAAATCTTTCAGTAAATTAAACTTTTTTACATCCGCATATAAAGTTACTCCTTCAGTTCTTGAGATAGGAGATCCATTGCATGTACCTGGCCTTAATTTAATGTGCATCCATCCTTCGGAACAATTTTTATCCTCTACCAAATCAATCGACATTTCTCCTGGAGAACCTCCAAAAGAAGCTTGTCTAGATAGTTCTGAAGCAGCACTTTGACTGATTGAAAGATTGACGATCTCAGTCATTAGAAAAATAATAAATGGGCGATCCAGGGTTCGAACCAGGGACATCCTGCTTGTAAGGCAGGCGCTCTACCGCTGAGCTAATCGCCCTTATGATAGATCATTCTAATAGATGAAGTTGAAAAATTTATACTAAATATTTAAATATTTCATGATTGAGGCAAAATTTAATTAGTAAAATATATCCTATGTCCTCAAACAATAGATATAAATTGGAAAACAATTCTGATTTAGAGACTATAAATAGTTTTCAAATCTTAATATCTAATATCAAAGCATTAAAAGATAAAACTTGGGGCTGCCCATGGCAGAAAATACAGTCTCATGTATCGTTGATCCCATTTTTGTATGAAGAAAGTAATGAATTTATAGATGCGATATATGAAAAAAATGAAAATAACATATGTGAGGAGTTAGGAGATCTTTTATTACAAGTAATGCTTCATGCTGAAATCGGTTACGAAGAAAAAGAATTTGAACTAAATGATGTTATAAAAAATCTAAACAAAAAAATTATTAATAGACATCCATATATTTTTAACAAAAAAGAAAAAGTATCATTAAAAAAATCACAACAGATTTGGGAAAATATAAAAAATTTAGAAAAAGAAGCACCTAATATGAAAACTTCAATTAGTAAAAATTTAAATTTTAAAATTAAAAATTTACCTCCAACTATTGGTACATATAAAATCACAAATACTGTTAAAGAACATGGTTTCAAGTGGGAAAGTACTGATGAGATTTTTAAAAAGTTAGAAGAAGAGATTAATGAATTAAAGGAAGCAATTAAAAGTAAAAAAGATTCAGAGATAAAAAATGAATTTGGGGATATTTACTTTACCCTTCTTAACCTCTCAAACTTTTTAAAGATCAATCCTGAATCAGCTCTACAAAAAACTAATAAAAAATTTTTAGACAGATTTTCAATCGTCGAAGAGCAGGCAGGAGATAATATTAAAAAACAAACTCCCAAAGACTTTCAACGGCTTTGGCAAATAGCCAAGCAAAAACTGGCGGGGAAAATTCCTAAAAGCAAATGACAAATATTACAACATGGATAGATGAATATCATAAAGGCTCAAGATTCGGCCTAAATGGGGAAATCCTAATTAAAAAAACCTCAAAATATCAAGAAATTATTGTTATTGAAAATGAATATTATGGTAAAGCTTTAATGTTAGATGGTTGCTGGATGACATCACTAAAAGACGAGAAATATTATCATGAGTGTCTCGTGCATCCAGCATTAAGTAGCATTGATGAAAAATCTAATGTACTAATTATTGGTGGAGGCGACGGCGGTACAGCAAGAGAATGCGTTAAATATTCTCAAATATCAAAAATTGATCTAGTAGAAATTGATAAGGAGGTAATCAAAATTTCTAAAAAATTTTTAAAAGAAATTGGAGGCGAAGCATGGAATGACAAGAGATTAGAAATACATATTGATGATGGTGTGAAATGGGTAAAAAAAACAAGAGATAATTTTTACGATGTTATTTTTATAGATTGTTCAGATCCTTCAGAATTCTCAAATTTATTATTTTCAGATTCTTTTTATAAAGAATGTAAAAGAATACTTACACCAAAGGGGATATTAGCATCGCAAAGCGAATCTCCTGAATCCTTCAAAAATATTCACATAAATATTTTGAAAACCCTAAAAAATATATTTAAAGTTTCTGAAACTATGTATTCATTCGTGCCTATATATCCAAGCGGGATTTGGAGTTGGACATTCGCTTCTTCAGAAGATCTAAATTTATCAAAGCAAAATTATGATGAAGTCCTAAAAATAGAAAAAGGATGTGAAATTTGGAATTTAAATTTTCAAAATGCAGCATTCAAAATGATGCCAAATAATATTGTAAAAGAACTAGATTCATAAAATGACAAAAAATTTATTTGATAACGAAAATGCAATTTATATGGGAGCAAAAAGAAGTGCCGAGAATTGCTCAATTGGTATATTTGGAGTTAATTATGACGGGACATGTTCGTTTAAACCAGGAGCAAGATTTGGTCCAGAAGCAATAAGACAAGTCAGTTCTTGTTTAGAAACATATTGTCCAAAAATTAAAAAAGACTTAGAGGATATTATGTATGTTGATTTTGGATCAATACTAATTGATAAAAATGACTCAAAGTCCGTTATTGAATCGGTTAAATCAGCAACAAATTATTTAATTAGTAAACGCCTTAGTCCTATTATGCTTGGAGGCGAACACTCTATTACAAGAGGAGCTATTGAAGCATTAGTAAAAAAATATCCAGATTTGATATTGGTTCAACTTGATGCTCATGCAGATTTAAGAGAATCATATATAGGGAATGAACATAGTCATGCTTGTACTATGAAAAGATGCTTAGAAGTGCTACCTGAAAAAAAAATTTTGCAAGTAGGAATTAGAAGTGGGACTAAAGAAGAATTTGAAATTATGCATAACAACAACCAATTAGTTAACTTTTGTCCAGGCGGAAACACACATGAATTAAAACAAGCTCTTCTACCATACGCGAAGTCTCCAATCTATTTAACAATAGATTTAGATTGGTTTGATCCCAGTTTACTAGCAGGGACGGGAACTCCAGAACCGGGAGGATTTTTTTGGAATGATTTTGAAGAAATACTGAAAACTTTAAAAGACCTTAGAATTGTGGCTTCAGATATTGTGGAATTATCTCCAGAAATTGATAAAAGCGGAGTAAGTAGCATAGTTGCAGCCAAAGTACTTAGAAGCTTAATTTTGTCATTAGAAAATATGCAATAAAAAATTTCTAAACTACAGTGTAAAAATACTAAATACAAACTAAATATTTCATGGATTTGCTAAAAAGTCCTCTTTATTCAAAATATGTTGAATCCAATGCAAAATTAGTGGATTTTGCAGGTTGGGAAATGCCCATATCATTTTCAGGATTAATTAAAGAGCATGAATCAGTTAGATCTTCAGCAGGATTATTTGATATTTCTCACATGGGTGTGATTTCTATCAAGGGAATCAATCCAAAGGATTATATTCAAAAACTTTTTCCTACTAATTTATATTCCTTTTCTGAAGGACAGGGACTTTATACAGTAATGCTCAATGATAAAGGAGGAATAATAGATGACTTAATAATTTATGACCTTGGTATACAAGAAAATGACATATCAGAATTATTATTAATAGTTAATGCAAGTAGATATGAAGAAGATTTTCAATGGATAAAAAATAATTTAAATAAATCTGAAATTTTGATAAAAAACTTTAAAAAAGACAAAGTACTTTTAGCACTACAGGGAAAAAACTCATTCAATATATTTGAAGAATGGATTGAATCTTCGGTCTCACATATCCCTAACTTTGGATGCGAATATAAAATTTTTAAACATATTTCGCCTAAAGAAAAAATTTTCTTTTCAAAGACAGGCTATACGGGGGAAAATGGTCTAGAAATACTTTTATCTAAAAAAGCAGCAATTAATTTATGGGATTTCTCAATTGCCAAAAATGTTGCACCTTGTGGTTTAGGAGCTAGAGATACTCTTAGACTTGAAGCAGGCATGCATCTTTATGGGCAAGACATAAATGAAGAAACTTCTCCATATGAGGCAGGGTTAGGCTGGCTAGTACATCTAGAGAATAATCACGAATTCTTTGGAAGAAGATTTCTTGAAGAACAGTCAAGATTAGGTATTCAAAAAAAGTTAGTTGGTCTCTCTATAGAAGGAAAAGCAATAGGAAGAAAAGGTTGCGCAGTTCTTAAAGGTGAAGAAAATATTGGGACTATCACAAGCGGCAGTTGGTCTCCAACTAAACAACAAGCTATAGCTTTTGCATACATCAATACTTCGCATGCCTTAATAAATAATGAAGTTCAAATATCAATAAGAGGCAAGAAATTCAAAGGGATAATAACAAAGAGAGCGTTTTATAAAAAAAATTATTAACTAAATTTACCCTTAAAGAATTATTATAAGTTATTGATAAATAAATCATACTTAGATGAGAAACAAAATTTGCAAAGAACTCAATAATACAGATATTGGTAAATTAGTTAATTTATGCGGATGGGTTGATAGAAGAAGAGATCATGGTGGTGTAATTTTTATTGATTTAAGAGACCATAGTGGATTTCTACAAATAACAATTAACCCCGATGATGGTGCAGATCTATTTAAACAGGCAGAAACTCTAAGAAATGAAACAGTAATAATGGTTAGCGGAATTATTAACGAAAGGCCAAAAGATTCAATAAATAAAAATTTAAGTACTGGAGAGTTAGAGCTTAAAGTTAAAGATTTGCAAATTCTCAACCAAATGAAAAAAACCCTACCTTTTCCAGTATCTATACATGATTATGAAAATACAAAGGAGGAACTCAGATTAAGATATAGATACCTTGATTTAAGAAGAGGCAAATTACTACAAAATTTAAAAACAAGACATAAAATTATTAAAGTTGCTAGAGAATTTCTTGATAATTTTGGATTTACAGAAGTAGAGACTCCATTACTTACAAAATCAACTCCAGAAGGCGCTCGCGATTTTCTTGTTCCTGCTCGTCTTTCGAATGGAGAATTTTTTGCTCTACCTCAATCCCCACAACTATTTAAACAACTTTTAATGGTGGGAGGCTTAGATAAGTATTATCAAATCGCAAAATGCTTCCGTGATGAAGACTTAAGGGCAGATAGACAACCAGAGTTTACGCAATTAGATATAGAAATGAGCTTTATTAATGCAGAAGAAATAATCTCTTTTAATGAAAGTCTTATAAAAAAAATATGGAAAGAAGTATTAAATATTGATTTTGATAATGCTTTTCCAAGAATGTCGTGGCAAGCAGCAATGGATAATTACGGCACTGATAGACCAGACACTAGATATCAAATGTTATTAAAAGATTTAGGAGAGGTATTAGGTGATATTGGCTTTAATATTTTCACCAAGGCAATTAAGTCTGGAGGTTCTATAAAATCTATAACAGTCAAAGGAGGTAATTTAAGTATTAGCAACGTAAGAATTAAACCCGGAGGTGATATCTTTCAAGTAGCTCAAGATGCGGGAGCTGGTGGTTTGGCCTTTATAAGGGTCAAAGGAGATGAGCTTGAGACTATTGGGGCAATTAAAAATAATCTAAATGAAGAGCATATAGCTGATATTTTAAGAATCACCGAAGCACAAGATGGAGACTTAATACTCTTGGGTGCTGGAGATAAACAAATTGTCAACCAGTCATTAGATAGAGTGAGACAATACATCGCAAAAGACTTAAATCTCATAGATAAAAGTAAATGGAATTTCTTATGGGTAACTGATTTCCCAATGTTTGAGAGAAATGAAGAGGAAAATAGATATGAAGCTCTACATCATCCTTTTTGTTCTCCAAAAAATATAAAATCTAAAGATCCTGAAAACTTGCAGAAAGAAATCGAGGACTCTATAGCAAATGCTTATGACTTAGTTCTTAATGGCTTAGAATTAGGAGGTGGGTCTTTACGTATTCACGAAGCAAACTTGCAAATAGAGGTTTTGAAAACGGTAGGACTTACTGCTAAAGAGATTAATGAAAAATTTGGATTTTTAATAGAGGCCTTAGAAATGGGTGCTCCTCCTCATGGTGGAATAGCGTTTGGATTAGATCGTATTACCATGCTGATCATAGGTGCAGATTCAATCAGAGAAACAATAGCGTTTCCAAAAAATCAACAAGCAAAATGTCTTCTCACAAATGCGCCTTCAAATGTCTCAGAATCACAATTAAAAGAATTAGATATTGAAATAACAATTGATGAATAAGAATATATATGGATGATCTAAAAGTTTTTTGTTTAAATAAAATATAAGGAGGCAGTGCTTAATTAAAAATATTTAATGTCAAAATTTGTTTTTGTCACCGGAGGAGTAGTTTCTAGCATTGGTAAAGGAATCGTAGCTGCAAGTTTAGGTAGATTATTAAAGTCTAGAGGATATAGTGTTTCAATATTAAAACTTGATCCATATCTAAATGTTGATCCAGGCACAATGAGCCCTTTTCAACATGGAGAAGTATTTGTAACCGAAGATGGGGCTGAAACCGATCTAGATTTAGGTCACTACGAAAGATTTACTGATACTGCAATGACTAGGTTGAATAGTGTAACAACGGGATCTATTTATCAAGCAGTTATTAATAAAGAAAGAAGAGGTAATTATAACGGTGGAACTGTGCAAGTAATACCTCACATAACGGGAGAAATTAGAGAAAGGATTCATAGAGTAGCCGCTAACAGCAATGCAGATATTATTATTACTGAAATTGGTGGAACAGTTGGTGATATTGAATCTCTACCTTTTTTAGAGGCAATAAGAGAATTCAAAAATGATGTCAATAGGAACGATGTTGCATACATACACGTCACATTACTTCCTTACATCAAAACCTCTGGCGAAATAAAAACTAAACCAACACAACACTCAGTGAAAGAATTAAGATCAATTGGAATTCAGCCAGATTTACTTGTATGCCGAAGTGATAAATCTATCAATGAAGCTCTTAAAAAAAAGCTTAGTGGTTTTTGCGGTGTCAGTATCAACTCTGTAATTGAAGCTTTAGACGCAGACAGTATTTATTCTGTACCTCTTTCTTTAAAAAAAGAAGGTTTATGCAAAGAAACCCTGCAGTACTTAGACCTTGAAGATAAAAAATGTGATTTGAAAAATTGGGAGCAACTAATACACAACTTAAGAAATCCTGGAGATCCAATAAAAGTTGCCCTTGTAGGCAAATATATTGAACTTGGAGATGCATATTTATCCGTTGTTGAAGCTTTAAGACATGCATGCATTGAACAAAAGGCTTTATTAGATTTACATTGGGTCAGTGCTGAAATGATAGAAAAAAATTCAGCAGAAACTTACTTAAATGAAGTTGATGCAATTGTAGTACCCGGGGGATTTGGTAATAGAGGAGTCAATGGAAAAATTTCGGCTATAAAATTCGCAAGAGAAAATAAAATTCCCTTTTTAGGTTTGTGCCTTGGTATGCAATGTGCAGTTATAGAATGGGCCAGGAATGTAGCTCATCTTCCAGATGCATCTAGTTCAGAACTAGACCCAAACACTCCAAATCCAGTGATACATTTATTACCAGAACAGGAAGATGTAGTTGATTTAGGTGGGACAATGAGACTTGGAGTTTATCCATGTAGATTGACAAAAAATACAACTGGAAAAAACTTATATGACGAGGATGTTATTTATGAGAGACATCGACATAGATACGAATTTAATAATTACTACAAACAAAGTTTTTTAGATTCTGGATACAAAATTAGTGGTACATCACCAGATGGCAGATTAGTTGAATTAATTGAGTTAGAAAATCATCCATACTTCTTAGCCTGTCAATATCATCCTGAGTTTTTATCAAGACCTGGCAAACCTCATCCTTTATTTAAAGGATTAATAAAAGCCTCTCAAGATAAGTTAACTCAATCAAATTAATATTCTCTATTTTTTTGAATGAAAATGACAAATTTTTTACCCTTAGTCGAACAATTTCATTCATTACAAGGTGAAGGTTATCACGCTGGAAAAAGTGCTTTTTTTGTAAGATTAGCCGGATGTAAAGTTGGATGTTCGTGGTGCGATACCAAGAATTCATGGGACGAGAAAAAACACCCTTCTATATCAATTGAAAAAATAATAGATCGCATAAAAATTGCCAGAAAAAAAGGAGCATCTTTTTGCGTTATTACAGGTGGAGAACCTTTACAACATAACTTGGATAATTTTTGCAAAGCCATAAAAAAGATGACGACAGCAGAAAAACAAAAGCCAATGAAAATTCATATTGAGACAAGTGGAGTTAATTCGATATCAGGAAGCTATGACTGGATTACTTTATCTCCTAAAAGACACTCGCCTCCAAAAAATTATTTTTTAAAAAACTGTAATGAAATCAAAATAATCATAAATGAAATAGAAGATATTGAATTCGCTATTCAAATAAAAAAAGAAACTTTAAAACAATATCAACCCTCTAAAAGCGAAAATGGATTAAAAAAAGAAGATAAAATTTTTTATTTACAGCCAGCATGGAACAATGCGAATGGTTTTTCTCTTGCTATCGATTTCGTAAAAAATAACCCCGATTGGAAATTGAGCCTTCAAACTCACAAATACTTAAAAATTAATTGAAATCATATGACTCTTAAAAATAAATCGATAGTAGTTTTATTATCTGGAGGTTTAGATTCTTCTACAGTTACTGGTATCGCCAAAAAATCCGAAGCTAAAATTTTTGGCCTTTCATTTGACTACGGTCAACGTCATAAAAAAGAATTAAATTCTGCATCAATAATTGCAAAACACTTTGATATCGAAGAATTTAAAATCATTAAACTTGACTTATCTTTATGGGGAGGCTCTTCATTAACTGATACTCAAAAAAATATTCCAATAGAAGGAGTACAGACTAATACAATTCCTAGTACTTATGTTCCTGGGAGAAATACTATATTTATTTCCGTTGCACTAAGTTATGCCGAAGCAATTGATGCTGATTTTATAGGATTAGGAGTTAATGCACTAGATTATTCCGGTTATCCAGATTGCAGACCTGACTACATTAAAAAATTTCAAGAGTTAGCAGATTTAGCCAATAAAAGAGGAAGAGAAAATAATCCAATAAAACTTTGGACACCACTATTAGATTTAAATAAAGAGGAAATTATTAAATTAGCTTTTGATAATCATGTCCCCTTAGATAAAACATGGAGTTGTTATTCGGGTAATTCAAAACCATGCGGTAAGTGTGATAGCTGCAGAATTAGAAATGCCGCTTATAAAAAATGGCTTAATAACAATAATAAATAATGAAAATAAAAAAAATAATTCTAGAAAAATGGATAGATCCAGCACTGATTACGCATCATCTAACAAAAAATTTCGGAGATAAGGGATTAGCTTGGCTAGACAGTGATGGAAAAGAAAATGGGGAATGGTCAATAATAGGAATTAAACCTAAAAAAATAATTCAATCAAGAGATATCGATAACTTAGACAAAACTAATAATCCATTTAACAATTTAAGAAATATTGAAAAAGGATTTTGGATCGGATGGTTAAGTTATGAAGCTGGAGTTTTCATAGAACCCAAAAACCCATGGCGAAAATCTAATATGGCAACTTTATGGATTGCATCATATGATCCAATCATTAAATGTAATCTAATAAAAAAAGAAATAATTATCGAAGGCACAAACTCATCTGAACTGATGAATTATAAAAAAATAATCAACAATATTAAAAATATTGAAGAAGAAAATATTATTAAAACAAATTTGAATTTTGATTTTTCAAAAATCAATTTGGACGAAATGGCTGAAAAATTTCAGAAAAATATTCTAAAATTGAAAAAATTAATTTCCTTAGGGGATATATTTCAAGCAAACCTAACAACTAAATGCGAAATTGAATCTTCCAAAACCTATAATCCTCTAGATATTTATTTGAAAATAAGAAGAAAATTAAGAGCTCCCTTCGGAGGAATAATAATAAATAATGATAATTATAGAGAGGCTGTATTATCTACCTCGCCAGAAAGATTTATAAAAATAGATAATAAAAATTTTGTAGAATCAAGACCAATCAAAGGAACTAGAACCAGAGATAAGGATTTAAATCAAGACGCACTTAATGCTATCGATTTAATAACGAACGAAAAAGATAGAGCCGAAAATATTATGATTGTTGACCTAATAAGAAACGATTTAAGTAAAGTTTGCGAAACAGGAAGTATTATCGTGCCAGAGATATTAAAGCTTGAAAGTTTCTTAAAAGTTCATCATCTAACATCAGTAATCAAAGGCAAATTAAAAAAAGACAAAAACTGGATTGATTTACTAAAAGCTTGTTGGCCTGGGGGCTCTATCACTGGAGCACCTAAATTAAGATCATGCCAGAGACTTTTCGAATTAGAAGAATGTGAACGTGGACCATATTGTGGCTCATTTTTGAAGCTTGACTGGAATGGAGAGTTTGACAGCAATATACTAATAAGATCTTTTTTAATTAAAGGCAAAAAAATCAATATATATGCTGGTTGCGGAATAGTTATTGACTCAAACCCTGAAGAGGAAACTAATGAACTAAAGTGGAAACTTTTACCGTTAATTGATTCACTAAAATGATTAAAACATTTGGCTGGCACAAGGATCAATGGTTGGATATTGATAAAATATTTATTGCTGCTAATAATAGAGGATTAAAATTTGCAGATGGTATATTTGAGACCATTTTGATAAAAGAAAACAAACCTATTCTTTTTGATGAACACCTGAAGAGGTTAGAAAAAAGTAGCAAGATTTTAAATATTAATCTCAAAATAAATAAATTCACTTTGAGACAACTTATTAATGATGGTATTAGAAAGTTATCGCTTAAGAATGATCAATTTGCCTCAGTAAGAATAAACTATAGTCGAGGAACTAACGAAGGTAGAACTCTAAAAATTTATAGCACTTTAGAGACAAAAGATTTAGATAATTTATGGCTTGAGTTCTATAGAATCAAACCAAATTTTAATCCAATAAGCGTTTGCATTAGTCAAACAGAAAAAATAAATGAATTCAGTCTTATAAGTAAATGCAAAACATTTTCCTATAATCAGGCAATACAAGTTTTGACAGAAGCTAATGAAAAATCATTTGATGATTCTATCCTTTTGAATACGTCAGGTGAACTTTGTTGTGGAAGTACATTTAATCTTCTAATTAAAAGAAATAATCAATGGATAACTCCTAGAAAAGAGAGCGGCTGTTTAGAGGGGATTATGATTTCTAAAGCTTTAAAATTGAAAATTGTAAAAGAAGAATTAATTCCTCCAGAATTTCAAAATGATGACATAATAGTTGCAATTAATAGCTTATCTTGCAGACAAATTAATCAAGTTAATGATTTAAAGCTTAAACCTAAATTCGATCCAATTTACTTTTGGAATTTATTATATAGTTGAACTTTATTAATATCTGGTAAATAGACATCAGATACTTTAGTTATATTATTATTAACCTTAAATTCAACAATTTTTCCGATAATTATAATTGACGGGGCTGAAAATTCTTTATCTTTGATTTTATCTGGAAGATTATCTAATTTTTCTATCAAACATTTTTGATTTTTTAAGGTAGCTTCTTGAATCACAGCGCATTTAGTATTCTTATCTAAACCACCTAGAATTAATTCTTCGACAATATATTCAATATTTTTTATACCCATAAAAATTACTAAGCTATCCGATGATTTAGCTAAATCTCTCCAATTCACTGTCTTTTTATCCTTATCTATACGCTCGTGTCCAGTGACGAAAGTTACGGAACTAGCAGCATCTCTATGGGTTAGTGGAATACCAAAATATGTGGGGGCAGCTATCCCAGAAGTAATACCAGGAACGATTTCAACTGAAATTCCATTTTTTTCTAAAATCGATACCTCTTCACCACCTCTAGAAAAAACGAATGGATCTCCCCCTTTAAGCCTTACGACATTTTTGCCTTCTTTTGCCAATTTCAAAATAAGAGCATTAGTTTCAGCCTGAGGTACAGAACACTTCCCAGCTCTTTTGCCTACGTGGAAAATTTCTGTATTTTTTCCTGCCTCTTTTGTTATTTCATCAGGAATTAAAGCATCATGAACTAATGCATCACAATTTTTTATTAGGCGTAAAGCTTTAAGAGTTAAAAGCTCAGGGTCACCAGGACCTGCTCCAACTAAATAAACAATGCCGGGCACAATAATCTCCATTAACAAGTATGGTAGTAAAAGTTAATTGCTATGAAGGTAAATATTATGAAAGAAAGTTTATTAAAACCAAATAAAAAATTTACTCTCCTTAGTGCGTTTATCACTCTTCTAAATGATCGTTTAAGTGAAAGTATACTGTTACCTATATTACCCTCTTTTGTTTTACTTTTTGATTCTAAAGCAAGTACATATGGTTTATTATCATGCACTTATCAATTAGCTCAATTTACAGCTTCTCCTTTTATAGGAATTATGAGTGATAGATATGGAAGAAGACCTGTCACTCTTTTTTGTATTACTGGTTCAGTAATAGGAATATCAATATTATCTTTTACAGTTCTTTTTAATTGGTCAAATTCAATAGCCTCTATCCCGTTATTTTTATTATTTTTAGCGAGACTAATTGACGGTTTAAGTGGGGGAACTGCAGCTACTGCAACAACAATTCTTGCAGATATTTCAAGCCCTGAAAAAAGAGCAAAAACATTTGGGCTTATTGGTGTAGCTTTTGGTTTAAGTTTTTTCTTAGGTAATATTTTTGTTGTAATTTTTGCAAGAAATACAAATAATAATTTTATTATTCCAGTTTTAATAGCCTCAATCATTCCAATAATAAATTTTCTCCTTGTATTTTTTTACTTACCAGAAACCAAGCCTAATAGTGACTCAAATAAATCAAAAACTATTTTTAAAAACCCTTTAAAATCTCTATTTACAGTTTTCAAAGAAAAAAAGATCAAAAAATTATCATTAGCTTTTTTTATTTACTTTATTGCTTTTACTGGATTGACCAATATCCTGATATTTTTCCTTCAAGAATCTTTAAACTGGACGACCAAAGCATCAAGTGGAACTCTTGTTGTAGTAGGAATCATTGCAATTATCGTTCAGGGAGGATTAATTGGGCCTCTGGTAAAGCAATTTGGCGAAATGCGATTAACACTAGTCGGATCAGGCTTTATTCTTGTGGCATGTGCTCTTTTAATAACTGCTCCAAAAGAAAATGCAACAATTAATATTTATTCAGCTGTTTCATTTTTAGCCGTTGGGGCAGGGTTAATTACGCCCACGTTAAGAGCACTAATATCTAAGAAATTAGACATTGATAAACAAGGATCAATTTTAAGTAACCTTCAGGGTCTACAGAGTCTTGGAGGAGTTTTAGGAATTGCAATGGCCGGAAGGGTTTATGATAGTTTTGGTCCTAAATCGCCTTTTATAGCTGGTTCCGTAATCTTACTTTTTATGATATACCTTATTGCAGAGGGTAAAAATAATAATTCTTTTAAAAATCAAAAATTAAAAGTTTTTTAATGAAAGGCCAGACTGATGTTTTTATTAATAGAGAATTAAGTTGGATTGAATTCAATAAAAGAGTACTCCTTACTGGTATGGAAAAGGAGTACAAAATTCTAGATAAAGTAAAATTTTGTTCAATTTTTAGTAATAATCTTGATGAGTTTTTTATGGTAAGAGTAGCTTCATTAAAGGCTCAAGTTGAAGCAGAAATTACTAAAAAAAGTATTGACGGACTTACCCCTAAAGAGCAATTAAAAAAAATCAATAAAGAAATAAAAAAGTTGACTATTCTCCAAGAAAACTATGTAAATAATGAATTAAAAAATGAATTAAAAGAAAAAGGTGTAATTTTAAAAAAATATAAGGACCTAAGTGAAAATCAAAGAAATTGGTGTAATAACTTCTTTACAACATCTATTTTCCCTTTATTAACTCCATTAGTTGTTGACCCGGCACATCCATTTCCTTTTATAAGTAATTTAAGTCTAAATTTAGCAGCTTTAATAAAGGATGAGGAGGATTCTAAAAATCAGTTTGTCAGAGTAAAAATACCAACAAAAAATATCCCCCGATTTATACGAATTCCCAATGAAATTACTCAACTTAGTGATGAAAATTCTCACTATTTCATAAGTGTTGAAGATTTAATTGGGAATAATATAAATACTTTATTTAACGGAATGGAATGTATAAATTACTCTTTTTTTAGAGTGACAAGAGATGCAGATTTAGAATTAAAAGAACTTGAAGCTGATGATCTACTTTTAGCTGTTGAACAAAGTTTGCAAAAAAGAAGATTAGGTGGAGACGTAGTTAGATTAGAAGTGGAGTCAGATATGCCAGAAAATATTCTAAAGTTACTTATTGAAAGTATCTCAATACAGAAAGAATATATATACTTTTGCAAAAGTTTATTAGGCCTAGACGATTTAAATCAGCTTACAAAAATTGATAGAGATGATTTAAAAGAAAATCTATTAATTGGGAAAACTCACCCAGAATTAAAACATTTAGATTTGCCTTCAAACAAAAACCTTAATACTATTTTCAAGATACTTAGAAAAAAAAATATTCTGCTTCATCATCCCTATGACTTATTTAAAACTTCAGTTGAAGAATTTATAAACAGAGCAGCTGATGATCCACTTGTAATGGCTATAAAAATTACTTTATATCGAGTTTCCCAAGATTCGCCTATCATTGCAGCTTTAATGAGAGCTGCAGAGAATGGGAAAGAAGTAATGACTCTTGTTGAACTAAAAGCAAGATTTGATGAAGACAATAATATTCAATGGGCAAAGCAACTTGAGCAAGCTGGAATTCATGTTGTATATGGAATCATCGGATTTAAAACACATACAAAAATTGCCCTAATAGTAAGAAAAGAGAAAGGACGATTAAGGAATTATTTCCATATTGGAACAGGAAATTATAACTCTAATACTTCAAAGTTTTATACAGATTTAGGATTACTTTCAACGGATCCTGATATTGCATCTGATTTACTTGAGTTATTTAACTACTTATCTGGTTTTTCTAAACAAAAAAGTTATCAAAAGTTATTAGTTTCTCCCTCATCGATGAGGGAGAAATTTATATTACTGATAAAGAGAGAAATTAAAAATGCAGAGGAAGGCAAAAAAGCCGAAATAATCGCAAAAATGAATTCTTTAGTAGACCCAGAAATAATTAAACTTCTTTATTTAGCTTCAGACTCAGGTGTAAAAATTAGCCTTATCATAAGAGGTATTTGTTGCTTATATCCTCAAAGAAAAAATTTAAGTGAAAATATTAAAGTTATAAGCATTATTGGCCATTTTCTTGAACACTCAAGAATTTTTTGGTTTTGTAATAACGGGGATAATGAGGTTTTTATAGGGAGTGCAGATTGGATGAGAAGAAATCTTGATAGAAGAATAGAAGCTGTTACTCCTATAGAGGATTATGAATTGAAATCTAAAATATACACGCTTTTGCAAACTTACATTAAAGATAATTACTTTTCTTGGATAATGAAAGATGATGGTTCATATTCGAAATATGAATTAGATTCATCGCATAATCGTTCGCAAATTGACCTCATAGAAAAATAAAATTAATATTGATTTTTACAACATTTAAAAAAAATACTTAATATTTTAAATTTTTTTTATTTTTTATAAAATCATCTCATACCAATGGATTTCAAGAAATAAGCTTTTAAAATAAAATTTTTGTCTTTAAAATTTCAACGTAAAAGTAGTTTTTATTTCAATTTCAGTGCTAGCTTTTTAAAAAATCCATTATTTAGGAGGCCAGGGTGATGGGGATCCCTCTGGAATCTGCGAAAAGCTCTTCAGATAATAATTTTGATGAGCCAAGATTACCAAACACTGCGGGCAAGTCTCGCAAATCGAAATCCAGTCTTACGGCAAAACAAAGCCAAAAAAAATCAGGAAGACTCGCTTCAGATTCTATTGGCTATTACTTAAGTAGCATAGGAAGAGTACCTCTTTTGACTCCAGCAGAGGAAATAGAGTTAGCTCATCATGTTCAGAACATGAAAAAGTTGTTACAAATTCCTGAAAATGATAGAACACAACGAAATCTTTATCAAATTAAGATTGGCAAAAGAGCAAGAGATAGAATGATGGCAGCTAATCTAAGGCTCGTTGTATCGGTTGCAAAAAAATACCAAAACCAAGGGCTTGAATTATTAGATCTTGTCCAGGAAGGAGCTATTGGCCTTGAAAGAGCTGTAGATAAATTTGATCCTGCTATGGGATATAAATTCTCAACTTATGCTTACTGGTGGATTAGGCAAGGAATGACGAGGGCGATTGATAACAGTGCTAGAACCATCCGTTTGCCTATTCACATAAGTGAAAAACTGTCCAAAATGAGAAGAGTCTCTAGAGAATTATCACATAAATTTGGCAGGCAACCTACAAGATTGGAAATGGCAACTGAGATGGGAATTGATCAAAAAGATTTAGAAGATTTAATTTCTCAAAGTGCTCCTTGCGCCTCCCTAGATGCACATGCAAGAGGGGAAGAAGACAGAAGTACTCTTGGTGAACTCATACCTGATCCAAACTGTGAAGAACCCATGGAGGGTATGGATAGAACTATTCAAAAAGAGCATTTAGGAACTTGGCTTTCTCAATTAAATGAAAGAGAGCAAAAAATCATGAAGCTCAGATTCGGGCTAGATGGTGAAGAACCATTAACACTAGCAGAAATAGGAAGACAAATTAATGTTTCACGAGAAAGAGTGAGGCAACTAGAAGCTAAAGCAATATTAAAGCTTCGAGTAATGACAACTCATCAAAAAGCAGCTTAACCAAATTGATAAAATTTACTGTAGTTTTATTATATTTATTTTCAATTTTTTTAATATCAATAGTTTTTAAAAAATATAATGAAGATAGCAGAGAAATCGTCAGAAAAATAATACATATTGGAATAGGACCTTTAATACCAATTGCTCAATTTTTAAAAATTAATCAAAACTCTGCTCTAATTTTTACAGGAATTGTTTCATTAATGGTTTTCATCAATTACAACTATAAATTATTGCCAACAATTGAGGATGTTGAGAGAAAAAGTTATGGGACATTATTTTATTGTCTAAGTTTATTTATTTTGATTTATCTTTTCTGGGATAAAGATCCATATGCACTAATTAGTGGATTTTTCATAATGACTTTTGGTGATGGATTAGCTGGATTAATAGGAAAAAGCTTTAACTCAAAGAGTTGGATTTTTTTTAAACAAAAAAAATCTTTATATGGAACCATGACAATGTTTTTAACAACTTTGATAGTAGTTTGCTCAATAGGATACTCTCAACAAAATAGTCTAAATTTAAATTATTTGACAATAGCTTTTATTGCGACTTTGCTCGAACAATTTAGTGTTCTAGGAATAGATAATCTTATTGTTCCAATATCTTCAGCATTATTTTTTAATTTTTTTATAACTAGCTAAGTGAATCGTATAAAATAGCGATTAATTCTTTTGTTGTTTCTATATCTATACATGCATCTGTAATGCTTCTGCCAAACTGGAGAGCTTCTTTTTTTAAAAGTTTTTGATTTCCTGCCTTCAAATGACTTTCAAGCATAACTCCTAAAATATTTTTTTCACCATTACGAATTTGAGAAGCTACATTTTTTAGCACTTCCGACTGTTTTCGGAAATCTTTATTGGAATTGCCATGACTACAATCAATCATCACTTTATGGGGAAGATTACACTGCCTTAATTCTGCTGAAATTTTTTGTACATGATCACTTTCGAAATTTGGGCCTTTTGAACCGCCCCTTAAAACTATATGTCCATCTGGATTTCCTGTAGTATTAACTATAGAAGCCATTCCATGTTCATTTACACCTAAGAAGTGATGGGATTTTGAAGCTGACTGCATTGCATTAATTGCAGTAGTAAAAGAACCATCCGTTCCATTTTTAAAGCCTATAGGCATTGATAGTCCTGATGCCATTTCTCTATGAGTTTGACTTTCTGTAGTACGCGCACCTATGGCTGTCCAACTTATTAAATCGGCAATGTATTGAGGAACAATTGGATCTAACAATTCTGTAGCAGAAGGTATGCCACGAGTTGCTAAATATGAAAGCAAACTTCTTGCTCTTCTTAAACCAGTATTAATATCATAAGAATCATCTAGATGAGGATCATTTATCAATCCTTTCCAACCAATAGTTGTTCTTGGTTTTTCAAAATATACTCTCATAATTATTTCTAATTTATCTCTATACAGTTCTCGGAATTTTTGAATATATTTTGAATATTCCTTTGCCGCCTCAAGATCATGAATTGAACATGGACCCACAATGACTAAAAGCTTCTGATCATTATGATGCAAAATATTTTGTATAGATCTTCTTGTTTTAGATACTGTATTAGCAGAGTCGTGATCTAAAGGTATATCATTATGTAATCTGCTTGGAGGTATTAATGGCCGTGTTTCAAGAACATGTAAATCTGATGTCTTTTCTAAAGCTGAATTATTTGATGATGTCGTCATTGATTAATTAAGAAGTTTGAATATTTAAAAAAGCATTTATGAATACTCTCCTTTTCAATATTAAAAATAACAATAGATTAGGCATTAAACCTTACTAATGAAGAATTTGGAAACATTGCTAAAAGATTATGCAGATCATGTAGCTGAAAGAGCTGCCAAAGGTATACCTCCTTTACCTTTAAATGCTGAACAAACAAATTGTATTACAAAATTATTAGAACAAGATAGTACTTACGATTCATCTTATTTACTTGATTTACTAATAAATAGAGTACCCCCAGGAGTAGATGAGGCTGCTTACGTAAAAGCAAGCTGGCTTACGGCTATTGTTAATTCCGAAAAATATTGCAAATCAATAAATCCCGAAAAAGCAATTGAAATACTAGGAACAATGATAGGCGGATACAATGTAAATTCTTTGGTTGAAATACTTAAAGGAAAAAATAGTTTACTCGCAAAAAAAGCTGCAGAAGTTTTAAAAAATATTATTCTTGTTTACGACTCGGCTAATGAAATTTATGAATTATCTCAAAATAATATTTATGCAAGAGAAGTTGTAAATAGTTGGGCAAATGCAGAATGGTTCATAAATAAAAAAGTTCTGGAGAAAGAGATTACTTGTTTAGTATTTAAAGTTGACGGTGAGACAAACACAGACGACTTATCTCCAGCTGTACATGCAACAACACGCCCGGATATTCCAATGCATGCATTAGCTATGTTGGAATTTAAAAAACCTGATGGACTAAAGATTCTTGATAATTTAAAAAAACAAAATTTACCAATAGCTTATGTTGGAGATGTTGTTGGAACAGGGAGTTCTAGAAAATCTGCTATTAATTCACTCATTTGGCATATAGGAGAAGATATCGCTTTTGTTCCCAACAAAAAAACAGGTGGAATAATAATTGGAAGCAAAATAGCTCCAATTTTCTTCAATACTGCACAAGATTCAGGAGCTTTACCTATAGAAGCTGACGTATCTCAAATGAAAACAGGAGATGTTATTAAAATATATCCCCATAAAGGCATTATTAAAAAAATTGAAAAAGATTCAAATACTGAAGAATTAATAAGCAAATTCGAGTTGTATCCATCAACTCTTACTGATGAAATTCAAGCTGGCGGAAGAATTAATCTTATGATTGGAAGATCTCTTACGGACAAAATTAGAAACAAATTAGATTATCAACCAAGTGAAATATTTACTAGACCACAAAATCCAACCGAAAGTAGTGCCGGATTTACTCAAGCTCAAAAAATAGTAGGCAAAGCATGCGGTTTAGATGGAGTTAGGCCAGGAATGACCTGTGAGCCAATCATGACAACAGTTGGTAGTCAAGATACTACTGGGCCAATGACTAGAGATGAATTAAAAGAACTAGCTTGTTTAGGATTTACTGCAGATTTAGTGATGCAAAGTTTTTGTCATACAGCTGCATATCCTAAACCAGTAGATCTACTTACCCATAAAGAATTACCTGATTTTATATCTCAAAGAGGTGGAGTAGCTCTTAAGCCTGGAGACGGCATCATTCATAGCTGGCTTAACAGAATGCTTCTCCCTGATACTGTTGGCACAGGTGGAGATAGTCATACAAGATTTCCTCTTGGCATTTCATTTCCTGGAGGCTCAGGCATTGTTGCATTTGCCGCTGCAATAGGATCAATGCCATTAAATATGCCGGAATCTGTGCTGGTTAAATTTAAAGGAGAATTATTACCAGGGATTACTCTTAGAGATTTAGTTAATGCAATCCCTCTCTTCGCAATTAAAAAAGAACTTTTAACTGTTGAGAAAGAAAATAAGAAAAATATATTCAACGGGAAAATTATGGAAATTGAGGGATTACCAAACCTAAAACTTGAACAAGCTTTTGAACTTACTGATGCTACTGCAGAACGCTCATGCGCTGGTAGCACAATACTTTTGTCCCAAGAAACTGTTCAAGAATATTTAAAAAGCAATATTTGCCTGCTAGAAAAAATGATCGAGGGCAATTATGAAGATTCAAAATCGATTTCAAGAAGAATAAATGATATGAAAAATTGGTTAAAAAAACCATCATTAATTCAACCAGATGCAAACGCTCAGTATGAAGAAATCATTGAAATTGATTTAGCAAAAGTAAAACAACCTATAGTTGCTTGCCCTAATGATCCAGATAATGTAAAAGAAATCACTGATGTTGCAAATACAAATATTGATGAGGTTTTTATAGGTTCTTGCATGACAAATATTGGTCATTACAGGGCAGCTGCAAAAGTTCTTGAAGGAGTACAAAATTTAAAAGCTAAATTATGGATTTGTCCACCAACAAAGATGGATGAAGAAACTCTAAAAGCTGAAGGCTACTATAAAATATTCGAAGATTGTGGTGCAAGATTAGAATTGCCAGGCTGTTCTTTATGCATGGGAAACCAAGCTAGAGTAGATGAAGGTTCTGTAGTGTTTTCTACTAGTACAAGAAATTTTGACAATAGACTTGGCAAAAATGCGCAAGTATTTTTAGGTAGTGCAGAATTAGCAGCAGTTTGCGCACTGCTTGGAAAAATCCCTGAAATAGAAGAATATCAGGATATTACTAAAAATAAAATTAATCCATATTCAGATGAACTTTACCGCTATCTTCAATTTGATGAAATACACAATTTCAGCTTGACAAAGTAATCATGGACAATGCCAAACTTTATAAAAGATAATATTCAAAAAACAAGTAATAATTCTTCTCGTAGCATCAAAAAATTATTAAAACAAAGATCTTTAGTCGTTGCATTATCGCTCTTATTAACAGGTCTAGGGGCTTCAATTACAAGCATATCTTTTAAAACTGGAATCTATTTTATTAATAATTGGAGATTAGCATTATTAGACCAATTCCCATCTATTGCGGTCTTACCTATTTTTGGAGCTCTAGGAGGAGCTATTGCGGGATATTTGATCAAAAATATAGCACCTGCTGCAAAAGGTTCAGGTGTAAGTCAAATCATGGGTTTCTTAAGACATAAAAAAGTTCCAATGAATTTAAAAGTAGGATTAGTAAAGCTCATATCGGGAATTATTGCAATTGGTAGTGGATTCCCTTTGGGTCCAGAAGGTCCATCAGTTCAAATGGGAGGATCCGTAGCTTGGCAAATGGCCAAGTGGCTCAAAGCTCCTACAGCTTTCAGAAGAGTAATAGTAGCCGCAGGTGGTGGTGCTGGAATAGCTGCAGTATTTAGCGCTCCATTAGGAGGGTTTATCTATGCAATAGAGGAGTTATTAAACTCTGCTAGACCAGTAATTTTATTATTAGTAGTAATTACAACTTTTATTGCAGATTCATCTGCTGATATTATTCAAGCCTTGGGTTTAGATCCTAAAGCAGGAGGCTTTGATTTTAACCTCGGATTTTTGATTCAAAAAGAATATGACCCATCAGTTTTTTTCTTACCTGTAGATTTGATTTACTTAGTTTTACTAGGAATAATTATTGGAATATTTGCAGAATTGTACAGCAGATATGTTTTGTTAATGCAAAATCTTGGGAAAAAGTGGTATAAAAATAAATTTGTTTTAAAAATGAGTATCTGTGGGCTCATTTTAGGAAGTATCTACTCTTTTTTACCCAGTACATTTCATAATTTAGATGAATTACAGAAAATAATAGCTGAACAAAATACAAGTATTGGAATTGCTTTATTAGCAGTTTTAGTACTATTTATCACGACAGGTTTAGCAGCAGCATCCGGAGCTCCTGGAGGATTATTCTATCCAATGCTTACTTTAGGAGGGTCAATCGGACTAATAATGGGGAGCTGGGTAGAAATTGCTACAGGACATGCACCAAGTACATATATTTTTGCGGGAATGGGAGCTTTCGTAGCAGGATGTTCGCGAACGCCAATAACAGCAATGTTTTTAGCTTTTGCTTTAACAAAAAATTTATTAATAATGAAACCTGTGTTAATCAGCTGCATTGCCAGTTTCTTGATAGCAAGAGCTTTTAATGAAGAATCAATTTATGAAAGACAAATACAAATAGAATTAGAAGACTAAGAAACTATTTTCAATCAAAAACAGCAGTTTTGCTGTTATAGACAAATACTTGATGATTTAGATGTAATCTAACTGCTCTTGCTAAAGCTATTCTTTCAATATCTCTCCCTTTTCTAATCAAATCATCAACTTCATCCCTATGACTTACATTAACTGTACATTGCTCTATTATAGGTCCTTCATCAAGATCTTCAGTAACATAGTGAGCAGTAGCACCGATTAATTTAACACCTCTCTTCCATGCTCTATGGTATGGTTGCCCGCCCTTAAATGCAGGTAAGAAAGAATGATGAATATTTATAATTGAAGAAAACTTTTTTAAAAAAGAGTCACTCAAAATTTGCATATATTTGGCTAATACAACAAGATCAATGTCATATTCTTTTAGTAAATTTAAAAATTGATCTTCAACAATAGTTTTATCAGTTTTAAAGGTATCAACATGAACAAATTTTGCATTAAAGTCATTTGCAATATTTTCAAGATGAGAATGATTTGAAATTATTAAAGGAACTTTCATTTTGAGTTCTCCATTTCTTACTCTCCAAAGTAAATCAATCAAACAATGATTTTGTTTACTCACAAAAATAGCAACATTTGGAATTTCATCAGAATAATTTACGTTAAATTGTCCATTTATTTCATCAGCAATTTTTTCAAATTCTTTATAAATTTCATCCCTATTAAAAGATTCATTGTTACTATCCCATTCAATTCGACTAAGAAACAAACCTGCATCTTGATCTGTATGATGATCAGAATGTTTTATGTTGCCACCGTAATTTGAAATCCAACTTGTAAGTAAACTTACAAGGCCAGGACGATCGGGACAAACAATTTTGAATATAATTGAAGGATGTTCCAAAAAATCTTTAACTATTAAGTCAAATAAGCAAGTATATCTAATATATCAATGAAAAGCTTAAAAGAAAATTTTCAAAAAGCAAACATAGTTATTATTGGATCAGGGATTATTGGAAAATTTAATGCCTTAGAATTATCAGAATTAGGTTTCCAGGTAACGATAATAGATCCAACTCAACTCCAAAATAGTAGCAATGCAGCTTTAGGCTTACTAATGGGTAATATGTATCAAAAAAGAAGAGGTAGAAGCTGGGATCTCAGGAAACAAAGCATTGAATTATGGCCACAATGGATTACATTCCTACAAAAATTTAATTATGAATTAAATATCGAAAAACCATTAATAAAACTAACTACTGATGAAGAAAAGTTTAAAAAATTAGAGAAATTTGTTTATGAAAATAATGATCCAACGTTACTAATTTTAGAAAAAGACTCAATATTAATCAAGAATATAAATAAAGCCTTCCAAACGAAAAATATAAGAGGAATGATCTCCTTCAAAGATGGAAGAATAAATGCTTTATTGTTACTTCAAACACTAGATAAATATCTAAAACATAAAAAAGTAAATTATTTAAAAGGAGAAATAATAAAAATAAGAAAATCAAACAATCAATGGATTTCTACGACAAGGAATAATGAAAATATCAAATCTGACATGGTTATTTTGTGTAATTCACTAAAAGCAATTGATTTAATAGATAGCCGATCTCACAACATCAAATTAAAGCCTGTTTTAGGTCAAGCTATGGAAATTGAGATTAATGATGCAGAAGTTGATTTGTTATCGCTGCCAAAACAATTCAATATAAATGATAAAAATATAATTCCAAAATCAAAAAATAAGCTAATTATTGGGTCAACTGACGAATATAGTACTAAGCCAGAAAAAAATACATTCGAAAAACTCACAAATTTTCTCGATAAAAAACCAAATTGGCTGGAGAAAGGAAAAATTTCTAAAAAGTGGTACGGAATTAGGTCAAGACCAGAGGGTGAGCCTTCACCAATAATGAAAAATCTTGAAAATGGACTAATTATATGTACAGGTTTTTATAAAAATGGGATTTTACTGGCTCCCGCTTGTTCTAAATGGGTTGCTAATGAAATCAAAAATTACCTTTACTAATCTTTTGTTTCAGTAAAGTCTGCATCAATTACATCATCTCCACCTTTTTCATTTGAATCACTCTGATCAGGACCGCCTGCTGCGCCAGGTGAGGGTGGCTGATTGCCTGGTTGCTGATAAACAGATGAACCAACTGCATAAAGTTCTTGCTGGAGTTCTTCAAGAAGTTTTTTCATTGATTCATAATCTTCTTTTGAAGTTGCTTCTTTTAAAGCATTACTTTTTTCTTCAACTTTAGACTTTGCTGCAGCATCAATTTTGTCTCCTAACTCACCAAGTTGCTTTTCTGTCTGGTAGACAAGAGTTTCTGCTTGATTTTTTAAATCAATTTTTTCTCTTTTTTCTTTATCTGCAGATGCATTTGATTCAGCATCTTTTACCATTTTTTCTACTTCATTATCAGATAGAGTGGAAGCCCCAGTGATAGAAATACTTTGCTCTTTACCACTTCCTTTATCTTTAGCAGTAACACTAAGAATTCCATTTGCATCGATATCAAATGTAACTTCAATTTGCGGAACCCCTCTTGGTGCTGAAGGTATTCCATCTAATCTAAAGGTTCCTAAGCTTTTGTTATCAGAAGCCATTTCTCTTTCACCCTGTAAAACATGTATTTCAACATTTGTTTGACCGTCTACAGCAGTTGAATATGTTTCAGATTTCTTTGTAGGTACTGTAGTATTTCGATTTATCATTTTTGTCATTACTCCGCCTAAAGTCTCTACACCTAGAGAAAGTGGAGTAACGTCAAGCAACAATATATCTTTAACCTCTCCTGCTAAAACTCCTCCCTGAATTGCAGCTCCAACAGCTACTACCTCATCAGGATTAACGGTTTGATTTGGATCTTTACCAATTATTTTTTTAACTAAATCTAGAACAGCAGGTATTCTAGATGAGCCTCCGACCATAACAACTTCATCAATTTCACTAGTAGAAATTTTTGCATCGCTTATAGCTCTCTCAACTGGGGTCTTACACCTATCAATTAATGAAGCTGCTAGTTCCTCAAACTTTGCTCTAGTAAGGTTCAAATCTAAATGTTTTGGTCCTTCAGGCGTGGCTGTAATAAAAGGTAAATTTATCTCACTTTGCGTAGCATTTGAGAGCTCTATTTTTGCTTTTTCTGCAGCTTCAGTCAATCTTTGCAAAGCTTGCTTATCTTGTCTAAGATCAATTCCCTCATTTGATTTAAAGGTATTAGCTAAGTGATCTACAATACATCTATCAAAATCATCACCACCTAAATGTGTATCCCCAGACGTAGATAGAACTTCAGTTACTCCATCACCTGCTTCAATAACTGAGACATCAAATGTTCCTCCCCCTAAATCAAAAACAAGAATTTTTTCATTTTCTTTATCCAAACCATATGCTAAGGCCGCAGCGGTAGGCTCATTTACGATTCTGAGAACTTCTAAACCTGCAATCTTTCCGGCATCTTTAGTAGCCTGTCTTTGTGAATCATTAAAATAAGCTGGAACTGTAATTACAGCTTGTGTAACTTTTTCTCCAAGGTATTTACCCGCATCATCTGATAACTTTCTTAAAACTTGAGAACTTACCTCTTCAGGAGAAAACTGCTTATCCAAAATAGGGCATTTTAATTTGACACTAGAACCAGATTTTTCAACAGAATAACTAACTTCTTTAGATTCTTCATTAACTTCATCGACTCTTCTTCCAACAAATCGTTTTGCTGAATAAAAAGTATTTTCAGGGTTCATTACAGCCTGTCTTTTAGCTATTTGTCCAACAAGCTGATCTTGATTTTTTGTATATGCAACAACTGATGGAGTAGTTCTGAAACCCTCAGCATTTGCTATTACAGTAGGTTTACCACCTTCCATTACAGCAACACAACTATTAGTTGTTCCTAAATCGATTCCTACAACCTTACCCATGGGTAAACCCTTTATATTTGTTATTCTCCATAATCGGTCATTGACGTCATTATTGTTACTCAAAGATGGGGTGTGGTTCCCGAACAGATCATTATTTTAAAGAAAAATTCTAAACATGATTTCAAGTAAGACATCTTTTATAGCATTAATCGGCAATCCTGTAAGCCATTCATTGTCACCGATTATGCAAAATGCTGCATTCCAATATTTAGGCCTAGATTTAATTTACATTGCTATACCTTGCAAAGATGAAGATCTAGAATTGGTTCTGAATTCTTTGAAAAAAATCAATTGCAAAGGTTTAAACATTACAATCCCCCATAAAGAAAAAGTATTTAACTTATGTAGTGAAATTTCTCCTATTGCAAGCAAACTTAAAGCCATTAATACCCTGAAATTAAATTCTGTAAATGAATGGAGCGCAACTAATACTGATTTAGAAGGATTTATTTATCCATTAAAAAATTTAAACTTAGCAAAGAAAAAATCAATAGTTCTTGGCTCCGGGGGTGCAGCAAAATCTGTTATTCAAGGTTTAATAAATTTAAATCTTTCACAAATTTCAGTAATAGCACGTAACAAATCATCACTAGATGAATTAATAAAAAACTTTGAAAATCAAATTGAACTTCAGAGCTTCTTAACTAATGATAATCAAGCTCAAAATTTAATTGAAGAAGCAGATTTAATTGTAAATACAACACCAGTAGGAATGAAAACAGCCAAAAATGAAATGAATTTATTGCCTTATGGAGATTATTTTTGGAGATCTCTTAAGTCAAAAACTATTGTTTATGATTTAATATACAATCCTGCCCCGACTCATCTATTAAAATTCAGCGCCAATAAAGGATGCATGACTATAGATGGTTTGCAAATGCTTGTTGCTCAGGGATTGAAATCATTATCATTTTGGACAAATGGCTTAGAAGTACCTTTTCATATTATGAATGATGCACTCAAAAATCATCTTTAAAATAATGCTAATTTTCAAGGAACTGCACATCATGATGTATCGTTAAAGATGAACAGACGCTCATGATATCAATCATATGAGCCAAAGACCTTGTCTGAAACTATGAACGATCAACAATCTTATTACGAAACCATGTATATCCTCCGCCCAGATATTGCGGAAGATAAAGTAACTAACCACATCGATAAATACAATAAGCTTTTAGAAGAATTTGGCGGTACCATCCTCGATAGTCAAATGAGGGGTAAAAGAAGATTAGCCTATCAAATAGCAAAACATAGAGAAGGTATTTACGTCCAACTCAGTCATCAAGGAGATGGACAACATATTTTCAAAATCGAAAAAGCAATGAGACTAAGCGAAGATGTTATTAGATACATGACCGTTAAACAAGAAGGGCCCTTGCCAACTCCAAGACCTTCTACGAAGAGTTCAACTAAAGCAGATGATAAAGAAAACATAGAAACTAAAGTTGAATCTAAGGAAGAACAACCTGTAGTAAGCGCAGATACTTCAACTTCGGGAAAAGATGATACTGAAACTAAAGAAAATACAGAATCTTAAATGTTAATCTTTTGTTTTTGAATTTAATTCAGCCCAAATTTTATTAGACATACCCCACATATAAATAAAACCCTCTGCTAAAGAATGATTAAAAACATCGTCTTTGCTATAAGTTGCCAAATCTTCTCTGTAAAGTGAATTATTTTCCGACATTCTACCGATTACTATTGCGTTCCCCTTATGAAGTCTAATCTTTACTCTTCCATTAACTGCAGTTTGAGTCGACGAAATAAATGAATCTAAACTATCTTTAAGAGGTCCAAACCAAAAACCTTGATAGACAAGTTGACCCCATTTTTTTTCAACTGTTCCTTTAAAGTCGACAACATCAGGATTTAATGTAATGCTTTCTAATTCTTTGTGAGCTTTGATTAAAAGCAAGAGGCCTGGGGTTTCGTAAATCTCTCTACTTTTAATTCCTACTACTCGATCCTCAATCATATCAATTCTTCCAAAACCATGCTCACCTGCGAGAACATTAGCTTTTTTAATAATCTCTACGGGGGTTAGAGATTCATCATTCATTCCAACAGGAAACCCATTTTTGAAAATAATTTCTACTTCTTGAGGAGAATCAGGTGAATTCTCAATAGATGATGTCATTGCAAAAATATCTTCAGGTGCTTCTTTCATTGGGTCTTCTAATATGCCTGCTTCAATACTCCTACCAAGTAAGTTAACATCTATTGAATATGGTGATTTTTTTGATACTGGTGCAGGAATACCAAACTTTTCTCCGTACACTATTGCCTCTTCCCTACTCATATTCCATTCTCTTGCAGGAGTAATTATTTTTAAATCAGGACCTAAAGCATTTATTGCTAAATCAAATCGAACTTGATCATTCCCTTTACCAGTGCATCCATGAGCAACTGCATCAGCACTAAACTCTCTAGCAATATTTACAAGATTTTCTGCAATTAAAGGTCTAGCAAGAGCTGTAGATAAAGGATATTTATCTAAATATAATGCGTTTGCTCTAATGGCTGGAAAAGCGTATCTCTCAACAAAACTTTTAACTAAATTGCCAACAATTGATTGAGATGCACCAGAATTTAAAGCTTTTTGCCTAATAAGTTCTAAATCCTCGCCTTGACCAAGATCTGCGACAAAAGTAACCACTTCTGAAATTCCATACTCATTCTTTAAATATGGAATACAAACGCTCGTATCTACGCCACCAGAATAAGCTAGTACAACTTTTTTTACCTGCTGCATCTAAATTTGCTCCATAAATTTAAAATTTTTGACGTAATTAAGAATTTGAAAACTTATTAAAGACTAATACTATTGTAACTAAAAGAGCTGGACCAAAAACTAGTAATAAGAGAAGAAAGTTATTAATTATTAAAACATTGGGATTTAAATATCCTATAAGTTTTAATAATCCAGACAGCAACAATGAAATTAGCCAAATAAAAAAGTATTTTAAATTTCCTTTATCAAACAAAGTTTTTAGTGTGCATCATTATGTATTATCTTATATATAGAACATTATCTATAATGGATTCAAACAAACTAAAACTTAGATTAGACGATATTTCTGAAATCAATCCTGCTTTAACTTGCTACCACAGAGACGATCCAGCTCCTGTATTGCCATTAAGAGAGGAGCCTGATCTACTATCTTGGCTCGAAAATACAGGTAGACTCGTTGCAGAAAAAGATGGAGATTCCCAAGAGATTAGTACAATAGAGGAAGAAGAACTTTCAGCGCTAATGGGTGAAAAGGAAGATTATAAAACTGAAGAAGATCCTGCATTAGAAGATGATTGGGAAGATTAAAAAGTTTAACTTTGAATCTTTATTTATATTAAATACTTTTGCTTTAATAGTTACCTCCTATTTTTTTAATAATTTTATTTTTACAGGAGTTTACATATTATTCTTCTTTATTTCTATTTTTACAACGAAAAATGGTCTGAAGATTATCAAAAAATTTAATTTACTTCAAAATATTAGGAATGAAGGCCCAGCTAATCACTTTAAAAAAAGTGATACTCCAACAATGGGTGGGATATTTATGATAATCCCTTTTTTAATTTGTCTTTTAATAATAACTATCAATTTAGGATCCCTTCAATTATTTCTTTTATTCCTGACTATTTTTGGTTTCTTTATGACAGGTTTTTTAGATGATTATTTAAGTATTAGAAACAAAGAAAATACAGGTTTAAAAACAAAAGAGAAATTTATCATACAAAGTTTTATCTCAATAATTTTTATATTGTTAGCCTATGAAAAAGATTTAATCAGTCCATTAATAACAGTTTCTAACTCCTGGGGAATAAATATGAATATTTTCATATTGCCAATTTCTTTTTTAGTACTTGTAGGCATAAGTAATTCAGTAAATTTGACTGATGGACTAGATGGATTAGCAGCTGGATGCAGTGGAATTGTCTTTTATGGATTAGGAACAGAAATATTAATGAAAGAACAGCAAGAACTTTTTGTTTTTAGCATCTTATGTTTTTCGATGTCCGGCATATGTCTAGGATTTCTCAAGTTTAATAGTTATCCTGCAAAAATATTTATGGGTGACACAGGATCTCTAAGTATTGGAGCAATTTTAGGTTCTATAGCGTTATTAACCAATAGCGTTTTTACCTTATTTATTTTCTCAGGAATATTTATTATTGAATCCTTATCAGTAATAATTCAAGTAGGGTTTTTTAAAATTACAAAAAAATTATTTCATAAAGGTAAACGCATATTTTTAATGGCTCCATTACACCACCATTTTGAACTTAAAGGAGTTGAAGAACAAAAAATAGTTGAAAATTTTTGGAAAATCAACATTTTACTTGTAATTTTAGGTATAGTTTTAAAAATCAATCTTTGAAAAATTTGTTATGAATTTTTTTACATGGAAAGATAATGGATTAACAAGTGACTGCTCAAGCCTTGATGCCATGGCATCAAGGTTTGAAGAAACTGCTAACCTAATGAAAAAACTATCTAAGAAAGGCTTCAAACTAAAGAAAACGCAAAATAATCAACTAATTCTTCACCCTGATCCTGAAGTATTTGATCAGTGGGGTTTTATAAGTGAGGAAGTCCCTTTTAAACAACTTTGCTTAATATCAGATGAAGAATAACTATTTGAACTTGAGAATTCTTCCGTAAGTACTGATAAATAATTGCGCACATGAGTGTTCCAACTAAAGTGTCTGTTAACACCCTCAATTCCGTTTCTGCTCCATATTTTCCACTGATTATTATTTGATATTCCTTTTTCAAGAATAACTTTCAACTCATTAACATCACTAACATCTACTAGAAGTCCATTTTCACATTTTGAACGAATTTCTTTTGGCCCTCCATCATTTGTTGATATTATTGGTAAACCACATGAAGAAGCTTCAAGAAGAGTTAAACCAAAAGGCTCTGTTAGAGCTGGATTTACAAATACACCACCTCTGCTAGCAGCCCACCTATATAAAGCAGGAATCTGACTTGGAAGATGTTTTTTGGGATAAGCTACCTTTCCGTACAAATTATATTTATCAATTGTTTCAAAAATATTATTGAAAACCTCTTTTTGTTGGGGGTCAAGTTTTGAAGTACTATCTCTACAACCTAAAATCAAAATTAAATTAGTTTTTCTTTTTAATTTTTCAGATCTTCCATATGCTTCAATCAAAGCTGGAATATTTTTTCTTCGTACAGCTCTAGAAATAGTCAAAAATGGAGGTTTAGTAGAATCCTTTAGAAAAGGTTTCATCATGTTATCAATTTCAGCTGTCTCGCTTGTGGAGTGAATATGGTGAAATTTATTATGATCAACGCCAGGAGGAATAACTTTAGCTTTGTGAGGTGAAAAAGAAGAATACTGGGAATATTGATACACTGACTCTTGTTTAGTGCTTGTAACAACAATATCTGCAGACTTCAATGCTTTTTCTTCTGCCTCAATTCTTTTACTTATAGAATAAATTTTTTCTATTTGATTATTTTTTAAACCCGTATCAAGCAATTTCCTTTTTTTCTCTCTTCCTAAAGAATGACCAGTAAAAATAAGAGGAACGTTTAAGGATTTACTTAGTTTAACTCCTACATATCCAGCATCTGCATAATGTGCATGAATGAAATTAGGCTTTTTATTTTTTTTATAGTAAGAAATTAGTTTTTCAATTAAATTATCTAGATAAGGCCAAAGCAATTCCTTTCTTAAATATTTATCAGGTCCAAATTTGAATCTTAAAATTCTAACTCCAGACTCTACAAATTCTTTTTCTTGAGAATATTCATCTTCTACTTTAGGGTCATTTATTAAACGAGTAACTAAATCAACTTGATCAACTTCTGAAGTATTAGCCAAACTTTTAATTAACTCTAAAACGTATTGTGTTTGCCCTCCTGTATCTGCATCCCTACCTAACTCAAGATTTTTAGAACGTATAAGACCATGTAAATGTAAATGTAAAAATTTCAACCTCATTCAGCAAATCCTCCGATCAACGGCCTTTAATACAAATAAGCTGAATTTTCTATGGAAATATTAAGAAAGCATTATGATTTGAAACTTTTTTAACATAAAAGTTTTCAAAAAGTAGTTATAGAGGGGTTTTATATCACTTTAAAAAGAATTTCGTATTGCTTAAATAATTAAAATAAAAAGAAATACAACAAGGATTTTCTTATTTCAGAACCTTTTTAAGATATTTTGCTGTATGACTTTTAGGATTTTTAGCTACATCCTCAGGAATACCTTCTGCAATGATTTCTCCTCCTTTATCCCCTCCATCAGGTCCTAAATCTATAATCCAATCTGAACATCTAATAACATCTAAATTATGTTCAATAACAATTACTGAATTACCTTTATCTACCAAACGTTGTATCACATCCATTAATTTATGAACATCATAAAAACTTAACCCTGTAGTAGGTTCATCAATCAGATATAAAGTTTTTCCAGTAGCCCTTTTTGACAATTCCGTTGCTAACTTAACTCTTTGAGCCTCCCCACCAGATAATGTAGGAGCTGGCTGGCCTAATTTGACATATCCTAAGCCAACATCAACCAATGTAGATAATCTATCAGCAGCTTGAGGTATAGCAGAAAAAGTTTCTGCAGCTTGTTCAACAGTCATCTCTAAAACATCAGATATATTGAAACCTTTATATTTAACTTGAAGAGTTTCTCTATTAAAACGAGCTCCTTTACATACTTCACATTGAACATACACATCAGGTAAAAAATTCATTTCTATAACATTGACTCCCTGGCCTTTACAAGCTTCGCATCTTCCTCCTTTCACATTAAAGCTAAATTGACCAGCCTGATAACCTCTTGCTTTTGCTTCTACTGTGGCAGTAAATATCTGCCTTATAGGGTCAAAAGCACCTGTATATGTAGCAGGATTTGATCTTGGAGTTCTTCCTATTGGAGATTGATCAATAACGATAACTTTATCAATTGCCTTTATCCCCTTTAACTCTTTTACACCTTGAGGAAAAGGGACTTTTAATCCAAGAGAATGACATAATGCAGGATGAAGTAATTCATTTATCAAAGTGCTCTTTCCACTTCCACTCACACCAGTTACAGAAACTAACCTTCCTAAAGGAAATTCAACAGAAATATTTTTTAAATTATTTTTAGAGCAATTATTTAAAATTAAACTTTTTTTTACTGATGATCTACGTTCTTTTGGAGTAGGAATTGACTTCCTACCACTAAGATAAGCTCCAGTTAATGACTTTTCTGAATTTAATACATCTTGATAAGATCCTTTAGCAATAATTTCCCCACCATAAACACCTGCCCCTGGACCAATATCTACTAAATAATCTGCGGATTTCATAGTATCTTCATCATGTTCAACGACAACCAAAGTATTTCCCAAGTCTCTTAAGCTTTTTAATGTTTCTAATAATCTGTCATTGTCTCTCTGATGCAAACCAATACTTGGTTCATCTAATACATATAAAACGCCAGTAAGACCTGCACCTATTTGTGTAGCCAATCTAATACGCTGAGCCTCACCACCAGACAAAGTCATAGCTGGTCTATCTAAAGTCAAATAATCTAAACCTACATTAATTAAAAACTTCAAACGTAAACGAATCTCTTTTAAAACCAATTCACCTATCTGCTTTTGTTTTTCTGATAAAGATATATTTTCTTTCTTTGTCTTACCTAAGCCCATAATGCGCTCTACGTGGTTTAGGGTTTCAGAAACGCTTATAGAAGTTAAATCAGTAATGTTGTATGGACCAATTTTAACTGCCAAAGCCTCAGGTCTTAATCTTTTTCCAGAACATGTCTTACAGGGAACTAATTCTAGATACTTTTCTAATTTTTGTTTAACTGATTCTCCATTGGCTTCATTCAATTGCCTTTCTAATATTGGCAAAATCCCCTCAAAAGGTCTTTCAAAACCACTAGAAGTTTTAAAACGACTATCAGCTTGGATTAATATTGGTTTATCTGATCCCAAAAGTAGAACTTTTTTTTGCAAATCACTTAAATCTTTCCAAGGAGTTTTTAACTCAAAACCATAAGCTTGTCCTACAGAATAAAGTAAAGAGAAGTAATAAGTATTATCTTTTTCACTCCAAGGAGCTATTGCTGCATAAACAGGTAATGTTTTATCAGGTATGACTCTATCCGCAGTAAATTTTTTTAAATAACCTATCCCATGACAATCTGGACAGGCCCCATATGGGCTATTAAAAGAGAATAATCTAGGAGAAAGTTCTTCAACGATAGATCCATGTACAGGACATGCATAATTTTCTGAGTAAAGTTTTTCTCTTTCTAAGTTAGAAGGTAAGTTTTCTCCTTTTTTTGGAACAACTTCTACTATTGCTAAGCCATCGCCTCTTTTGAGACAAGTTTGTAGAGAATCATTTAATCTTTCTTGTATGCCTTCTCTTGCAATTAATCTATCTACTACTACCTCAATATTATGAATTTGATTTTTATCTAATTCAATACTATCAGCAAGTTCTCTTACCTCTCCATTGATTCTTACCCTAGCAAATCCTTCAGCAGCTAGTCCGCTTATTAATTTTGTATGTGTTCCTTTCTTACCTCTTACAACAGGAGCCAACAATTGGTACCTTGTCCCTTCTGGTAAAAGAAGAATTTGATCCACCATTTCATCAATTGTTTGAGGCGCAATTGGAATACCACAATGGTGACAATGAGGCTCACCAGCACGACCAAACAATAATCTTAAATAATCTTGTATTTCCGTTACTGTTCCAACTGTTGATCGAGGATTATGACTTGTAGATTTTTGATCAATTGAAATAGCAGGTGATAAACCTTCAATATTGTCAACATCTGGTTTATCTACTTGACCCAAAAATTGCCTTGCGTATGCAGAAAGACTCTCAACATATCTTCTTTGACCTTCAGCAAAAATAGTATCAAAGGCCAGAGAACTTTTCCCACTTCCACTCACACCTGTAAAAACTATAAATTTATTCCTAGGTAGAGAAAGATCAATATTTTTTAAATTATGCTGACGAGCTCCCCTAATATTAATTGAGTTATCTTCTCCAAAACTACTATCGACTTTATTAACCATGTTTAAATCTAAATTATGATTTAAAAAGATTATTATAGTAGAATTTTTTTTATATTACGCAGCTGAGTGATCAAGAAGTCTAGAAGCATATTCGTTTACTTCGCATGAACCTCCACCTATAAGTTCCATTAGTTCATTTTTTCTTTGATTTTTTGTAGTTAGTTTTGCGATTGAAGTAAAAGTTATCCCATTAATTACGTTTTTATTAACTTTGAAATGAGCTGAACCCCTTGCAGCGAGAAATGGCTGATGTGTAATACATAAGACCTGTTGATTTTTAGAAATTTCTTTTATGAGCTCCACCAAAGAAAATAGAGATTTACCGCTTAAACCACTATCAATTTCATCTAAAAAGAAAGTATTGGGTTTTTTAGAAATACTTGATTTAATAGCTAACAAGAATCTTGACATTTCTCCGCCAGAAATAACATTTGATAATGGAGCAAGTTTCTGATCAGGATTAGCCGAAAACAAAAAATTTATATCGTCAATTCCATCGCCAGAAGGCTTGCACTCTGAGAATTGAATTGAAAAATTTGCATTTTCTAAACCTAGATTGCTTAAAATTGACATTACTGAAATTTGTAACTGTTTAGCAATTTTTTTTCTTTCAGTAGATTGAATAACAAATAAAGAATTTAGATTACTTTGTAAATTCTCAATTTGAGCTTTAATTATGGAAATCTCATTACCTTGATCATTTTGTTGAAAATACGTTTTTAATTGATCGCGCTTTTCAATTAATTGAGTTAAGTCCAATGAAAAAGTTCTCTCTAAGTTTTTTAAAAAGAATAATCTTTTTTGTATTTCTGGAAGATTAGATTCATAATTTTCTATTTCTTGCAAATATGATTTTAAATCAAAAATTAAATCTTCAACATCAGCATAAATATTTAATAACTTCTCTCTAAATTTTTGAATCTTTAAATCGAAATCTGCTGTTTTATTTAAAATCTTTAGTGATTGATTGATAAAAGAAGTTACTGACGGTTCATCATGACTGAAATTGTTTAAGTTTTCTAATGATGATTTAATTGAATTATTAATTTCTAGATTATTTACTAGTTTATTTTCCAATAACTCTAATTCTAAAATTTCTTCACTTGAATTTAAATCAGCTTCTTCTAAACTCTTCAACATGTGCTTAATTGCTAAGTTTTTTTCTGTTTGATTCCTAGAAAATTCTATTTTTTCATGCATTAATCCTTCCAAAACTTTAGTTTCTCCCCATATACTTTTAATCTTTTCGCTAGTATCTTTTGATTCTTGGGAAGATAAGTCATCAATAATTAATCTTCTCTTATCTAAAGAATCAAATATAAAAGTGTCGGATTGACCTGCAAAATCAATTAAAAATCGTCCAAGCTTTTCTAATAATTGTCTATTTATTGATAAATTATTAACGCTATATTTGGATAAAATTTTATTATTTTTTTTATAAGATTTTCTTTTAATTTGTAGTTCTGAAGAAGTTATTTCAAAACCATTAACAATTAACCAATCATTAATCTGGGTAGAAGAAGAAAATATGGCCTCGATAAAGCAACAATCTTTTCCTGGACGTATTAAATGTTTTAGAGGTATATTAGTTCCACCAAATAAAGCATTTAGGGAATCCACAATTAATGATTTTCCTGAACCTGAATCTCCCGTTATGATATTCAAACCTTTTTCGAAATTAATTTCTATAATTTCTATTAAGGCAATATTTTTTATTTTTAGTTGTATTAACATGATAATTCTTCCATATAGAAAAATTAACTTCTTTTTTAAAAAAATAAAGGTTTTAAATATATAAAGTTATGAAAGAAGATTTTACCGATTTTATTGAGTTATCTGGACTCTTAAATTATGATCCAGATACAATTTCTAAAATATACAAAAAAAATCCTAAAAGACTTTTAAGAAGACTTTGGCAAACACTCCTACCTATTTTTGCTTACATTTTTTCCGTTGGATGGGATAAATTAACTGGAAGACTGAAAAATGAAGAGCAAGCAAGATTTAGAGCAAAAGAATTAACAAATTTGTTAGTAGAACTTGGACCTGCATTTGTTAAGGCAGGCCAAGCTTTATCAACAAGACCAGATATAATCCCAGCTATTCTTCTAGAAGAATTATCTGAATTGCAAGATCAGCTCCCTGGTTTTGATGGCGATAAAGCTATGGAATTAATAGAAGAAGATTTAGGAAAAAAAATAGATGAGATTTTTTTAGAAATTGATAAAGAGCCAATTTCTGCTGCCTCTTTAGGTCAAGTGCATAAAGCTAAACTAAAAAATGAAGAGATCGTTGCAATAAAAGTACAACGGCCAGGTTTAAGAGAACAAATAACCTTAGACCTTTACATTGTAAGAAATATTGCTTATTGGCTAAAAAACAATATCGGATTAATAAGAAGTGATCTAGTTGCTTTGATTGATGAATTAGGCAAGAGAGTTTTTGAAGAGATGGATTATCTAAACGAAGCTGCAAATGCAGAAAAATTTAGAGATATGCATAACCATAACAAGATGATTGCCGTACCAAAAATTTATAAAGAAATAACTTCAAGAAGAGTTTTAGCAATGGAATGGATAGACGGTACAAAATTAACAAATTTAGAGGACGTAAAAAAATTAGGAATTAATCCTGATGACATGATTGATATAGGGGTGCAATGCAGTTTAGAACAGCTTTTAGAACATGGTTTTTTTCATGCAGACCCGCATCCAGGTAATTTATTAGCCTTAGAAGATGGAAGATTATGTTATCTAGATTTTGGAATGATGAGCGAGGTTTCCAGAGAATCCAGGTCAGGATTAATTCAAGCAGTAGTCCACTTAGTAAATAAGAACTTCGATAAATTGTCCCAAGATTTCGTAAAATTAGGATTTTTATCAGAGGAAGTTAATCTAGAACCCATTGTTCCAGCATTTCAAGATGTTTTCATTAACGCCGTTGAACAAGGAGTTTCAAAGATGGATTTTAAGAGCGTTACTGACGATATGTCTGGTGTTATGTATAAATTCCCCTTTAGACTACCCCCGTATTATGCTCTTATAATTAGATCATTACTTACATTAGAGGGAATAGCTTTAAGCGTAGATCCAAACTTCAAAATATTAGGCGCAGCTTATCCATATTTTGCAAGAAGATTAATGGAAGACCCTGATCCACAATTAAGGGAAAGCCTTAAAGAAATGCTTTTTGATAATAAAAAATTTAAATGGGATCGTTTAGAAGATCTTCTTTCTAACGCTGCAAAGCAAACAAACCTCGATTTGGAAAAACTTTTAGACGAAGTTATAAATCTTCTCTTTTCTTCGAATGGAGGATTTCTTAGAAATGAGATAGTTGAAGGTTTAACAAATCAGATAGATTTACTTAGTCTAAAAATATTGAAAAGTTTTAATAATTATCTTCCACAATCAATTAAATTAAACACTACTAACGAAAATAATAACTTGAGTGACCTTATTATTTATGTTGAGCCATTGAGAAACTTTTTAGAGATTTTACAAAAAGTACCGGGGTATTCAATTGACATTTTTCTAAAAAGATTACCAAGACTTGTTAATGAGCCCTACACAAAAGAGATGAGTATAAAAATTGCAAAAAAAGTAACTGAAAAAGGAGTAGTAAGACTTGTTAAGATTGCAGCTGGTGCAAATATATAAATGAAGTTTAATAAATTTTTAAAATTTAAAATATTTTTTATTTTAGTAATTTCTCCATTATTTTTTAATGTTCCAAAAGCTTATACTGCTGAAGAAATTAAAATCACATATAGCATATTTTCTAGAACAATTAAAGTAAATTCATTAAAAACTTTTGCTAAAGAAGGTAAATCTACAAGACAATTAAAAAGAATTTTGAAAGCAACTGGGTCTCCCGATAAAGAAATTAGAAAAGTATTAAACAAAGATTTTGAAGTACCTATTACCATTGCAAGCAAACTAATATATTCTGAAATAGGAAATGTTTTTTTAACAAGACTTTCATCTATAATCCACCCACCCAGAGCAACTGATGAAAGAACAGGTATGCTGGCCCTAAGAGCAAGCGTAATTCAAGGAATTAACATAGGAAATGGAAAAATAAATCTAGTAAATTTTTTTGAAGGATATCCAACTAAAACTGTAATTTTAGATGTCAGCGCTTTGAGCAAAGTTATGAATAAAGTAGAATCGATTTCAGAATTATTAACCTTTTTCACCAACTCACCTCTAGAAAAAATCAAAACGAATTAAACAACCATGGTGTTATTCAATAAAATAAAAAATAAACTGCGTATTAATTACAGAAAAAAAAGATGGCCAGGTCTAATAGAAGCTTATAAACAATATCTTCCAGTTACAAAGAAAACTCCTATTATTTCCCTAAATGAAGGAAATACACCACTAATTCTAAGCGAGTCAATTAGCAACTTAATTGGAAATGGAACAAAAGTTTTTTTAAAATATGATGGCCTTAATCCAACAGGATCTTTTAAAGATCGTGGAATGACTATGGCAATTAGCAAAGCAAAAGAAGAAGGCCGTGAAGCAGTAATTTGTGCAAGTACTGGAAATACCTCTGCAGCTGCTGCTGCATATGCTTCGAGAGGAGGATTAAAACCTTATGTTTTAATCCCAGAAGGATTTGTTGCACAAGGAAAGCTTGCGCAAGCATTAATGTATGGTGCTGAAATAATATCTATTAATGGAAACTTTGATAAGGCTCTTGAAATTGTTAGAGATTTATCCTCAGAACATCCTATAGAGCTTGTTAATTCTGTTAATCCATATCGAATACAAGGACAAAAGACGGCAGCTTTTGAAATAGTTGATGACTTAGGTTATGCTCCTGATTGGCTCTGTATTCCAATGGGTAATGCAGGAAACATAACTGCTTATTGGATGGGATTTAAAGAATATTCAACAATAAAAAAGAATTTGAAATTACCAATAATGATGGGTTTTCAGTCCGAAGGCTCTGCTCCATTAGTAAAAAATATAATAGTTAAGGATCCAGAAACAATTGCAACTGCAATAAGAATTGGAAATCCTGTAAATAGAGAAAAAGCAAAAAAAGTAAGGAAAGAGAGTAAAGGAGACTTTCAATCAGTTACAGATGAAGAAATAATCAATGCTTATAAAATTCTTGCCAAAGAGGGAGTATTTTGTGAACCTGCCAGTGCAGCATCAGTTGCTGGACTGATTAAAAATAAAAATAGAATTCAGAAAGAATCGACTATTGTTTGTGTTCTGACTGGAAATGGATTGAAAGATCCTGATTGCGCTATAAAAAACAACGATGCTATTTTTAGGAAAAATATTGAACCTTCATTAAAAAATATAACTAAGATCTTGGGATATTAAAATCCAAAAAAAATAGTGTCTGTGGAAATCAATTAAAAATAGACCTCATTTGTTGAAAAGTACATAACAAGAAATTCTATTTGTTGAATATTTTTTACTTTTTTCGAAAATTTTAAATTTATTTAACAAATAAAAAATTTTTTACACATATTCTTTTCTTCGTAAACTAAATAAACAAGCTGTTTTATTGAAGAATTCCACAGTTCCCACAAAAACTACTACTACTAGATTTTTTATTTTATTATTTATTTTTATATTAGAAAAAGAATGAAAAATAAATTTATTGAATTTAATTTACGAAAAAAGTATATTGTATTTGTAAAAAGTTCCAAATTCTGATGGAAATTATTTGTAATCAAAATGAATTAAATAATGCTATACAACTAGTAAGCAAGGCAGTTGCTTCAAGGCCAACGCATCCAATTCTTGCAAACATACTTTTAACAGCTGACGAAGGAACTAATAAAATTAGTGTCACAGGATTTGACTTAAATTTAGGAATTCAAACTTCTTTTGATGGAACTGTCAAAAATAGTGGAGCCATTACTATACCTTCAAAACTTTTATCCGAAATAGTAAATAAACTACCTAATGAAACTCCTGTTTCTCTAGAAGTAGACGAGAATTCAGATAATATCCTAATAAAAAGTGATAGAGGTTCTTTTAATCTAAAAGGGATCCCCTCTGATGAATATCCTAATTTGCCATTTGTTGAAAGCGGTACTTCCTTAAATATTGATCCTAGTTCTTTTTTAAAAGCTTTAAAATCTACCATTTTTGCCAGTAGTAATGATGATTCAAAGCAACTACTAACAGGTGTCAATTTTACTTTCAAACCAAATTATTTAGAGTCTGCTTCTACAGATGGTCATAGATTGGCTGTTGCCTTAATTGGTAATGAAGAACATATTAAAAATAAAGAAAACTTATCTTCAAATGTTGATGATTTATCGGTAACTATCCCAACTAGATCATTGAGAGAAATTGAAAAACTAGTATCTTTGAAAACCTCAGAAAATTCAATTAAGCTTTTCTATGACAAAGGTCAAGTAGTATTTATATCTTCTAATCAAATAATTACTACAAGAACTTTAGAAGGTACTTATCCTAATTATTCACAATTAATTCCTGATTCTTTCTCTAAAATTCTAAATTTTAATACAAAAAAATTAATTGATTCATTAGAAAGAATTGCTGTTTTGGCTGATCAGCAAAGTAGTGTTGTAAAGATTAAATTAGATGATACCGATTTAGCTTCAATCAGTGCAGATGCTCAAGATATTGGAAATGCAAATGAATCAATACCTGTTTCTTATTCTGGAGAAAATTTTGATATTGCATTTAACGTAAGATATTTATTAGAAGGTTTAAAAGTTATTGCTTCTGAAAATGTACTTTTAAAGTGTAATATTGCAACTACTCCAGCGGTTTTTGTACCAGAAGATAATCTTAATTCTTTTACTTATTTAGTTATGCCTGTGCAGGTTCGTTCTTAATTTGAAATTACCTAAAGAAATTTTATTAAGTGAATTATTACATTATAGTGTTAAGGGTAATATGGTCCCTAATTATGGAAATGGTGAAAATGTTTGGATGCATCCTCCAGTTCACCGGATTCTAGGGTGGTACTCTCGTCCTTCAAATTTTGATTTAAAAAGAAATGTTTGGCGATTAAATCAAATTACCCAAATAATAGATAATGAAATTTATGTCAAAGGCGATCCAGCTATCTCGGATTTAGCAACTTTAAATAGGTTTCCAACTCTAATAGAAGCTAATCTTGTAAATATAAATGGATCAAAAATAGGATTCATTGCAGATTTTTTATTTGAAATGAAAACGGGAAAAATTAAATATTACTTAGTTTCTAGATCTAATCCTAAGATTCCAGGTTCTAGTAGATGGAAATTAACTATTGATAATATCAATGACCAACAACCGGGATTGGTATTTTGTGAAAGTAATTCTTTAGATGATTTACCTTTAATAAAATCAAGTATTAAAAATGAATTTATGCAAAAAGGGAAAAAAATTTTTGATAGATTTGATGATATGAAAAATATTGCTTCTAATAGATTAGAGGAATGGCTTGAAGAAGATGAAGATATTAGCCAAAACTTAGATTTTAAACAAAAAAGTTTTTATAATAATGACAAAACATCTATACCGTCTAGTGAAAAAAAAGAAGATGACCCTTGGATATAAATAATGATAAATCAAGAAAATAATGATCTATATGATCTTAAAGAAGCACTACAAGTTGAAAATTTAACACTTAAAGATTATGAAGAAATTTGCAAAAGATTAAAGAGAAAACCCAACAGAACGGAATTAGGTATGTTTGGCGTTATGTGGTCAGAACATTGTTGTTATAGAAATTCAAAACCTTTACTATCTAAGTTTCCCACTAAAGGTAAAAATGTTTTAGTTGGACCTGGAGAAAATGCTGGCGTTATTGATGTTGGAAATAATCAAAAACTTGTTTTTAAAATAGAAAGTCATAATCATCCTTCTGCTATTGAACCTTTTCAAGGCGCAGCAACAGGTGTAGGAGGAATTTTAAGAGATATATTCACAATGGGTGCTAGGCCAATCGCAGTCTTGAATTCATTGAGATTCGGCAACCTTGATAAATCATCAAATGTTGATTTACTACGAGGAGTTGTATCAGGTATTTCACATTATGGGAATTGCGTAGGTGTGCCGACTGTTGGAGGTGAGATTGACTTCGATGATAGTTACTCTGGAAATCCTCTAGTGAATGTTATGGCTTTAGGACTTTTAGAGACTGAGGAAATCGTTTGTTCTGGAGCTAAAAATTTAGGATCACCAGTGTTATATGTTGGTAATACAACTGGCAGAGATGGTGTTGGTGGTGCTAGTTTTGCTAGTTCAGAATTAACTACAACTTCATTGGATGATAGACCTGCTGTTCAGGTAGGTGATCCATTTGTTGAGAAAAGTCTTATTGAAGCTTGTTTGGATGCTTTTAAGACAGGGGATGTCATTGCAGCTCAAGATATGGGTGCTGCAGGTTTAACATGCAGTAGCGCAGAAATGGCCGCAAATGGAAATTTAGGCATATCTGTCGATTTAGATTTGGTCCCCTCTAGAGAAGATGATATGTCTTCATACCAGTATTTATTATCTGAATCGCAAGAAAGAATGTTATTGGTCGTTAAAGAAGAAAAAATTAATGATCTTATTGGAAAATTTAATAAATGGGGATTATATGCCAGTGTTATTGGTGAAGTGATAGGAACTAATGAAGTAATTATTTCTCATAAAGGTAAAATTGTGGCCCAAATACCTACTTCTGCATTATCTGATGATACTCCTGTTAATTTTCACAATGTGATTAATAACCCACCAGATGATCTTTTAAATAAATGGGAATGGAAAGAAAATGATTTACCAGAAATTCATGACCAAAAAATATTTTCATTGAAGGAAAATAAGAATTTTTCTTTTTCAGAAATCATTTTAAAACTACTCTCTAATCCATCAATAGCTTCTAAACGATGGATTTATAAACAATATGATTCTCAAGTTCAGGCAAATACAGTTTTTAAACCTGGAAAATCAGATGCAGCCGTAGTAAGACTAAGAGAACAAAATAAAAAAAATAAAAAAAATAAAAGTAAAGTATTTTCTGGTGTCGCTGCTTCAGTTGATTGCAACAGTAGATGGGTTGCGCTTGATCCTTTTAGAGGATCTATCGCTGCCGTTGCAGAGTCCGCTAGAAATGTTAGTTGTGTTGGTGCTGAACCAGTAGCAATTACAAATAATTTAAATTTTTCTTCCCCTGAGAATGAAATAGGATATTGGCAACTTTCATCTTCATGTAATGGAATTGCTGAAGCCTGTAAAGCTTTAGAAACTCCTGTTACAGGAGGTAATGTATCTTTATATAATGAATCAAAAAATAAAGATAATCTAATTACTCCTATCAATCCTACACCTGTTATTGGAATGGTTGGAAAGATAGATAATGTCGAAAAAGCTATAAGTAGTGAATGGAAAAATATTGAAGATGAAATCTGGTTAATTGGTTCTTCCAAATCAGAAATAAAAATTGCAGCTAGTTCTTATCTGGAATATTTTCATGGAAAAATTACAGGTCGGCCGCCAAAAATAGATTTGTTGGATGAAAAGTTTTGCCAGAGTTTTTTAAGAAATGCGATTTTAAATAATCTTGTAGTTTCTTCGCACGATATCAGTGACGGAGGTTTAGCTATAGCTTTATCAGAGTCTTGCATTTTGTCCTCAATGGGCGCAACTATAGAATTAGAGAAAGATGTAAATAGAGTTGATAATTTATTGTTTGCCGAAGGGGGGTCAAGAATTATTTTTTCAATTAGTAAAATGAAACAAAATGAATGGTTTAATTATTTAAAACAAAATCAAATAAATTTCCCATCAAGTGTTTTTGTAAAAAAAATAGGGTACGTATCTGGTGACACGCTTAAGATACAAATCAACGAAAATAATATTTGCAATATTAGGGTTGAGGAATTAACCGAAAAATTTAATAATAGTATTTCAGGTTACTTTTAAATATGAAAAATATTTTTCAACTATTAATCATTTTAAGATATTAAGTTATGTGCGGAATAGTTGGAATTGTTTCTTCAAATGATGTAAATCAACAAATTTACGATAGTCTTTTGCTTTTGCAGCATAGAGGTCAAGACTCAACAGGCATAGCAACAATGGAAAATACTGTTTTTCATATACATAAGGTTAAAGGTCAGGTTAATACAGCTTATAGAACTAGAGATATGAGGAATTTAATTGGCAAAATTGGATTGGGTCATGTTAGGTATGCAACAAAAGGATCAGCAGAAAGTGTAGAAGAAGCACAGCCTTTTTATGTTAATGCTCCTTATGGAATTGTTTTGATACATAATGGAAATTTGACTAATACCAGAGATTTAGAAAAACAGTTATTTAATGTCGACAAGCGGCATACAAATTCTTCAAGTGATACTGAAATGTTGTTAAATGTATTTGCGACAGAATTACAAGAACAAATTAATAATCAAGAATTAGAACCTGATATTATTTTTAATGCGGTCAAATCTTTACATAAAAGAATTCAGGGGTCATATGCTTCAATTGCGTTAATTTCAGGACATGGTTTATTAGCATTTAGAGATCCTTTTGGTATTAGGCCTTTAGTCATAGGGAAAAGACTTTCATTAACCACAAAAAAAGAAGAATGGATGGTTGCAAGCGAATCTTTAGTACTTGAGAATAATGATTATGAAGTAGTGAGAGATGTAGATCCAGGAGAAGCTGTTTTTATAAATCTTGATGGGGAGTTTTTCTCTAAGCAATGTTCTGAAAATCCAATGTTATTTCCCTGTGCTTTTGAATATGTTTACTTAGCTAGGCCAGATTCAATTATGAATGGAATTTCAGTCTATAAAGCTCGTTTAAAAATGGGAGATTATTTAGCAGAAACAATAAAACAAACAATCAATTCTGGAGATATTGATGTAGTTATGCCTATTCCTGATTCCTCTCGACCCGCGGCAATGCAAGTTGCAAGACAATTGGGGATAGAATATAGGGAAGGTTTTTTTAAAAATAGATATGTTGGCAGAACATTTATAATGCCTGGTCAGCAGAAACGTAAGAAATCTGTAAGGCAAAAATTAAATGCCATGAGTGCAGAGTTTAAAAATAAAAATGTATTAATTGTTGATGACTCGATAGTAAGAGGTACTACTTCAAAAGAAATTGTTCAGATGGCTAAAGATGCAGGAGCAAATAAAGTTTTTTTTACATCAGCAGCTCCTCCTGTTCGTTATCCTCACGTTTATGGAATTAATATGCCTAATAGAGATGAATTAATAGCTCACAATAGGACAATAAGTGAAATCGCCGATAAACTTGAAATTGATAACCTTGTTTATCAAAGTGTTGAAAGTTTGCGTAAATCTATAATTGGTGATTCTCCTATTAAAGGTTTAGAGATGAGTTGTTTTACTGGTGATTATGTAACTGGAACAGTAAATCAAGAATACTTAAATTGGGTTGAAAATGAATATAAATCTTAGTCAAGAAAGTTTTCAAGTCGGAAACAATTTTCAAGGTATTCATCATTATCTAATTTTAAAAAATCAATTAAAAAGTTTGATTTATTGGATTTGAAATTTAATTTGTTTAGGTCTAATCTTGCAGATTTATTTTTATTAGTTTCAATATCAAGGTAATGGTTACTTGCCATTATTTTGAGGAAGTAATCGTTTTTAAGTTGGGTTTTTTCATTCAAATATCCCAAACTGTATTCATTTGAGCAGTAAATTTCATCACTATTTATGCAAAAGATTTTTCCTTGTTTAGAGATTAAAAAAATATTTTCTCCATCATTAAATGTACTACAAGAAACGATTTTTTCAGATGGTAAAAGTTTTGCAATGATTAATCCTTGGGATTGTTTAGAAGTTGGCGTTAAAAATTTATTTGATAAATTAAATTTAAAAATTCTTCCTATCGAGGTTAATATTATTAAATCTTCCCTCTCATTAGAAATAAAAGAATCAATTGTTTTTAAATTATTTTTTAATTTTGTAATAGTGAAAGATCTATTGCTTTTAATCATATCTTCATCAAATAAAACTTTTTTAAATCTTCCATCTGAATTTAATATGCATAAATAATTTTTAATTTCTTTTTTAATTGAGTGAAAATTTATTATTTCACTAGGATGAATATTTCCAAGAATTTTATTATCTAATTTATAGTCTTTATTAATATTTGATTCCCAATCAATGTTAAATACTTTTCCCGTATTTGTTATTCCAATTAATTTTATATTTTTTTCAATATTACCTATAAATTTTTGAATATTTTTATTATCTATAATTTTATTTACAACCTCAAATGATTTCTTGTAATTACCTAAAATCATCTTCTTTAAATAAAGTCTATTGTCTATATACATTTTTGTTTTTTTATTTATAAAGTCCTCTAATATCTGATTATTAAGCGTTTCTAATTCTTGATTTTGATTTATATTTTTAATTATTTTTGTTTTACGTATAACATTAAATTTTTTCTTTAATATTAATAATTCTTCTATAAGTAATTCAAGTAATAATTCTCTTTCGTTTAACAATTTTTGAAAATAATTCTTTTTTTCTTCTAAATTTTTTATATCGTTATCAATTTGATTTTTTTCTAGATTTGTTAATTTTTTTAGTGGCATATCCAAAACTGAATTTGCCTGTTTTTCACTTAAGAAAAAATTTTCAACTAATTTTGATCTAGCTTGCGCAGAATTTTCTGATTCTTCTATAATTTCGATAACTTTTTTTATGTTTTTTGTAGCTTTAGATAAACCTTCTGATATTTCTAGTTTATCAAGGGTGTTTTTTAGAAAATAAAAAGTTCTTTTTCTAATTGTTTCTTCTCTAAATTCAAGAAAATAGTTGAGATATTTTTTCAGATTTAGTTGTACAGGTTTGCCTTTAATTAAAGCTAAGAATATTGCGCCAAAGTTTGTTTGGAGATTTGTTTTTTTATATAAATTAGAAATAACAAGTTCAGAATTAGAATCTTTTTTTAGTTCTATTACAATTCTCATTCCATCTCTATCGCTCTCATCCCTAATATCAGAAATCCCAGTAATCTTGCCTGAATTAACAAGTTCTGCGAGTTTTTCAATCCAACCTGCTTTATTAATTTGGTAAGGAAGTTCAGAAATGATTATTGCATTCTTTTTATGTTTTCCTTTGCCTAAATTTATCTCTTCCTTATTTACAACTCCTCTTATCGTTATAGATCCTTTTCCAGTTTGATAAAGTTCTTCTATTACATGACTATAAATTAATTCTCCGCCTGTAGGAAAATCAGGTCCTTTGATAATGTTAGAAAGTTTTTTATCACTAATATCTTTATTTTTAACTAAGGCAACTAAGCCATCTACAATTTCGCCTAGATTATGAGGCGGAATATTTGTTGCCATGCCAACAGCAATACCTGTTGAACCATTCAACAATAAGAATGGAAGTTGGGCTGGAAGCACATCTGGTTCTTTTTGAGAACCGTCAAAATTATTTGAAAAGCTTACTGTTTCTGATACAATTTCTTCAAGAAATCCTTTATGAGCTATAGGCGCTAATCTGGTCTCGGTATACCTCATTGCTGCAGGTGGATCATTATCCACAGATCCAAAATTCCCATGGCCGTCAAGAGTAGGATATTTAGTCGAGAAATTTTGTACCAACTTTACCAATGCATCGTAAACTGCTTGATCTCCATGTGGATGGTATTTTCCAAGTACATCTCCAACAACTCTTGCACACTTCCTGAATGGTTTATCAGGAGTTAAACCTAATTCGTGCATTGCAAATATGATTCTTCTTTGTACAGGCTTAAGACCATCTCTTGCATCAGGCAACGCACGTCCAACTATGACGCTCATTGCATACTCCAAGTAAGAACGTTGCATTTCTTCATGAAGCGAGATGGAAGTGAAGTTTTTCTTATCCATTAGAGCGCAAAATTAAATAATTATTAATTAACTAAATTAAGACTAATAGGTAAAACGATATTTACCAGTATTGAACATTAAGTTGATTCACTAATTTTGGATTTTGCCAGTATTACATCTTTTTTAAGTTGTTCATTTTGTAAAAGAATTTCTGTAGAGGCTTGTAATTTTTCTCCCCATAACTGTTCTTTTCTATAATCATAATTAACATATTTGGGATCTTTATCCAAAGCTTTTTTTGCTAGCTGAATGGCTAATTTATTATCTTGGATATTTATACATGAGGCTAGACCTAGTAATGGTTCAGCATTCTCCTCGATTGAGATTGCACTTTCAAAAAGTTTGATTGCGAGATTTACTCTGTTTTTTTCGAAATAAGCTAAACCTTGATTATTTATTGCTTGCCAGAAATCAGGCTTGATTTTTATAGATTTATCAAACAATTTTATAGCTCCCAAATAATTTTTTTCCATTAATAAAATATTTCCCAATTGAAAAATAGCTTTGTGGTTATTGGGCTCAATCTTTATTCCTTTTTCTAAAGCATTCTTTGCTTTAGTCTGTTGGGAAATTTTTAAATAAATATTACTTTTAGCAAAATATATTTCGCTAATATTTGAATTTATTTGTTCTGCTTTATTTAGAGAACTTAATGCGTTTTTGTATTCTTTGTTAGCTATTTGTGCTTCAGCCAAAATCAACCATAGTTTTTCATCTTTTGCATTTATTTTTACTGCTAATTTGGCTAAGTTAACACTGTCTTCATATTGACCAAAATAAAGTAGTTGATATGCATTTTTGCCAATATATAAACTTTGCTTTTGTAAATTTTTTATTGTTGGGAAATAATAATAGGGAACTATTGCTCTAACTATTTCTATTTGAAAAAAATAAAAACAGATCAAAGAGACCCAGATTGTTTTTTTTAAAAATGACTTCATATTTTAATTTTTTTATTCTTTATATTTGCTTGTATATTTCTTTTCCACATCCATGGTTTAATTCTTTTTAAAGTAGTTCCTTTGAGATTTTCCTGCCACGTTTTATCGTCCCAATTGAGGGAATCAATATTAAGATTTTTAATCCATTCTTTTGGCGTGGTTTCATGATTATTGTTGTATGGCACTGATTTATTCCATGGACAAACATCTTGACAAATATCACATCCTGCAACCCATCCACCTAAATTTTTTTCTATTTTCTTCGGAATAGTTTTATCTCTGCTTTCTATTGTGTGATATGCAATGCATAAATCTGATTGTATTACAAATGGTTCTACAATTGCCTTTGTGGGACAATGTTTAATACAAATATCACATTTTCCACAAAGTGATTGATGAGGTGTATCTGGCATTAATTCTTTTGTGAGAATCATAAAACCCAAAGTAAACCAAGAACCATTTTTTTTGCTGATTAAATTACTATTTTTACCTATCCAACCAATCCCTGCTTCCTCTGCCCATGCTTTTTCAAGAAGAGGAGAGGTATCAACACATATTTTCCATTTGCAATCAGGGATTTCTAGGTTGATCCATTTACCAATATTCTTCAATTTTTTGTGAATCACTTTATGATAATCCTCACCTTGGCTAAATTTAGCTACCTTGAGAAAATTGTTGTTGCTGTTTTGTGAATTAATGTAAGTAAATCCAACGCTTAAAATACTTTTTGCATTTTCAAAAAGTGTGCCAATATTTTTTCTTTTTTCTGCTTCCATCCATTTCATTTCAGCATGATAGTTATTTAATAACCATCTTTCTAATGCATTAGTTCTTAATTTTACGCGCGAACTACCTGGAATTGAAGCTATTCCGGCAACTGCAAAACCCTCAAAAATAGCCCTTTCTTTTAATTTTCTACTTATTTCTTTTTTTTCTTGAATCGTATCAATCATTTTTTTATAGAATTTCTTTTAAAAGTTATGTTTGGGAGGAAAAACTTATGAATAAAATAGATATATTTAAGAAAAATATATCCTAACTTAGTAAAAACAGTTAAATTATTAGTAAAGTTAATATAGTTAAAACGTTATTTTGGTTGAATCTAATCAAAATCAAGATTCGAATTTAGGATCAAGGCTTCAACAAGATCTCAAAAATGATCTTATTGCTGGGTTATTGGTTGTAATACCTTTAGCAACAACAATCTGGCTGTCATCATTAGTTAGTAAATTTGTTTTAACGTTAGTTACTTCAGTCCCAAAGCAATTAAATCCTTTTATTAATTTAAATCCTTTATTACAAGATTTAATTAATCTCACCTTAGGTTTAACTGTTCCTTTATTAGCTATTTTGCTTATAGGCTTGATGGCGAGAAATTTTGTAGGAAGATGGTTATTAGAATTTGGAGAGGGTACCTTATCAAAAATCCCAGTAGCTGGAGCGGTTTATAAAACTCTTAAACAATTGCTAGAAACTTTTTTAAGTAATAAATCTAATAGATTTAGACGAGTTGTTTTAGTCGAATATCCTCGTGAGGGACTATATAGTGTAGGCTTTGTAACTGGAGACGTAGGACCTTCTCTACAGCCAGAATTAGAAGAAAAGTTACTTAGTGTTTTCATTCCTACAGCACCAAACCCAACGACTGGGTGGTATACACTCGTTCCTGAGTCCTCTGTTAAGGATTTGGATATTTCTGTCGAAGATGCTTTTAGAACAATAATTTCTGCTGGGATAGTTAATCCAGATGAAAAAAATAACACCACAAATCCAACATTTTCAAAATTGTTTTCTCAATTACGAGCTTCCACTAATACTTCTTCTTAATTGATGCATAAAAGATCACTTTCTAGAGAATTATCTTTAATTTCTCTTGGCCTTATAAAAGATAAAGGTGATTTTAAATTAAATAAATTTCAGATAGAAGAAATTTTTGAATCTGCTTTAGATTCTCTAATAAACCATTGCAGAGAGGAATTAGATAATTGCGAGTCAGAGTTAGAAAATGCTTCACAAAAAATAATAGATAGTGAATTGCAAGAAGGTGGTGATTCCTCTTATTCAAATGTTCGAGATGAGTTAAAAAAATCTCTGCAAAAAATTGAAACCGTAATGAATACTCTCTCTGTTATCATAGATTTTCCAAAATTAATTGTTACTAGCGGTCAAATAGATATTAGAGAGGATGTAAATCAAAGAATTTGTAATATAATTAATAATCTCAAAAGTATTGATTCTGACATCGATCAAGTAATGGATGGCTGGAGATTAAAAAGATTACCAAGAATTGATAGGGATATTCTGCGCCTAGCTTACGTGGATATAAATTTTTTGAACACACCTGTAGCTGTTGCTTGTGATGAGGCTGTTAATTTAGCTAATAAATATAGTGATTTGCAAGGAAGAAAATTTATTAATGGAGTTTTAAGGAGATTACAAACAATTTAATTGTCATAATTATTTGATATAAATAAATAGTATTTAGAAAATTTTAATTACGTACTATAAATAATAATGACCAATACTGATTCTGATAATTCTCGTGAATGGGCTGCACAAGCTTATGCAATTTTAAAAAAACGACAGGCAGAACAAAAGCAGGAATTAGAGAAACAGGCAGAACAAAAGCAGGAATTAGAGAAACAGGCAGAACAAAAGCAGGAATTGATTGATAGTTCTAATAATGAAAATATTGCTGGACAAACTAAAACTATTGATGACCCTGAATTAGGAGAATTTGATGATAATTTTACTTGGTCTGCAATGGTATTAGCTGCTCAAGGAAAAAAAATAAATCAAATATCGATTGATGAAATTGATTGGTTAACTAAATTACGGAGAGGATTAGAAGAAACCCGCAAAGGATTTGTTACTGAATTATTGGATAAATTGGGAGATGATCCTCTTACTCCTGAATCTCTTGATGATTTAGAGACTCTATTAATCAGAGCTGATGTAGGGATTGATTCAACCGATAAAGTTATAAGTTCTCTTAGAACAAAATTAAACGAAGAAGTCGTGGGTGGAGAAGCAGGAATAAAATTCTTGAAGAAGGAATTAAAATTAATTATCGATAAACCTATAAAAAATTCGGGCTCCGACCTTTTAGTTCCCCAAAAAGGTAAGTTAAATGTCTGGTTATTAGTAGGAGTTAATGGTGTTGGTAAAACTACTACCTTAGGAAAATTAGCATATTTGTCATCAAAAAGTAATTATAAAACTTTGATTGCTGCTGCTGATACTTTTAGAGCGGCTGCAGTAGAACAACTTAAAGTGTGGGGAGATAGAAGTAATGTTGATGTTATATCTAATAAATCAAAAAATGCTGATCCAGCTGCTGTAGTTTTTGATGCAATTAATTCTGCAAAAAAAAGAAATGTTGATTTATTACTTGTTGATACAGCGGGTAGATTGCAAACAAAAAATAATCTGATGGATGAATTAGCAAAAATAAAAAAAATTATTGATAAAAAGGTTCCAGATGCAATTGTTGAATCATTATTGGTTTTAGATGCAAGTCAGGGACAAAATGGCTTAAAACAAGCAAAAAGTTTCGCTAAATCAGCAGATTTAAGTGGAGCAATTATTACTAAATTAGATGGCACTTCTAGAGGAGGTGTCTCTTTGGCTGTATCTGAAGAAGTAAATTTGCCTATAAGGTTTATTGGAGCTGGAGAAGGTATAAAAGATTTGAGACCATTTAATAGTTATGAATTTGTAGAGGCTATGCTTGCAGATAAATAAATATTTAATTAATTTTTTTTAAAAACTTAAATTTATGTTAAAACATACTTATCTAATAGATTTGTTTTGACAAATAATCAAAAAGAAAAAATATTTTCGAATAAATTTATCCAAAATTTTTTAGAAAATGATCCTAAAGTACCTCAAAAAAATAAATATAAATTTGCAGAAATTGCATCTTCTTTAGCATATTATTTAAAATCATTTTCCAACATAAATAAATTACTGGATTATGTATGCTTAATTTTTAAACATATTTTTTCTGAAAATATAATTTTAATTATTCCTTTAAATAACGAGGGTGGGATATGGAATGAAAATATAAAAATTTCTGTTAATTATAAATATTTAACAATTCAAGGGGAGATTAATAGTTTTTTGGATCAATTTCATTTTTCAAAAAATTTTAAAATAAAAGAAATTCAAACTTTTGAAAATGCTTTAAAAAATAAATTTAAAGAATATAGAATTGAAACAAAAAAAATAATATCTAGAGGCAAATGTAGAGGATTTATTTATATTTTTAGCGAAGATATTGCTAGACAGTCGATTACTGAAGATACTAATTTTAATTTTATTGAAAATTGTTTAGCTATTGGATTAGAAAATCACGACTTAATAAAAACAAAGAAAAAGCATGAAAATGTAGATAGAGAAATTTCCACTGGTGCTGAAATTCAATCTCAACTACTACCGGATTATTGTCCAATTATCTATGGAGTAGACCTGGCTGCACATTGTAGATCAGCTCTTCAGCTCGGTGGAGATTACTATGATTTTATGTGCTTAAAAACGAATATCTCAGAAAAAAGAAGAGAAAAAGCAAGATGGGCTTTAGTAATAGGTGATGTTATGGGTAAAGGTATTCCAGCCGGCCTTTTAATGACCATGCTCAGAGGAATGCTTCGCGCAGAAGTTCTAACAGGTTTACCTCCAGATAGAATTTTGCATGATTTAAATCAACTAGCAATAAATGATTTAGATCAGTCTCATAGATTTGTGACATTATTTTATTCAGATTATGATCCTAGAACTAGAAAATTGAGATTTGCTAATGCAGCACATAATCCGCCTTTGCTTTGGAAAAGTTCAGATCAAAAAATTATAAAATTAGATGCGGAAGGATTTGTGCTTGGACTACAAAAAGATGCTGAATATCATTGTCGTGAAATCAAGCTGAATGAAGATGATTTAATTCTTTATTATACTGATGGAGTAATTGATACTTCAAACTCTTTAGGTGAAAGATTTGATGAAGAAAGGTTAATTAAAATTCTTACAAAATTGTGCAAGCAATCTTATACATCTCAAGAAATCTTAAATAAAATATTTAAAAAATTAGATGACTTTACAGGACAAAATAGAAATTTGGAAGACGATGCATCGATGGTCATTTTTCAAGTGAAATAGATATTTTTTGTCACCTATATAAAAAAATGCTTTATTAGAGATATCTCAAGTCAAGAATTCATATGTCAAAAGTTTGGAGTAAAAGGTTTGATACTTCTCTTAACCCTTTTATTGAAAAGTTTAATGCCTCAATTGGTTTTGATAAAAAACTTATTTTAGAAGATTTAGATTGCTCAATTGCTCATGCCAAAATGCTTGGTAAAACAAAAGTTTTATCTTCTTCTGAAGCTTTGCAAATTATTAATGGTCTAGAGTTAATAAAAGTTGAGTATTTGCAGGGTAAATTTTTCCCTGGTCCACCTTCTGAAGATATTCATTATTGTATAGAAGAAAAGCTGATAAGTTTAATTGGTGAAACTGGGAAAAAATTACACACAGGTAGAAGTAGAAATGATCAAGTCGGTACAGATATAAGATTGTGGCTAAGAAAAGAGATTGACAATATTGAAATTTTAATAACCGATTTGCAAAAATCTTTCTTAAATCTTGCGAAATCCCATATTTATACCTTAATTCCTGGATATACCCACATGCAAAGAGCTCAACCATTATCTTTGGCTCATCATTTATTGGCGTACATAGAAATGCTTCAAAGAGACCGTGAAAGGTATAAAGAAGTACGCTCAAGAGTTAATATCTCTCCGTTAGGAGCTGCGGCATTAGCTGGAACAAAAATAAAAATAGATAGGCACTTTACAGCTGCAGAATTGGGATTTAAAAAGATTTATAAAAACAGTATTGATGCAGTAAGTGATAGAGATTTTTGTATAGAATTTGTTTCCGCATCTGCTTTATTGATGTCTCATTTAAGTAAAATTTCAGAGGAAATAATTTTATGGGTAACTGATGAATTTTCTTTTGCAAAATTAACAGATAAATGTGCCACAGGAAGTAGCTTAATGCCCCAGAAAAAAAATCCTGACGTTCCAGAATTGATAAGAGGTAAGACAGGAAGAGTGTACGGACATCTCCAGGCATTGTTAACGATGGTCAAAGGAGTACCACTTTCTTATAATAAGGATTTTCAAGAAGATAAAGAGCCAATATTTGATACTGCAGAAACAATATCTTTATGTATTGAAGCAATGACTATTTTAATTAATGAGGGCATTGAATTTGATATTAAAAATTTATCTGATTCTGTAGAAAACGACTTTTCTAATGCTACTGATTTGGCAGATTATTTAGTTAATAAAGATGTTCCTTTTAGAACCGCCTATCAAGTTGTTGGTCAAATGGTTAAATATTGCATAGAGAGAAAAATATTATTTAAAAATCTCAAAATTGAAGAATTTAAAAAATTTCATCCAGAATTTGAAGAGGATGTTTTTGTGGATCTTAAACCTCTTAATGTCGTTAAATCAAGAAATAGTGAGGGTGGCACAGGTTTTGTTCAGGTAGAAAAAGAGGTAAATGATTGGCAAAAAAGATTGTGACTTTGAATCTCAATTAATTTTCTACAACAAGGGTATGCTTTGAAGTAGAATAATAAAGCAAAGTTATGAGACTACACATTGTAGTTTTTTTATAAGGTTAATTTTTGTTGAGTTTAAAGTGAGTATTTTTGTTGGCAATTTGCCGTTCCGCGCAGAGCGTGAAGATGTGATACAGTTATTTGCCCCTTTTGGAGAGGTTTTGAATTGTTCTCTTCCCTTGGAGAGGGATACTGGAAGGAAAAGAGGATTCGCATTTGTTGAAATGGCAGATGAAGCGATTGAGTCAAAAGCTATTGATGGTTTGCAAGGTGCGGAACTTATGGGTAGACCATTAAGAATTAATAAAGCTGAGCCTAGAGGTTCTAGTGGATCTCGTAGAGGAGGAAGAGGCGGCAATAATGGTGGCTACGGCGGCGGTGGCTACGGTGGTGGCAATAATGGATCTAATAGCTCCAACGCTAATAAATCTTCTGGAGCAGAAGGTTGGGAAGACAGAAGTTATGGAAATTCTCCTGATAACTCTGAATATGAAAATGGTAGGAGTAGAAGAAAAAGGGGAGTGTCCAATGAGAGCAATGCTTCAAACGAGACAAACTAGTAACCCATTTCTTCAAGCGCTGTTGTTAATTTAAATAGATATTCAATATTTAATTCTTTTTTTATAGATTTATTTGAAATTTGATTTCTCCAAATTTTAGCTTTTGGTATGCCTTCAACTAGATTTATAAGATGTTTACAAATATCCCAAGATTTTCCTCCATTTCTTAAATGTGCATCTATGTATGGAATTAATGAGAAAATAATATTTGAAGCAGATTTGGGTTTTTTATTAATTCCGTAAATCCTTTGATCAATTTCAGACCACCTTAAGGGATGTTTATAAATTGACCGTCCAATCATGACTCCATCAAAATAATTCAAGGCTTTTAATGATTCATCGATATTTGTCAAACCCCCATTGATTTCTATTAATAATTCTGGATTTGATTTTTTCAATTTTTTTACTACATTATAATTTAGTGGCGGTATCGTCCTATTTTGTTTTGGATTTAGACCATTTAGTATGGCTTTCCTTGCATGAACTGTAAATCTGTCTGCACCAGCATTTGCGATAATTCTTACGAAATTATTCAAATTAACGAAACTATCATTATTGTCTACACCGATTCTGTGTTTGATCGTTACTGGTAAGTTGCAATTATTTTTTAAGGATTCTATACATTTTGCTACTTTTTCAGGCTCTTTCATAAGGGAAGCGCCAAAATTTCCAGAACAGACCCTTGGACTTGGACAACCAACATTAAAGTTTATTTCGTCATAACCCCAATCCTGTGCCATTTGGGCTGCCTCTTTAAGGATATTAGGATCGTCCCCACCAAACTGAATCGATATCGGGTGTTCCTCATCATTAAAATCTAGAAAAATTTCTTTTTTTTTCGTATAAACTAAACTCTGGGCCACAATCATTTCCGTATACAATAGAGCTTCAGAACTAATTTTTCTCATTATCATTCTGAAGTGTTTATCAGTACAATCCATCATTGGAGCAATACTTAATTTATGAATATTTTTAATAGAATTGGTTTGAATAAAATTCATTACTTTTTTGTGATTTAAATATATGAATCAATTTCTAACAAGAAGAACTTTTATTCTAATTCCTACCATGTCAATCTTAAAAATAATCTTTAATCCCGTCCAAGTATTAGCATCTTCACTAGCTTCTAAAGGAGAGTGGAATTTCTCAAAAGACGAATGGAAAGCAAGGCTTAGTCCAGAATCTTATTATATTTTGAGAGAGGAAGGGACTGAAAGAGCTTTTAGCAGCCTGTTAAATAATGAGAAAAGAAAAGGGATTTTTCACTGTGCAGGATGCGATTTGCCGCTTTTTTCCTCAGATAAAAAGTATGATAGTGGTACAGGGTGGCCAAGCTTTTGGGATTCAATTCAAGGATCAGTAGAAACAAAAGTTGATTTCAAGTTAATTGTCCCTAGAACCGAATATCATTGCTCTAGATGTGGAGGTCATCAAGGACATGTCTTCAATGATGGACCACTTCCAACTGGCAAAAGATACTGCAACAATGGATTAGCATTAAGGTTTGTTCCTAATTAAATATTTGTGCGGCCTTCCGCAACTTGTTTTGTGCCTCACTTTATTGGAAAATAGTTTTATTAAAATTTAGAAAAATGATTGAAAATCAATCAGACAATATTGATAATAAAGAAAATGATGATTCTAACCAGGACAATACTCCTGAAGATATATCATCTACCCAAAATTCAACTACTGAAAATGATGAATTATCTTCTCAAAAAATAGAAGAAATAAATACTGAAGAATTAAAAAATACTATTACAAATAATGATGCAAGGTTAGAGCAATTAGAAAAAGAGCATGAAACGTTAAAAAATCAATATGTAAGGATTTCAGCAGATTTTGACAATTTTAGAAAAAGGCAGTCTAGGGATCAGGACGATTTAAAAATTCAACTCGTTTCAAAGGCTTTAACTGCAATACTTCCTATTGTTGATAATTTTGAGAGAGCAAGACAACAACTTAAACCAGAAAGTGAAGAAGCTCAAGCTCTTCATAGAAGTTATCAGGGATTGTATAAACAATTGGTAGAAGTTTTAAAACAACAGGGAGTGTCGCCCATGAGAGTTGTTGGTCAGCAATTTGATCCAAACTTGCATGAAGCTGTTTTAAGAGAACCTAGTGAAGAGTTTGAAGAGGATATTATTATTGAAGAATTGCAGCGAGGATATCATCTAGAAGGAAAGATTTTGAGACATGCATTGGTTAAGGTTTCTATGGGACCCGGTAAACAAAATTCACAACAAGAAGTAGAAAAGGATACAGTTGAAGTGGATGTCGATTCAGAGGTGAATTCTTCTGAGGATGAATAAATTCTAAATTTTTATTTGAGCATTATCTAATGGCTGATTTTTACCAAATACTTGGAGTTTCAAGAGATGCTGATGCCGATACCTTAAAAAGGGCTTACAGAAAATTAGCAAGACAATATCATCCTGATGTTAATAAAGATCCTGGAGCTGAAGATAAATTTAAAGAAATTGGTAAGGCTTATGAGGCATTAGCTGATCCTCAAACAAGAGCTAGATATGATCAGTTTGGTGAGGCTGGCCTTGGAGGTGCGGCTGGAATGCCTGATATGGGTGATATGGGTGATATGGGTGGCTTTGCAGATTTATTTGAAACTTTTTTTAATGGCTTTGGTGGACAAAATCCCCAGGGAGGAAGAACTCAAAGAAGAGGCCCGCAACAAGGCGATGATTTAAGGTATGACCTTAATGTTGACTTTAAAGATGCAATATTTGGCCAACAAAGAGAAATAAAAATTCCTCATCTTGAAACATGTGAAGTTTGTAGGGGAACAGGTGCTAAAGCAGGAACTGGACCTAAAACTTGTTCAACCTGTGGGGGCAGTGGACAAGTTAGAAGAGCTACGAGAACACCTTTTGGTAATTTTACACAAGTAGCTGAATGTCCTTCATGCAATGGAGCTGGTCAGATAATTGCAGATCCATGTGTAAGTTGTGGCGGTAATGGAGTAAAGCAAGTAAGAAAAAAATTAAGAATTAATATTCCTGCGGGAGTTGATACTGGTACTAAATTAAGAGTTTCCAGAGAAGGAAATGTTGGTTTGAAAGGGGGTCCGCCTGGAGATCTTTATGTTTTTATCAAGGTTAAGAATGATCCAAAACTTAAAAGAGATGGTGTGACTATTTACTCAGAGATAGATGTGAGTTATTTACAGGCTATTTTAGGTGATACTGTTGAAATTACTACAGTTGATGGAAATGTTAATTTAAAAATCCCAAGTGGTACCCAGCCAAATACAACTCTTTCACTTGAGAATAAAGGTGTACCTAGACTTGGCAACCCGGTTGCCAGAGGAAATCATGAAGTTTTAGTAAAGGTAAAATTGCCAACTCGTATAACTGACGAAGAACGAAAGCTATTAGAGGGTTTAGCTTCTCAATATTCAGATAAAAATATTAATTCCAGTAGTGGACTTTTTAGTAAATTATTTGGTAAAGAATCCTAATGACTTCTTTAAAGCATTTGGATCTCAAATCTGTTCCATGTCCTCTAAATGTTGTCAAAATCAAATTAGCTTTGGAGAAGTTATCTAAAAACGAACACCTTATAGTTGAACTAGATAAAGGTGAACCAGAAGAAATGGTATTAAACAACTTAAAAGAGATGGGGTTTTTGTTTAAACAAATTAAAGAAAATGAAAAATTTATAAAAATAAAAATATTGAATGAAAATTAGTAATAAATATTTAGGTTTAGTTACGAAAAAATTTAATGATTTTGTTTTAGTTGACTTAAAAAATCCAGAAAACTCTGGAAATAGCGAGAAATTTTTATGTAAGGTGAGGAAGTCTATAAATTTTAAAAATCAATTAATTTATGTTGGAGATGAAGTAGTAATTGAAAATATTGATTTAAAAAGCAAACGCGCAGTAATAACGAGGCTTAAAAAAAGAAAAAATTTATTAGTTAGACCCTCAGTTGCGAATATTTCTAATGTATACATTACTTTTTCTGTTGAAGAGCCAGCATTAAATTTATCTCAAGTTAATAGGTTTTTGATATCGGCAGAATCTATGGGTGTTGATGTGTCATTAGTTTTGACAAAATGTGATTTAATTTCTGATACAACAAGATCTTCATTAATAGATAAATTTGAGAAATGGGGTTATAAAGCAATAACTTTAAATTTAGATAAATCCGATGACTTTCATAATTTATTAGTTGAGTTAAAGCAAAAAGAGTGTTCAATATTTATGGGCCCATCGGGTGTTGGCAAAACTACTTTGCTTAACATGATAATTCCAGGTCTTCAAAATAGTACTGCTCCAGTTTCCAATAAAATTAAGAGAGGTAAAAATACTACGCGAAATGTTGAGTTATTTTCTATATCAAATCAAAGTTACATTGCAGATACTCCAGGTTTTAATATGCAACCCCTAGAGATTAATATTAGCTTGTTGCCAAATCTTTATCCAGAAATATACAAACAGGTAATCGATGATGAAATTAAGTGTAAATTTCGTAATTGCTTACATTTGGACGATGAGGGCTGTAATTTAAATAAATCCTTCGAAAGATATTCTTTTTATAAAGAAATGATTGAGTCTTCTAAGAGTCACTATTATCAAAACCAGGAAGATTAAGATTTAGTCCACCAGTCAAATCATTCATTCTTTCTTTCATAGTTGTAGTTGATAATTCATGAGCTTTTTGAATAGCTTGTAAAATGTTCTGCTCTATTTTTTCCTTATTTGCGTTTAAAATATTTTCTTGTACTTCTACCTTTAAGGGAAGTTGGTTTCCACTTATCCATACTTTTATCATTTCATCATCACTTTTTCCTTCAATCTCCATATTTTCAAGTTCATCTTGTAATTTTTGCGCATCTTGCTGAATTTGTTTAGCTTTTTTAAAAGCTTCTGTAAGTTGTCCAAAGTTAGGAAGTCCAAAACCCGCCATTGTGTAAAAAAGTTTCTTTAATTAGGATAGTCAAAACCAATCATTCTTACTTCAGGTTGCAAAAAAATTCCTTTGTTTTGTAGTACTTTTTGTTGAATTACTGTTATTAATTTATAAATATCTTTTGAACTTGCTGAAGAAGTGTTAATTATAAAATTTGAATGTATTGTAGAAATTTCAGCATCGCCAATTTTAAATCCTTTTAAACCCATTTCATCAATTAATTTTGCTGCATAATTATTTGCAGGATTTTTAAATACACTCCCAAAACTTGGTTGATGATATGGCTGTGTTTCTTTTTTTAATTTAAGGTTATTTTTAGTTGTTTGCATTAATTGTTCTAGATTGCCATTAGGCTCAAAATGTAGTCTTGCACTAATAATTGTTAAATCATTTTTTTGAAAAGAGCTAAATCTATACTCAAAATTGATATCCTTTTTTTCAATTTCAAGCTTTTCATGAGTTTTATTATTTATAACTTTTACGGAAATAAGATTTTTTGCTAGCGATAAATTACCTGTGCCAGCATTCATATAAATTGCTCCTCCCAATGTTCCTGGAATTCCGACAGCCCATTCCCCTCCTTGTAATCCATTTTTAGCAAGAGAATTAGATAATGATGGGAGCATTACACCTGCTTCCGCTTCAACAATTCCTGAATATGGCTCTATCTTTAATGATTTTAATTTTTTTGTACATACAACTAAGCCTTTTATGAAAATATTATTTATTAAAAGATTTGAACCTGCGCCAATTATTTGACATTTTTGTTTGTTTAAATTAGCCCATTCTATTAGATATGAAAATTCTTCAATGCTTCTTGGCTCAGCAAAATATTCAGCTACTCCTCCCACTTTTATAGTTGTATAACTACTTAAATCACACTTTTTAGAAAAAATCTTTTTATTCATAAATAAATTATTTTTTTAATTTTTTTTCATTTAAAATTGACCAGAAATTATGACAATTACCAGCTCCCATATTCAAAATTAAATCCCCTTTTTGAGTTAATTCGTAAAAATTCTTTGAAACTTCATAATAATTATTTATGTAACTAACATTTTTATTTTTTTTATAAATCAGATCAGTGATAATTTTTGAAGTAATTTTATCTTCGTTTCCTTCTCCTGCTGAATAAATACTGGTTACATAAATAATATCTGCTTTTGATAATTCTTCAGCGAATTCTTTTTGAAATTGCTTTACTCGAGAGTATCTATGAGGTTGAAATAAAGCAATTAATCTACTTTTTTGATATTCATTATTATGTTTTTGCTTAATAAATAATCTTCCTAATTTAATTGTCTCTTTTATTTCGTTTGGGTGATGTGCATAATCATCATATAAACTTCTTTCATCTATTTGGCCTCTGAATTCAAATCTTTTTTTAGGCAGCTTTAAATATTTTATATTTTTCTTTATTTTTATAAAATCTACTCCTATCATTCTTGAGGCTGCTATTGCTGCAGTGATATTAGATAGATTGTGTAATCCTGGAATTGGAATATTCAAACTACTGATAAAATTTCCGTTTTCATAATATCTTCCAATTGTATACTTTGAATTAATTTCAGTCGGGATTATTGCATAAGCAACGTTTTTAGCCGTAGTGATTGACCACTTACAATTAGAATAAAAGTTATTTCTTGAGGTTTCACAATCAAAATTAAGTAATAATTTTTTTGAGTTTTTAGCGAAACTTTTAAAAGAAGAAATGACTTCACTTAAATTAGAAAAGTGATCGCAATGATCAAAATCAATGTTGTTGATTATTCCAATATCAGATTTATATTTGTTAATTGTCCCATCAGATTCATCAACTTCAGCTACTAAGTATTTTGTATTTTCTAGATGACAATTAGAGTTGTAGATAGGAATTATTCCTCCAGTTATGGAAGATGAATTATGTGTACATAACTCAAGTATTGTAGAAAGAAATGTACTGGTTGATGTTTTTCCGTGGCTTCCTGCTATTGCCAATGCAGTGTAAGTACGCATTATCATTGCGAGTATCTCTGAACGATGTTTAATTGATAAATTATTATCTCTGCAGTACGAAAATTCTTCATTTTCTGGCTTGATCGCGGAGCTTACAACAAAATTAATCAATTTGTTGGTAAATTTTGAAATAACAAATTCAATATTTTGTCGCACTTGAGAGGTAAAGATTACTGCACCTAATTTCTCTAATTTATTAGTTTCATCGTTTTTAACTAAATCAGATCCTGAAACTGAACAACCTTTCTTAAGTAAACCCATTGCTAATGCTGACATCCCAATACCTCCAATCCCAATAAAATGAAAATGACTTTTCAATAGTAATTCTTTATCCAATGTTTATCTTTTACTTAAATCAAAATAACTTCTAGCTGAAATTTTGCTATTTTTTCTTAAAAAAAATGTTTTTTTCCCTTGAATTAATACAAAACTACACTTATTTGCTTAATAAATCAAAAAAACCTTACGTTATTGCACAAAATTCAGTATGATCAGCAACTTAGGTAAATCATTTAGAAATTATTAGTTATGACTTTGCGTGTTGCAATTAACGGCTTTGGCAGAATTGGTCGAAACTTTATGCGTTGTTGGCTTAGTAGAGGGGCTTACACCAATATTGAAGTAGTTGGAATTAACGTTACCTCAGATCCTAAGACTAATGCTCATCTACTGAAGTACGATTCTGTCCTTGGTCAACTTGATGGTGTTGATATTCAATATACTGATGATACTTTTGTAATTAATAACAAGACAATTAAGTGTTTCTCTGATAGAAACCCATTAAACCTCCCGTGGAAAGACTGGGGTGTAGATTTGGTTATCGAATCTACTGGAGTTTTTAATACAGACGTAGGTGCAAGTAAGCACTTAGAGGTGGGAGCAAAAAAAGTTATCTTAACTGCTCCTGGTAAAGGCGATGGCGTTGGTACTTATGTAGTTGGAGTTAATGCTGATTCATATAAACATAAAGATTATGATATTTTGAGTAATGCAAGTTGTACAACGAATTGTTTAGCTCCAGTGGTTAAAGTGTTAGACCAAACTTTTGGAATTAACAAAGGTTTGATGACTACAATTCATAGTTATACAGGGGATCAAAGAATTTTAGATAATAGTCACAGAGATTTAAGAAGGGCAAGAGCCGCTGCAACAAACATTGTTCCTACTTCTACAGGTGCTGCTAAAGCGGTAGCACTTGTATATCCAGAAATGAAAGGCAAATTAACAGGCATTGCAATGAGAGTTCCAACTCCTAACGTTTCAGCAGTAGATTTCGTTTTTGAATCTTCTAAATCTGTTACAACTGAAGAAGTCAATAATGCTTTAAAGGAAGCATCTCTAAGCTCAATGAAAGGCATAATTAAGTATGGAGATGAACCATTAGTGTCAAGCGATTATGCAGGTACCAATGAATCATCAATTGTAGATAGTGATCTTACTATGTGTATCGGAGATAACCTTGTAAAGGTCCTTGCATGGTATGACAATGAGTGGGGTTATAGTCAGAGAGTTGTAGATTTAGCAGAGATTGTTGCTAAAAATTGGGAATAATTAAAAGTGTTTGAAAGGTTTGTTATTAAGTAATTTGTTTTTTTTATTATCTTTAAATTCTATTGATGGTTCACCATCAGCAAAAAACCCAATTTCTTTAATATCTTTATCAAGTTTTGATAAATTTTTTGCCCATTTTTTTGGCAATGAGAAAACTAATTCATAATCTTCACCTCCAAAAAAATAATATTCATCCCATTTATCTCCTTTAGGCCAATCCTTATCTTTAGGTATTTTTTCATAATTTATGATCGCTTTACAGTTGCTAGCTATTGCTAAATCTTGTAAGGCTTGAAATAGGCCATCACTGCTATCAGTGCATCCTATTCTCCTTATTTTTTTATTTGAGCGAGTTTTGAGGAGATTATTTAGAAAATTTGGGTAGACTCTAGGACGACAAAAATGTTCAATGGACTTAATGATTAATCTTTCATTCAGAGAAAATTCATTATCGAAATTAATTTTATTTCGTATCAAAAATCCCAGTTTGCTAAGACCATGAATTCCTGTAGTTAAGATTATATCTCCTGATTTACATGCGTTTCTTCGTAATTCAAGTTCACCTTGAATTCCAAAGGCCGTAATCGAAATGATTTTTTCATTCCCCTTTGAGCAATCTCCCCCAAGAATCAACCCGCCATATTCTTTTAATGCTTTATTTATTCCTTTGTATAGTTCTTCAACCCAAATCCACTCAGTTCTAGCAGGTAGAACTAGGCTTATTGTAATACCAATAGTTTTCTTGCTTCCACTAGATAATAAGTCAGAGATGTTGCTTACAACTGCTTTCCAACCAAGGTCTTGAGGACAAATAGTAATGTCATTGAAATGAATATTTTCCACTAATGAATCAGTATTAACAAGTAAATTTTGATTTTTAGTTTTGATTAAAGCGCAATCATCTGAAACTTGATTTTTAGGCATAAATTTGCCTAGCCTATTTATTAGTTCTTTTTCTCCTATATCTTCTAATATTTCTTTATGCATTTAATTCGAGGTTCTCAATTCCTTCTAAAACATCAATCGAAATTATTGTGTCATCTTTAGTAAGCTCTTCTAATACATCAAATCCATTTATAACGTAACCAAAGGCAGCATTTCTCCCGTCAATTAAATTGCGACCTGCTGGATTTAATTCTGCTTCATATAAAAAGAAGAAAAATTGTGAAGACCCATCATCAACTGCGGTATTCGAATGGGACCATCCTAGAGTTCCAAGTGTGGCAAAAGGTAATGTTGGCGTCTCTGTGTAAAGACCTAAATCTTCAAAAGTTTGATTATAAAAAGTATCTTTTTCATCAGGAATTCTAATTTCTAAAGGAACGTGTCGTTCTTGGTTTGTTTCGGGATCAATGTAACCAATATCTCCACCAATTGGATCACCTGTTTGCAGTACAAAAAATTCTTCTGCTCTGTTGATAGGTAAATCTTTGTAGAAGTTTTTTGAAGATAAATCTATAAATGCTCCTGCTGTAAGTGGGGCGTTAAATCCATCCACAATAGCTTGCATATCTCCTTTGGAAGTTTTTATATTGACTTTTGCTCTGCCTAATAATCTTGGTAAATTATCAAATTCCTTGGGAATAGAGTATGGAAATTCATTTGGCAGAAAATATTCTTCTAATCCACCTATTTTGTCTAAAGCATCTCGTCGGGTCGCTATAAAAGAGTATTTATCCTTTAATTTAGAGTAATTTTGAAGGTTATCAAAATTTTCTTTGAGTTCTAAAAATGTTTTTTTAGCAATTTCTTTTTTATCGTTTGGTAATTCTTGAATAATTTTACTCTGGTATTTTTTTAGTAAAGATTGACATTTTGTAACAGTTTTCGTAAGAGCAGGCCATCTTCCTCCTCGTACAAGGTCACTAGTTTCTTCTAATTTGTGTTGAATTTCTTGCAACTCAACTTGCTTGATAGGGAGTGCATTTCTGAGGATTGCACTAGGGTCTTTTACTGCATTTCCAGTAGGTAAATCAGCTAATACTTGAATCGGTTTTAAGAGAAAAACCTGTAAAATTACAATCGATAGACTTAATAAAAGTTTGTTCTGATTTGATAAGAATTTTTGCATAGCACTCTTGCAGGTTTATGATCCTTGGGGATGTAATACAGGAATGATTTCCAGTAACGATTTTCGCACAGGTACGACCATCGAATTAGATGGACAAGTTTGGCGTGTTGTAGAATTTCTACATGTCAAGCCTGGCAAGGGTTCTGCTTTTGTGCGAACAAAATTAAAATCAGTTCAAAGCGGCAACGTGGTTGAAAAAACTTTTCGAGCCGGAGAATCAGTACAGCAGGCTATCCTTGAGAAGTCTAACCTGCAGCATACTTATGTGGAGTCTGGTGATTATGTTTTTATGGATATGACAAGTTTTGAAGAGACAAGACTCACCTCTGAACAAATCGGTAAAGGTTCAAAGTATTTGAAAGAGGGAATGGAGGTTAATGTAATTTTTCATAATGGTAAAGTTTTAGAAGTAGAACTACCTATATCTATTACTTTGAAAGTTACAGAGACTGACCCTGGAGTCAAAGGTGATACTGCTAGTGGGGGCACGAAACCAGCTATTCTAGAAACAGGTGCTCAAGTTATGGTTCCTTTATTTATTTCTGTGGGAGAAATGATTAAAGTTGATACTCGTAATGACAGTTATCTTGGACGTGAAAATTAATGGCTATGAAATTAGATCATGAAGACTTAAATCGCTTAATAGAGAAAATCTCTTTAAGTGACATACAAGAGTTCTCTCTGGAGGGAGAAGATTTTAAACTCGAAATAAAAAGGAATGTATTTGATCAGAACCAAGTTGTTAATAATTTAGTTTCAAATACTTCATTTGATAAGCAATTAATTGCTAATCAAAAAACTATTAATGATAATATCCCTGCAGTTAATGAGCCTGAAGCACCTCAGGTGGAACCCCCAGGACGTTCTGATTTAACTGAAATTACTTCTCCTATGGTCGGAACATTTTATAGGGCTGCAGCGCCTGGTGAGGAGCCATTCGTCGAAGTAGGAAATAACATTAAGGTTGGTCAAACTATTTGTATTTTGGAAGCAATGAAGTTAATGAATGAAATTGAATCTGAATTTAATGCCGAAATAGTAGAGATTCTCGTTGAAAATGGAACACCAGTTGAATTTGGTCAAGTTTTAATGCGTGTTAAGCAGTCTTGAATTGTTAGTCATTTCTACGGCAGCCTTAATAGCCTCAATCATGCTTTGAGATTGAGCAATTCCTTTGCCAGCAATATCAAATCCTGTTCCATGATCAGGAGATGTTCTTATAAAAGGTAAACCGATTGTGGTATTAACTGAGTAATTAAGAGCTATTACTTTCATTGGTATTAAACCTTGATCATGATACATAGCAAGAATGCCATCATGCTTTTCAGCATTTTTGTCATTCCATGCTTTTACAGAAGAATTCCAGCAACTATCTGGCGATAAAGGGCCTAATAATTTAATATCTCTATTTTTTGTATTCCAAGTAATTAATGCATCATTGAGCCAATCTTTCTCTTCATGACCTAAAATGCCTTCTTCGCCGGCGTGAGGGTTTAATCCTGCTACTTTTAAACTGGGTTTATCAGTATAAGTATTACAAAAGTTTTTGAAAAGATCCAATTTAGAGTGGATTAATTCTTTAGTTAATTTCTTGGGAACCTCAGAAAGGGCTATGTGGGTTGTAGCTAATAAAGTATTAAATCTCCAACCTGTAATGGGCGATTTAGCTGTGAATAGCATGCCAACGTTTTTTACTCCACATGATTTTGCTAGTACTTCAGTTTGGCCAGAGAAGTTATGACCTGCTAGAGACCATGATTTCTTGCAGATTGGTCCAGTTACAAGTGCTGAATTCGGATATTGTTTTACAATTTCTATTGCTTTTGTTAAATATTGGAAACTTGAATTACCGTAAATTGATTTAGGGTCGCTATCTAATGTAGAAATTTCGATATCATGTATCTTGAAATTTTTTGGATTTGCAAGGTTTTCTAATCCTAATGAACTAAGGTATTCGTACGTATTTTGTAGATTTTTTTTTGACCCAACTAATATAAAGTCAATATTTCTTGGTATCTGATCAGAACAAAGTGCTTTTAAGATTATTTCAGGTCCAATACCTGACTCATCTCCAACGCTTAATACTACCTTCAATATTTTATTTTTATTTTGAAAATTCATAAAAAGTTTTTAATTTATTTTTTAACTGTTTAGAAAGCAATTTTTCAAGCCTAGTTTATAGTTTTTATAAATTAGTTTATAACCGAGTGTTTCGCATAAAAGTTTGTTTGAAACTCTTCTATTTTCCATCCAAAAAGATTTAGCGATAGGAGATAATTCATCTTTTACATCCTCAAATAATATTGGTTTTGGCATTGTTAAACCAAGTAAATCATAGCAATATTGAATAACTTCATATTGAGAACAGGGTTTATCATCTGCAATATTAATGATTTGGTGAAACTTTAAATAGTTTTTATTTTGTAATAAAAAAATTATCGCATTTGTAATATCAGCAACATGAACTCTTGAAAATACTTGAGCTTTTTTTAAGATAACTCGAATTTTTTGATTTTTGATTGCTTCAAACGTTGATCTTCCAGGTCCATATATACCAGGCAATCTAAAAATTTGCACTGGCAAACTAGATTCAATCCATTTTTTTTCGCAATTTAATCTATTATGGCTTCTTTTTTGAAGAGGATTAGGCTGATCTATCTCAGAAATCCAACCACCTTTAGTATTTCCATATACTCCTGTTGTAGATAAATATCCAACCCATTCAAGTGGTAAATCTTTTAGTTTACTTTGAAGGCTTTTTAGTACGGGATCATCCCCATTTTTGTCGGGAGGTATGCAACTAAGAATATGTGTGACTCCATCAAAAATTTTTTCATCAGGAACAATATCTTTTTCACTGTTGAAAATAAAACTATTTGGATCTTTGCTTGCAGATCTTGAGCTTGTTAAAACAGTGCAACCGAATTTTCTAATAGTTTTTGCAAAAAAACTCCCGCTGAAACCACATCCCAAGACTAAAAATTTATTTTTATTTCCTAGTAAATTTGCAGGTTTCTTCATTTTGAATTAAAGTAGTACATATGTATTAATTAATGATGAAGACATCTTCTGAGCCCGATTTAAAATCAAAAACTCTCTGTGTTAGCAAAAGTTACTGCCATCTTGTACAGAAAGACGTAAGCTTAGTTAGTTTTAAATTCTACCAAAAGTTATTTGTCTTTCTTATTTCATTTTCGACAATTTTAATATTCCCAGAATCGCCAAAAGAATTTGAAAATATATGTGAGAGTTACAACTCTAGAAAAATATGTAATGTTTGGTAGTCAAGCTGCCCTATATTTTGATTCATCTTTTATGTAATTTTTATTTTTTACCTTAAAACCAGGATTAGCCCATTGTAGTAATCTAATAGCTAATCTTAAATCTCCTTCTAACCAAGCTCTTATAGCCATTGCTCTTCGGGGATCATAAAATTTTTGCCTTCTATACCAATACAAAGCATTTTCATCTGATTTATCCCCATTACATGATAGACATGCAGGGACGCAGTTTTCTGTTGTACTTAATCCTCCTTGGCTTCGTGGTATTACATGATCAATAGATTCAGATGGTTTTCCGCAATATATACAACTTTTTCCAGTAAACTTATGAATAGATTTTCGCCATTGTCTTAATCTGAACTTAGGACATAAATCCTCTAAAAATACAGCATCATTAATATGCATTCAGAATATTTAGTTAAATAAATAATCGCTTGAATATATTAAAAGTCAACATTTATTAATACTTTTTTGCCTATATTTTCCAGTAAAAATATTATTTAGTGTGTTTAGATACAAAAGGGTATTTATAAAATTTAGAAAAATTATTATCTTTTGGAACTTCTTAATTAATAACTATATCTATCAAGTGTTTCATCAGTAAATTCTTCAGAAATTTGTTCATTAGCTTCTTCTAATTCTTTTTCTAATCTTTTTCTTTTGTTTTCTTTATCTTTAGCTTCTTTTTCTTTTCTTTTTTGTTCTTTCTCTAAATCCCGTATTAGTTTTCTATTTGGATGAAGATTATCTAAATATTCAATGCAATAACTAAATTTTTCTCTCTCTCTTATAACTGTTTCAGTAATTTGCGCTGCTGCATTTTTAGGTGAAACTTTGAAGAATCCTCCCTTTTGTTTTTTTATATATGTATAAGCTGCATCCCAACTACTTTCATGGTCATTTCCGCCATCTCTCATAGTACAAAAAATTTCTGCCCCAAATGCACTTGCATTTACTCTTGGAGTAGTAAGAGTAAGAGGAACGAAAATTCCCAATGCTAATGGTATTAGTTTTTTCTTCTTTAATCTTTGCATTAGCTTTTATCTTCTATTTAAAAATATCTTTTATTGTGAATATGTCTATAGAAATTTAAGATTTAATCACTCCAAATATATTTAAGCATTTCACAACTAAAGGAAGAATTAAGAGTACAGTAATCAATCTTACAGCGTGTAAAGTTGCCACCGCAGGCCCAACTCCGTACTCAGACCCTACAAGACTCATTCCGCTAATTCCTCCAGGTGCAGCGCCTAGAATTGTTGTAATGATATCTATATTAAGTAATCTGCTTGTCCATAATCCTATTGCTAACCCAGTTATGACTAAAGTAAAAGTTATTAATATGGCTGGCCTCCATAAATTTTGAATATCAACTAATGATTCTTTTGTTAATGATGTACCGATGACTGTTCCAATTCCGATTTCTAAAATTGTTCTTGTGCCGATTGGCCACTCTGCGATGTCGACTTTACCACTTATGCTAATTATGCTTGCGCCTATTAAAGCACCTGCTAGAGGAGCTGCAGGAATACCTGTTTTTAGAGCTAAAGCTCCAAAAATACAACCTGCAAAAAGATAATAGATTAGATTTATGTTAGGCATAAATTTTATGGATGTTTGAATATAATATTAGAAAAAATTTTTTTTGTTTAAGTTTATAGTCATATAATATTTTTAGTTTCCTCTCGTAATGTCCCCTTTTGTTGGCATAATATTAACTAAAGCATGATTTTTTATGTCTTCACAAATTTCTTACAAAGATAATAAAAACCGTATAAAGAAAAAATTATCTTTTTTTGAGGGTGGCCACCAACTCGAAAAATTAGAGTTTGCCCTCGCAATAGCTCAAACCAAAGGTGATGAAACAAAATCAATCTCTCTTAGAAAAAAGATTGTTGAATTAGGTGGAAATGTTGAAGAGCCAGGTACTTAACTTAATTCCCCTCTAGAAATTTTGATACCATCACTAATGCCTCACCAGCTTGTTTGGATGTAATTTTATTGAGCTTGAGAAGTGTATTACTAATAGCAGAAACTACCGTAATAATATCTCTATCATTTACATAACCTAAATGCCCGACTCTGAATATTTTCCCCTTCAGATGATCCTGACCACCTGCAAGAAGAATATCAAAATTATTTTTTATTGTTTTTCTAAATTCTTCAGCATCAATTCCTTCAGTTTTTATTGCAGTAATTGAAGGACTTAAATATTTTTCATCAGCAAATAATTTTAGATTCAAAGCCTTTACTGCATTGCTCATCGCTAATTTGTGTTTGTTGTGTCTTAGGAAAATGTTATCTAGGCCTTCTTCTCTCATCATTTTTAAAGCTTCATCTAAGGCAAAAACTAAATTAACTGCTGGGGTGTACGGATTACTGTTAGCTAAAAGACTTTTTCTGTAGGATTTTAAATTTAAATAAAATTTTGGTAGATTAGATTTTTCTGCAGCTTCCCATGCTTTTTGGCTCATTGCTATAAAGCTTAGCCCTGGAGGTATCATATATCCTTTTTGTGAGCCTGAAGCAACGATATCTAATTCCCATTCATCTACTGGTACATTGCAAGCTCCAAGACTTGTAACGCAGTCAACAATTGATAAAGCTGTGTTGTGTGCACGAATATATGAACTAATAGTTTCTAAATCATTAATTACACCTGTTGAGGTTTCCGAATGAGTCAAAATAACAGCCTTTATTTCTTTTTGTTTATCTTCCTCTAATACCTTTTTGAATTCTTCTGGATTAAGTGGAGTACCCCATTCGGCATCAATTTTTATTACTTCCAAACCAAATTCTTTAGCAACTTTTACCCATCTTTCGCCAAATTTTCCATTTTCTCCACAAATTACTTTATCTCCACTACTTAAGGTATTTATTATTCCAGCCTCCATTGCGGCGGTCCCACTACCAGTTATTGTTAGAACATCATTTTGAGTTTGATGAAGCCACTGTAAATTTTTAGTTGTACTCTCTACGAGATCTTGAAATTCTTTACTGCGATGGCCTATTGGATGCTTACTTAATGCTTGTAAAACTTTTTCTGGAACTGGTGTGGGTCCAGGAATCATCAATGACAATTTTTGTTGTATGGCCACTTTTTATTAAATAGGTCATTCTTAGATTAGTTCTCATTATATATTTTTCAATTACTTGATTTGAAAAAAGGATTTTCTTTACCTCTGTGGGTTGCTGGAGCTGCTAGGTCAGCATTAAATAAACTAGTAGGGTTACCATTTAATAATTATGAACTAATAAAAATTCCTAGTGAAAAAAAAGAAATAAAAATCGAGATCCATTCTGTTGGTTTAATTAAAGATGACTCGCATGCATTAGGAATTACCTTTGCAAAGTCTGGATTAGATCTTGATATTACACAAAACTTAGAGATATGGACAATAGCCTCTTTAGAAAAAATTTCTTTTAATTCTACGGTTCAAACAATTCCAATAAATATTATTGCAGGATATGGTGTAGGTATAAAAGAAGATACATCAGAGATATGCATTTCTAATTTTGCCAAAGAAGTTTTATATGAAAATTTATTAGATAGTATTCCTGCCGGCTTTAATTTGAAATTAGAAATTATTTTCCCAAATGGGGCATTTTTAGCCGAAAGAACTAGTAATAAGTCGTTTGGTATTGTTAATGGATTATCTATTATTGGTACTTCTGCCGAGACTTATTCGAGTGCTTCACCTGATCAATTAGAAGAGGCTAAAAATAACTTAGCACAGTTAATTCAAAATAATTTTAAAGGGGAAGTTATATTTGTTATTGGTGAAAATGGGTTAAATTTGGCCAAAACTTATAATGTCAAATTGCCAATTATCAAAATTGGAAATTGGATAGGACCATTATTAGTTGATGCTGCAATAAAAAAAGTTAAAACTGTAATTCTTTTTGGTTATCACGGGAAATTAATTAAATTAGCAGGCGGTATTTTTCATACACATAATCATTTGGCTGATGCAAGAATTGAGATTCTTGTTTATTTAGCTGTTCAAGAAAAATTACCACCTGAAATAATACTTGAATTATCACAGTTAGATAATCTTGAGAATGCATTACAAATTCTTGAAAGATTTAATAAATCTTTAGCTGATAAATTATTCAAGAATTTATCAAATACGATCGAAAAGCGTTCTTTTACTTATGTAAATAGGTATGTAAAAACCGATATGGAAATCGCATCAATCATTTTTGATAAAAAAAGGCAAATTAGGTGGGCTGGAATTAACGGAAATAATTATATTTCTTATTTTAAATGAGATTAATTTGTGATTCATTATGCTTTTGTAAATAAATTGAGTTAACTTTTATACATGAGTGAAATAATTTTAAAAAAAGAACGAGATCCTTCTATATTAATTTTGGATTTTGGATCTCAATATTCTGAATTGATTGCAAGAAGAATTAGAGAAACTAATGTTTTTTCTCTTGTAGTAAGTAATTACATTTCAATTAAGGAAATTAAAAATATTAACCCTAAAGGGATTATTTTAAGTGGGGGCCCAAATTCTGTATATTCACAAAACGCGCCAAAGTGTGATGGAAAAATTTTTAATTTAGGAATTCCTATTCTTGGCATATGCTATGGAATGCAATTAATGGTCAAAGAACTTGGCGGATCTGTTATTTCGGCAAACAAAAGAGCTGAATATGGTAGAGCACCGATAAATATAGACCAAGAATCAGACCTCCTTTCTGATGTAGAAGATAAATCTATTATGTGGATGAGTCATGGCGATTCTATAAATAGTTTGCCTGATGGATTTAATAAAATTGCTCATACCGAGAACACACTTCATGCAGCAATATCAAATGATGTAAAGAAATTATTTGGCGTACAATTTCATCCAGAAGTTGTTCATTCAGAGTGTGGGATGACGGTAATTAAAAATTTCGTTTATAAAATTTCTTGTTGTGCGGCTGATTGGACAACCGAAACTTATATAGAGGAAACTATACCCAGGATAAGAGAGCAAGTTGGTAATAAAAAAGTTTTGCTTGCCTTATCTGGCGGAGTTGATTCCTCAACTCTTGCTTTTCTTCTCAATAAAGCTATTGGAAATCAGCTTACATGCATGTTTATAGACCAAGGTTTTATGAGAAAAGGTGAACCGGAATTTTTAATGAATTTTTTTGATAAGAAATTTCACATAAAAGTTGAATACATTAATGCAAGGGAGAGGTTTATTGCCAAATTAAAAGGTATTACTGATCCAGAACAAAAAAGAAAAATTATAGGTGAAGAATTTATTAGAGTATTTGAGGAAGAAAGCAATAGATTGGGACCTTTTCAGTATTTAGCCCAAGGTACTCTTTATCCTGATGTTATTGAAAGTGCTGGGACTAATATTGACCCTAAAACAGGAGAAAGAATAGCTGTAAAAATAAAGAGTCATCATAATGTGGGCGGATTGCCAAAAGATTTGCAATTTAAATTAGTTGAGCCATTAAGAAAACTTTTTAAGGATGAAGTCCGTAAAGTTGGAGCTGCTTTAGGTTTGCCGGATGAAATTATAAAAAGGCATCCATTCCCAGGACCAGGATTAGCAATAAGAATTTTGGGAGAGGTGAATAATGAAAAACTTGATTGTTTAAGAGATGCAGACTGGATAGTGAGAGATGAAATTAAAAAAGCATGTCTTTACAATGAAATTTGGCAAGCTTTTGCAGTATTGTTACCCGTAAAAACAGTAGGAGTTATGGGTGATAAAAGGACTTATGCATGGCCAATAGTTTTACGTTGTGTATCTAGTGAAGATGGTATGACAGCCGATTGGTCAAAAATCCCTTTTCAGATTTTAGAAAGGATTGCAAATAGAATCGTCAACGAAGTAAGTTCAGTTAATAGAGTTGTTTATGATATTACAAGCAAACCTCCTGGAACTATTGAGTGGGAATGAAAAGTAGGGTATAAACCCAGTTATAGTCTAGAAAAATTGGTTTCACATGAGTTTCACATGAGAATTTTGAAACCTGATGGCAAGGGATTTTAATATGGAGGTTTCACATAGGTTTCACATGGAGGTAAAAATCTATTTCTATAGAGAAATCGTATAAAGTCTGTCTTCTTTATAGTTGTTATTTTAATTAAAAGTTAATTTTAATATCAAGAAACGAACTTATTTTTGTTGAGGATTTATAAATGCAAATTTTGATATTTTTCAGTTTGAGTAAGTATTTCTATAGCAGGCTGCAGCATATCTTTGTAATTCTTCCACCCACCAATTGATTTAGAATTAATTGGGGAACGAATTTGAACACTACTTGATGTCAAGACAGAGCGTTTATTTAAATGAGGCGATAGATATGAATCTTCCCACTTCCAATCTAACCAAGAGATTAAAGATTTAATTTCCTTATCAGAATTAGAAACTAATGAATCATAATTTAAGTCATAAATTTTTGATCGAAATCTATTCTTATAATTACTCATTATTTCTTCTTGATCTAGATAAATTTTTGTGCAATCTCTTAAGGAAGAAGAAAATTCATTATCTCTGGTAAAATTTGCTCTATAAATTGAAAGAATATTATCTAATGGATTTCTAAAGCAGTGAATAATTTTCGCATTCTTTATTTCTCTTGATATGATACCTGCATATTGATAGTTGAATAACCATTTGTTAGTAGTGATATAAAAATTTTCAGTATATTTGCTAATTTTGTTCCAATAAATATCAGTAAGCGTTAATTTCTCATCAATGTTTTTTTGCTGAAGGAATGATTCTTCTAGTATATTAACTTCACCTAAATCAAAAACTTTGCTATTCATACTAAGGATTGATTCAACTAATGTGGATCCACTTCTTGGCATTCCTACAATAAAAATACTTTCTGGATATTTTGTGATTTTTGTCTGATTAATGCCTTCTTTATCAGTTTCAAAAAGTAATAATTTAGATTTATTGATTAAGTAATCAGATTGAGACTTTTTAAAATCAAGTTTTAATTCATTTGCTAATTGAAGGTATCTAGAACTTTCTTGGTATTTTTTTTCATTATGAAGAATATTTGCTCTCGCAAAGTAAATGTTAACTTGATCTTTTTTGCTTTTGTTATCTAAAAAATTTTCTGAAAAAAGTGTTTCTTTCCATTTTTGATTTTTATTAGGGTATTTAAGAGTTGATATAATATAATATGCAATCCCTAAATTAGGATTAAGTTCTAGTGATTTACGAGTAGATAATTCTGCTTCCTTTAATTTTCCTAAATTTCTTAATATTCCTCCCAGATTCGAATAAGCAATAGCGTTGTTAGGATTAAGTTCTAGTGCTTTACGAGTAAATAATTCTGCTTCCTTTAATTTTCCTAAATCTAATAATATCCCCCCCAGATTCGAATGAGCGTTAGTGATATTAGGATTAAGTTCTAGTGCTTTACGAGTAGATAATTCTGCTTCCTTTAATTTTCCTAAAT
>QCCB01000005.1 GCA_003278955.1 Prochlorococcus sp. AG-347-K10
TGGACAGTATCTGCTAATTCGAAAAAAAAATCTTTCATTTATCAAGCAAAAGATGTAATTTATACAGTGCCTCCACAATCTTTGCTCAAACATTTGAAAGATTCTTTAAAAAGAAAAAAAAATTATAAAAATCGACTTAATAATTTGCCTGGTCCCAGTGGAGCTGTAGTTTTTTATTCAGCATTAAAAAAAGAACACATTAAAAAAACATTCTCAAATCATTATCAATTTGTTTCGAAAGAATTTTGTTCGTTATTTGTATCGATTAGTAATGATGGTGATGGAAGAGCACCAAAAGGTGAGATTACTTTAATTGCGAGTATCTTTACCAAGACTAAAGATTGGTTTGATCTAGATAAACAAACTTATCTGAAAAAGAAAAATGGTTTCATGAAAAAAATTTCGCTTGAATTGGAAAGTCAATTTGATATTGAGCCTGAAAATTGGCTACATAGAGAATTAGCAACTCCATTAGGCTTTGAAAAATGGACAAAAAGACCTAATGGAATAGTAGGCGGGCTTGGTCAAAATCCAGATATTTTTGGTTTATTTGGATTATCAAGTAGGACACCTTTTGAAGGTTTATGGTTATGTGGAGATTCGATTTATCCAGGAGAGGGGACAGCAGGTGTTAGTCAGTCTGCATTAATGGTTTCAAGGCAAATTTTAGCTGCCAAAGGTATAGAAAATTTTAGTTTATAAAATTTTGTCTGTTTTCTTTTGCTTCAGCAAGTTTTTTAGAAAGTAAATCCCAATTTTTTTCTTTAATAAGAGATTCCAGTATATTCAGCTTATTTTTAAAATTATTTATGGAATTTAAAACATTAATCTGATTATTAATAGCTAAATCTAAGCCTAGTTGTTCATTGCCTCCCCCAACTCTCGAAGTGTCAGCAAATCCTGTAGCAGCTAATTTTTGCGAGAGATCTAATAAAGATTGATTATTTTTTGTTTGCGCAGTTTCTATGAGGGCAGAAGCTAAAAATATAGGCAAATGAGAAATTAGAGATACTGCTTCATCATGCTCTTTTGGCGAAGCTTGGCAAATTTCACAATCCATTGATTTTATGAGCTTGGAAATAGTGCTGACTGAATTTAAATCACTATTTTGTGTTGGGGTAATAATCCATTTTGCGTTTTTAAAAAGACCTTCAAAACCTGAATCAACTCCTTTTTTTTCTGTTCCTGCCATTGGATGAGATCCAATAAATAGAGGATGTGAATTTTCCCATGTATTTACAATTGGTTCTTTTACAGAGCCGACATCAGTTACTATTGTTTCTTGAGGTATTGATGCTACTAATTGTTGCGACGGACTGATCAAATCTTTGATAGGCAATGCCAAAATTATTAGCTCACATTTTTTTAATAAGCTCAGATCACAGCTAACAAAATTTGCAAGTTTTTTATCCTTAGCTTTTTTTTCATTAAATTCATTATTTGCTACTCCATAAATTGTATGATTTAGACTTTGGAGTTTTAATCCTAAAGAACCACCAATTAATCCTAATCCTACTATTCCAATTTTCATAAATTAATTAATTCAAGACCCTCTTTTATTGATACCAATTTTTTGTATATTAGGTTCATAAATTTTGCATGTTTTTGAAATTAAATTAATTATAAATGCTTGAAATTTTAAGTCATCAATATTTGAAAAATTTTTTGAGAGATGAAAGTATTAATTGGGAGCACATATATTCTTTTGGGAGGATAGTTTCCAAATGTATTGAAAATGATTCTACCTATCTAATTAATTCAGAAATTTTCTCTAGCTATGATTGGTTACCTCCAATTTTGATTTCTTTATTTTTAAAGGAAGAGGATTCAACTTTTATTTTATCTAAAGAAAAAATCCAATTTATAAGCCAATTTCAGATTGATTCTTTGAAAAATCTAGGTTTTAATTTTATTTTGAAAAATGATCAATTTATTTTTGCAAATCATCATGTTCACTTGATAACTATCCAAAATTTTCTTAATGATCCCAATTCTCGTAATCTTAGAAATCATCGAATAGTTTATACAGGAATTGAGGATATAAAACAGGATTTAAAAAATCATTTTAGGATTTCTTTACTTAAAAAGGATTGGACAAAAAATTTTAAAGAATTTGAATTAATCAATCAAAAATTTATAAAAGTATATGATTCGTTGAAGAAAAAGTTCTTCTTCAGAAAGGTCTTAGGAAATAGTTATATCAATTTAGATGAAAAAGAAATTAGTTTCTTGTCAAACTTTTTTCATGAAAATTCTTTTTTTTCTGATAAATTTTTAAGCGTCAACAATGCATTATCTCAAGGTTGGGCATGCTGGGTAAAGTTAAACGAAACAAATTTAGATTGGAATTTGTATTTACAGCCAATAGATGAACTTTTCCAAATTAAGGAATTTTTTTCAAATAATAAATTTGTTTTTTTATCAGCATTGAGAAAAGATAATTTTTTCCAAATGTATTTTAAAAAACATAGTTTAGATATTGATTTGGTTATTAATTTTAAGAGTAATTTTGAAGAGAAAAAGATTTCTTTATATATACCCTCGAAACAGTTGCTTCCTAATAATCCTCTTTTTACCAATTCAATCTTGGACAAATGCAAAAAGTTAATACTTTTTAGAAAGGGTTTAACTTTAGTGTTGTCTGATGATATTGATTTAAAAACTAATCTTGCTACAGAATTAGCTTCTACCTACGGGAAGAGAGTATTGCTAGAGACAATTCCTTCTGGTAAAAATGAAATTCTTTGCTCTAGTTTTGACTGGTGGATTATGAATTCTTATTTAATTCAAATTCCAGAACAAATTATCATTCCTTTACTTCCGATTCCGAATATGTCAGAACCCATTAATGCAATTACTGTCTCTCATAAAAAGAAGCTTTCTCAAGATTGGTTTAGAGACTTCTTACTTCCTCAAGCTAGAATTAAACTTGAAAGATCTATTTCTCCTTTAAGAAGAAATTCAGGTAAGTTAATAATCCTAGATGGAAGAGCAAATAAAAGAAACTGGGGAAGATTACTTTTGCAAAACATTCAACCCTCAAAACAAATTAACTATATGCTACCTTTTGATTAGGTTATGATTTTGTAAATAACTAAAGAAATATGGGAGAAGCAAAAAGACGGAAAACACTTGGTTTACCTCCAAAAAAAAATAATACTAAAACTAAAATTGATGACTCTCCAAGATTATTTGAATGGCTTCCCTTTACAATCAATCAAAGAGATAACCTAATTAAATTAAGTATTAAGGCCAGTTGGTTTGGAATTGGAGGGTTAGTAATCTTATGGATCGTAGTGAGATTTATAGGCCCTGCTGCTGGGTGGTGGACTTTAGCTGATTCTTTATAAATCTAAGCTACTGTTTTTATATCATTAACAGCGATTGTATTAGCAGGATTGCTATTTAATGCTTTCATTGAATTAGAACTGACTTCAGTTCCTTCTGTTAATTTCTCTTTAACCATAGATTCTACTTTATTCCTGATTTCTAAGTTTTGATCAAGCCAAATGATTGTATTATCTCTTCCTTGTCCAATATTTTCTCCTTCATAACTATACCAAGCACCTCTCCTTATGATGATATTGGTCTCTTCTGCTAAATCTAATAAGCATCCTGTTGTACTAATACCTTTCCCAAAGAGAATATCAAATTCTGCAATTCTAAATGGTGGTGCAACTTTGTTTTTTGCTACTTTCACTTTTGCTCTTATGCCATATTCCTCAGTACCTCTTTTAAGAGTTTGAATTCTTCTGATATCAAGTCTTACTGAGGCGTAAAATTTTAATGCATTACCTCCTGTGGTTGTTTCTGGATTGCCGTATGTAACGCCAATTTTTAGGCGTAATTGATTCAGGAATATTACCGTACATCCAGATTTGCCAATATTTCCTGTTATTTTCCTCATTGCTTGGCTCATTAGCCTTGCTTGGCTTCCAATTACGTGATCTCCCATCTCTCCTTCTATCTCGGCTCTTGGAGTTAGCGCTGCGACCGAGTCAACAACTACAAGATCTACCGCACTCGATCTTATAAGTTGGTCAACTATTTCTAGAGCCATTTCACCAGTATCTGGCTGTGAAACTAACAAATTTTCAACATCAACACCTAAAGAGGCCGCATAAACTGGATCTAGTGCATGCTCAGCATCTACAAATGCAGCTACTCCTCCATTTTTTTGGACTTCTGCAATCGCGTGAAGCGTTAATGTAGTTTTTCCTGAACTTTCTGGTCCGTAAACTTCTACTACTCTTCCTTTTGGATAGCCTCCTCCTAATGCTAAATCTAAGGTGAGCGCTCCAGTAGATATTGTTTCTACTTTCATTCTTGAGGCGTCACCAAGTCTCATTATTGAACCTCGTCCAAAATTTCTTTCTATTTGACCTAGGACAAGACTTAATGCCTTGTCTTTTTCTTTTGATTCAGTTTTTTTCTTTTCTTCAAGGCTCATTGTTTGATTTATCGGTTAAAGTTCTTGTAATTATTCTAGATTTGGAAATTTTTATTTAAACCAAACTTCATAAATACAAACTATAGTACACCTGTACTCTAGCTGATTATCTTTGAATTGCAACTAATTCTCCAAGGTTTTTTAATTTTAATAATTTGATTTCATTACTTAACTTATTTTTATCTGATTCTTTTAAATATCCCCAATCAGCTAGGAAGCATGGAATGTGAGAAGTTTCTGAATTTTCTTTAATATCGATTAGAGTTTTTTTTCTATCTTCTATAAAGCCTAAAATTTCATAAGCTTGTGTAAGTTTTTCAGCTATTTTGATTTTTGTTCCTGATTCATAACCAAAAATAAATTCTGGAAAAATATTTAATTGTTTAAGAATTTTTTCTGCAAACATTTTACCTTTAGTTGTTATAACTCCAGTTCTTATTTCTCTTTTGCTTAATTCTTTCATAAAATTTATAATTTCAAAAAAAGGTTTATGTAAATTTACCCACGATTTAAAATCTTTATCAATTTGGTACTTGCGAGACTTATCTAACATTTTTTGTATATCTTCTGCTAACCAGGAATTTTCATTTAATATCCTCTGGCAATTTTGATGATAATTATTAATGAAATCATCTTTATTATCACTTTTTAAAGGATTTTCTGTTTTTATAATTTCGTGAACAATTAGAATCATTTCCCAACCATATTTAACCCAAGGCCTAATTTCTTTGAAAGAATTTGGTACTCCTTGATAAAGTTTTTGATCAATAGTGATGTTGGGTGAATTTAAATATCTTTCACAGGCCAGCAAGGAGCTATGCCAATATTCTTGCATTCCATCAACTATTACTCCATCAAAATCAAATAGAAAAATTTTTTGAGAAGACACAATTGAATATTAGAACTGGGCCGCTAGGATTCGAACCTAGGAATGTCGAGACCAAAACCCGATGCCTTACCACTTGGCGACGGCCCATTGAATTTCCATTTTAATACATGAAAAGATTTTTTTCTATCCAAAAAATACAAATTTTTTATAAACATGGCGCTAGTTTTGAAAAATAAAAATATTATTTGAATGAGCTCGATTTCCATGGCTCTAGAAATTTCTGAGCTTTTTTGATCGCAAAACCCATTATTTCAGGATACTCATAGAGTTTTTTGTTTTTTTTGTGAGCAAATTCAATAAGGGGCTGCATAATTTTTCTTGCAGCACTTCCAAATGCTATTCCATCTGGGAGATTGTTTGAATTCAACAATTCATGAGTTTTTTCATTTGTTCCTCCTGCTAATTGAATTAATCCTGGTGGAAGATCTGAACCGATTTTTTTAAACAACTTAACAGCATCTCTACTTGTTGTAGGAGCAAGATCTCCAGACATTGGCCTTCCATCTAGTTGCCAAATAAGGGGGATATCTAGCTCATTCAGAATTTCATATCTTTCCCAAAGAGCTTTCAAAAGATCTTCGGGCTCTTGGGCTTTTTTGAAAGATTGATTTAATCCACAACTAATAGATATCTTGTCTAATTTCATTCCAGAACTTTTAAGGATACTTACAACTTTTTTAAAAGAATCTAGGCGATTGATTTCTGTATGAATTTCTACTGCATTAGGCCTTATTTTTTGAAGTGTTGATGCTAAATCATTTTTTGACAAATTATATTCATATTCACTAATAAGATTTAGAGGACAACTATTTAAACATCTTCCACATCCATAACATTTACTTTCTTTAATTCCGAAATTATCAATTGCAAAGGTGGGGCATACTTTTTCGCAAGGTCTTGGACAACTAGGGGGACATTTTAAAGGATCAAATTTTGCTTTTCGAAAGTGGATATCATTACCATCACTAATACTTATCATTAATCCAGGGGAGTTTTTAAAGACTTTTTTTGCCCAATCGATTCCTTTTTTTGCTGCATAAACTATAGATTCTTCTGCTGCAACATCTATGTAGTCGACACCAGCAGCAGTATAAATTGCACATAAATCTTCTATGGCAACAATATCTTCATTACTGGCACCACAAATTAACTTAATCCATTTATCTTTTTTATTCTTGGTTTTAATCAAACAATTTAACTTTCAAATTCATCCAAAATATAATTACTTAATGGTTTCCATTCAAGTTTTCTTGAACCCCCCATTTCAATAACTATTGTTAGTTTATTATCGTTAGTGCAAATCTCTATTAAGCTCTCTAGTTCAGATTGAGATAATACTTGACCTTCTAATAACCAAAGTAATTTATTTTTATCATTTTCATTAAATAACTCTGAAGCTTGTGGGATTACTTGTTGAACTTCCCCAAGCGCTCCGTTTCTTCCCACACTTTGATGACCAAGGTGAGGTGGTCTAACGCCATGCAATTTGAGCAAGAAAACTTCTGGATCTCCAAGCCCTCTTGCTGAAGTTATAAAAGTTTTAAAGCCTTTGGCCCTCATTCTCCTCAAAAGACGAGTTTCATAACCACCTTCAAGAGGAGCAAATATTGCGAGACATTTGTTAGTTTTTAAATCGTTATGAAACTTTTTCCCTGAGAGAAGTAATGGCATAAAAATTTCCTTTATTTCTATTTTATTTTATTTTATGGTACTTGATGATGTACAATTGTAACTCAGTGAATTTTTAAGCTCGCAAGCTAGCCGAGCCTCTGAAAATTTCACATTTTTTAGCGTTTCGTTAAAAAACTCAGGTGGGTTTATCCCGAGAGAAACTATCTATTATTTCAGATAAGTCTCGACCTTACTAATTGTTTTTTTTATTAACTTCACCTTAATTACTGAAGGATTTAGATAATTGAAAAATAATTACGAGCTAGCCTAATTTAGTCTTATGTCTATCGGAATTTTAGGAAAGAAATTGGGCATGTCCCAACTTTTCGATGATAAAGGTAATTCGGTACCAGTTACTCTTATAGAGGCTGGTCCGTGCCGAGTCACTCATTTAAAAACAACTGCTTTGGATGGTTATACCGCCGTTCAGATAGGCTATGGCTTGTCAAAAGAGAAGCATTTAAGCAAACCTGAAAAGGGGCACTTATTGAAATCAGGTGAAGAACTTTTAAAGCATTTGAAAGAATATAGGGTTGAAGAAACTTCATCTTATGAAATCGGAAAGCAAATAACTGTAAAAAACTTTGAGGTTGGTCAAAAAGTTGATATCAGTGGCAAATCTATGGGTAGAGGTTTTGCAGGTTACCAGAAAAGACATGGTTTTAGCAGAGGTCCTATGAGTCATGGTTCAAAAAATCATAGAGCACCAGGATCTACAGGAGCAGGAACAACCCCGGGTAGAATTTATCCAGGGAAAAGAATGGCAGGAAGATATGGAGGAAAACAGATAACTACCAAAGGATTGTTAGTTCTAAAAATCGATGATCAGAAGAATTTGCTTGTAGTAAAGGGTTCTGTTCCAGGTAAGCCCGGCTCAATTGTCAACATTAAGCCAAATAATGTTGTAGGCAAAAAAGGAGGTGAAAAATCATGACAACACTTGAAACTTTAAAGTGGGATGGTAAAAAATCAGGCAAAGTTACTCTTGATTTAGCAGTTGCTAAAGAAACTTCTTCGGCAGACTTAATCCATAGAGCAGTCCTTAGACAGCTAGCAAATAAAAGACAAGGGACAGCATCAACTTTGACAAGATCTGAAGTGCGCGGGGGTGGTAGAAAGCCATATAAACAAAAAGGTACAGGAAGAGCTCGTCAAGGATCAATAAGGACACCCTTAAGACCTGGTGGCGGAATTATTTTTGGACCGAAGCCACGTTCTTACAATCTTGATATGAATCGTAAGGAACGTAGATTAGCTCTTAGAACAGCTCTTATGTCCAGAGTATCTGATATGAAGGCTGTTGAAGATTTTGGATCTTCTTTAAAGCAGCCTAAAACCAGTGATATCATCAATGGCCTTGCTCGATTAGGTATACAAAAAACTGAAAAAGTTTTGGTTATTCTTGATAGCCCTTCCGATTTAATAAAAAAATCCATTAACAATATTGAGAAAGTAAAATTAATCGCCGCCGATCAATTAAATGTATTTGATATTCTCAATGCCAATAAATTGGTAATAGGCCAATCAGCGATAGATAAAATTCAGGAGGTTTATGCATCATGAGTAAATTATTCGATTCTCGTTTGGCCGATGTAATACGAAAGCCAGTTATTACTGAAAAAGCTACAAATGTACTAGATTTTAACCAATATACTTTCGAAGTAGATCATAGAGCGGCTAAACCACAAATAAAGGCAGCTATTGAAGCCTTGTTCAATGTTAAAGTCATAGGAGTTAACACTATGAATCCTCCTAGGAGAACAAGAAGAGTCGGGAAATTTTCCGGTAAACGTTCTCAGGTCAAGAAGGCAATTGTACGTCTTGCTGAAGGAGACAAAATCCAACTTTTTCCAGAATCTTAAGGAGTTTTAATCATGGCAATACGTAAATTTAAACCTTATACACCTGGCACTAGGCAGAGAGTAGTTACTGACTTTAGTGAAATCACAAATGCAAAACCTGAAAGATCACTAATAGTTTCAAAACATAGAGTTAAAGGCAGGAATAATCGTGGAGTTATCACTTGTCGTCATCGTGGAGGTGGTCACAAAAGGCAATATAGATTGGTCGACTTTAGAAGAGATAAAAGAAATATCAACGCTAAAGTTGCAGCTATACACTATGATCCTCATAGAAATGCAAGGTTGGCACTTTTATTTTACGAAGATGGAGAGAAAAGATATATTATCGCTCCAGCAGGAGTAAAAGTCGGACAAAATGTCATTTCTGGAGAAAGTGTTCCAATTGAAGATGGAAATGCAATGCCGCTTTCTGTTATGCCATTAGGATCTAGTGTTCATTGTGTTGAGTTATACGCAGGTAGGGGTGCTCAAATGGTTAGATCCGCAGGAGCTAGTGCTCAAGTTATGGCAAAAGAGGGAGATTATGTTGCTTTAAAACTTCCATCTACTGAGGTAAGACTTGTAAGAAAAGAATGCTACGCAACTCTTGGTGAAGTAGGTAATTCTGAAATAAGAAATACTAGCTTAGGTAAAGCAGGAAGAAGAAGATGGCTTGGAAGAAGGCCTCAAGTAAGAGGTAGTGTAATGAACCCATGTGATCATCCACATGGAGGAGGAGAGGGAAAAGCACCAATTGGTAGAGCAGGCCCAGTTACTCCATGGGGTAAGCCAGCTCTTGGACTAAAGACACGTAAAAAGAACAAACCAAGTAATAAATTAGTTGTTCGAAGACGCCGTCGCGTTTCTAAGAGGAGTAGAGGAGGAAGAGACTCTTGATTACTTCATTTATTATTTCAATTTCTATTACATAATCATGGGACGTTCACTAAAAAAAGGACCTTTTATAGCAGATAGCCTGCTCAAGAAGGTAGAAAAACAAAATACCGATAATGACAAGTCTGTTATCAAAACTTGGTCAAGATCCTCTACGATTTTACCTTTAATGATCGGTCACACAATCGCTGTACATAATGGCAAGACTCACATTCCAGTATTTATTACTGAACAAATGATTGGTCACAAACTCGGTGAATTTGCTCCTACACGCACTTACCGAGGTCATATAAGAGATAAGAAAGGAGCAAAATCATGACAAAAACACCTGAAACAACAAAAACAGCAATTGCTCATGGGAATTATGTGCGTGGATCAGCCTCTAAAGTGAGAAGAGTTTTGGATCAGATAAGGGGTAGATCTTATAGAGATGCATTGATTATGTTGGAATTTATGCCTTACAGATCTACAGACCCCATTACTAAAGTTCTAAGATCTGCTGTTGCTAATGCAGAACATAACCTTGGAATGGATCCATCCACCCTAGTTATTTCCTCTGCATGGGCTAATAGTGGTCCAGTAATGAAAAGATATAGACCCAGAGCTCAGGGTCGAGCTTTTTCAATTAAAAAACAGACTTGCCATATCAGTATTTCTGTAGAGTCTGCTCCTACTCAAACTAATGCGGAGGTACAAAACTAATGGGACATAAAATACATCCTTCTGGACTAAGATTAGGAATTACACAAGAGCATCGCTCTAAGTGGTTTGCTACTTCTAAAACATATCCAATTCTTCTCCAAGAAGATTTTAAAATTCGTACTTTCATACAAAAAAAATATGGAGCAGCAGGAATTAGCGATGTCTTAATAGCAAGAAAGGCTGACCAACTGGAGCTTGAATTAAAAACAGCAAGACCAGGAGTTATAGTTGGAAGACAAGGAAGTGGTATTGAAGAATTAAGATCTGGCATTCAAAAAACTATAGGTGATAGAACAAGGCAAGTCAGAATCAACGTTGTTGAAGTTGAACGCGTAGATGCTGATGCTTTTTTACTAGCTGAATATATTGCGCAACAACTTGAAAAAAGAGTTGCCTTTAGAAGAACTATAAGAATGGCCTTACAAAGGGCTCAAAGGGCTGGAGTCTTAGGTCTTAAAATTCAAGTAGGGGGAAGGTTGAATGGTGCTGAAATAGCTAGAACTGAATGGACTCGAGAAGGTAGAGTTCCATTACATACATTGAGAGCTGAAATTGACTATGCAACACGTGAAGCTAATACAACTTACGGTGTTCTAGGTATTAAAGTTTGGGTTTTCAAAGGTGAAGTTCTACCTAAAGAAGAACAAACTATCCCAGTGGGTGCGAGCCCTAAGAGGAAAGCTAGTAGAAGACCTCAGCAATTTGAGGATCGCTCAAATGAGAATTCATAGGAGGTATAAAAATGCTTAGTCCAAAACGTACTAAATTCCGTAAACAACATAGAGGTAGAATGAGGGGTGTAGCCTCAAAAGGTAACACTATTGCATTCGGTCAATTTGCTCTTCAGGCTCAAGACTGTGGCTGGGTAACTGCACGTCAGATTGAAGCAAGCAGAAGAGCTATGACCAGATATATCAAACGTGGTGGTCAAATCTGGATTAGAATATTTCCTGATAAACCCGTAACCATGAGACCTGCCGAAACCAGAATGGGTTCTGGTAAAGGTAATCCAGAGTTTTGGGTCGCAGTTGTAAAACCTGGAAGAATACTTTTTGAAATGGGTGGTGAAGATATTACTGAGGAAATTGCAAAGGAAGCTATGCGTTTGGCTCAATACAAACTTCCTGTAAAAACTAAATTTATCTCTATTGATAAAAATCTAGAAAATTCCTCCCAAGAAAATGCAAAAAATAGTAAAAAATCTCAAGAGGAGGTTAAACAATGAAAAACTCAGAGTCACTTAAGGAATTTAAAAAATTAAATTCTGAACAAATTACCGAAAAGATTGACCAATTACGAAAAGATCTTTTCGATTTGAGATTCAAGCAAGCTACAAGACAGCTCAATGAAACTCATAAATTTAAAATTATCAAGAAACAAGTTGCGCAATTACTAACTCTCAGTAAGAGTCAATCTGCTTCTAAAACAACTTCTGATTAATTATTAGTTATGGCACTTAAAGAAAGAATTGGTACTGTTGTCAGCGACAAAATGGATAAAACAGTTGTTGTTGCTGTTATTAACAGATATCCACATCCCACTTATAAAAAAATTGTAAGTAGAACTACGCGATACAAGGCGCATGATCCAGAAAATACATGTGTTTTAGGTGATCGAGTTAAAATTAGAGAAACTAGGCCGCTCAGTGCTCATAAAAGATGGGCAATAGAAGAGATTCTCAATAAAACAAGTCAGGCTGAGGAGGTTAAAAAATGATTCAACAAGAAACTTATTTAACAGTTGCCGATAATAGCGGAGCAAAAAGACTCCAATGTATTAGGGTTTTAGGCTCTAATAGAAGGTATGCACATGTTGGAGATGTAATCGTAGCGACTGTAAAAGATGCTCTTCCCAACATGGGAGTTAAGAAGTCTGAAGTTGTTAAAGCTGTTATCGTCAGAACTAAAGCAACATTAAGAAGAAATACTGGTAATTCAATTAGATTTGATGATAATGCGGCAGTATTGATTAATGAAGATAAGAATCCAAAAGGTACGAGAGTCTTTGGTCCTGTGGCTAGAGAACTGCGGGATAAAAATTATACAAAAATTGTTTCTCTTGCTCCGGAGGTGATTTAAATGTTGGATTCATTAAAGCAAAAGAAAAATTTCCAGAAAATAAAAATGAGAATCAAAACTGGAGATTTGGTAAAAGTAATTAATGGCAAGGACAAAGGGAAAACTGGTGAGGTTTTAAAAACTATTCCTCTTGAAAATAGAGTAGTAGTAAAGGGAATTAACCTTAGGACTAAACATGTAAAACCAACTCAGGAGGGAGAAACTGGAAGAATACTTACAGAGGAAGCATCTTTACATGCATCAAATGTAATGTTCTTTTCAAAGGATAAAAATCTTACAAGTAAGATTGAATACTTTATTGATAAAGAGGGGGTTAAGAAAAGAAGATTGAAGAAAACTGGTGAAGTAATTGATTAATTTTTCATCAGAAACCAGATTTCAACTTTTTCTAATTTATCAATTCTGACAAAGACCAGAATTAACAAAAAATTATGACTCTAAAAAATCGCTACAAAGAATCAATAAGACCAAAACTTTTAAAGGACCTTGGTCTCAAAAATATTCATCAAGTACCTAAAGTTGTCAAAGTCAACGTTAACAGAGGTCTTGGTGAGGCAGCTTCAAATTCGAAAGCTTTAGAAGCTTCTTTAAACGAAATGGCAACAATTACAGGACAAAAGGCCCTTGTAACTAGGGCTAAAAAAGCTATCGCGGGTTTTAAAATTCGTGAGGGTATGCCGATTGGTTGTACTGTTACTTTGAGAGGTGACAGGATGTATTCCTTTTTGGAGAGATTTATAAATCTTGCCTTACCAAGAATAAGAGACTTCAGAGGAGTTAATCCAAAAAGTTTTGATGGGAGGGGGAATTATACCGTTGGAGTGAAAGAGCAATTGATTTTTCCTGAAATCTCTTTTGATAAAATAGATTCAATAAGAGGTATGGATATAACAATTGTCACTAGTGCAAAATCAGATCAAGAAGGTAAAGCTCTTTTGCAGGAGTTAGGAATGCCTTTTAGTAAGAATTAAATTAAAACTATGTCAAATCACGATCCTATTTCAGATATGCTTACTCGAATTAGAAATGCGAGTCAAAAAAAGCATACAACCACATCAATCCCAGGTTCAAAAATGTCCTTAAGTATTGCCAAAGTGCTTCAAAAAGAGGGCTTTATTTCTGATATTAATGAGGAAGGTGAAGGCTACAAGTCACAAATAATCCTTGGTCTGAAATATAGTGGCAAGAATAAATTCCCTACTATTCGCTCCATGCAAAGAGTTAGTAAACCTGGTTTGAGAATTTATAAAAATACTAGAGCTCTACCAAAAGTTCTTGGAGGTCTAGGAGTTGCTATCATATCCACTTCTAAAGGTGTCATGAGTGATCGTGATGCTAGGAAGCAAGGTATAGGTGGTGAAGTACTTTGCTATGTTTATTAAGGAGGATTAATCATGTCAAGAATTGGAAAAACACCAGTACTAATACCAGATAAAGTAACTATTGATTTTGATGGATTAACAGTTACAGTTAAAGGCCCTAAAGGTGAGTTAAAACGCCAGATGCCAGAGGGAGTTAGTTTTGATAAAAAAGATAATGCTGTTGTCGTAAGTCCCACTACTTCCAAAATATTCTCTAGGCAAAGACATGGTTTATGCAGAGCCCTTATTGCAAATATGGTTGAAGGGGTTAGTCAAGGTTTTTCAAAAAAACTTGAAATTGTAGGCGTTGGATCAAGAGCACAAGTAAAAGGTAAAAATCTAGTTGTTAGTGCAGGATATAGTCATCCTGTAGAAATGATCCCCCCTGATGGTATAACATACAAAGTTGAGAGTAATACAAACGTTACTGTATCTGGAATTGATAAGGAAATTGTTGGTAATGAAGCAGCAAAAATCAGATCAATTAGACCTCCAGAACCATATAAAGGTAAAGGAATTAAATACCATGATGAGAGAATTCTCAGAAAAGCTGGTAAATCTGGCAAAAAATAATTTTAATTAAAAAAATGACCAAACTTTCCAGGAAATTACAAACCCAAAAAAGACATAAAAGATTAAGGAGATTCTTAATTGGAGATGCAACCCGTCCAAGATTGTCTGTTTTTCGCTCTAATAACCATATTTATGCCCAGGTTATAGATGACAGCGCTCAAACAACTATTTGCTCAGCTTCAACTGTTGATAAGGAACTAAGAGAAAAATCTGAGAAATTACCCTCTGACTGTAATTCTTCTTCCATTGTGGGAAAATTATTAGCAAAAAGAGCGATAAAAAAAGGTATTAAGCAAGTAATTTTTGACCGTGGAGGTAATTTATATCACGGCAGAGTAAAGGCACTTGCAGACTCTGCTCGTGAAGCTGGCCTGGAATTCTAACTCTTAATTTTTACTATGACTGACACTCCAACAAAAAAAGAAATTCAATCCAAGAACGATAACGTTCCTGGAGCTATGCCCGTAGAACAAAAAAAGAATAGTCGTAATGATCGAAAAAGGAATAGAAGAGGTGATTCAAAAAGTCTAGAGAGAGATTCTGATTGGCAAGAGAGAGTTGTTCAAATTCGACGCGTTTCTAAGACTGTTAAGGGTGGAAAAAAAATGAGTTTTAGAGCGATTGTTGTTGTAGGTAATGAGAAAGGTCAAGTTGGTGTTGGAGTTGGTAAAGCAGGCGATGTCATAGGTGCGGTGAGAAAGGGAGTTTCAGATGGTAAAAAGAATCTTGTTAGGGTTCCCTTAACCCCTAATAATTCAATACCGACTTTATCTAAAGGTCGAGATGGTGCTGCTAATGTACTTATTAGACCAGCTGCTCCAGGTACAGGTGTAATTGCTGGTGGTTCAATAAGAACAGTTTTAGAATTAGCCGGCATAAAAAATGTCTTAGCAAAAAGATTAGGTAGTAAAACACCTTTGAATAATGCAAGAGCTGCTATGGTAGCTCTTGCTCAATTAAGAACACACAAATCTGCTTCAAGGGAGAGAGGTATCTCACTTGAACAGCTCTATTCTTGAAAATTATGACTTCAACATTAAATACACTTAAATCAAACTCTGGATCGAGAAAGAAAAAATTAAGAAAGGGTAGAGGTATTGCCGCTGGTCAGGGTGCATCATGTGGTTTCGGAATGAGAGGACAAAAGTCACGCTCTGGAAGACCCACACGTCCAGGTTTTGAAGGTGGCCAAATGCCTTTATATAGAAGAGTTCCAAAATTAAAACACTTTGAAATAATTAATCAAAAGAACTTTTCTATAATTAATTTAGAAAAATTAAATGATTTCAAAGATAACGACACAGTTAATCTTGACTCTCTAGTTAAGAAAGGATTGATCTTCAAACCAAAATTTCCTTTAAAAATCCTTGGTAACGGAAAAATTAATGTAAAGCTCAAAGTTCAAGCTCATGCATTTACAAAAGTTGCCAAACAAAAAATTGAGGACGCAGGTGGATCCTGTGAGCTTATAAATAATAAATAAATCTACTAAAAATTTAGGTAAGCTTCCAAATGTTTGTCAACAAAAGTCGAAATCCTAGCGCTTCTGAAATACTCTCCCAATTATTTTTAAATAAAGAACTAAGGAGTAGAGTTTTAACTACTCTAGGCCTTCTACTTTTAGTAAGACTTGGTATATACATCCCAATGCCTGGAATTGATAGGGTTGCTTTTAAAAGTTTTATAGATCAAGGGGGGCAATTAATAGGTTTTTTAGATATTTTTACTGGAGGAGGAATTTCAACCTTAGGAATATTTGCATTAGGTATACTTCCTTTTATTAACGCATCAATTATTATTCAGCTTCTCACGGCTTCATTGCCTGTCCTTGAAGATTTACAAAAAAATGAAGGAGAAGCGGGAAGAAGAAAAATTGCTCAAATAACTAGATATGTTTCATTAGGATGGGGTTTTTTGCAAAGTATAATTTTCTCTTTAATTCTCAAACAATATGCTATTCAGGGGATAAGTGAAACTACATTTGTCTTACAAACCTCTATTGCCTTAGTTACTGGATCAATGTTAGTAATGTGGTTCAGTGAAATTATCACGGAGAAAGGAATAGGTCAAGGAGCTTCACTGGTAATTTTTTTGAATATTGTTTCGACTTTACCTAAGGCTCTAAGTTCAACCATTGAAAAAGCGCAAACTGGCGATAGAGGAGATGTTTTAGGTATAGCAGTTTTACTTGGAGTATTTTTACTCACAATAGTTGGGATCATTTTTGTCCAAGAGGGAGCAAGGCGCATTCCTATTGTTAGTGCAAAAAGGCAGATAGGAAGTTCAACACTACTTCCTACAAGGCAAAGTTATTTACCTTTGAAATTAAATGCAGGAGGAGTCATGCCTATCATATTTGCATCTGCTTTAATATTTTTACCTATAACTATTGCAAATGTTACGGGTAATCCAGTCTTAATCAAGTTGGCCAGTAGTTTAAATCCCGGATCTTCTAATCCATGGCCATATGCTCTTACATTCTTCTCATTGATTTTGGGGTTCTCATATTTTTATGCATCTCTTACTATCAATCCAGTTGATGTAGCTTCAAATTTAAAGAAAGGAGGAGTAGCGATACCAGGAGTTAGACCAGGAACTAATACAGCAAACTACCTATCAGGTATACAAAATAGGTTGACTTTATTGGGAGGATTATTTCTGGGTTCAGTAGCTATAATCCCAGCTGCAGTAGAAAGAGCTACAAATGTTCAGACCTTTCAAGGTTTAGGAGCAACTTCATTACTTATTCTAGTGGGCGTTGCTATAGATACTGCTAAGCAAATTCAAACTTATGTTATTTCACAAAGGTATGAGGGACTAATTAATAATTAATGAAGAAACATATACTATTTTTAGGCGCCCCTGGAGCAGGGAAGGGGACTCAAGCGGACTTGCTAAGTCAAAGTAATTCTTATTTACACCTTTCTACTGGTGAATTATTAAGAAAAGAAATCGAAATGAATACTGTCCTTGGCATTCAGGTAAAGGATATTATGAATAGAGGGGAACTTGTTAGTGATGAACTAGTATTAAAGATAGTAAGACAAAATTTAGTCAAGGATAATAAAGGTTGGATTCTAGATGGTTACCCAAGAAATTTATCCCAAGCAAATTCATTGAATGAAGTCTTGAATGAAATAAATCAACCTTTGGAATTAGTTTTTTATTTAGATATTCCTGAAGAAGTACTAATTAAGCGTTTGCTTTTAAGAGGTAGAAAAGATGATACGGAAGAGACAATTAGAACAAGAGTTGACATTTATAAAAAAACTACAGAACCTTTGATTCAATATTTTAAAGATCTCTCATTGTTAGAATATATTGATGCTGATAGAGATTTGAAAACCATTTCCTCTGATATCAAACAAAAAATGGCTTGATGATGATGTAGAATATAGTATTAACGTTTTATTTGTTAAACCCCTATGAAGGTCAGATCTTCAGTCAAAAAAATTAGTCCTGACGATCAGATCGTGAGGAGAAGAGGTAAAATCTATGTTATTAACAAGAAAAGACCTCGCAATAAACAGCGTCAGGGTTGAATTTCAACCCTTAAATTCAAACTTTTACTTATTCAAAACACGTGGCCAGGATTGCAGGAATTGACATACCTCGCGAAAAGCGAGTTGAAATTGCACTTACATACGTCTATGGAATTGGTTTAACGAGATCAAAGCTAATTCTTGCTAATACGGGTGTAAACCCAGATACTCGTGTCAAAGACCTTTCAGATTCTGATGTGCAAAAACTTAGAGGTGCCACAGAAGAATTCACTTTAGAAGGGGATTTGAGAAGAAAAGAGGGAATGGCTTTAAAACGTCTGCAAGACATCGGGTGTGTAAGAGGAAGAAGACATAGAATGAGTCTTCCTGTAAGAGGTCAAAGAACTAGAACCAATGCAAGAACAAGACGGGGTTCCAGGAAAACAGTTGCTGGAAGAAAAAAATAATTAACTAAACCTATCAACAAATTGAAGTATCAAATTAAAACATCATGGCAGCTACAGTAAAAAAAACAGGTTCAAAAAAATCTAAACGTAATGTACCCAACGGTGTGGTACATATCCAAAGCACATTTAATAATACTATTGTCTCAATCTCTGACACATCTGGTCATGTAATTTCTTGGTCTTCTGCAGGCGCAAGTGGATTTAAAGGCGCTAGGAAAGGTACTCCATTTGCTGCCCAAACAGCTGCTGAAGCTGCAGCTAGACGAGCACTTGATCAAGGCATGAGACAAATAGAAGTACTTGTTAGAGGCCCTGGCGCAGGTAGGGAAACGGCCATAAGAGCTTTACAAGTGGCCGGATTAGAAATAACTCTAATAAGAGATGTAACTCCGTTACCTCATAATGGATGTAGAAGACCTAAACGGAGACGCGTTTAGCTCTTAACCATTCTTATCACCCCCAAAAAAACTCTTAACCTCATTATTTTCCGTGTTGCAATACCAGATTGACAGAATCGACCATCAAATATCAGATGATCGCTCCCAAACAGGAACTTTTTTAATCGGCCCTCTAGAAAGGGGACAAGCCACAACTTTGGGTAATTCTCTTAGGAGAGTCCTTATGGGAGGACTTGAAGGGAGTGCAGTTACTGCAGTAAGAATAGCAGGAATTAATCATGAATATGCTACTATTCCTGGAGTTAGAGAAGACGTTTTAGATATTCTTCTCAATTGCAAGCAACTGTCAATTAATAGTTCTAATCCAGAGCTCGAAATAGGTAGGTTAGTAGCTAGTGGTCCAATGGAGGTGAAGGCGAATGACATTCAATTCTCCTCTCAAGTCGAAATTGTTGATGGTGAAAAACCCATTGCGACCATTCAGGAGGGCCACAACTTAGAGTTGGAAATCCATGTTGAAAGAGGTGTTGGATATAGGCCGGTCGACCGTAAGAGTGAAGAGACAACTGCTGTTGATTTGCTTCAAATAGATGCTGTATTTATGCCGGTCAAGAGAGTAAATTTTACGATTGATGAAACCGCTGTAGCAGAAGGCGGAACAGGAAGAGAAAGATTAAAAATGGAAGTAGTAACAGATGGCTCAACAAGTCCTGATGATGCTATTGCTGAAGCTGCAAATCAGCTTATAGAACTCTTTCAGCCCCTCGCTACTGTCACAATGGTTGAGGAAATTCCTGAGGAACCTGAACCATCTCCTGAAGCTCAAATTCCTCTCGAGGAACTAAATTTGTCCGTTAGAGCATATAATTGTTTGAAACGGGCACAAGTTAACTCAGTTTCAGATTTAATGGGCTTCAGCTATGAAGATCTTCTTGAAATTAAGAACTTTGGCTCTAAATCTGCAGATGAGGTTATTGAAGCTCTCGAGCGTATAGGCATTTCTATCCCCCAAAGCAGAACATCTGTTTAACAATTTTTAAGATTATGAGACATCAACTTAGAATTCCATTACTAAGTAAACCTGCTGACCAGAGGAAAGCACTTCTAAGAGGTTTAACTACACAATTAATTAGGGAAGGTAGGGTAACGACAACAAAAGCTAGGGCAAAAGCTTTAAGAAATGAAGCTGAAAGAATGATTTCACTCGCCAAAGATGGAAGTTTGGCTTCTAGGAGAAGGGCTATTGGATACATTTATGATAAAAAATTAGTTCATTCATTATTTGAAAAAGCAAAGGAAAGATATGGGGACAGAAATGGTGGTTATACACGCATAGTCAGAACTGTATCTAGAAAAGGTGATAACGCTCAAATGGCCATAATTGAGCTTGTTTAAGTTAGATAATAAGGAGTCTTTTATTGAATAATAACTTTTGAAAAGGGTAGCTTTATTAGTCCAATATGATGGATCTTATTATTCAGGTTGGCAAAAACAAAAAAATGCAACTACTGTTCAAGAAATTTTAGACAAAGCTCTCTTAAAGATTACAAATCAAAAAGTAAAGACTTTTGCAGCAGGAAGGACTGATGCTGGGGTTCATGCATCAGGACAAGTAGTACACTTTGATGTTGATTGTGTTATTCCAGGAAATAGTTATTCTGATGTCTTAAATAGTATTTTACCCTCAACAATTAGGATCTTAGAATCAGTTGAGGTTAAAGATAGTTGGCATGCATGCTATTCAGCAATGTATAGACATTATCGATATGTAATTAATAACAGTAAAATCCCTAATTTGTTTATCAATAATTGGTCATGGCATAGATATCAAAAAGTATTGGATGAAGTTTTAATGTTAAATGCATCCAAGACAATGGAAGGAGAACATGATTTTTTTGCTTTTCAGAAAAGTGGTAGCAATAGAACAAACTCTATTACAAAAATAAAAAATATTGATATTAAAAGAGTAGAAGATTTGATATTAGTTGATATTAAAGCTACTGGTTTTTTATATGGAATGGTGCGTTTAATTATTGGTCAACTAGTTTTAGTTGGAGAAAAAAAAATATCGCCAGAAATTTTTACAGATAGATGGGTAAACAAAAAGAAAAATGATGTTAAAGAATCTGCTCCAGCTAAGGGTTTATGTTTTGTAAACGCTGTTTATGAAAAAAATGTTTTTAAAAAGATTAATAACAACGATTTTTTCCCTGTATTCTTAATTAAGGGTTTTTCTTAAGTAAAGATTAATTAAGCTAATTTTTTGTTTAATGATTTAAAACTGTTGTTTAATATTCCTCCCATAAGGTAGAATTTAGAACTAACTTTAAATTTATTTGCATAAATTTGGTAAATGAATAAAACAATTACTCCATCTTTAGAAACCATTGAAAGAAATTGGTTTTTAGTTGACGCAAAAGATAAGACACTTGGAAGACTTGCTACAGAAATTGCAACTGTATTGAGAGGTAAGAATAAACCAACATTTACCCCTCATCTAGATACTGGAGATTTTGTTATTGTAGTAAATGCCGAAAAAGTTGAGGTAACTGGTAAAAAAGCATCACAAAAGTTGTATAGAAGACATTCTGGAAGACCAGGAGGAATGAAAATTGAAAAATTTGAGTCTCTACAAGAAAGAATTCCTGAAAGAATCATCGAGCAAGCAGTTAAGGGTATGCTGCCACACAACTCTTTAGGAAGACAGCAATTTAAAAAACTAAAAGTTTATAAAGGTGCTGATCATCCTCATGCTGCTCAGAATCCTGTATTATTAAATAGTTAATTTATCAAAATGAATAGCCAAATAAAAAACAAAGCTGTGTATTGGGGAACTGGAAGAAGAAAAACTTCAGTTGCTAGAGTTCGCTTGATTCCAGGTAATGGTCTTATAAAGATTAATGGTCGTTCTGGAGATGATTATTTAAACTTTAACCCTTTGCACTTAAATTCAATAAAAGCACCTTTGCAAACACTAGGCCTCGAGAATTCTTATGATATCTTTGTTAATGTATTTGGTGGTGGATTGACAGGTCAAGCAGATGCTATCAAGCAAGGAGCAGCAAGAGCTCTTTGCGAATTATCTCCTGATAATAGGAAACCGCTAAAAACTGAAGGTCATCTCAGTAGAGATCCTAGAGCGAAGGAAAGAAGAAAATATGGTCTTAAAAAAGCAAGAAAAGCTCCTCAATTCTCTAAACGTTAAAGCAATTTAAATCATGCCAAAATCAGAAATACACCCAAAATGGTATCCAGATGCAAAAGTTATTTGTAATGGAGAAGTTGTAATGACGACTGGCTCCACGCAACCTGAATTACATGTTGATGTATGGAGTGGTAATCATCCTTTCTTCACTGGAACTCAAAAGATACTTGATACAGAAGGTAGGGTTGATAGGTTTATGAAAAAATATGGAATGGGTTCAGCTAATTCGGCTACATCAAAAGAGCAAAAAGAAGAAAAAGATTCTAAAAAATAGAATTTTCAAAAATCAAGCATAATTTTAATTGGAATACTCAACATTAATTGCAAGGTTGAAAACTGCTTCAGAAAGTTTTGAAAATTTGGAAGTGCAGCTTGCTGATCCTGATATAGCTAATGATCCAAAAAAATTAGAATTAATAGCAAGAGAAAGGTCAAAATTAGAACCTTTAGTGATTGATTTTAATAAGTTGCTTGATACTGATAAAGAAATCGAAGATTCAAAAAATCTACTTAGAGAGAATAGAAATGATAAAGAAATGGAATCTTTGATTAATGAGGAGTTAATAACTCTAGAGGAATGTAAGAATGAACTGATTCAAAAAACCACAATCGCCTTATTGCCGAAAGATCCAAGAGATGAGAGAAGTGTAATGTTAGAAATCAGAGCCGGTGCAGGAGGTAACGAGGCTTGTATCTGGGCGGGTGATTTAGCAAGAATGTATGAAAGATATGGACAAAAAATTGGATGGTCTGTAAAACCTGTTAGTGCTGCCGAGTCAGATATGGGAGGATTCAAAGAGTTAGTTATATCCGTTAAGGGAGATTCTGTATATAGTCAACTTAAATTTGAGGCTGGTGTGCATAGAGTTCAAAGGGTTCCAGCTACTGAATCGCAAGGAAGAGTTCATACCTCTACCGCTACAGTGGCCGTCATGCCTGAGGCTGACCCTGTTGAAGTTAAGATTGATCCAACTGATCTAGAGGTTGGCACAGCAAGATCAGGAGGTGCAGGGGGACAAAATGTTAATAAAGTAGAGACAGCTATTGATCTTCTCCATAAGCCTACAGGAATAAGAGTTTTTTGTACTCAAGAGAGATCACAATTGCAAAATCGCGAACGAGCGATGGAAATTTTAAGAGCTAAATTATATGAAATTCAATTAAAAGAAGCTAATGCAAAAGAAAGATCTGAAAGGCTTTCCCAGGTTGGAACTGGCGACAGGAGTGAAAAAATTAGAACTTATAATTTTAAAGATAACAGGACAACTGATCATAGATTAGGTTCTAATTTTTCATTAGAACCAATTCTTGCTGGTCAATTGGATGAAGTGATTGATGCATGCATAGCGCAAGAACAAAAAAGAATGATGGAAGATTTTAATAACGGAGTAAATTAAGATTTTATTTTTATTAGATTGCAATTCCTATTACGTATTTACTCCATTCTTTATGTCTGCCAGCGTCAATTTGTCTTGTGGCTTCAAAATTGAGATTACTAAGTGGACGATAAGGCTTGCGTTTTAAAGGCATTTTTGCCTCTTCTGGGGTTCGGTTACCTTTTTGTACATTGCATCTTAGACATGCTGTAGTAACATTTTCCCAGTTATCTGATCCACCCCTACTTCTCGGTAAAACATGATCTATTGATAAGTCACTACCCCTATAGTTACAGTACTGGCAAGCATTATTATCTCTTAGAAGAATATTTTTTCTAGTTAAAGAAACCTCTCTAAAAGGGACCTTCACGTAGTAACGAAGTCTTATAACTGTCGGCAATTTTCTGCCACAATGTATTGAATATGATTTATCTTCCTCTAAGCTTTCTGCTTTACCTTTGATCATCAAAATGACAGCCCTTCGCCATGAAGTGATGTTTAAAGGTTCATAAGATGCATTTAAAACTAGAGTCTGGCCCATGCCAAAATACAATTTACATGTCATGCTAACTGTATATTTCAATAAGCGCATATAATTGTGCAAAGTTAATGCAAATTCGGCAAACTAACCAGGAATTTAATTTTGATAAATATTCGATTTTTAAACAAGATATAGATCCAAAACAAAGAGCATGGATAGAAATTAATGGTAAAGCATTAGAGACAAATGTAAGGCAATTAAGAACAAAACTAAGTAAAAATTGTCAATTTATGGCGGTTGTCAAAGCTGATGGATATGGACATGATGCAAAAGTAGTATCTGAATACGCTTTTAAAGGTGGAGCTTCGCAATTAGGCGTTGCGACTTTAAAAGAAGGGATTAGGCTACGTTCTTTTGGAGTTAAAAAACCAATTCTTATTCTCGGGAATCTATATACAAAAAAAGACTTAACAATATCCTTTAAAAATGATCTTATGCCAACTATAAGTAGTATAAGAGAGTGTTTAATTTGCAATAATATCGGGAAGCACTTTGGGTTGAAATTTTCTTTACATCTTAAGGTTGATACAGGAATGTCAAGATTAGGATTTGAATCTAATAAATTTGTTCAGCAATTTGAAAAAATAAAATCTTTTGAGAACATTTTAATAGAAGGAATATATAGTCATTTATCGTCTGCAGATGAAGTTAACGCATTAGATTCTCAAAGTATTACACAATTACAAAGACTAAAGTTTAATCAATTATTAAAGCAAATTAATCTTGAGAGAAATAATGAAATTAAGATTCATTTGGCTAATTCTGCGGGAATGCTTCTTAGCAAAGATTTTCATTTTCACATGGTACGTGTTGGGCTTTCTATGTACGGATACAGTCCTCTTGCCAAAATAGATAAAAATTTATTAATTAAACCAGCTTTATCTTTGAAGGTAAAAGTAGCTTTTATAAGAACTATTGATAAAGGTGTAAGTGTAAGTTATGGAGGCAAATTTGTAAGTCATAGAAAAACTAAGTTAGCTGTATTAAGTATTGGTTATGCAGATGGTGTACCAAGAAATCTTTCAGGCAAGATAAATGTTATCCATAATAATAAATTTTATCCTCAAGTTGGATCTATAACTATGGACCAAATGATGGTAGACATAACAGATTCTAATGAAATTAAAGTTGGTAGTACCCTAGTTTTACTAGGATCTGATGGAGATAAAACAATTTCTCTTCTTGAATGGGCAAGAAAATCTAATACTATCCCTTGGGAAATTCTTTGTTCTTTTAAAAATAGATTACCTAAAGTTCAAGTAGACTAGACATTTCGATTAAATAAAAAATTTTGAATGTTTGCATGAAAATTGATAATGTATAAGAAATGGAGAGGTGGCTGAGTGGTTGAAAGCGGCTCCCTGCTAAGGAGTTACAGGAGGTAACTTTTGTCGAGGGTTCGAATCCCTCCCTCTCCGTGATTTATTTAGAAAATTTTTAATTAATATTTGTTTTAAAACAAGTCAAGATCAATATCTTCTAGGTCATAAATAGAATTTAAAATCAAGTCAGCGCCTGCATTTCTAAGATTTTTTTCGTAAGAATTACGTTCTTTTAATCGAGAATTTAAATGTAAATGAGGGGGAGCTATTCCGATACTTATGAATTTCTGAGATGGTATTTCCTTTCTAGCGTTTATAACTGTATTTATATCTGCAATAGTATCTCCTACATATGCAATGGGAATATTTGATTCACCAATTTTATCTCCAATAAGCTTTTTGGATAAGTTAATAAAACCTTTAGGATCAGGCTTGTCAGGGGCATCTCCCATAGATATCAATGGTGGTGATTTTAGTCCAAGTCTTTTTTCTAAAACAAATTTTGCAGAAGCAGGCTCTGCACCACTAACAAAACCCCAGATTATTCCATTATCTTGAATTAAATCAAAAAACTTTTTGTCAACTAATAACTCCTCATTTGTTATGTAACCCGACCAGTATTTACTATCTTTATTTGGATCTCCACCAAAGTAAAACTTTTCAAAACATTTTACTATCGCCTCTCTTGGAGGAATTTTAAGGTTTAAGTTTTCTTTTTTTATAAATCTTTTTATAAGTTCTAAACTTAAATCCCAGTCATTATTCCAGATCCCTTCATTTTTGGCATTATCAATATCTATATAACTTGGCTCCCATCCTGTAAATTTGTAGACAGTTTTTTTTAATGAAAGTCTGTAACTATTCTCTACGCTGCGGATTACCCCATCAATGTCAAACAAAATTAAACCAATATTTTTCAATTAATTTTCTTACATCATTATTATAAAAGATTAGTATTCTTATAAAGAAAAAGCAAAGAAAACTTTCTATTTATAAAAATTATGGATTAGCGAAACTTAATTTTGTAAATATCCTCTGGGAGTGAGAAATATTTCGTCAACTAAGGTTGTTTGAGAATTGCCAATAATAATGATTGATAACATATCAATCTCTTTAAAAGGAATGGTATTTAAAGTAAAAAATTTTTTGGTTTGATTTTCTCTCCCTACTTGTCTAGCTAATAAAACTGGAGTATCACCATGCCTAGATTGTAAACATATATCTATTACACTTTTAAGCTGCCAATTTCTCTCAATGGATTGAGGATTAAATAAAGCTATTACAAAGTCGCCCACAAGAGCTCCTTTAATTCTTTTTTCTATTAATGACCATGGAGTTAATTTATCGCTTAAGCTTACTGAACAAAAGTCATTCATTAGTGGTGCTCCACTAATTGCAGCAGCTAATTGAACACTACTTATACCTGGATGGACTTCAAAGTAAGGTCTATTTTCTTTTTTGATTTTTTGTAGTAATTCTAAAAGTAAACCTGCCATTCCATAAAATCCAGATTCACCTGAAGAAATTAAAGCCACTTTTATTCCTTCTTCAGCTAGTTTAATAGCTTTACTGCATCTCTCTTTTTCCTCAGTAAGTTTACTTTCAATTAAAACCTGATCATTCCTTTTTAAGGGTTTTATTAAATCTAAATACATTTTGTATCCAATCCAAACAGTACATCTTGAAAGTGCTTTTCTTGCATTATTGGTTAGGAAGGAGATATCACCGGGCCCACTTCCAATAATATGGATCTCACCATGGGTTGGATTATATTGATTTTTTGATTCTGCTACAGCGATAGTTACTGCCCCAGATTGATTTTTGAAAATTCTTTTTTCTTCTAATAATTTTGCTTCTTCTCCTGCTGCTAGTAAGCAAGAGGCTTCTGCTACAGAAGGAGTACCAATTTCCTTTTGCACGACATTTGATGGATTGGGAACAATTATTGTTGAAAGATCTTTTTTACTAAAAAACTTTATAGGCAAGTTTTTTTCTTCAGAAAGTTCTAAAATTCCTCTCTCATCTTTTTTTATATCTATAGTTGCAAATCCCGCAATTGATTGCTGCGATAAATTTCCTGACTCCAAAAGATTATTTAAAGAATTTGCTATTAATTCTTTGCTTGTATTCCTTTCACATCCAATGCCAATCCATAATACAGGCGGGTGCCAAGTTGTTCCATTATTTTCGAATATACTCACATGAAATGTTGAATCTGGTTTTTCAGTTTCTCCTTTATCAATTTGATTTATAATCTCAGCTGATTCTGAAGTTTTCCATAAGCTATTACCAGATAATTGTTTGCAAAATATTTCTTCGTTTTTAGCTTGTTTAATTACTAGTTTTGACCAATCGTTTATTTTGCCAGATCTTTTCCACCCCCATTGATTTCCAAATGCATCAAGATTTAAGAGGCTTTGATCATTGGAATTATTAGTTTCTATAATTTCGCCACCAAATAAATTAGCAATTTGACATGAAATATTTTGCGTATTTGACTGATGTAAGCCAATTAATGGAATTATCTTGGAACATTTGTTATCTATAACTATTACTCCTGGATCTTGATCTTTAGAGGTTAAAAATGGATTTATTATGCGTATTGATGCAGCAATTGATCCTATAAAAATTATTAAATCTATCTCCGGCCATTTTTTTAATAATATTTCTCTAGGTTTTTGTACTTGAATAAGTTCATTTTTCTTTCCATCCTCTTTTGAAGAACCCGCAATATATATGTCTTTGACAAATTCGGTTTTTTTAAGCCTTTTTAAAATTTCTTTTGAATTATTAGATAGACCTATCGCAATGCCTTTCAAATTAGAAACTATTGATAGTAACTTTGAAATTATATCCTGTCGCTGGATTTAAAAAATTTTCTTTGAAATATAAAAAAAAATTTAAGAAATTTATATAAATTTTGAGTAAAAATACTCATAATTTAGTCATAGACTAGAATTTAACAAAATATTCATATAGTAACAATCATTAGAACATTTGTTACGTTAATGCATAACGAAAGAATCTTTGCCTTATTATTTTTGAAACGAATATCTAAAGTTCCGAAGGATTCGTTTTCTTGAACATTATCATAAAAAATAGGTTCAAGTTCCGATCAATCGGCTTTAATGTCAATTATTTTCGAGGTGCTAGATGACCATCAGCCCACCAGAAAGTGGAGAAAAAAACAAAAAAGTTTTGGAAGATCCTGTTAAGGCCGATCCAAGACCTATTGATTTTGCCAAATTAGATAAGCCAGGATTCTGGTCAAGTAAATTATCTAAAGGTCCGAAAACTACAACTTGGATCTGGAATTTGCATGCTGATGCACATGATTTTGATGTGCATACAGGCGATGCTGAAGAAGCAACAAGAAAAATCTTTTCAGCTCATTTTGGACATCTTGCAGTCATTTTTATATGGATGAGTGCTGCATTTTTCCATGGAGCAAGATTTTCTAATTACTCAGGTTGGTTAGCTGATCCAACTCATGTCAAACCAGGAGCTCAGCAAGTATGGGCAATCGTTGGTCAAGAAATGCTTAATGCTGATCTTGGTGCTAACTACAACGGTATTCAAATTAGTTCAGGAATATTCCACATGTGGCGAGCATGGGGAATCACTAATGAGAGTGAACTTATGGCTTTAGCAATAGGTGCTGTAGTAATGGCGGCACTTATGCTTCATGCTGGAATTTTTCATTATCACAAAGCAGCTCCAAAAATGGAGTGGTTTCAAGATATTGAGTCTATGCTTAACCACCACATAGCTGGTTTAGTAGGTTTAGGATCTTTAGCATGGGCTGGCCATTGTATTCATATCGGAGCTCCAACTGCAGCTCTCTTAGATGCAATTGATGCAGGCTCTCCTTTACTTATTAATGGAAAAGAAATAGCAACTATTGCAGATATGCCTATGCCGCATCAACTCTGCGACCCACAAATTATCGGTCAGATATTTCCAGGATTAGCAAGTGGTACAGGTAATTTCTTTAGTTTAAATTGGTTAGCTTTCTCAGACTTCCTTACTTTCAAAGGTGGACTTAACCCTGTAACAGGAAGCTTGTGGATGACTGATGTTTCACATCATCATTTAGCTTTTGGTGTAATAGCGATAATCGGTGGTCATATGTACAGAACTAACTACGGTATTGGTCATAGTATGAAAGAAATATTAGATTCACAACAAGGAGACCCAATATTATTCCCTGCGCCTAAAGGTCATCAAGGTCTTTTTGAGTTCATGGCAGAAAGTAGACATGCTCAGCTATCAGTAAACCTAGCGATGCTTGGATCAATTAGCATACTTGTATCTCATCACATGTATGCGATGCCTCCATATCCATATATAGCTACTGACTATATGACAGTTCTTGGATTATTTACTCATCACATGTGGATAGGTGGATTATTCATAGTAGGAGCAGGAGCGCATGCTGGAATTGCAATGGTTAGAGATTACGATCCAGCAAAACATATTGATAATGTATTAGACAGAATTCTTAAGGCAAGAGATGCTTTAATCAGTCACTTGAACTGGGTTTGTATGTGGTTAGGATTCCATAGTTTTGGACTCTATATTCACAACGATACTATGAGAGCTTTGGGTAGACCCCAAGATATGTTTAGTGATTCTGCTATCCAACTCCAGCCAATCTTTGCTCAATGGGTACAGAGTATTCAAGCATCTGCTGTTGGGACTTCCCTTTTAGCAGGTACTGCAGAAGCTTTACCTCACAAAGCTTTAAGTGAAGTCTTTAATGGAAGTTTAGTAGAAGTTGGTGGAAAGGTAGCTATAGCGCCAATTCCACTAGGGACAGCTGATTTAATGATTCATCATATTCATGCTTTCCAAATCCATGTAACTGTTTTGATACTTCTTAAAGGAGTCCTTTATGCAAGAAGTTCAAGATTGATTCCTGACAAAGCTTCTTTAGGATTTAGATTCCCTTGTGATGGTCCTGGAAGAGGCGGTACATGTCAAGTTTCTTCATGGGATCACGTTTTCTTAGCTCTCTTCTGGATGTATAACTGTTTATCAATAGTTATTTTCCACTTCTCTTGGAAAATGCAGAGTGATGTTTGGGGACTTACTGGTGGTAACTTTGCACAAAGTTCAATTACTATCAATGGTTGGTTAAGAGATTTCCTCTGGGCTCAAGCCTCTCAAGTATTAACAAGCTATGGTCAGTCAATAAGCATGTATGGTTTGATGTTCTTAGGAGCACACTTTATATGGGCGTTCAGTTTAATGTTCCTTTTCAGCGGAAGAGGATATTGGCAAGAATTGTTCGAATCAATTGTTTGGGCACACAATAAACTAAAGGTTGCACCAACCATCCAACCCCGAGCTCTATCTATTACTCAGGGACGTGCAGTAGGCGTTACACACTTCCTTGTAGGTGGTATAGCTACCACATGGGCCTTCTTCCATGCTCGCCTTTTCGGGCTGGGCTAATAACCTGAACTTCACCTTTTTAATTCAATGGCAACAAAATTTCCATCATTTAACCAGGGTCTAGCTCAGGACCCCACAACCCGACGAATATGGTACGGAATAGCTACCGCTCATGACTTTGAAAGTCATGACGGTATGACCGAAGAAAAACTTTATCAGAAGCTATTCTCTACACATTTTGGACATCTAGCAATAATTGCTCTCTGGGTAGCCGGTAACTTATTTCATATTGCTTGGCAAGGTAATTTTGAGCAATTTGTACTCGATCCAACTCATGTCCGCCCTATAGCTCATGCTATTTGGGACCCTCATTTTGGATCTGGCATAACAGAAGCAATGACACAAGCTGGAGCAAGCGGTCCAGTAAACATCGCTTATTCAGGTCTCTACCATTGGTGGTACACAATTGGAATGAGAACTAACGAGCAACTCTTCCAAGCCTCAATATTCATGAGTATTTTGGCTTGTTGGACTCTATTTGCTGGTTGGTTACACTTACAGCCAAAATTCAGACCTTCTTTAGCTTGGTTTAAAAATGCAGAGTCAAGATTAAATCATCATTTAGCTGTCTTATTTGGTTTTAGTAGTATCGCTTGGACAGGCCATTTGGTTCATGTTGCCATACCTGAATCAAGAGGTCAGCATGTAGGTTGGGATAACTGGTTAACAGTGCTTCCTCACCCTGCAGGATTAGCTCCTTTCTTTACTTTAAATTGGGGAGCTTATGCCCAAAATCCTGATTCTTTAGATCAAGTATTTGGAACAGCTGAAGGAGCTGGAACAGCAATCTTTACTTTCTTAGGTGGTCTTCATCCTCAAAGTGAAGCATTATGGCTTACCGATATTGCCCACCACCATATTGCGATTGGAACAGTTTTTGTAATTGCTGGTCATATGTATAGAAATACTTTTGGTATTGGTCATAGCCTCAAAGAAATTACAGAAGCCCATAATACAAGACACCCCAATGATCCTCATAAAGGTAGTTTTGGAATTAACCATGATGGAATATATGAAACTGTAAATAATTCATTACATTTCCAACTTGGATTAGCATTAGCATCCCTTGGTGTAGCAACTTCTCTTGTAGCTCAACACATGGGTGCACTCCCTTCTTACGCTTTTATTGCCAGGGACTACACTACACAATCTGCTTTATATAGTCATCATCAGTACATAGCAATGTTCTTGATGGTTGGTGCATTTGCACATGGAGCTATTTTCTTTGTAAGAGATTATGATCCAGAATTAAATAAAGATAATGTATTGGCAAGAGTTCTTGGAACAAAGGAAGCTTTGATAAGCCATCTTAGTTGGGTAACAATGCTGCTTGGATTCCATACCCTAGGAATTTATGTTCATAACGACGTTGTTGTAGCTTTTGGTAATCCTGAAAAGCAAATTCTAATTGAGCCAGTATTTGCTCAATTTGTTCAAGCTGCTCAAGGTAAAATGATGTACGGCTTTAATGCTTTATTATCTGATCCAACAAGTTCAGCAAGTCTCGCTGCTAATTCATTGCCAGGTAATCACTACTGGATGGATTTGATCAATAGACAAGATGCATTAAGTGCTTTCTTACCTATTGGACCTGCAGATTTCTTAGTTCACCATGCTATCGCTTTAGGTCTTCATACAACCGCTTTAATACTTATCAAAGGAGCACTTGATGCTAGAGGAACAAAATTAATTCCTGATAAGAAAGATTTAGGTTATGCATTCCCTTGCGATGGTCCTGGACGTGGGGGTACCTGTGATAGTTCATCTTGGGACGCTATGTATTTAGCAATGTTCTGGGCATTAAATTTACTAGCATGGGTAACTTTCTACTGGCATTGGAAACACCTAGCAATTTGGCAGGGTAACGTAGCACAATTTAACGAATCAGGAACTTATCTAATGGGTTGGTTCAGAGATTATCTCTGGTTAAACTCTGCTCAACTTATTAATGGATATAATCCATTTGGAGTAAATTCCCTATCTCCTTGGGCTTGGATGTTCCTGTTCGGTCACTTAGTTTGGGCTACTGGTTTCATGTTCCTAATATCATGGCGTGGTTACTGGCAAGAATTAATTGAAACATTAGTTTGGGCACATCAGCGTACTCCAATTGCTAACCTTGTTGGCTGGAGAGATAAGCCAGTTGCACTTTCAATTGTTCAAGCTAGATTAGTTGGACTAGCACATTTCACGATTGGAAACATTCTTACATTTGGGGCATTTGTTATCGCATCCACTTCAGGTAAGTTTGGTTAAATTTCCCTTAAATAATTTAAATCACCACGTTTGTGGTGATTTTTTTTGTTTAATTTTAATGTTCTAAATTAAGTTAAAATTGTGTAATTATTATTAGAAATAAATGTCAGATATAAAACAATTAATTTCTATTATCGTCCCTGTTTTCAATGAAAGCGAGAGTATTGGACTTTTATTGGATGAAGTTATAAATGTAATGTCATCTCATAAATTTAATTTTGAATTGATTGTTGTAAATGATGGTTCTAAAGATAATACTCATCAAGTATTAAAGCAACTAACTCTCAAAATTAAAGAATTGTCAGTAATTTCCCTTCGCAAGAATTATGGTCAAACTGCAGCAATGTCAGCTGGATTTGATAATTCTAAGGGCGATATTGTTATTACTTTGGATGGTGATTTACAGAATGATCCAAATGATATTCCTTTATTAATTTCAGAGATTAATAATGGTTTTGATTTGGTTTGTGGTTGGAGGTTTGATAGAAAAGATAAATTAATTAACAGAAAGATACCATCAAAAATAGCGAATAAGTTAATAGCTCACGTAACAGGTTTGAAGTTGCATGACTATGGTTGCTCATTAAAAGCGTTTAAGAAAGAAATAATAGAAGATATAAAGTTATATGGGGAACTTCACAGGTTTTTGCCCGTTTTAGCAAATATTGAAGGTGCAAGAATCAAAGAAATTAAAGTAAATCATAGGAGCAGGCAATATGGATCTAGTAAATATGGAATTGATAGAACTTTTAGAGTTTTAATGGATTTACTAACTGTTTGGTTTATGACTAAATTTTTAACAAGGCCGATGTATGGATTTGGTTTTGTTGGAATTATAAGTATTTTCTTTAGCCTTGCGATAAGTTCTTATTTGATAGTTTTAAAAATAATGGGTGAGGATATTGGAAATCGTCCGTTGCTGATGTTTGCATTAATATTAGGAATTGCTGGTGTTCAATTATTTAGCTTTGGATTGTTGAGTGAACTTTTAATTAGGACATATCATGAAAGTCAAAATCGTCCAATTTACAGAATTAGATCAATAAACAGTGCCAAGCAAAATTGATTGTTTACTTGAACTGTCTTATTAATAAAGCTGAAATTTCAACGACTTCAGGAGAAATATTTCTTAAGCCTTTTCGTAAAATTGGTAATGTTGATTTATCAGCCAATTCTTCCGCAATTTTTAATGCCTTTAGTTTATTTTCTGTATCACCCTGAAAAAGACTAATCATTTTATTTCTTTGAGAATTTTTTTATAAAATATTGAGTACTTTTTTTCTTCGTGATTGTATAAATAACTATTTTTTTTTGATAGAAATTTATTATTACTTTTTTTATTTTTCTTTAATTTAATAGAATTTAAATTGCTTTGATTTATTAACTTTTTAAAGCTTCTTTTTTTAAAAAATAGAAGTAATATTCCTATAAAAATAATAAGTAAAATTGCGAAAAAATTTAACATGTAAAAAGTTAATAATTTTTATATCATCCAGTAATAAAATTAACATTATTTCGCTTATCAATACTAAAGTGTTTAAAGATGTTTAAAGAATTATGCCATCTGATTTACCAAGTCTTTTACCCTCAATTTTTGTTCCATTAATTGGTATAGCAATGCCTGCTGTTTTTATCGTATTGATTGGAAGATTAATTACAGCAACTGAATAAATTATCAAACACTAAACTATTAAAAAAATGAGCGACTTTCAAAAATCATTCTCTGAATCAACAAGTTCTATTAAGTTTGATGAGAAATACATAGATACTTCTGTACAACCAAATGATATTGGCGTAGCAGAACAATGGGCAGTAAAAACTGTTACTGATCCTTGTGTTGGTAATTTAGCTACTCCAGTTAATAGTGGTTATTTTACAAAAGCCTTTATAAATAATTTACCTTTTTACAGAGAAGGTATTTCCCCTAATTTTAGAGGTTTAGAAACTGGAGCAGCTTTTGGATATCTTCTATACGGACCTTTTACCATGACTGGCCCATTAAGAAATTCTGAATTTGCTCTAACAGCTGGACTTCTCGCTACTATTGGAGCTGTTCATATTTTGACAGCACTTTTTGTGCTATACAATGCACCTGGTAAAGTACCTAATGTTCAACCTCCAGATGCGACTGTTAATAATCCGCCAAAGGACTTATTTACAAGAGCTGGTTGGGCTGATTTTACAAGTGGATTTTGGTTAGGAGGATGTGGAGGAGCTGTTTTTGCTTGGTTACTTGTTGGGACATTACACTTAGATACCATAATGCCAATCATTAAAAATATTTGGACTGCTGGTTAATTTCTAAATAAAAGAATAAGTAATATTTTAATTTAATTTAATTTAAACTTGAGCTATATTAACTAACGTATAGTACGGTCCCATCTATAATTTCTAACTATTCTTCCTGCCGAAATAAGTTTAGATTTATAATGCAATGAGATTTTATCATTAGACTTTTTTAGGGTATCTAATCCTATTCCATTTCTGCCAAAATCCATTCCAGAGCTATGGTAATAGAATCCGTCTCCCTTGTAGATTCCAATATGATCACATTTTTCTTCATTTCCAAAAAATAAAAGATCGCCAGGTCGTAGAGCCGCATACGATTCTTTGTAATAAAAAAGGTGCTTACAAAAACTTTTTATTTGAAAAGAGTCTCGAGGTATAAAAATTTGATGCTTTAAAAAAGCAGTCTGAATTAATCCAGAACAATCAAAATTGGGTCCTAATGTACCTCCCCAAAGATATTCATTATTTAACTCAGATTGATCCTTGATCCATTTTAAAATTGAGTTAACTTTATCTTTTATAAAGAAGTGTTCATTTTCTAAACTGTTATTTTTTTTGAATTCGTATTTCTCAATAATTAATCCATCTAAATTTATCCAACAGACGTAACCATCTTCATATAGTTGAACTAGTATTCTTGAAAATTTATGGTTGTTTTGATAAATATTTGGATAAATAAGCCTAAAAATTCTATTTTTCAATATTTCAGTTACTAATTTATCTTCTGTTTCATTTTGATATCCCGAAATATTAACTTTTAATCGCCACCAAATAGTTTTTGAAAAATTAGTTTGTTTAAATAGTGAGATAGGATTTTTATAAATTTCCATTCAATGTCCTTTTACTATTTAAGTCAGGAGATGGGTCTAGCCTTAAATGATATTTTAAGGAGAGTATGCTCTCATGATAAAGATTTTTCAAGAGAAGATATTTCGATAACTTGGATTAATTATAAAAGTGAAAATAAAAGTGTATTTAAAGGTTTTGGAACTGGCATTAATAACAAAAAAATGGTTTACCCTGCCAGCATAGTCAAGTTAGTTTATGGCCTTGCTGCATTTTATTGGATTAAAAAAGGAAGTTTATTATTATCAGATGAAATTATTGATGCTGTAGGGAAAATGCTGTCTTTCTCTAGTAATAATGCAACAAGCTTTTTAATGGATTTACTTACTGGAACAACAAGTGGACCTCGTATTGAAGGCGAATTATGGGAAAATTGGAAATACCAAAGAAGTATAATAAATGATTGGCTACATGATTTAAATTGGGAAGAATTGGTTGGTATAAATTGCTGTCAGAAGACTTGGGATGATGGACCATTTGGTCGTGAGAAAGAATTTTATGGATATGATAATAAAAATAGAAACGCTATGAACTCTGATTCAGCTGCAAGGGTTTTGGAGGAAATTATGATTCATATTGATTATCAAGAAAATAATTTAAATTTGCGAAGTTTTTTAAAAAGAAATTTAAATAAAGTTGTTCTTAAAAAGGATCCTCTTAATCAAATAGATGGTTTTTTGGGTGAAGGATTACCAGAAAGCATTAATCTTTGGAGTAAAGCAGGCTTAATGTCTGAAGTTAGACATGATTCTGCTTGGTGGATTAATAATCAATCTCTACAAACTTTATTAGTAGTTTTTTGTAATGGAGAAAAATATTCCAAAGATTCTTCCCTTTTACCGTTTATAGCAAAAGAAGTATACGATTTTAATAAGAGATATACTATTGAGGACTAAAGTGAATCTTCTAAGAAATTAGAATCTAATTTGTCAGTATAGGCTTCATAAGGCAACATCATTACTTCTTCAAAATCTAAATCATTCATAATCCATTCTCTATATTCAGCTAATAAACTTTTTCTATCTTCATTATCTAATTCATAAATACGCAACGCTATATCTTTAAAATTTTCTTTAATTAAATTTTCAATTTCTTTCCTCTTCATTTTATGTTATTTCTCCTTCCAAAATTACTCTTCTTATTGTTGACAACGCAATTCCTGTTTGTGATCTGATTGATCGATAAGAATATCCTTCATTACGCAATCTGATTACTAAAGATTCTTTTAGAGAACTTATTTTGGGCCTGCCTCCCAAATTATTCCCAGATAATTTTCTGCGTAATAGTTGTTCTTTTTTTCTTTCACCTAAACTTTTGTCTTCTAAAATATCTAGTTCATATAAAATCTTAAAAATTGAAGAATTTGCATTAGAAGATTCATTAGCAGCAAAAAAACCAGTCAAAGTTCGCAATTGAATATCCTTATTAATAAGTTTATTTATTGTTATCAAACATTCTTTTTTATTTTTAAATGCTCGATCAAGCTGAGTTATTATTAATTGATCGCCTTTTGATAAGGAATTTATAGCTTTATTGAGTTGGGGTTTGATTTTTTCATCTAAACTTATAAATTCAGAGAACACTAAACTGCAACCCTCATCCTTCAAAATTTTTATTTGCTCTTCTAAATATTCATATTCGTTATGAGTAGCTCTAGCATAACCTATTGCTTTAGAGTTTTTACTTTTTTCCGATAATAAAATACGTTTTCTTTTAAATTTAAAAGTCAATGTTTTATTACATATATTTTTTACTGTATCAAAAAATAATTAAAAAAACACTTTTTAGTACAAAATAGTCTAAATATATATAAATTTTTAGCCATATTCTTAAAATTAGTGCGTTCTGATATCTGTATTAAAAATAACGTTATGAAATCTGATTCAATTTTAGTTAATGAAACAAAAACGTTGTGTAACGAGTAAATTTAATTGAAATTTTTCTAAATTGCAAAAGGATAAGTTGAAATTATTTATTTATTTGCTTCTGTTGAATGAGCTTCGTCTTTGAAATTATAAATAGTTAATTCATCTTGTTTTTAGTAAAATGAAATTATAGGTCAAGAACATTTAATGTGACTAATAATCCTAATAGTTTAATTTCAAAACCTGAATGGTTAAGGGTCAAAGCTCCACAAGTTGAGCGAATTGGTAATACCGCAAATTTATTAAATGACTTAAATCTCAATACTGTATGTCAAGAAGCAAGCTGTCCAAATATCGGCGAATGTTTTGCTAGTGGAACTGCAACTTTTCTCATAATGGGTCCTGGTTGCACTAGGGCATGTCCATATTGCGATATTGATTTTGATAGATCTAAGAGAGACTTAGACCCAACCGAACCATATCGTTTAGCCGAAGCTGTTTTTAGAATGAAGCTTAAGCATGTTGTAATCACATCAGTTAATAGAGACGATCTTGAGGATGGTGGCGCATCTCAATTTTTTCAATGTGTTCATCAAATAAGAGAAAAATCTCCTGAAACTACTATTGAGCTTCTAATACCTGATCTTTGTGGTAACTGGAAAGCGCTTGAAAAAGTTCTTGATTCAAATCCAAATGTTTTAAACCATAATATTGAGACTGTGTCATCGCTATATAAAAAAGTAAGACCTCAAGGCAAATATGAAAGAACTCTTGAGTTGCTTAAAAGGACCAGAGACTATTCTCCCAAAATTTATACAAAGTCAGGATTTATGCTTGGTTTAGGGGAAAAAGATGAGGAAGTCTTAAGTCTTCTTAAGGATTTAAAAAGTAATTTCGTTGATATTGTTACTATTGGCCAATATTTATCTCCTGGCCCTAATCATTTACCTGTTAAAAGATTTATAAGTCCTTCAAAATTTAACTACTTTAAATTGTTCGGGGAAAAAGATTTAAACTTTATGCAAGTAGTTAGTTCTCCTTTAACTCGTAGTAGCTATCATGCTGAAGAGATTCAAAAACTTATGAAAAAGTATCCAAGATAGTTATATTCATTTATTTGGATCAACCCACTCATTTAATTTCCATTCAACTAGATCATTTTTAATCATTGGATCATTCTTAATTATTGTTAGTGCATTTCTATAGTTATTCATCTCAAGAATGAGTAATCCGCCGTCACCTGGCCTCTTTAACTCATCTACTAAAAAACCACTTTTTATATTAATTCCCTCTTTTTTTAATTTTTTTACCCAATCTATATGTTCGTTAATTATTTTTCGTTTTAAATCATTATTAATTAAGTATTCTTTTTTTATAATTTCAGTTTTTACAAAGAAAGGCATTTACATTTTTTTTATACCAAGCATCTCTTCTTCGCTTGGGGGAACAATTAATTTGAAAGTACTCTTAAAATGAGACCAATTTTCAATTATTTTGGCAGCCTTTAAGCTATTTGTTTTTGCTTGATATTCTCTAATAATTTCCAACAAGATATTTTCCTGTTTTGATGAAGTTATTCGATGAATGCTTACTATTTCTTTATTTACTTTGTTACTTAAATCATTATTTTCATCAATTATAAAAGCTATTCCACCAGTCATGCCCGCACCAATATTCCTTCCTGTGGAACCTAGAACAACTACTTTCCCACCAGTCATGTATTCACAACAATGATCACCTGCTCCTTCTATAACCGCTGTAGCGCCACTATTTCTTACTGCAAATCTTTCGCCCGATTTTCCTAATGCAAATAATTTTCCACCTGTTGCTCCATAAAGACAGGTGTTTCCTAAAATAACTTGTTCGGAGGAAGTTTCATCTATTTTTGGTGGGATTATTGTGAGTATTCCTCCATTCATTCCCTTACAAACATAATCATTAGCTTCACCGATTAATTGAATATTCATTCCCTGCAATAAAAAGGCACCAAAGCTTTGTCCTGCATGTCCTTTGAAATTTAAATTAAGTTCGCCATTGTAGCCAGTGTTGCCGTGAAGTTCTGCGATTTCGCCTGATATTTTCGCACAAACACTTCTATCCGTATTTTTTATCTCAATTTCTTTGGTTAATATTTCGTGATTTTTAATTGAATCTATAAATTCAGTATCAGATAAAAACTCGTCTTCTAATACAGAACCATTACTATGGGCAGTTTTTGAATGTTTTAACCATGATCTATCAGTGGTTGAGTGTTTATTTACTAAAGAAGAAAGATCAATATTAGAAGTTTTTGGAAGATCGATATTTCTTGCAGAAAGAAATTCTTGATTACCAATCAGGTCTTCCATATTAGAAACACCGATACTACTCATTATCTGCCTTACTTCTTCAGCAATATACAAGAAAAAATTGACAACATTTTCTGGAATACCTTTAAATCTTTTTCTTAATTCTTCTTTTTGAGTGGCAACTCCAACAGGACACTTGTTTGTATGACAAACCCGAGCCATTATGCATCCTTCAGCAATCATCGCTACAGAACCAAAACCGTATTCTTCAGCACCTAGTAAAGCTGCAATAACTACATCCCAGCCTGTTTTAAGACCTCCATCAGTTCTCAAAATTACTCTTTCACGTAAGTTATTCTCTAAGAGAGATTTATGAACCTCAGCAACACCTAGTTCCCATGGTAAACCTGCATGTTTAATAGAACTCAGGGGTGAAGCACCTGTACCTCCGTCATGGCCTGATATTTGAATTACATCTGCATTGGCTTTGCTTACTCCAGCAGCAATAGTGCCTATACCAATTTCAGAAACAAGTTTAACGCTTACTTTCGCTTTTGGATGAACTTGGTGTAAGTCGTGGATAAGTTGAGCTAAATCTTCAATTGAATAAATATCATGATGCGGGGGAGGAGATATTAAAGCTACTCCAGGTTTACTATTTCTTAGTTTTGCGATGTAAGAATCAACTTTTGGACCAGGCAATTGTCCCCCTTCTCCGGGTTTTGCACCTTGAGCCATTTTAATTTCGAGTTGTTTACCACTTCTTAGATATTCAGGTGTAACGCCAAATCTTCCTGATGCTATTTGTTTAATTGCTGAACATGCGGTGTCTCCATTCTCTAAACCTTTAATAAATGGCAACGTCGCTGATTGAGTATTTTCATCGATATCATTTAAAATATTGAAACGAGCTGGATCTTCCCCCCCTTCTCCACTATTACTTTTTCCACCAATTCTATTCATTGCAACTGCTAAAACTTCATGCGCCTCCCTGGATAAAGCACCTAAACTCATTCCTCCAGTACAGAACCTTTTGCAAATTGATTCAACACTTTCAACTTCCTCTAGTGGAATACTTTTTCTTTTTGAATTAATTGTTAGTAAATCTCTTAGAGATGTTGTCGGTCTATTACTAATTAGTTTTTTGTAAGTTTCAAAATGATCGTATCCTGGTCCTTGTTTTACCGCTGAATGTAAAACTTTGGACATCTCTGGGTTATTTGAATGATATTCTCCATTATTTCTAAATTGTACAAATCCTAAAAATTCTAATTTCTTCAAATCGATCTCTGGATAGGCTTTCGTATGTATTGAAAGTGTTTCACTAGTTAATTCTTTTAATGTTATGCCAGCTATACGGCTTGTTGTACCATCAAAAGCAATTTTTATTAAGTCAGATCCAAGGCCTACAGCTTCAAAAATTTGTGCACCATGGTAACTAGATAAAAGTGAGATGCCTATTTTTGAGAGAATTTTTCTTAGACCGTCTTCTAGCGCTTTTTTAATATTTTCTTGAACATCAATTATTGATAATGGATTAATTTTTTTGCTATCAATGAGTTTTTGTGTTTTTGGATGTTTTAACCAGTGTCTACCTGCTTCGAAGGTCAACCAAGGGCAAACTGCACTTGCACCATATCCAATTAAACAAGCTAAGTGATGTGTGCTCCAACATTGACCGGTCTCAATGATTAGAGAAGCTTTTAGCCTGATTTCTTTTTTAAGAAGATAATGATGAATTGCTCCAACAGCAAGTAAAGGAGGTATAAAAGTCTTTTTAGGATTAATTCCCTTATCAGAAATGATAATTAAAGAACAACCTTCTTTTATTAACAGCTCACTCTTTTTACAAATTGATTTTAATTGGTTCTCTAAGCCTTGAATACCTTCTTCTATGTCAAACAAACTTGAAATTATCTGAGATTTAATTTTTGATCTTTTGATGGAAATAAGTTCTTCCTCATTAAGAATCGGACTTTGTAAATGAATAAAAGGTTTTGGATCTTTTATTGCAAATGGTGTACATCTTTCTCCTAGATGCATCTCTAAACTCATTACAAGTTTTTCCCTCAGAGGGTCAATAGGAGGATTAGTAACTTGCGCAAATCTTTGCTTAAAATAGTCGTATAAAATGTGTGGCTTAGATGAAAGAACTGCTAATGGGATGTCGTCGCCCATGCAATAAGTTGGCTCTTTAGCTAATGAAGCCATTGAATCTAAGATAAGATCATTATCTTCCGCTGAAAAACCGTATGCAGTTTGTTGTTGCAACAACTCAAGGTCTTTTAATTTGCAGTCTTTAACCCATTCATTATTTTCAATTTTTATAGTTCTATTACTGAGCAGATTTTTATAATCATGCCTTTTAGCTGCTTCAGATTTTACTTCCCAATTTCTTAGGATTTTATTCTGATGAAAATCAACTGCCAACATTTGTCCCGGTCCTAATCGACCTTTTTCTCTTACTCTCTTCTCTTCAAGATCTACTACGCCTGTTTCGGAACCCATTATTACGAAACCATCATTTGTAATTGAATATCTTGCTGGTCTTAGACCATTTCTATCAAGCGTTGCTCCTACAAAATTTCCATCTGCAAAGACAAGAAGAGCAGGTCCATCCCAAGCTTCTTGTAGGCTCGCAGAATACTCATAAAAAGATTTAATGTCTTCTCTTTGTTCAAGTTCTGGTTGATCTCTAAATGCTTCAGGAACAAGTTTTAATAATGAATCAGTTATTGGTTGGCCTGAGCGAATATTAATTTCAAGGGTTGCATCAAGATTTGATGAATCACTTTTATTTACATCTACAATAGGCTTGATTTCATTAGATAACCCTCCCCAAAAATCATCTATATGTGTTTCTGAAGCTTTAGCCCAATTGATATTGCCCAAGAGAGTATTTATTTCGCCATTATGACCTAAAAACCTCATTGGCTGAGCTAGTGGCCATTTTGGAAGTGTATTAGTGCTAAATCTACGATGATAAACAGAAAATGAGACTTTAAAACTCTCTTCTTTTAGATCTTGATAAAACTCAGATAATATTTCGGAACGTACCATGCCTTTATAAACAACTGTTTGAGAACTTAGTGAGGCAAAATAAAATTCACAATCTCCAACATGGTTTTTAAAAGTTTCTCTTATTTTTTTTTCAATTCTTTTTCTTAATTGAAATAAAAGCCTTTCAATATCCTGATGATCTTTTTTATCTATGTATAAAAACCATTGACAGATGAATGGAGCATTTGCTTTAGCTAAAGGACCTAAGATTTCATTATTAACAGGTACTGTTCTCCAAAATGTTTTGTTAAATTTTAATTTTTCTGCTTCCAGATCGCATATTGATTTACATTTTTCAATTTTCTCTTCTTTATTAGGCATAAAAACCATGCCTAAACCTTTGTTCAATTCTTGTGTATTTTTTAAATCCATTTTTTCTTCTAGGAATTCCCATGGAATTGAACATAATATGCCTGCTCCATCTCCTGAATCACTATCTCCTCCACAACCTCCTCTATGCTCCATGCAGTTAAGGCCCTTTAATGATTGTTTCAAGATCCAGTTGCTTTCTATCCCATTGACATTTGCTATAAAACCCACTCCACAGGCATCTTTCTCCCCAATTATTCCATTTGGGGAATAACTATCTTGATATGGACCAAGGAATCTTTTGATACTCTCTGCCATAGATATTTAATTCTATTTAGTTATTTATGTACTCCTATTATAAAAATAAATATGAAAATAAATCTAAAGATAATGAATATTTACCAAAGAATTTTAATTTGACAAATTAAAAAAAATATAATTAAAAACTTTTAGTTAGTGCTCGTAAAAGGTTATTATGTTTAAATGTTTATTTTATCTAAAGAATAATAGATGCCCACCATCTCACAATTAGTAGGTTCAGAAAGAAAACGTCTGACAAAGAAAACAAAATCTCCTGCATTAAAAGCTTGCCCTGAGAGAAGAGGGGTATGTACAAGAGTATATACATCAACACCAAAAAAGCCTAATTCAGCTTTGAGAAAAGTTGCTAGGGTTAGATTAACTTCTGGTTTCGAAGTAACAGCTTACATACCCGGTATTGGACATAACTTGCAAGAACACTCTGTAGTTCTACTTAGGGGTGGAAGAGTTAAGGATTTACCAGGTGTTAGATATCATATAATTAGAGGAACTTTAGATACGGCTGGAGTCAAGGATAGACGCCAATCCAGGTCTAAGTATGGAGCAAAAGCTCCAAAAGATTAATTTGTAAACATCACTTTCTAAAAAAATGTCACGTCGTAATGCAGCAGTAAAAAGACCAGTTCTTCCAGATCCTCAATTTAATAGTCGTCTTGCTTCAATGATGATTTCCCGATTGATGAAACATGGTAAAAAATCTACAGCTCAAAGAATATTGTCTGATGCTTTTTCTTTAATAAGCGAGAGAACAGGTGGGAATGCAGTCGAATTATTTGAAACAGCTGTAAAAAATGCTACTCCTCTTGTCGAGGTAAGAGCTAGAAGAGTTGGTGGTGCAACATATCAAGTACCTATGGAAGTACGCCAAGAGAGGGGGACAGCTATGGCATTAAGATGGCTTGTTACATTTTCACGTGCAAGAAATGGCAAAAGTATGTCCCAAAAACTTGCTGGTGAGTTGATGGATGCGGCCAATGAAACTGGAAGTGCAGTTAAAAAAAGAGAAGACACTCACAAAATGGCTGAAGCTAATAAAGCTTTTGCACATTACAGATATTAATTTCATCAAAAAGGTACTTAAGTAGTTTATTATTAATAAAGTTTGCCTTTTGGGTGAACTATACTTATTAAAATTAATTTTATTTGGAGCTTGAAAATTGGCACGCGACTTTCCCCTAGAACGAGTAAGGAACATAGGTATAGCCGCTCATATTGATGCAGGGAAGACAACAACAACAGAAAGGATTTTGTTTTATTCAGGTGTTGTGCACAAGATAGGAGAGGTTCATGATGGTGCTGCAGTAACAGATTGGATGGCTCAAGAAAGAGAAAGAGGAATAACTATCACTGCTGCTGCAATATCTACTAGTTGGCAAGATCATAGAATTAATATTATTGATACTCCTGGACACGTTGACTTTACTATTGAAGTAGAAAGATCAATGAGAGTTTTGGACGGGGTAATAGCTGTTTTTTGCGCAGTTGGAGGAGTGCAGCCTCAATCTGAGACAGTTTGGCGTCAAGCAGATAGATACTCAGTTCCAAGAATGGTCTTTGTTAATAAAATGGACAGGACTGGTGCAGATTTTCTTAAAGTTAATAAACAAATTAAGGATCGATTAAAGGCAAATGCACTTCCAATTCAGCTACCTATCGGAGCTGAAGGTGATCTTACAGGTATTATTGATTTAGTCGCCAATAAAGCATATCTTTACAAAAATGATTTAGGTACTGATATAGAAGAAGCACCAATTCCATCTGAAATGGAGGAGGAAGCTGCAGAATGGAGAAATAAGCTGATGGAGAGTGTTGCAGAAAATGATGAAGATTTGATTGAGATTTTCCTTGAAACAGGCGAATTATCTACAGAACAACTTAAAAAAGGTATCAGAGAAGGTGTCTTAAAACATGGGTTAGTTCCCGTATTATGCGGTTCAGCATTTAAGAATAAAGGAGTTCAACTCGTTTTAGATGCTGTTGTTGATTACTTGCCAGCACCAGTTGATGTAAAACCAATACAAGGAGTTTTACCAAGTGGTAAGGAAGATGTAAGACCTTCAGATGATAACGCTCCTTTCAGTGCATTAGCTTTCAAAGTTATGTCAGATCCTTATGGGAAATTAACTTTTGTAAGAATGTATTCAGGTGTTCTTTCAAAAGGAAGTTATGTTATGAATTCTACTAAGGATGCTAAAGAAAGAATTTCTAGATTAGTTATTCTTAAGGCTGATGAAAGAGAGGAGGTTGATGAATTGAGGGCGGGTGATTTAGGAGCTGTATTAGGTCTTAAAAATACAACAACTGGCGACACTTTATGTAACACAGAAGATCCAATAGTTTTAGAGACGTTGTTCATCCCTGAGCCAGTTATTTCAGTGGCTGTTGAGCCAAAAACTAAAGGGGATATGGAAAAATTATCAAAAGCTTTAACTGCTTTGTCTGAAGAGGATCCAACCTTTAGGGTAAGTACAGACTCTGAGACAAATCAAACTGTTATTGCAGGTATGGGTGAGTTACATTTGGAAATTCTTGTTGACAGAATGTTAAGGGAATTTAAAGTTGAAGCAAATATAGGAGCTCCACAGGTTTCATATAGAGAGACAATTAGGTCTAGTTCTAAAGGTGAAGGTAAATATGCAAGACAAACTGGAGGAAAAGGTCAATATGGTCATGTGATTATTGAAATGGAACCTGCTGAAGTTGGAAAAGGTTTTGAATTTGTAAACAAAATTGTTGGCGGAGCTGTACCAAAAGAGTATATTGGTCCTGCATCTAATGGAATGAAAGAAACCTGTGAATCTGGTGTTCTTGCCGGTTATCCACTCATTGATGTAAAAGTAACACTAGTCGATGGTTCATTCCACGATGTAGACTCATCTGAAATGGCCTTCAAAATTGCAGGTTCCATGGCTTTCAAAGACGGGGTTAAAAAATGCAATCCTGTCCTTTTAGAGCCTATGATGAAAGTTGAGGTCGAAAGTCCTGATGACTTTCTTGGATCTGTAATTGGAGATCTCTCTTCTAGAAGGGGTCAAGTTGAAGGGCAATCCGTTGATGATGGATTGTCTAAGGTACAGGCCAAAGTGCCCCTAGCCGAAATGTTCGGTTATGCCACTCAACTCCGATCAATGACTCAAGGTCGGGGTATATTTTCAATGGAGTTCGCAAATTATGAGGAAGTTCCTCGTAATGTTGCTGAAGCTATCATTTCCAAGAATCAGGGCAACTCCTGATCTCTAAACTAAAACACTCTAAACCCTCGATTCTTTAATTTAAAATGGCTCGCGAGAAGTTCGAAAGGAACAAACCTCATGTCAACATAGGTACTATTGGCCATGTTGATCATGGAAAAACAACACTAACTGCTGCTATTACAAATGTATTAGCCAAAAAAGGTCAAGCACAAGCTCAAGACTATGGAGACATTGATGGTGCTCCTGAAGAAAGAGAGCGTGGCATTACCATTAATACAGCTCACGTTGAATATGAAACTGAAGGCAGACATTATGCTCATGTAGATTGCCCAGGACATGCTGATTATGTGAAAAACATGATCACTGGGGCTGCCCAGATGGACGGAGCTATTCTAGTTTGCGCCGCTACAGACGGTCCTATGGCTCAAACAAAAGAGCATATTCTTTTAGCTAAACAGGTTGGAGTCCCTGCTCTTGTAGTTGCTCTCAATAAGTGCGATATGGTCGATGATGAAGAAATTATTGAACTTGTTGAGATGGAAATCAGAGAACTATTAGATAGCTATGACTTCCCTGGAGATGATATTCCTATCGTTCAAGTTTCTGGTTTAAAAGCTCTTGAAGGGGATTCAACTTGGGAATCAAAGATTGAAGAATTAATGAAAGCAGTTGATGCTAACATTCCTGAACCAGAAAGAGAAGTTGATAAACCATTCTTGATGGCAGTTGAAGACGTTTTCTCGATTACTGGTAGAGGAACTGTTGCTACTGGAAGAATTGAGAGAGGTAAAGTTAAGGTTGGTGAAGAAGTCGAAATAGTTGGAATAAGAGACACAAGATTAACAACTGTTACTGGTGTTGAAATGTTCCGTAAACTTCTTGACGAAGGTATGGCTGGTGATAATGTAGGTTTACTTTTACGTGGAGTTCAGAAGGAAGATATTGAGAGAGGAATGGTACTTGTTAAGAAAGGTTCTATTACCCCTCATACTCAGTTTGAAGGAGAAGTTTATGTTCTCAAAAAAGAAGAGGGCGGAAGACATACTCCTTTCTTTGCAGGATATAGACCTCAGTTTTATATCAGAACAACTGATGTGACAGGTCAAATAACCGCATTTACTTCTGATGATGGCTCTAATGTTGAAATGGTTATGCCAGGAGACAGAATCAAGATGACTGGAGAATTAATTTGTCCAGTAGCTATTGAGCAAGGTATGCGATTCGCAATCCGTGAAGGTGGGCGTACTATAGGTGCTGGAGTTGTTTCTAAAATACTCAAATAATATATTTGAATTTTAAAAATTTAACCTCAATCATCTAATATAGATATAAGGATAAGGGTCATTTGAATTAATGACCCTTCACTAGAATTTTGAAACTATGACTGCATCTATTGCACAACAAAAAATAAGAATAAGACTGAAAGCATTCGATAGAAGGATGCTTGATTTATCTTGCGACAAAATAATCCAAACTGCTGATACTACTTCTGCTTCAGCAATAGGTCCCATACCTTTACCAACAAAAAGGAAGATTTATTGCGTCCTAAGATCACCTCATGTGGATAAAGATTCTCGAGAGCATTTTGAAACAAGAACACATAGAAGAATAATAGATATCTATAGTCCTTCTGCAAAAACTATTGATGCTTTAATGAAACTAGATCTCCCTAGTGGTGTAGATATAGAAGTTAAACTTTAATAAATCCCGAAATCTCCTTAAATTGATTAATATAAATATATTGAAATGAGGTTTAAATGGGAGAACTCTCAGTAAGGGAATTGCCTTTATTTCCTTTGCCAGAGGTAGTCCTTTTTCCTCAAGAGGTATTGCCTTTACATATTTTTGAATCCAGATATAGGATCATGCTCCAATCTGTTCTTGAAAGCGATTCTATGTTTGGAGTAATTAAATGGGATCCAGCCACCAAAAGTATGGCTAATGTTGGATGTTGTGCACAAATTATAAAGCATCAAACTGCTGAGGATGGTAGAAGCAATATTATTACACTGGGACAACAAAGGTTTCAAGTTTTAGAAATTATGCGTTCGACACCATTTTGTTCCGCGATGGTTAGTTGGATTAGTGATGATAAAATTGATGACTTGCAAAAATTAGATTCTCTAAATGATTTAGTCAAACAAGCACTTAGTGATGTAATCACTTTAACAAGTAAATTGACTAATACTAAGAAAAATTTACCTGATAAATTACCTGACAACCCAATGGATTTATCATTTTGGATAGGTGCACATTTGGGCGGTCCTGTTGCGGAGGAACAGCAAAGACTTCTTGAGGAAAAAAATACTTTTACCCGTTTGCAAAGAGAATATGAAATGCTCGATCATACAAGAAAACAACTTGCAGCAAGAACAGCATTGAAAGAAAGTTTTCCTGATATAAAAGAAAATTAAATGTTTGAATTTCTATTCCCTTTTTTTTTACTAGTATTATTTTTTCTAGTATTATCAATTACCTGGAGAATTAATGCGAGAAAATATATTTCTTCTGGTACAGTGGCTTCTGCATATGATGCTTGGACTCAAGATAAATTACTTGAGAGATTGTGGGGGGAACATATACATTTGGGTTTTTATCCCTCAGGAAAAAAAAATATAGATTTTAGAAAGGCTAAAGTTCAGTTTGTTCATGAATTAGTCAAATGGAGTGGTTTAGATAAATTGCCAAAGGGATCCAGAATACTTGATGTAGGTTGTGGTATAGGGGGGAGTTCTAGGATTCTTGCGGAAAATTATGGTTTTAATGTCACTGGCATTACAATTAGCCCGGTTCAAGTTAAAAGAGCAAGAGAACTTACTCCTTATGGATTAAATTGCAACTTTCAAGTTATGGATGCTTTGGATTTGCAATTTGAAGATGGATCATTTGATGCAGTTTGGAGTGTTGAGGCAGGTGCGCATATGAATAATAAAAATAAGTATGCAGATGAAATGCTTAGGATATTAAGACCTGGAGGGTATTTAGCATTAGCTGATTGGAACTCAAGAGACCTAGAGGTACACCCCCCATCCTTTTTAGAGAGGATAGTTCTTAAACAATTACTTGAACAATGGGTTCATCCTAATTTTATTAGTATTAAGGAATTTGGGAATATACTAAGAACTAATAAAAATAGTTCAGGAAGAGTTATTTCTGAAAATTGGAATTCCTATACAAATCCTTCATGGTACGACTCCATTATTGAGGGAATGCGAAGACCTTTTTCAATTTTGTCCCTTGGCCCTTTTGCAATAGTTAAGTCCTTTAGAGAAATTCCAACAATACTTCTCATGAATTGGGCATTTGGAAAAGGTTTAATGGAGTTTGGAGTTTATAAATGTAGAGGATAAATTAATCTAGTTCAACATTTTCAGAAAAATAATTTCCAAAATCTACAAAATTCTTGCAAAGAGGATTCAACTTATTTTTCAATTCCAGTAAGCTTTCAATGTTATTTTGATTATTTATTTCTAAATCAATATAAATTATATATTCGCCTAATTCTCTTTTAGAAGGTCTAGATTCTATTTTACTCATATTAAATCCAAAATCTGCAATATTATTTAAAGCTTTAAGCAAAGCACCAGGTTGATTTGATATTAATGAGAAAGCAAAACTGGCAATATTAGATAAATTTGTATTGGATTCCTTGCTCAATAAGACAAATCTAGTGCAATTACCTGGAACATCATTGATAGGAAAGGCTAATTCTTTAAGTCCTTCTATTTGAATTAAAGATTTTGAACCGATAGCAGCTCTAAATTTACTCCCTTTAACCATATTGACAGCTTCTGATGTTGAATTTGTTGGAAGAGGAATTGCATTTGGTAGATTTTCAGATAACCATTCTGAACATTGTGCTAATGCTTGAGGATGAGATAATACTTCTGAAATATTTGAAAGTTCTCCATCACTAATTAGTGCATGTTTTATAGGTAAAACGATTGCCTTATTTATAAAAATTTCAGGAAATTTCCAAAGAGCATCAAGAGTGGCAGTAACTCCACCTTCTACGGAATTTTCTATTGGGACTACAGCAGCATCACAATTGTTGTAAGCTATTGATTTAATGACCGAATGTAACCCATTACATGGTACAAATATAGGTGTCTGAAAATTGGCAAGCTTTGATAATATATGAGCTGCTTTTTCTGCATATGTTCCTTTTGGACCTAAATATGCAACTTGTTTGCGCATGATTAATCGAAAAAAAAAGAGATCAAATAAGCATTGGAGGAATATAAGAAATGCTATTGTCTTTTGATGCTAAACAGAAACTCAAGCTTTCTGTAACACGTAATAAGGAATATCTTTCTAAATATCTTTTGGAAGAAGAAAGAGTTGTTGGAGCAATGCTTGACTCCAAAAAATTAGTACCAGAAGGGGGAGGTAGATATAAGTATACAGTAACAAGTTTTAAGGTTTTTCAATTAGATATTAAACCTGTTGTTTCAATTGCGGTAGAAAACAAAAATGGAATTTTAAAAATGAGTGCCCTTGAAAGTACATTGGATGGTTTGGGAATAGTAGATGATTTTAATCTTATTTTAAAGGCCAATTTGGAAGCAACTGATATTGGGTTAGAAGGTGAGGCGCTTCTTGGGGTGTCTGTAAGCCAACCCCCGTTACTGAAGCTAGTACCAAAGAAAATTTTGGAATCTACAGGTCATTCGGTATTAAATGGGATTCTGTTAGGTATAAAGTCAAGGGTTCAACAGCAACTTGTAAAAGATTTTTTAGATTGGTGTGAATTAAATAAGATTTGATTTTTTTAAAAAACTTTTCCTATGAAGTTTAGTCATTCCATTTTTTTTAATTAATGAAAGATGCTCTTTGGTTCCATAACCTTTATTTTTAAATAACAAGTATCCTGAGTATTTTTTTTCTAACCTCTCCATTAGATTATCGCGAGAAACTTTGGCAACTATGCTTGCTGAAGCTATTGAGATAAACTTTGAGTCTCCTGATACTATATTTTTCTGAATTCCGTTCCATGGCCTTAATAATAATGGGCCATCAATTATTAATTCAAATGGCTTTTCTTTTAATTTTTCTAAAGCTCTTATCATTGAAAGTTCTGTAGCCATCCTGATACCTAACTTATCTATTTCTCTGGCCGAAGATTGCCCAATTCCATAATCTGAAGACAGTAATAAAATTTTTGGTAAAAGTAATTTTCTTTTTTTTGGAGTTAGTTTTTTACTATCTGTTACACCATATTGTTTTAAGATAAATTTATTTTTTTCAGTTAATACTACAACTGCTGAAAAAACTGGACCAAAAATTGCCCCCCTTCCAACTTCATCTATTCCAACTTCGGATACTTTATTCAATGCTTGCTGAAGATCTTCTTCTTTTTTTTCTTGCATTGTTTAGCTCATCAGTAAGTTCAATTTCTTCCTTTTTATCTGTAAATACAACTTTATTATTTTCATTCTTTTTATTAGAAGATTCATCTTTAGAATTTGCATTTGCTTCAATTTGAATTTGAATCTTTTCTTCTCCCGATTTTGAGATTTTTTGAATTTGTTTCGCTTTTGTTTTTTTATTTTCCAAGGGTTTTTCCTTTTCTTTATTACTTTCTTTTAAACGCACAAAATTATTGCTGGTGAGATATTCTTTTCCTAACTTTATAAGGGGATTAATACCTAATTGACTGAAAACAATTTTTTCTTCATTAGTAAGATCAACTGTTATTATATTTTTTTCTCTTGAATTTGATTGGTTCAAATTATCAATATCAATTTCTTTTTCTTTTTTATTAGGGGAATTCTCTTGACTTAGATCTTTGGAGTTAATTAATTCCTTGTTAATTATTTTTTGCTGCTCATCAGTTGATTGGGAAGTATTTTTATCTAAAGATTTTAGATTATTTGATTGATTAGATTTATTTTCAAAATTTTTAGTCTTTAAGTTAGAAATTTCGTGATTTAGTATATTTTCTACATGTCCTGCACCATCGCATGCAGAACATTTTTTACCGAATAATTCATAAATATTTTGACCTTGTCTTTTTCTGGTTAACTCTACTAAGCCTAATTCAGTAAGCTGAGCTATCTGAGGCCTAGCAGAATCATCTTTAATTGCTGAGGTGAAATGCTCAAGTAACTGAAATTGATCTCTTCTAGATTCCATATCGATAAAATCTACTACTATAACTCCTCCAATATTTCTCAATTTCATTTGCCTTGAGATTTCAACTGCTGCTTCGCAGTTTGTCCACAAAACTGTTTGTCTTGAGTTTGCAGATCTTGTAAATGATCCAGAGTTTACATCGATTACTGTTAAAGCTTCAGTAGGTTCGATTATGATATAACCTCCGGAAGGAAGATCTACTCTTGGCTGGAGAGCTTTTTGAATTGTTTTCTTAATTTCGTACTTTTCGAAAATATGTTGGCTTAAATTGTTATCGTGAAAATCAATATCTATTTCAGATTCATAATTTATTAAAAAATCTTTTGCCCTTGCAACTGAAAATTTACTATCGATAATTATGCTTTTAGTTGATTCCTTAATATGATCTCTCAAGATCTTAAGAAGGAAATCATCATCTCTTTTTAATAAATTTGGCGGATTAGAAGCCTCGGAAACTTTTAGTACATGTTCCCATTGTTGGATTAATTGTTCTAAATCTTCAATTAGAAGTTCTTCTTTTATTTTTTCAGCCTCTGTTCTGAATAACAAACCTGTGCTGGGTGGTTTTATTAAAACCCCAAGAGCTTTCAAACGGCTTCGTTCTGTTTCTGTATTTATTTTTCTTGAAATATTTACTCCTTGGCCATATGGCTGTAATATCAAGTATTTCCCCGGGATTGAAATACTTCCCGTTAGTCTGGGACCTTTAGATCCTGTGGGTTCCTTTATTACCTGTACTAGAACTTTTTGTTTTGGTTCTAGTAATTCAGTTATTCCAAATGTCCCTTTTTTAAGTCTTAGTGGACCTAAATCTGAAATATGGATGAATCCATTTTTCTCACTTTCACCAATATTTATAAAAGCGGCATCAATGCCAGGGAGAACATTTTCAACTGTTCCTAAAAAAATATCGCCAATTTGATATTGACCTTGTGCGACGATTAATTCATCAACTCGATCATCTGTGAGTAGTGCTGCTATTCGAGCCTCCTCAGCGATGATAATTTGCTGGGACATATAATTGATTCTGAATGATTTGGATTTTGAAAATCGTCTAAAATAAATAATTAAATTTTATCTTTGTAATAAAACAATTTTTTTAGCTATTATTGTTTACTTTTTAAAAATTAATAAAGTTAATAGTAATTGAATTCTGCTATTTATATAGCTTTAAACGATTTTCAAACTAATTGAAATTGATTTCACAGCTATGATTATCTCTTAAATTAACCATAACTAGAATAATATTAACATCTAATTACCACTTAAGCACGTTGATACATTATTCTAATATTGGTGAAATTTTTTATCTAAAGTGGTTCAAGTAAACGAAAATTATTTAAAACTCAAAGCAGGTTATTTATTCCCTGAAATTGCTAAAAGAGTAAAAATATATTCTCAATCAAATAAGAGTTCTGAAATTATTAAGCTTGGCATAGGAGATGTTACAGAACCATTACCCAAAGCATGCATAGAGGCTATGGGTAAAGCATTAGATGATATGGGAACAGCAGATGGTTTTAGAGGTTATGGACCAGAACAAGGCTATTTTTGGCTGAGAGAAAAAATATCTGAGCATGATTTTATTTCGAGAGGCTGTCAAATTTCACCTGAAGAAATCTTTGTTTCTGATGGTTCTAAATGCGATAGTAGCAATATTTTAGATATTCTTGGCAAAGATAATTCAATTGCTGTAACAGATCCTGTTTACCCAGTTTATGTAGATAGTAACGTTATGACAGGCAGAACTGGTGATGCTCTTGAAAATGGTAATTATCAAGGATTGACATATCTTTCAATAAATGAGGGGAATAACTTTCTGCCAGAACTACCTGAAAAAAAAGTTGATATTTTATATCTTTGTTTTCCTAATAATCCGACTGGAGCAACAATTAATAAAGCAGAATTAAAAAAGTGGGTTGACTATGCTCTTCAAAACAAATCCTTAATACTTTTTGATGCAGCTTATGAAGCATTTATTCAAGATAATGATATTCCACATTCAATATATGAGATTGAGGGAGCAAAGGATTGTGCTATCGAATTTAGATCTTTTTCAAAGAATGCAGGATTCACTGGAGTTAGATGCGCTTTTACAGTAATACCTAAAAATCTCAAAGGTTTGAGCTCAACAAATGAGGAAATAGAGTTGTGGCCTCTTTGGAATAGGCGACAATCTACAAAGTTTAATGGAGTAAGTTATGTGGTTCAGAAAGGAGCAGAGGCTGTTTATTCTCATGAAGGGAAGAAACAGGTGAGAGGTTTAATTGATTTTTATATGGAAAATGCAAAAATAATGAAAAACAAACTTCAGAATTCAGGATATAAAGTTTATGGTGGTGATAATGCTCCTTATATCTGGATCAAAGTTCCTGATCAAATGACATCTTGGGACTTTTTTGATTTCCTTCTCCAAAAAGTTAGTGTAGTGGGTACACCTGGGAGCGGATTTGGATTAGCAGGAGAGGGTTATTTTCGCTTGTCAGCATTTAACTCACGATCAAATGTCCTTGATGCAATGGAAAGAATAATTAATATATAATTATTAGTACAATTTAAACTCTAATAAATTTAATGCTATCTATAAAGTTAGAACAAAGTGTAAATAATAATTCAGCAGTGATTGAAAAGAAACCTGCTGAATTAAAAAATAAATCTCCAAAATATAAGGTTTTACTGCATAATGACCCTGTTAATTCTATGGAGTATGTCACTATTTCACTGCGAGAAGTTGTGCCGCAATTAAGTGAACAAGATGCTATTGCCATAATGCTTGAAGCACACAATACGGGCGTCGGTTTAGTAATTGTTTGTGATTTAGAGCCAGCAGAATTCTACTCAGAATCATTAAAATCTAAAGGAATTTCTAGTTCAATTGAGAAAGAGGATTAATAACGGTTGAATTTATTATTTAGAATGAGCTAATTTCCTTTCTGATAAAGGACGGACTTTTAGGGATTCTTTTAAGGAGGACTTTCCATATTCTCTCTCAAGAATGTCGATAACTGTTTTGCCAAATTCGTCTTCTGGATTTTCAAAAGCTTCTAAGCAAACCTGACCAAGTTTTTTCCCTAGTGAGCCTGGATTCCAAAGAAGCTTTCTCGCTGTCCAGGGCATCATGCTCATTGGATTATAATTTGGCTTCAGAATTTTATGTTCCAAGGCGTACTTTTCAAGAAGAGTGTGAGGTTGCAAACCTATAAAAAATATAGCTGGATCAACTAAGCCTTTACCAAAAATATTTTCTAATTCTCTATGGTAAGCAATTGTTTGTCTTATGGTGCTAGGCGTTTCATCAAAAACGTTAAATGAATAATTTACTGAAACATGATTCTTGAAACCTGATTTGACTAGCATTCTGCAATTATTTAATACAGTTTCAAGGTCATACGCTAATCTCATTTTTCTAACAAGTTCTTGAGATCCTGAAGTAATACCTATTTCAAAATAGCTCATCCCTGTATCAACCATAAGCTGAGCTAGCTCAGCATCAATATTATCTGCTCTGATGTATGCAGCCCAATTAATATCATCCCAGCCTTGGTCCTTAATTGCTTGCAAAAGTGTTTTTGCATCTTCAATATGTTTTTTGGCTGGAATAAACTGTGCATCTGTGAACCAAAATCCTCTTACTCCAAGATCATATAATTGCTTCATTTCTTTGATTACTTCCTTAACAGGATTGACGCGAACCTGCTTCCCCTCAACAACTGTGTAAACACAGAAACAACAATTATGAGGGCAACCTCTTTTTGTTTGTACCCCTACGTAATAATCTCTACCTTCTATATACCAATCGAATTCAGGCCATATTGATTTAATATATTTATAGTTGCAGGCAGTTTTAACAGTGCCTGAAGGTTGTTCATGTATTAATTTGTCGCGAGGTTTTTGTCCAGCAATGTAACATCTTTCCCCTACTATTGAATCTCCTCTAATGATTTTTTCTATAAGATTTTCTCCTTCTCCAACTGAAATAACAGTTCCTTTTGGTAGTAGATTTCCCAATTGTTCATAGAAGACACTAACAGCCCCACCCCCTAAGATTACCTTTACATTTTTATTGTATTTTTGTGCTCTTTTTAATCCCATCTTGACTAAAGAAGTATTTCTATATATTTCTCCATAATGAGATGCAATTAATTTTAATCCTCCCCAAGAACCTCTTATTTTTTTAAGGATATTTTTAGAGTAGAAAACTTCAAAAGAGTTTTGTAATGGATTTCCGCTTCTACCATCAACAGGTGCATAAATTTGTATATCTCTCCATGAAAAAATGATTAGTTGTGGTCTGAATTGATCAATTTTTCTAGCTAAATACTTTGAAACTTTATTAGATGGAATTATTGCTAGATCAATAAATTGCTGCTCTAAACCTGGAAAACATTTATGAATATGATCTGCTAAGTAAATAGGTCCTATTGGAAATATTGGATTACATGGCAATCTTACAGTTAGTATTTTTCCATAGTGATTTATATGGGAATTTTTTTTATTTAATTTTTCAAATCTCAAATTAAAATTCATGTCATGAAATTTAATGAATTTATTTCTTTTAAGAATCTAACTACTTTATTACTAATTTGGAGAAATTAAAAATCCTATGAAAAATACTCACGAAAATTTTATTTAATTCAGATATCAGAAATCATATAAATCCAGCATACTTTGAGAAGTTTTAATCCATCTATCCATCTAGATATATTTGGTGCTCCAGATTTTCTAGCGTAATATCTAACAGGATAATTTAGTATCTTAATGTTATTGTTCGCGGCTTCAAATATTATTGTAAAGTCACCAAATGGGTCAGACTTGGAATCCCAACTTCCGTTTAGTTTCATAAGTTTAAAGAATTTTCTTGAAAAAACTTTTGTACCACAGAGTGAATCTGATACAGGCTTATTTATGATAATAGATAGAAAAATTGCGAAGAGTCTATTTCCTATATAATTTGCCCATCTCATTGCATCTTTTTCCATTGGAAAAGTTGTGCGGGCGCAATTAATTAGGATATTTTTATTTTTGGTTGATTCCATAATTGCTGCAATACTGTCATCAATATCTACAGTAAAATCACTATCAATTATAGCGAGGGTCTCACCTGAAGAAATATTAAATCCTTCCACGACTGCATTTTTCTTTCCTTTAGAAGTTTGTTTTAAAAGAGATATTTTGAAGAAATTTGAGAAATTTTCTTTTAATTCTTTCAAAATTTCATATGTATTATCCTTGCTATTACCTTCAACAAATATAATTTCTAATTTATTGGGTATATTTTTGAATTTATTTAAAGCATTAATTAAAAGTTCTTTATTACCAGCTTCATTTCTTGCAGGTATTACTATTGAAATTAAATGTTCAGAAATATTTTCACTATATTTATAAAAAACTATTTCGAGTTCATAGGCGAGTTGTTTTATTATTGGTATTTTCCGAAAAATATTTTTAATAGATTTTGGAATTAACGAAGTGGGCATTGGGGTTAGTTTTTTTGCTTTCCATCTAATTGATCTGTAGTTATAAATTTCCGCTAGAGATTCAATATCGCATAAAGTTATTCTTGCTTTGCTAGTAGTTTCCCTAAAGATTCTTGAATCTAATCTTAGCCATCTAGTTATTGGTTCCCAAGTATTACCACGGACTCTAATAGTAATAAATTCGTTATTGTCTTTGAATAATTGATGAAGTTTATTATTAGTTAAATTCCAACTATTAACAGATTTCATTATTAAAGATTACAAATCGCATCTTATTATATAGGGATTATTTACTTTTTTAATATTAATTTCCATGGATTTAAAACATCTTTTTCGTATATAACTTCATAAGAATCATCATAATTTTTTATTGTTTTAAGGTCAGTTGTCCATGCTAATTCTGATTTTTTTAACTGATTAATACTCTCTAATCCATCACCTAGTTTAGGAGTTAGTAAAGAAATCCTTATGATTTTTGATTGCGATCGAGCGTTTTCTATTCCTTTTTTATCAACCATGATCTTTTGATTTTTTACTATATCAAGGGACGAAACATATTCCATTTTCTCTCTTAGTTCTCTAGATCTATCAGTGAATAAACTTGATTGCAAAAGAAATGAAGTGCATAAGTAAGGCCCAATTATGAGAGTTATTAATATTTCTTTGAAAGAATTTTTATTTTTTATTAATGACCAAGAAAATCCGAAAAATAATAATCCAAGAATTAAGAACGTATTTTCCTTAGTATTAAAGTTAATTAAATCTTTAAAGAAAAAATAATATGTGAAAGTTGAAGCAAATAAAAATAATGGAATTATTTTTGAAGTCACAAATATTAAAAATCGACTATATCTCTTGGAATTAAATAAATATTTTATTCCTACATAGGTATTTAAAGAAAAAATAGATGAGATTTGTAGAGTATAGTAGGGTGTTTTTGTAGAGAAAATGCTAAGGGTTGCTACTAAAATTAAAGGGAAAAATACGAGGATATATTTTTTCTCTTTAATTTCAGAAATATTGTATATTGTGCCAATAATTGCGAAAAAACTCCATGGCAGAAATATTACGGGTATATTCCAGAAATAATAATAAAATGGATTCGTAAAAGTATTTTTACTTGATAGAAAGTTAAACTTTTCAACTAAGTAAAAAATAATATTTTTGTCTAAATAAGGGTTGATAGAAAACATCCAGAATAAAAAAGGAATAAATCCAAGAAGTAGTCCTAACCAAAAGAATTTGATGAATAAAAAATTTTTTTTAAAAAAAATACATGGTATGAGAGATAATAAAGGTACAAAAACTAAAAAAGTTTTCATCATAAAGGCTAAACCAATCCATATTCCAAAAAGCAGAATATAAAATTTGTTATTTTTACTTTTTATTTTGACTAAAGCTAATACTCCAATAGTTACTAAACATGAATAAATAATATCTTGAGTGGCTAAGTGTGAGTAGTCAAACCATACATATGTAGTAGCAAGGATTAATGGAGATATAATTGCATATTTTTTATTAAATAATTCTTCATGTAATTTATAAGTTGTAAATAGCATCAATATTGAAGCTAATGTTGTTGGTAGATATGCAGAAAAAATATTTCTTCCAAATAAGTCTTGTGACTTTGCTATTAAAAATTGTAATCCTATTGTTCTATCTAAAACATATTCATCCCACCACAGTGGAATTGTCCAGTTACCTTTTTCTAAGATCCATCTAGCTTGTAGTGCATAAAAACCTTCATCAAAAGCAATATAACTTCTTTTGCCAAAATAAAATATAAGAGGAATAAAAACAAATAATTTAAAAAGATATCTAGATTTTATAATTTTATTAATCATTTTAATTCTAATTTGCTTTGTAAGTGCCGATAATTGGAATTGAACCAATGACCTACTGTTTACGAGACAGTTGCTCTACCGCTGAGCTATACCGGCCATATTAAATATTGAATTTTACATATAGAATTAATCTTATAATTGAAAGAATTTATGTCAAAAATAGATCCTGAATTGAAAAAAAAATTATTAAAGGAATCTCAAGCTCCTTTCAAGGGATTGAGAAGAATATTGTGGATAGCTTTTAGCGGTTCTGCATTTTTGGGACTTTTAATAATGCTTTCCAGAATTGCAAGCGGAAATGAATTACAGCAAAATAACCTTCTCATACAGTTGGGTGCTTGTGTAATATTTCCTATTTTATTAATCTTTGACAGCAATAAAGATTAATAAGTTAGATGTTTAATTATTGTGATAAGGACCTCTTTTTGGTGACAAATTTGAATGCTTCTATTACATCTCCTTCAATCCATGAAGAAAATTTATCACAGCCAACTCCACACTCAAATCCAGTATTTACCTCTTTTACATCATCTTTAGCTCTTTTTAGAGAGTCTAAATTTCCCTCAAATATTACTTTATCTGATCTAACAACTCTAAGCGAACAATTCCTTTGTAACTTGCCAGTTTGTATATAACAGCCAGCAATAGCTCCTTTACCGACTGAGAAAGTTGCTCTAACTTCAGCTTTACCTAATGATTCTTCTACAAGATCGGGTTCAAGTAGTCCTTCCATTGCTAACTGAATATCTTCTAAGAGTTTATAAATTACTTCATATTCTCTTATATCAACGTCATTAGCATCAGCTGCTCTCTTTGCACCAGATGCCAATGAGGTGTTAAATCCAATGATTACTGACCCAGATGCAGCAGCAAGATCTATATCTGTCTCAGTTATTTCTCCAGGAGCAGAAAGTAGAACTCTGACTTGAACTTCATTCTTTGGTAATTGTTCTAGTGATCCTAATATAGCTTCAACACTACCTTGCACATCAGCTTTGAGAATTAAGTTCAACTCCTTTAGTTCTCCATCATTTGCTTGAGTTGATAAGGATGATAAGCTGACTCTTCTAGAGGCCATTTGCTGAGCTAATTTTGTGGCTCTTGCATCTGTTGCCCTCTCTCCGACAATGGCTCGAGCAGTTTTCTCATCAGGGTAGACTTCGAATTCATCTCCTGCTGTAGGTACTTCACTGAATCCTAAAGCTTCCACTGGGAATGAAGGTCCTGCCTCTTTGATTCTATTACCATGTTCATCAACCATTGCTCTTATTTTTCCAAGGACTGAACCAGCAGCTAAAACATCTCCGGCTTTTAGTGTCCCATTTTGTACTAACAAAGTAGCCACAGGTCCTTTAGCTTTGTCTAGGTGAGCTTCAATTACAGTTCCTTTTGCAAATCTATTAGGGTTAGCTTGTAGATCTTCTACTTCTGAAACTAATAAGATCATTTCGAGCAATTTATCAATGTTTTGTTTTTTGATAGCACTTACTGGAACCATCACTGTATCTCCTCCCCAATCTTCAGCAATTAAATCTTTTTCTGATAGTTCCTGCTTTACTCTGTCTGGAGAGGCCCCCTCCTTGTCAATTTTATTTATTGCTACAACAATTGGCACTTTTGCAGCTCTTGCATGACTAATAGCTTCTAGTGTTTGAGGTCTGCAACCATCATCTGCAGCAACTACAAGAACAGCTACATCTGTAACCTTAGTACCCCTTGCTCTCATTGCAGTAAAAGCTTCATGACCAGGGGTATCAAGAAAAGTTAATTTTTTATTTTGAGATTCATGTTTAAATTCAACTTGATAAGCTCCTATGTGTTGGGTGATTCCACCTGCTTCTCCCGAAGCTACTCTTGATTCTCTAATAGAATCTAATAGGCTTGTTTTGCCATGATCTACATGACCCATCACTGTAATGACAGGTGGTCTTCTTATTAGATTTTCAATATCTTCAGATTCAATCATATCAACCGTTTTCTCAGCAGCTTCTTGGATATCATCTTGTAAAACAGGTACCCCAAATTCTTCTGCTACTGTTTCAATAGTTGCTAAGTCGAGTGATTGAGTAACAGTTGCAGTTATTCCTTTAAAAAAGAGAGATTTGATTATTTCAGAACTTTCAAGACTTAATTTATCAGCTAATTCTTGAACTGTTAAATTATCTTCGGGCACTATTATCATTTCAGGCCTAATTTGTTTGGCTTCTTTGGCAGCCTTTAACTCCATAGCTCGTCTTTTCTGCCTTTGCCTAGTAGTCTCTTTTTTCTTCTTTTTAAATTGTTTTATATTTTTTTGAGACTTGGATTCATCAGACTTTTCTTTCTTTGGACGAGCCAAACTAGCTGATAAGATAGAAATTTTTTCTCCTGAATATCCACTAGTTTCAGATGTTAATGAATCATCATTTTCGCCTATAATATGAACTTTCTGTCTTTGTTTTTGGGGATTTTTGGATCTTAATGCTTCAAGTTTTGCGCTATCGTCCCAATCTGTCTTCCCGGTTTTTTTAGCATTATTTGAGAATGTTCTATGTGGTGGTTTTTTTGAATTAGGGGTATTATTCGGACGACTATTTGGAGCTTTAGCCCTTTGTTTTGTTGCTTCAATATTTTGTTTTTCGTTGTTCTTTGTAACTTGTTTAGCATTCTCAGTTTTGTTAGTTTTTTGAAGTTGTAAGAGTTCATTAGGTGATACTGGCTTTCTAATCCCAGGTGATTTTTGACCATTGAATTTAGTCCCAGGTCTATTGGGCGTTCCAGGTCTGTTTGGAGCACCAGGCCTATTTGCATTGGCTTGTCTGTTGAAAGATCCAGACCTGCTTTGATTTGATGGTTTGTTTCTTAATCCAGGTTTATTGGGCGTGCCAGATCTGTAAGGAGCACCAGGCGAATTTGTATTGGCTTGTCTGTTGAAAGATCCAGGCCTGCCTTGATCTGATGGTTTGTTTCTTAATCCAGGCCTATTTGGCATGCCAGGTCTATTAGGGACATTTTGTTTAAAAGAAATGTTTTGCTTATTATTTTGCTGATTGGGTCCGCTTCTTCTTATTGGAGCTCCTACAAGCTCAGGGGGAGACATTCTGTTATTAATATTTTTTGTTTTTGATTTGTTCGAATTTTGGTTAGGTTTGTTTGATATTTGTCTTTTCCCCCCTGAATTGGAATAGTTCTGTGTGGGTTCACTAGAATTGCCTTTATTATTAATATTTTGAGGCTTAGCAATTAATTGAATAGGAGGTTTAACAGGACTTTTAATAGGTGGGATTGTGGTATTTCGAAAAGTTTTTTTATCTTGGTTTAAGTTTTGTGAAGTTTTACTGTTTATATTTTGATTTGTAAGATTCTGTTGAGATTGTGAACTGTTGGTAATTGTAGGTTTGTTCAAATTTTTTGGTTGATTTGAAATTATTTTTAGACTTTCAGGTTTATTAAGGGGTTTTATCAACAATGGCTTTTTGTTTGAATTTTGATTAAGGGGTTTGCCTTTCATAGAGGAGATAACAGAAGATTCATCTTCCTTATTTTGTTTATAATTATCTTTTTTAATTGAAGGTTTCTTAATAGAGAGTATTTTTTTATCTGAATTTTTTTTATTAATGAGGTTTTTTATTTTTTTCGCTTCCTCTGCACTTATCGAACTGCTATGGCTTTTTACTGAGATTGAAAGTTTTTGAGCGGCATCCAATATATCTTTGTTGTCCAGATTTAAGTCTCTGGAAAGTTCGTAAATTCTGATTTTATCGCTGATAGTCATTTAATCTGATTTGTACTCTTTTAGGAAATTAAAGAGGGTTTAATTTAATTATATTCCCTTATTGGGATAGTCATTGTAGCTTGTAATTTCTTTTTCAAAAATGTCAATAAATTCAGGATTTAAAGATGTTTTTAAAGCTTTTTGAAGCTTTTTTTTAATCTTAGAATCTGAATAACATTTTTTTGACTTGCAAATGTAGGCTGATCGCCCCATCCCCTTTTGAAACATAATGCCATGCTTATAATCTTTAGTAATCTTTATAAGATGTTTCCTGTCATATGTTTTCCTACATGAAATGCATATACGCATAACAGGGGTTTGTCGTATCACCGTTTTCTCTCCTCTTTGGAAGATATTTCACCATCTTTAACAGTCTCCAATTGATCATTATCTGAGAAGGACTCTTCTTCATATGTTTCTTGTCCATATTCTTCATCATCTTCAGGAAGTGGATAAAGCTCTCTTAATCTTGCATCTTCTGCAGCACGCTCAGCTTGTTCTGCTTCTAATCTAAGCTCAGCTTCTCGCTGGAGATTTTCTTCATCTTCCCTTTGAATGATTAATTCAGAGACTGCAGCATCTTCTGCCTCCTGATCGTATTCATGTGAGTTTTTAACATCAATCTTCCAACCAGTTAATCTAGCTGCAAGTCTGACATTTTGTCCTTCTCTACCTATCGCCAGACTCAATTGATCAGGAGGAACTAGTACATGCGCGTGTTGACCTTCTGGGTCAACAAGTCTCACGAGATCCACTTTCGCAGGACTTAAAGAGTTTAAAATATATTGTATTGGGTCAGAAGACCATTTAATAACGTCAATTTTTTCTCCTCTTAATTCATTTACTACTTGTTGGATTCTCGCTCCTCTCGCTCCAATGCAGGCACCTACAGGGTCCACCTCCTGTTCTACACTATCAACAGCTACTTTTGTTCTTGGACCAACAGCTCTGGAAGGAGGATTCGCTTCTCTTGAAACAGCAACGATTTTTACCGTACCTTCTTGAATTTCCGGTACTTCATTTTCAAATAGATAGACGACTAACCCAGCATTTGCTCTACTTACAAAGAGTTGTGGCCCTTTTCTGGCTATTTCGCTAACTTCTTTCAAGAATACTTTGAAAGTTGCATTAGCCCTATAATTATCATTTGGTAATTGATCTCTTTTTGGAAGTTCGGCTTCTACTTCAGGCCTACCAATTCCCGAACTAACTCCCATAATTACTGATTGTCTTTCAAATCTTATAACTCTTGCAGTTAAAACAGGATCTTCCAAATCTGCAAATTCTTCTTGAATCATTTTTCTTTGTTGATCTCTTAATTTTTGAGCTAAAACTTGTTTAGTTGTTGAAGCAGCCATTCGCCCAAAATCCTCTTTATCTGGAGTTACGTCTAAAACAACCGTGTCACCTATTTGAGCATCATCAGCTACTTGTTTAACCTCTAATAATGATATTTGATGATCTTCGCTTTCAACTTCTTCTACAATTATTTTGCTTGATAAGATTCTATAACCTTCTTCATCTAGATCTAGTCCAACATCAAAATTACTAAAGTATTCTTCATCGAATGGATCTTCGTTAACTCCAATATAAAAAGTTCTTCTATATTTTTCGTATCCTTTTAACAAAGCCTCGCGCAAGGCAACTTCAACGATATTAGGAGGTAACTTTTTTTCCTCACTAATGTCTTCAATAAGATTGTTTAAACCTGGGAGAATAACTAATGCCATCTATGATGGGAAAATTGAATAATGGTTGAAAAATAATTAATCTTTTAAGGTACAAAGACTAATTTTTAATACTTCATCAAAAGGGATTTTCTTTATCCTACCTTTAATGTTAATGGCTAAATAATCATTAGACTTTTCATAAAGTAAACCATTCAGGAATTTTATTTTTGAATTCTTTTGGTTTAACTCAACATTAACTGGAAAACCCTTAAAAGTTTTGAAGTCTCTTTCTGAGGTTAATTCATCACTGACCCCTTGACTACTAATTTCTAACACATATGAACAATTTAAAAGATTTGATTTTTCTATTTCGTCAGATGCTGGGGTATTAAATAGTGCACAATCATCTAAGGAAACGTCATCTCCATTTGTTTTTTTTATGATTATCTCTATAACAATTGGATTTTGATTGGTTTTTATATTTAAGCCGCATATTTCTAAATCCCTTACATTAGCAACTTTTTCTAATAGAGATTCTAATTTACTTTTGTTTTCTTTATTCAAATTTATTTATAAATTTATTTAAAATTATTTTCACACATTAATAAATTTTTACTATAAAAAAATTTAAAAATTTTTATTTTATGGATGTAAACAAAATAACAACAATAATTTCTTTCTTCAATTAGATTTATCGAATAAAGTCAAAAACTATTAATTAAATGAAGTTTCTAAAGATTAGATTTATCAATTTAATCCAAATATTCATTATTATTTGTTTTTGTTTAGTTAAAACCTCTCCAAATGGAGAAGTCTTAGCTTTAAATTCTTTTGAAAGTCATAATTTTGTATCATCCGCAGTAAAAAATGTTAGCCCTGCAGTAGTAAAAATCGATACTGAGCGATTGGTAGAAAGACAACAATTTGATCCTACTCTACTTGACCCTTTACTGAGGGATTTACTTGGTGAGCAAGGAATTACTCCTGAGAAAGAGAGAGGACAAGGCTCTGGAGTTATTATTAATAAGAATGGTTTGGTTCTTACAAACGCTCATGTCGTAGAAAGAGTTGATGATGTTTCAGTAACTTTGGCAGATGGATCTATTTGTGATGGTCAAGTTTTGGGGACAGATGTAGTAACTGATTTAGCTTTAGTAAAAATTGATGAAGATGCTTATTCAGGTTTTGCTCCACTCGGAAATTCTGAAGATCTTGAAGTTGGTGATTGGGCAATAGCTCTTGGTACTCCCTATGGTCTTGAAAAAACAGTTACCTTGGGGATTGTTAGTAGCCTACACAGAGATATTAATAGTTTAGGATTCTCAGATAAAAGGCTTGATCTTATTCAGACTGATGCAGCAATAAATCCAGGCAATTCGGGAGGACCACTTATAAATTCCAATGGTGAGGTAATAGGAATTAACACATTAGTTAGAAGTGGCCCAGGAGCTGGTTTAGGTTTTGCGATACCTATCAATCTAGCTAAAAATGTTTCTGATCAGCTTCTTAAAAATGGGGAAGTCATTCATCCATATTTAGGAGTACAATTGATTTCTTTAAATCCTAGAATTGCTAAAGAACATAATCGAGATCCTAATTCCCTAGTTCAGTTACCTGAAAGAAATGGGGCTCTAATCCAATCAGTATTACCTAATAGCCCAGCTGAAAAAGCTGGGTTAAGAAGGGGCGATTTAGTAATAGCAGCCGAAAATATTTCCATAAATGAACCTAAAGCTTTATTAGATGAAGTAGAAAAAGCTCAGATAGGAAAAGTTTTCCTTTTAAATATTTTGAGAAATAATAAAGAGATACAGATAAATATCAAACCAGAACCTCTCCCCGGTTTGACATAAGTCACCCATTGAAATTTAATAATCTATAACCATTAGAGAAAACGATTTTGGATTCACAAACTCAAATGAAACAAGTAGTTGCTGATGCAGCAATAAAAGAAGTAAAGAGTGACATGATACTCGGATTAGGATCTGGATCTACAGCTGCGTTAATGATAAAAAGCCTTGCAGATGAAATTCGTCTTGGAAAACTTCAAAATATAATTGGTGTTGCAACTTCTTTTCAATCCGAAGTTTTAGCTCTTGAACTGAATATCCCCCTTGTCGATTTAGCTTCTGTATCTCAAATTGATTTAGCTATTGATGGAGCAGATGAAGTTGATCCAGGATTTCAATTAATAAAAGGAGGAGGAGCATGCCATGTAAGAGAAAAGTTAGTGGCATCTAAAGCTGAGCAATTATTGATTGTAGTTGATGAAACTAAACTTGTAAAAAATTTAAATCAATCTTTTCCTCTACCGGTAGAAGTTCTTCCAAATGCTTGGAAGCAAGTTCAAGAAGTGATTTCAAAAATGAATGGCAATTCTTCTTTAAGAATGGCTACTAAAAAAGCTGGCCCAGTTGTTACTGACCATGGCAACCTAATTCTAGATGTATTATTTGTTGATGGTATTAAGAATCCAAAGGATATTGAAATGATGATTAATAATATTCCAGGAGTATTAGAAAATGGATTATTCGTTAATCTTACAGATAAAGTATTAGTTGGTAAAATTGAAAACAAAACTCCAGTGGTTTACTCACCCTCAAAAGCTAGCTAATCTTCAAATCTTATTTGTACTGAGTTAGCGTGGCTATGTAAGCCCTCGCTTTTGGCAAGATTAATAATATCAAGGCTATTAACTTTTAAACTTTTTTCATTAAATTCTATTATTGAAGTATTTTTCATAAAAGTTTCAACCCCTAAAGAACCACTAAATCTAGAGTTTCCTGATGTGGGTAAAGTATGATTTGGTCCCGCAAGATAATCTCCAACAGCTTCTGGGGTCCATTTTCCTAAAAATATAGCTCCTGCATTCTCTATTCCTGAAAGAATGTTGTTTGGATCTATAGTAAGAATTTCTAGGTGTTCAGGGGCAAAGTTATTGCTTAGTTCAACACATGATTCAAAATTCTCGCAAATCACAATTAACCCCCAATTTTTTATTGATTGCATGCAAATTTCTTTTCTTGGATGATCATCTATTTTTTTATAAAGTTCTTCTAAAACTTCCTTTGCCTGTTTCTTTGATGTAGTTAAAAGTATCGATGAAGCTAAAGGATCATGTTCTGCTTGTGCTAGCAGATCAGAAGCTATGTGAGTGCTTTTAGCTGATTCATCTGCAATGATTAATATTTCACTTGGACCAGCTAAAGAATCAATCCCTGTAGAGCCATAAATTAGTTTTTTCGCAGTTGTAACATAGATATTCCCTGGACCTGAAATAACATCAACTTTATTGATTTGATTTGTGCCAAACGCTAAAGCACCAATTGCTTGTGCTCCTCCAATTCTAAATACTTTATCAATTCCTGATAAGTGCGCTGCAGCTAAAACAGTTTTGTTTATTTCCCCCTCTTTATTGCCTGGAGATACCATTATGATTTCTTCTACTCCGGCTACTTTTGCAGGTATTGCATTCATCAATACAGTACTTGGATAGGCAGCTCTCCCTCCAGGAATATAAACACCTGCATTTTTAACTGGTCTCCATCTTCTTTGGACTATATCACCATATTCACCTTTTAAAGTGAAAGAGTGAGGAATCTCTTTTTCATGGAATTTTTTAATTCTTTTATGAGCTAACATTAGCGAGCGCTTTAAATTATTGTCAATTTCATCCCATGCATTCTTTATTTGAATCGCACTCACTTGCATAGGATCAGGTTCGAAACCATCAAATTTTTTTGTATATTTTTTTACTGCTTTATCTCCAGAAATTTTTACCTCTTGAAGAATTTCTTCAACAATTTTATTAATCTTATTATTGTTTTCTGAATTAGTTCGATTAGAAATCCTTTTTAATTCCTCAAAAGCTTCTTTTTTAGAATTTACGATCTTCATATTTTTAATTTTTTCGAATTGAAAGGCTCAAAACCCAATTTATTAACTTTATAAATTATATATGATTGATTAGTAGTCGATTAATTTGTTATGATAAGGATCTTCTATTAATCTACCCTCTGTGGCCAATAACAAATCAGCAAAAAAGAGAATACAAATTGCCGAAAGAAATCGTTTAATAAATAAGTCATATAAATCTACTGTTAGAACTTTGACCAAAAAAACCTTAGAGAATTGCGAAAAATATAAAAAAAACCCTAATGATGATAATAAAAGTTTAGTGAAAATGAGTCTTAATAAAACCTTTAGCTTAATTGATAAAGCAGTTAAAAAAAATGTTCTTCACAAGAATAACGGTGCTAATAAAAAATCGAAAATCAATAATTTTGTAAAGACTATATTTATAAGCAAGTAAAAAGGGTAATTCAAAATTATGAGCGATTTAGAACTCATAGATTCTCATTGTCATTTAATATTTGAAAATTTTGAAAAAGATCTTGAAGATGTTGTTTTAAGATTTCGTTCAAGAGGTGTAAAAAAATTAGTTCATGCTTGTTGTGAATTAACTGAAATTCCAAAGTTGAAAAAAATTTCTCATGATTTTAATGAAATATATTATTCAGTTGGTTTGCATCCGCTAGAAGCAAAAAAATGGGAACAAAGTTCAAAATCTCTTTTAAGAAAATCAGCTCAAGAAGATAAAAGAGTTGTAGCAATTGGAGAATTAGGCTTGGATTTTTTTAAAAATGAAAATAAAACTCAGCAAATTGAAGCACTTATTCCGCAAATGGAGTTAGCTTACGAACTTAAATTGCCTGTAATTATCCATTGCAGAGATGCTGCAAATGAAATGATTGAGATATGTAGTGATCTCTCTAAAAAAGGAAAATGTCCTGATGGTGTACTTCATTGTTGGACAGGAACCCCTAAAGAAATGGTGCAATTCTTGGATCTTGGTTTTTACATCAGTTTTAGTGGAATAGTAACTTTCCCAAAAGCCCATGAAATTCATGAATGTGCCAAAATTGTCCCAAACGATAAATACTTAATTGAAACTGACTCACCATTTTTAGCGCCTGTTCCTCATAGGGGTAAAAGAAATGAACCTGCATTTGTTGAAAATGTTGCAAATTTTATGGCAGATTTACGATCTACTGAATTAATCACTATTGCTAGAGAGTCATCTAAGAATGCTGAAGATTTGTTTAAATTTAACTTGTTAATTTGACGTAGAAGCTGTTAGTATAAGGAATTACTAGAAATTTCTCTTAATTATTTAGCTTTAACTTACACAATTAGTGGTTTATCAGCATTAAACAAAATTTAATTATTTTTTATTAGATTGATTTTTTTGTTGGAATCAGGATTTATTGGTTCATCTCATCTAGTTTGAAAAGTTGAATAACTAAATATTGAGTAGATTAAAAAGTAAATAGTAAATCTCACAAAATCGCAGGTTTTCTTGGATGAGCAGTAGCGCTTTACAGGTAGCAAAAACGGCTACTTATCTACCAGATTTAGTTGAAGTACAAAGAGCAAGCTTTAAATGGTTTTTGGAAAAAGGTTTAATAGAAGAACTACAAAATTTTTCTCCTATTTCCGATTACACAGGTAAATTAGAATTACATTTTGTCGGTGAAGAGTACAGGTTAAAAAGACCTAGACATGATGTAGAGGAAGCCAAAAGAAGAGATGCTACATTTGCATCTCAAATGTATGTAACTTGCAGATTAATTAATAAAGAGACAGGAGAAATTAAAGAACAAGAGGTATTTATAGGCGAATTACCATTAATGACTGAAAGAGGAACTTTCATCATTAATGGTGCCGAAAGAGTTATTGTTAATCAAATTGTTCGAAGCCCTGGAGTTTATTTCAAAGATGAACTTGATAAAAATGGTCGAAGAACTTACAACGCTAGCGTTATCCCTAATAGAGGTGCATGGTTAAAATTTGAGACTGATAAAAATAATTTACTCTATGTGAGAGTTGATAAAACTAGAAAAATTAATGCTCATGTTCTTATGAGAGCTATGGGCCTTTCAGATAATGATGTAGTGGATAAACTTAGGCATCCTGAGTTTTATCAAAATTCAATTGATTCGGCTAATGACGAAGGTATAAATTCAGAAGATCAGGCATTACTTGAGTTATACAAGAAGCTTCGTCCTGGTGAACCACCCTCTGTCTCTGGAGGACAACAACTATTACATAGTAGATTTTTTGATCCTAAAAGATATGATTTAGGCCGAGTTGGTAGGTATAAAATAAATAAAAAATTGAGACTTACCGTACCAGACGATGTGAGAACGCTTACCCATGAAGATGTTCTCTCTACTATTGATTACCTAATTAATCTAGAGTTGGATATTGGCGGCGCTAGTTTGGATGATATTGACCACCTTGGTAATCGAAGAGTTAGATCTGTAGGAGAACTTCTTCAGAATCAAGTAAGGGTTGGACTTAATCGTTTAGAGAGGATTATCAAAGAAAGAATGACTGTAGGAGAAACAGATTCTCTAACTCCTGCTCAACTAGTTAATCCCAAACCTTTGGTGGCTGCTATAAAGGAATTTTTTGGCTCCAGTCAATTAAGTCAGTTCATGGATCAAACTAATCCTCTGGCTGAATTAACACACAAGAGAAGAATCTCAGCATTAGGTCCCGGCGGTTTAACTAGAGAAAGAGCAGGCTTTGCAGTAAGAGATATACACCCTTCACATTATGGAAGATTATGTCCTATTGAGACTCCTGAAGGTCCTAATGCAGGACTTATAAATTCCTTAGCTACACACGCAAGAGTTAATGAGTATGGTTTTATTGAAACCCCTTTTTGGGAAGTTTATAATGGTAAGGTAAATAAAGAAGGTAAACCTGTCTATCTTTCTGCTGACTTAGAAGATGAGTGTAGGGTGGCTCCAGGAGACGTAGCAACTGACAAGGATGGTAATATAATTGCAAATCTAATACCAGTGAGATACAGACAGGATTTTGAAAAAGTTCCTCCTCATCAAGTTGATTACGTTCAGCTTTCTCCGGTTCAGGTAATTTCTGTTGCTACTTCACTTATTCCTTTCTTGGAACATGATGATGCTAATAGAGCTCTCATGGGATCGAATATGCAACGCCAAGCCGTCCCATTGCTCAGACCAGAACGTCCTTTAGTTGGTACAGGTTTAGAATCTCAAGTTGCCAGAGATTCGGGTATGGTTCCAATAACAAAAGTTAATGGGACGGTGTCTTACGTAGATGCTAATGAGATTGTCGTTAAAGACGAGCATGGTAATGAACACTTTCATTATCTTCAGAAATATCAAAGATCAAATCAAGATACTTGCCTCAATCAAAGACCTATAGTGAAAATTGGAGATAGAGTGATATCCGGTCAGGTTTTAGCAGATGGATCCGCATGTGAAGGAGGCGAAATAGCACTTGGCCAAAACGTTTTAATTGCTTACATGCCATGGGAGGGGTACAACTACGAAGACGCCATACTTGTTAGTGAGAGGATGGTAACTGATGATTTATATACCTCGGTACATATTGAAAAATATGAAATTGAAGCAAGACAAACTAAGCTAGGACCTGAAGAAATCACTAGAGAGATTCCAAATATCTCGGAAGATAGCTTGAATAATCTTGATGAGATGGGAATTATTAGGATAGGAGCTTTTGTTGAGAGTGGGGATATTCTTGTAGGAAAGGTTACTCCAAAAGGGGAATCAGACCAACCACCTGAAGAAAAACTGTTAAGAGCTATTTTCGGTGAAAAAGCTCGAGATGTGAGAGACAATTCACTCAGGGTGCCTAAAACTGAAAAAGGAAGGGTTTTGGATGTTCGCATTTACACCAGGGAACAAGGTGATGAATTACCTCCAGGAGCGAACATGGTTGTTCGGGTTTATGTGGCTCAGAGAAGGAAGATTCAAGTAGGTGACAAAATGGCTGGGAGGCATGGAAATAAAGGGATTATTAGCAGAATCTTACCAAGAGAAGATATGCCTTATTTACCAGATGGAACACCTGTGGACATAGTTCTTAATCCTTTAGGAGTTCCAAGTAGGATGAATGTAGGTCAAGTTTTTGAATTATTGATGGGCTGGGCAGCCTCCAACTTAAATTGCCGGGTTAAGGTAGTTCCATTTGATGAAATGTATGGATCCGAAAAATCACATCAAACTGTTCAAGCATTTTTAGAAGAAGCTTCAAAACAGCCAGGTAAAGCATGGGTTTACAATCCTGAAGATCCTGGAAAGTTATTACTTAAAGATGGTAGAACAGGAGAACCATTCGATCAGCCAGTGGCTGTCGGTTATTCTCACTTCCTCAAATTAGTTCATTTAGTGGATGATAAAATTCATGCTAGATCAACTGGACCTTACTCCTTAGTTACACAGCAACCATTGGGAGGTAAAGCTCAGCAAGGTGGACAAAGGCTTGGAGAAATGGAAGTATGGGCTCTTGAAGCTTATGGGGCCGCTTATACTCTTCAAGAATTGTTAACAGTTAAATCTGATGACATGCAAGGAAGAAATGAAGCGCTTAACGCAATCGTAAAAGGTAAACCAATTCCAAGACCTGGTACTCCTGAGTCATTTAAAGTTCTAATGAGGGAATTACAATCTCTAGGTTTGGATATAGGGGTTTATACAGATGAAGGAAAAGAGGTAGATTTAATGCAAGATATCAATCCGAGAAGAAATACCCCATCAAGGCCGACCTACGAATCACTCGGAACCTCTGAATATGAGGAAGATTAAATACTCAATTAAGACCTTTTAATTTAAATTTTCCAAAAATGACAAACAGCAACCTAAGAACTGAAAATCACTTTGATTACGTCAAAATTTCAATAGCTTCTCCACAAAGAATAATGGATTGGGGGCAGAGGACATTGCCAAATGGACAGGTAGTTGGTGAAGTTACTAAACCTGAAACTATCAATTACAGGACACTTAAACCAGAAATGGATGGATTGTTTTGTGAAAAGATTTTTGGGCCATCTAAAGATTGGGAATGCCATTGTGGAAAATACAAAAGGGTAAGACATCGTGGCATTGTTTGTGAGAGATGTGGGGTTGAAGTTACTGAAAGTAGAGTTAGAAGACATAGGATGGGTTATATCAAACTCGCTGCGCCAGTTTCCCACGTTTGGTATTTGAAAGGAATCCCTAGTTATGTTGCAATACTTTTGGATATACCGCTAAGGGATGTAGAACAAATAGTTTATTTTAATTGTTATGTCGTTTTAGACCCAGGTGATCATAAAGAACTTAAATATAAGCAACTACTCACTGAGGATGAGTGGTTGGAAATTGAAGATGAAATTTATGCTGAAGATTCAACTATTGAAAATGAACCTTTTGTGGGAATTGGTGCTGAGGCACTCAAGCAATTACTTGAGGACCTTGATTTAAATCAGGTTGCGGAAGAGCTTAGAGAAGAAATTACTAATAGTAAAGGGCAAAAAAGGGCAAAACTTATAAAAAGGATAAGAGTTATTGATAATTTTATTGCAACTAATGCAAAACCAGAATGGATGGTTTTAGATGCAATCCCGGTTATACCTCCTGATCTTAGACCTATGGTCCAGCTTGATGGGGGAAGATTCGCAACTTCTGATTTAAACGACTTATATAGAAGAGTTATAAATAGAAATAATAGATTAGCTAGGCTTCAAGAAATTTTAGCACCTGAAATTATCGTAAGAAATGAAAAAAGAATGCTTCAGGAGGCAGTTGATGCTCTCATAGATAATGGAAGGAGAGGAAGGACTGTTGTTGGAGCTAATAATAGAGCTCTTAAGTCTCTAAGTGACATAATTGAAGGTAAACAAGGAAGATTTAGACAGAATCTTCTTGGAAAACGTGTTGACTATTCAGGAAGATCTGTAATAGTTGTGGGTCCTAAATTAAAAATGCATCAGTGTGGTCTCCCAAAAGAAATGGCGATAGAGCTCTTTCAACCTTTTGTAATTCATAGATTAATACGACAAAATATTGTGAATAACATTAAAGCTGCAAAAAAATTAATACAAAAAGCCGATGACGAAGTCATGCAAGTACTTCAGGAAGTCATTGAAGGCCATCCAATTCTTTTAAATAGAGCCCCTACGTTGCATCGATTAGGAATTCAAGCTTTTGAACCGAAATTAGTTGGAGGTAGAGCAATACAACTTCATCCTTTAGTTTGTCCTGCATTCAATGCTGATTTTGATGGAGATCAAATGGCAGTCCATGTTCCTTTAGCATTAGAAGCACAAACTGAAGCCCGTATGCTTATGTTGGCCAGTAATAATATTCTTTCTCCTGCTACTGGGGAACCAATTGTGACTCCATCACAAGATATGGTTTTGGGATCTTATTATTTAACTGCTTTGCAACCAAATTATCAAAAACCAGAATTCGGAGACAATAAGACTACTTTTGCTTCATTAGAAGATGTTATTTTTGCTTTTGAAGATAAAAGACTAAATCTTCATGAGTGGGTTTGGGTTAGATTTAATGGTGAAGTTGAAGATGAAGACGAAATGAGTAGTCCACAAAAAACTCAAAAGCTAGAGGATGGCTCAAGATTAGAAATCTGGAATTTAAGAAGGGACAGATTTGACTCTGATAACAATTTAATTAGCAGATTTGTGCTGTCAACTGTTGGGAGGGTAGTTATGAACTATACCATCATTGATTCTGTATCTAAAACGTAATCTTTAAAAAAAAATTTTTCATTTATTTAAAAATCATGACTTCATCTAGATCTAAAAAAACATCCAGAGTACGTAAAACTACTAAAAACTCAAAAAAGAATAATCCAGTTACAATGCCTGCTCTAGCAAAAACACCTCCTTCATTTAAGAACAAGGTAGTTGATAAGAAAGCCTTAAAAAATTTAGTCTCTTGGGCTTATAAAACTCATGGAACTGCGATAACTGCAGTCATGGCCGATAATCTTAAGGACTTAGGATTTAAATATGCTACCCAAGCTGCAGTTTCTATTTCAGTAGATGATTTAAAAGTTCCTGAAGCTAAACAAGATTTAATAGGACAAGCTGAAGAGCAAATATCCGCAACCGAAGAATGTTATAGACTTGGTGAAATTACCGAAGTGGAGAGACACACAAAAGTTATAGATACCTGGACTGAAACTAATGAAAGATTAGTAGATGCTGTCAAGAATAATTTCAACCAAAATGATCCTCTTAATTCCGTTTGGATGATGGCTAATTCAGGAGCAAGGGGTAATATGTCCCAAGTAAGACAACTTGTTGGTATGAGAGGATTGATGGCAAATCCTCAAGGAGAAATTATTGATCTACCAATAAGAACCAACTTTAGAGAAGGACTCACTGTCACTGAATATGTAATTTCTTCTTATGGAGCAAGGAAAGGTTTGGTGGATACTGCCTTAAGAACTGCTGATTCTGGTTATTTGACTAGAAGATTAGTTGATGTCGCTCAAGATGTAATTGTTAGAGAAGAAGATTGTGGAACAGAACGATCAATAACTGTTGAGGCCGAAGATGGTAAATTTGGAGCAAGGCTTCTTGGTAGGCTTACTGCTGAGGATATTTTTGATACCGAAGAAAACCTTGTTGTTCCTCAAAACACTGCGATAGATCCTGCATTATCAGGAGAAATTGAGAAAGCATTA
>QCCB01000006.1 GCA_003278955.1 Prochlorococcus sp. AG-347-K10
CGATAATCCAAATAAGAAAAGAATTTATGAAATTTCTATTCAGTTACCAGAATTCACATGTAAGTGCCCCTTTTCTGGTTATCCAGATTTTGCAAAGCTAAATATTATTTATCAACCTAATTTGAAAGTCTATGAGTTGAAGTCTTTAAAGCTTTATATTAATAATTTTAGGGATATAAAAATATCACATGAGGAAGTTGTGAATAGAATTATGGATGATTTAGTTAATGAAGGTTCACCTCACTGGATACATTTAAATGCTGCATTTAATCCCAGAGGTAATGTTTCTATGCAGTTAGATATTTTTAGTGGGCAGAAAAGAAATTAAAAATTTTTTATTTCGTCTGATAATTTAAAAAATTCTTTTTTAAAACCAACTAGATTTTTATTACTAAGGCCTCCAATAGATAACTTTTGTGATTCTTTATTTACCAGAATCCATAATTGGTTAGTTGGTATAAGACTTATAATTGTTCCAAAAATTATTAAGATAAAAGAAAAGTAAATAAATGGTATAGACGGATCATTTTTAATTATTAATCCACTGCTGGGGATTATTTTTTTTAGAGATACTTTTGAAGAGTTAACTTCTGTTGGATCGTCATTGATATAGAGATTATTCCCGGAAAAATTTTCTATATTCGAAATTTTAAGTGGACCATTTTCATTATCTATTGTTAAAAGGAAATTTTTTTTAGTCTCCGATCCTAATTCGACTAAAACTCCCCAAACTTGATTACCGATTTCTGGAATCTCCTTTAATTGTAATTGATAAAGGATATTATCTATTTCTAAAACAACATTTGATATTTCCCAATCTGCTTGATAGATAGTTAATCCTTTAAACCTGATTGGGTGATTAACTTTGGTTGTTTTTATTTCATTTAAATTTAGATCTTCAGAAGAAAAATTTAATTTTGAAATAAACTGTTTGGGCACACCATCACTTTCACGTTCTATAGAAAAATCGACTAACTTTACATTAGCCTTTGAGTTTGTGCTCTCATTAACAAGATCTAAAGTTTCTCCAGGCAGTAAATATTGTTCTTTTGATTGACTTGTAAAACTTCCATACGCTGAACCTATAAGTAAGATTATTAATCCGATATGTACAACTAAAGGACCAATTTTTCCAATTAATCCCTTTCTTGCAGAAATATGACTGTTAAATTTGTATGTTTTCCATCCTTTTTTTTTAAGTAATAAATCTACTTTTGATATATGTTCTCCATCTTGATTGATTGGATGACTTGTAGTTAGTTGCAGTTTGCTAAATTTTTTTTCGCTCTTATATTCAATCCATTTTAATGAAGCTTTTAATGAAGGAATTTGCCTCCTGAAACTACAAGCTGCCAGAGAAATACAAAGAAGAATTAATGTAAATAAAAACCAAAAGCTTGTATATATATGATCCAATTGAAGTTTTAAGACTTTTTCTCCATCTAAAAATCCAAAAATGGGAGCTCTATCGAAATTATCAATATAGAATTTATTATTACTACCTTGAGGAATAAAAGTACCTATTCCACTGGCAATAGCAATGAAGATTATCAGCGATATAGCGAATCTTAAACTTGATATTTTTAAAATTAGATTCTTAAAAATAATCATTTAAATCCAATTTGAAAATAAATTTAATAACCCTAGGGAAACTAAAAATATCCCACTTAGAGTCGGAATTATTTGACTAAATTTTCTGAGAGCTAAAAATTGCTTTAAGTTTTCTGCAGTAGCCCCTGCAATGATTAATGGGGTTACTTGGCCTATCCCAAAGAAAAATAAAAAAATAATAGATATAAACGGGTTTTTGGCTTGCGATACCCAAGCCAAAAGAGATGCTAAAACTGGAGTAATGCAAGGTGAAGAGGCTAGCCCAAAAGTAGTCCCTATGGCAAAAGGCGCTATAAATGTTGGTATTTTATCTTCAATTATTTTTATATCAGGTCCATTCGGAAACTGAAACTTTAGAATTCCTAATAAATTTAAACCCATTATTATTGCTATTAGGGCAACAAATGAAGTGTAATAAGATGGAATTTGCCCATATATTTTACCTAAGAATCCACTCGCAGCTCCCAGTGCAACAAGCGAAAACACTACACCTCCTGAAAAACTAATAAGTTTAAATTTATTTTTTTCTGTTCCGCCAATATAAGCAATTGTCACTGGAAGTAATGATAATGAACATGGCCCAAGACTTGTTAAAAGTCCTGCGCTGAAAATCAAAAATATAGTAAATGGACCAGGACTATTTAGACCATTCTGCATAAGCAGATTACCCTTTTGAGATAATTCTGAAATAACTAAATTAAATGATTCGATAACTTGAATTTAATCCTTTAAATTCTAACTAATTAAGACTCTTTCGTGTACTAATCATACCAATGAATCCTGTTGACTCTAATGAACATCTAACTAACAACCCTGCAATAAAAAAAGATGCTATTAAGGAATTGCCACCATAACTAATGAAAGGTAGTGGTAACCCTGTAGTAGGCATTGAACCAGTTGCTACAGCAATATGCATGATTGATTGACCTGTCAACAACACACCACATCCGATAGCAACTAATTTTGTATAGTTGTTTCTGCACTTAAGACTAATTCTTAGGCTTATATAAGAAAATACTGCTAAAAATCCTAAGAATAAAGTACACCCCAATAAACCAAATTCTTCCGCAAAAATAGCAAAAATAAAATCTGTATACATGAAAGGTAAATACTGTAATTTTTGTATCGATAGTCCAAAACCTTGGCCAAATAGACCGCCTGAACCTATAGCTAATAAACTCTGAACCAATTGAAATCCATTTTCTTGTTGATCTTTCCAAGGATTTATAAATGAAGTAACTCTTAGTTTTTGATATTCGTTATTAAGGATGCTGATACATCCAGTAATTAATCCTATGGAAGCAAATGAGCAAAGAGAGCTAAGTTCTACTCCTCCACATAAACCCATTACCCAAAGAAGAATTCCAGTTAATGATGCAGTACTTAAATTAGGCTGTTTAAGTATTAATAAAATTAATAAACCAAAGGTTATGAGTGAAATTAATTTTTTATCATTCTTTACTAGATTCCAATGTGCGAAAAGATTAGAGGCTTCTAGAATTAGAAAAGGTTTAATTAATTCAGATGGCTGCAGACGTAAATTGCCAAGCACTAGCCATCTTGAAGATCCATTAACTGTAATTCCAGTAAGATTGGTAAGGAAAATCAAAAAGAATAAAATATAAAAAATAATTCTTGAAAACTTTAAAAGATTTCTAATGTTTGTATTAAGTACGAAATAAAATAAACCAATACCTGGAATTGTCCAAATGATTTGTTTTTTTAAGAAGTAAGCCCAATTTCCCATTTCCCTACTAGCCACCCACCAACTTGATGATCCTAGTATGCATATTCCTAATATTGACCAAATTCCAATGATGATAATGAGGATTTTTGCTTCATAAGGCCATATCGCCCAAGGTAATGGAAATATATACTCTGTTAAATTCCTGAAATTTTTTTTGTAATTAGAACTAAAGGTTTTTTTTCTTTTAGAAATTCTTTTATATTTTATTTTTTCTTGACTTATCTCCAATTTTTTAGATGTATATTTTCTATTGAGACGTTTAATTGAGATTTTGCCAAGTCTTTTATTAAAGTTTTAAAGTGTTAAAGCAATACAAAAGATGACTTTTCATAAATTTTATTTTTGAAGATTAAAGTAAAAAATGGCCTACAGATACATCATAAATCTTAAGAATTAATTTTTTATAAAAAAAAACTAGCTAAAAGTCACCTCTCCGTGATAGATTCCGTGAGTTTATATACTTACTTAAAACCATTTAAGGGGGTTCCTAAACTATGTTCACATCAGTGGACTCAAATAGAAAAAATCTTGAGCATCCTTCTAATGAGAATGTTCAACTTCCCCAATCCCTGAATAATTCGATCATCAAAGAAAGTAAATCTGGCATTGCCAATCAAATAGATCATTTGCTTTCCCAAAATGATGAATACACAAAATTGCAATTAACAATTTTTGGAATTACTTTTATTGTTTCTATTTTATTAGCAATAATAACTGGAATTTTTCAGGGCTTTACTTTTGGTTTTAGTATTTTTATAGGTGCAATTGCCGGCATTTTTTACCTACGTTTGCTTGCCAAAAGTATAGGGAAACTTGGTAAAGAATCATCAGGTGTATCAAAATTGCAACTATTAGTTCCAGTTTGCCTCTTTATTTTTGTGAGCAAGCTAGGATCTTTGGATATTTTTCCTGCGATGATAGGTTTTTTCATTTATAAGCCTTCACTCATTCTTTATTTTTCACGTTCTTAAGTAAATTTTTTTATTCAAAACAAATGTTTTTTAATTCCTTGCTAACAAATTTTGCAGCATTAGAAGTTGGTCAACATCTTTATTGGCAAATTGGAAATATCAGACTTCATGGGCAGGTATTTTTAACATCTTGGATTTTATTAGGAGCGTTATTAGTTTTTATTTCTTTAGGAACTAAAAAAATGGAAAATGATCCTAAAGGCCTTCAAAACCTGCTTGAGTTTCTCTGGGATTACATAAGAGATCTTGCTAGGACGCAAATAGGTGAAAAAGTATATAGAGATTGGATGCCATTTATAGGTACTTTATTTTTATTCGTCTTTGTTAGTAATTGGGGAGGAGCTTTAATTCCTTGGAGATTGATTAAGTTACCAAGTGGAGAATTAGGAGCACCTACTGCAGATATTAATACAACTATAGCCTTGGCTTTATTGGTTTCACTTTCTTATTTCTATGCAGGTTTAAGCAATAAGGGTTGGAGATATTTTGAATATTATGTTCACCCAACTCCTATTATGCTTCCTTTCAAAATTCTAGAGGACTTTACAAAACCTTTATCACTCTCTTTCAGGCTATTTGGAAATATTTTGGCTGATGAACTTGTTGTTGGTGTTCTAGTCTTTTTAGTTCCGCTAATTCTCCCAATACCTGTTATGTTCCTAGGATTATTTACTAGTGCAATTCAGGCATTGATTTTTGCAACTCTAGCGGCTTACTACATTGGAGAAGCTGTTGAAGAACATCATTAGCTGTCTTCCAATACATTCAGACGCTTTTACAAAAGGTCTGTAATCTGGCAAAATATCTAATCGCGTAGGTCTGAAAATATCAGACCCATTCTTAAGAGAAAGGATGTCCAAGCGTGTATGACAACAAAGATTATCAAAAGTATTAAGCTCTTTATTTCAAAATTATGGATTCGATTACTTCCGCTGCATCAGTTGTAGCTGCTGGTTTAGCAGTTGGTCTAGGTGCTATTGGCCCAGGTCTTGGACAAGGTAACGCAGCTCAAGGTGCTGTTGAGGGTATTGCCCGTCAGCCAGAAGCTGAAGGTAAAATCAGAGGAACTCTTCTTTTATCTTTCGCTTTTATGGAGTCATTAACAATTTACGGATTAGTTGTGGCTTTGGTACTACTTTTTGCGAATCCTTTTTCCTAAAAGTTAATATTGCTTCTAATCCTTATTAGCAATATTTAAATTTAATTTTTTAACTTCAACTAAAACATATGTTGGCCTTTAATTTTTTTGGTGCTACAGAAGGTGGATTATTTGATATAAATGCCACTTTGCCACTAATGGCGATACAAGTAGTTGCACTTACTTACATATTAAATTCTCTCTTTTTTAAGCCTGTTGGCAATGTTGTAGAAAAAAGAGAAAAGTTTGTAAGTAATAATATTATTGAGGCCAAAAATAAACTTTCTGAGGTTAAAAAATTAGAAGCTGATTTATTAACTCAGCTTCAAAGCGCTCGTACAGAAGCCCAAAGAATTGTGAGCGAAGCTGAGAATGAGTCTGACAAGCTTTATAAAGAAGCACTAGAACTTGCCAACAATGAAGCAAATGCTTCAAAAGAAAAAGCAAGACTAGAAATTGAAAGTCAGACGTCTGCTGCTCGTGATCAACTTTCTAAACAGGCTGATGATCTAAGCGAACTTATTGTTAATAGATTGATTCTAGAAAAATGAATTTAACTCTTTTAGCTACAGAAGGTTTTGGATTGAACTTCAATTTATTCGAAACTAATATCCTTAATTGGGCTGTAGTAGTTTTTGGTCTTTATAAATTTTTGCCTGGTTTCCTAGGTAAAATGCTTCAAAAAAGGAGAGAAGGAATACTTCTTGAATTAAAAGATGCTGAAGATCGACTCCTAAATGCATCTAAAGCATTAGAAAAGGCTAAGAAAGATTTATATTCAGCAGAAGAAAAAGCTTCTCAAATAAAAGCAGATTCCCTTAAAAGATCTGAATCAATCAGAATGGAAAGTGAGAAAAAAGCAATAGAGGAGATGGCACGAATTAAACAAAGTGCAATCTCTGATGAGAGCTCTGAAGCATCCAGAGCAATTTCTCAACTTCGAAAAGAAGCTGTTGAACTGGCAATTAAGAAAGCTTTAGATTCTCTCCCAAATCGACTTGATAAAACAACACAAGAAAATTTGGTAACTCAATCAATTAACAATATTGAGGTGAACTAATGCCACTTTTAAATTCAGTTACTACACCATACGCAGAGGCATTACTTCAAGTTGTGAATGAAAATTCTCAAACTGAAGAGATAGTTTCTGAGGTTAAACAACTCTTGGAATTAATAAATGATTCCCCTGAATTGGAGAAGGCACTATCCTCTCCCATTTTAGAAACAGATGCTAAGAAGAAAATCATTATTGAAATTTTTTCAAATAATGTTAATTCTTCTTTACTGAATTTCTTGAAATTATTAGCCGATAGGCAAAGAATTGGAATCCTTACTTCAATTCTTGATAGGTTTTTAGAGATTTACCGAGAAAATAGTAATATTGCTTTGGCAACTGTTACTTCTGCAGTCGAGCTTACTGATGAACAGAAAGGTTTAATTACCAAAAAAATCATCAATATTGCTGGAACAGAAAAATTAGAACTTGTAACTAAAATCGACCCATCTCTTATTGGTGGTTTCGTCGCCAGTGTAGGATCAAAAGTAATTGATGCTTCTCTTGCTTCACAAATAAGAAAACTTGGCTTATCTCTTTCCAAGTAACTTTTAAATCAACCTTAAATTCTTAAATCCATGGTATCTATACGCCCTGATGAAATCAGTTCAATCTTAAAACAACAAATAACTGATTATGACCAATCTGTAAGTGTTAGCAATGTAGGAACTGTTCTGCAAATCGGTGATGGCATTGCAAGAATATATGGCTTAGATCAGGTCATGGCAGGTGAATTATTGGAATTTGAGGATGGCACCGAAGGTATAGCTTTAAATCTTGAAGATGATAATGTTGGGGCCGTTTTAATGGGAGAGGCACTCGGTGTCCAAGAAGGAAGTAACGTTAAGTCCACAGGTAAAATCGCATCTGTTCCAGTTGGTGAAGCAATGCAGGGGAGAGTTGTTAATCCTCTCGGACAACCAATAGATGGGAAAGGGGAAATTCCAACAAGTGATACTAGATTGATTGAAGAAATGGCTCCTGGAATAATCAAGAGAAGATCAGTTCATGAACCAATGCAAACAGGTATTACATCTATTGATGCAATGATTCCTGTTGGAAGAGGTCAAAGGGAATTAATTATTGGTGATAGACAAACTGGAAAATCTGCGATTGCTATCGACACAATAATCAACCAAAAAGGTCAAGACGTAGTTTGTGTTTACGTAGCTATTGGTCAGAAGTCAGCATCAGTAGCAAACATCGTAGAGGTCTTAAGAGAAAGAGGAGCTCTAGATTATACAGTCGTAGTCAGTGCAGGAGCCTCAGAACCAGCTGCTTTACAGTATTTAGCACCTTATACCGGTGCAGCAATTGCTGAACATTTTATGTACCAGGGTAAAGCAACACTTGTTATTTATGATGATCTAACAAAACAAGCTCAGGCTTATAGACAAATGTCTCTTCTTTTAAAAAGACCACCAGGAAGAGAGGCTTATCCAGGAGATGTTTTCTACTTACACAGTAGATTGTTAGAAAGAGCAGCAAAACTTTCTGATGCTATGGGAGGGGGTTCTATGACAGCTCTTCCAATTATTGAAACTCAGGCAGGGGATGTTTCAGCTTACATCCCAACTAATGTTATTTCAATTACAGATGGACAAATTTTCTTGAGTGCAGATTTATTTAACTCAGGATTAAGACCAGCTATTAATGTTGGTATTTCTGTTAGCCGTGTTGGAGGAGCCGCTCAGACAAAAGCAATTAAAAAAATTGCTGGAACTTTAAAATTAGAACTTGCACAGTTTGATGAACTAGCTGCTTTTTCGCAATTTGCATCTGATCTTGATGAAGCAACTCAGCAACAACTTGAACGAGGCAAAAGACTTAGAGAGTTATTAAAGCAACCTCAATTCTCTCCACTGAACCTTGCAGAACAAGTTGCAGTTGTTTATGCAGGAGTTAAAGGCCTTATTGATGAGGTTCCAGTTGAAGATGTTACTAAATTTGCAACTGAACTTAGGGAATACCTAAAGTTAAATAAAGCGGAATTTATAGAAGAGATTCTTAAAGAAAAGAAATTAAATGATGGATTAGAAGCGACACTAAAAGAGGTGATAAATGAAGTTAAATCATCAATGCTTGCCACAGTTTAAATTTATTTAGGAGATACTATGGCAAATCTTAAAGAGATTAGAGATCGAATCGTTTCCGTTAAAAATACAAGAAAAATAACGGAGGCTATGAGACTTGTTGCAGCTGCAAAAGTTAGGAGAGCTCAAGATCAAGTTCTTAAAAGTAGACCTTTTGCAGATAAACTTGCACGAGTCTTAGAAAATATTCAATCCAGAGTAAAATTTGAGGCTGTCGACTCTCCTCTATTATCCAAGAGAGAAGTAAAGAGCATCACTTTGGTCTGCATTACTGCGGATAGAGGTTTATGCGGTGGTTACAACACAAATATTATAAAAAAGGTAGAAATAAGATACGCAGAATTAGTCAAACAAGGTTATCAGCCAAATTTAATTTTGGTAGGGAAGAAAGCTATTGGATATTTTCAAAATAGAAAGGATAGATATGTAATTAAAAGTACTTTCAAAGAACTAGAACAGGTTCCTACAGTCAAGGACTCCGAAGGAGTTACAAATGAGATTTTAGCTGAATTTCTTTCAGAAAATTCTGATAGGGTGGAAATTATTTACACGAAATTCATTACTCTAGTTAGCTGCGCGCCTGTCGTTCAAACACTACTGCCACTTGACCCTCAAGGAATTGCTGAGGAAAACGATGAAATTTTTAGGTTGACTACAAAAGATAGTAAGTTACTTGTTGAAAAATCAAATATTGATAAAAGTGATTCAGAGAAATTACCATCAGATATTGTTTTTGAACAAAGTCCTGATCAACTATTAGATTCGTTATTACCATTATATTTACAGAATCAGGTACTAAGAGCTCTTCAAGAGTCAGCAGCTTCAGAACTCGCTTGCAGGATGACCGCGATGAATAACGCGAGTGATAATGCTAAAGAATTAGCAAGTACTTTAAATCTAACCTATAACAAAGCTAGACAAGCAGCTATTACTCAAGAAATATTAGAAGTTGTAGGAGGTTCAGCAGTTTAGTAATTAGATTTAGGATATGCCTGAATACAATATCAAAGTTCAAATTGAGCAAAAGACTTTTAGTTTTTCATGTTCTGATGATCAAGATATTATTTCAGCGGCAAAAAAGAATGGAATAGATTTACCAAGTAGTTGTTGTTCAGGAGTTTGTACAGATTGTGCATCCATGATATTGGAAGGATCTGTAGATCAAGAGGATGCGATGGGATTAAATGATGATTTAAGGGAAAAGGGCTTTGCACTCTTATGTGTGGCATATCCTAAGTCAGATTTGAATATTGTTATTGGTAAAGATGTCGAAGATGATTTATATAATGATCAATTTGGTAAATATCAAAAATGAAATTAAGTTCAATTGATTATTATTTAGATTGGCCAGTTTCAATAAAATTAAAAAATTTAAGGAAATTTATCATTGCAAATTTAGAAAAAAAAGGAGATTTAATTCGATGGTCAATTGTTGATATTCAAAATTCTATTGACTCTTTTGAAACAAAAAAACTTAAAATTAAAGCTGTCTTAGCTAATTAAAAAATATAAATTGAAATATTTTTAATAATGGAAAATTCACCAACAATATTTATTATTCCAACTGGTATTGGTTGTGAAGTAGGAGGTTTTGCTGGTGATGCACTCCCAACCGCTAAATTATTAGCATCGGCAAGTGGATGTTTAATTACTCATCCAAATGTTATGAATGGCGGCACTCTTTCTGAAAAAGATAAAAATATTTTTTACGTTGAGGGTTATAGTTTAGATCGACTTGCTAAAGGAGAAATCGGTTTAAAAAGGGTAAAGCAACAGAAAATTGGAATAATTTTTGATTCAGCCATTGAAAAAGAAATATTAGTGAGACATTTACAAGTTGCTGATGCATGTGTTTCTACTTTAGGTATTAATGTTCATTCTTATGTGATTACAAAAAAGCCATTAAACATAGTTATTGATCCTGATTCTTCAAAAATCAGTGGTGGCACAATTGAAAATCCTGATGCTCTAATTGATGCTGGAAAATGTTTAATAGAAAAAGGAGTTACGGCAATAGCAATTGTGGCAAAATTTCCAGATGATTCAGATTCTTTAGAGACAAATATCTATCGAGAGGGGAAAGGGGTTGATCCTATTTCTGGAGTCGAAGCAGTTATAAGTCATTTAATTAGCAAATTTTTAAAAGTTCCCTGTGCTCACGCACCTGCTTTAAATCAAATTGAATTGAATGAAAATTTAGATCCTCGTGCAGCTGCGGAAGAAATAGGATTCACCTTTTTACCTTCAGTACTGATTGGGTTAAGTAATGCACCTGACATTGTTGAATTGCCTGCTAAAAATGAATCAATCTCACTCCACCCTGATCAGATAGAATCTATTGTTGTTCCTAATGGAGCACTAGGTGGAGAAGCAGTACTAGCAGGGATTGAAAAAGGTTTAAATATTATCTCTGTAAAAAATCAAAATACCTTAAAAGTGACAAATGAGTTTTATGATTATCCCAATCTTTTTGAAGTGGATAATTATTTAGAAGCTGCAGGCATAATTCTTGCTATCAAAAAAGGTATCAATCTTGATTCAGTTAAACGGCCTTTAAAAAAAATCCAACAGTGTTTTTATGGTGATTAATAAGATATTGCTATGGGAACTCTCCAGTCACTTCCTAATGATTGGCTGCTCAGTTTTAGGATTGGAGGAGCCTGCTTTCTTTTGAATTCCGCTTTTTTTATGAGTGAGAAAATTTTTAAAATTAAATCTTTTTTATAACCATCTTCTTCTAGCTGTAGTAAATCTTTTTTCTCTTCAATAATTCCTTTAAGAATATTATCTAAAATAGAATAAGGTGGGAGAGAATCAGTATCTAATTGATCAGGACCTAATTCGGCACTTGGAGCTTTCGTGCGGATGTTTTCTCCAATTATATTTACATTAGTATCTAACATATATGACTTTCTATGATTTATTGATTCTTCACTATCAAGCCAATTGCATAATTTAAAAACATTAGTTTTATATAAATCCCCAATTACCGATAATCCCCCATTCATATCACCATAAAGTGTGCAATATCCTACAGCTAGCTCTGATTTATTTCCTGTTGAAAGTAATAAATGCTTTTCTTGATTTGCTAAAGCCATCAGAAGCGTTCCTCTGATCCTTGATTGAATATTTTGATTTGTTATTTCAGCCATCTCGAAAGATATGCTCTTTATAAAAGATTCTTCAAAAGAATTCATTAGGTTTTCAATTGGGATGCTGTTGAAATTTATTTTTAATCTCCTTGCTAAGTCTTTTGCATCACTTTTTGAATGGGATGAGCTCCATTTGGAGGGCATTGAGACGCAATAAATATTATTACTGCCAAGAGCGGCTGTCGCAATTGCTGAAACTAGTGCTGAATCAATGCCACCACTTAGTCCAATTAAAGCTGTTTTAAAACCGCATTTTTGAGCATAATCCCTAACCCCAAGGACTAATGCATCAAAAATTGATGATATTTCAGATTGTTCAAATTCTGTTTTCTCGGGTATTGTTTGCTCAATATGCCAACTTGAGAGGTCTTCTGAAAAAGATCTCAATTGCTTAATTTTAGATCCATTCTTATTAAGAATAAAACTATTCCCATCAAAAATTAAATTATCATTTGCACCAATCTGGTTTACATATATAAGCGGTACTTGAAGATATTTAGCAGCAAAACTGGAAACCTTGGATCTTAGCTCTAACTTTTTGAAGGTATATGGGGAGGCCGATAAATTCACTAAGATATCAACTTTTTTTTTCTTTAAATCAGAAATAGGATTTTCTTTATGAATTCCTCTACCTTCTATATTTTTGTTGACCCATAAATCCTCACATATGGTAAAGCCAATTCGCCAAGTTTTATTACGTATTTCTTTTGTTAATACGGAAACTTTTTCTTCTGATCTAAAGTATCTTTTTTCATCAAATACTTCATATGTGGGAAGAATAATTTTTCGAGCAATTATTTTCCACTCACCGCGCTCAAGCAATGCAATAGAATTATAAAGATTTGGGAAAAAAGAATCATTTATTATTTCAGCTATCCCTACTGTGATACTCAAGTTTCCATATTTTTTATCAATAACTAAAGCTAATTGGTCAAGAATTTGATATTGATTTTTGATTAAATTATTTTTTAGAAGTAAGTCATTTGCTGGATATCCCCATAATGACAATTCTGGAGTAAGAACTAAATCAGCAGAGGTTGAGCTAGCTTTCGAAGCAGCATAAAGAATTTTTTTTGCATTACCCTCTAAATCTCCAACAACTGGATTAATTTGAGCAAGTAAAAACTTCATTCAACTAATTTAGTGGATTCATATAAATTATTCTTCTTAACAAAATCTATTAAAGACGGTGGTAAATTAGAATAATTAAAGTTTAATCTGAACTTAGAACTTGAAATGTTTGGGATTTTTATGGATGAAATCTTAAATTTCACATTATAAGTTTCTAACATCTTAAGAGTATTTGATTCAACAGGATAACCCTCTCTTAAAATTATAAAAAAACTTACCTCTCTAATAATTTTTTCAAAATTTTTCCAGCAGAAAATATCTTGAATTAAATCACTCCCAATAACGAAATCTAAATTATCAATTTCATAAATTTTTTTACATTTTTTAATCGACTCTACTGCCCATTTGCTAGTGACACTTTGATTAAATAAAATTTTATAATCATCTAAATCTTCAATAAGAGTTTTTAATAATTCGCTACGGATTGCGATATCCTCTTTATGCTTTTTTTTCGGATTATTACTTACATAACAAATGGTATGAGCATATATTTTAGATAATTCTTCTAATATTTTCTCATGTCCAATGGTAGGTGGATCTGCACTGGTACCAAATAATGCAACGCTTTTTCCCATTTAAGTTTCAAGGCAGAATGCTAACAAAATTATTATTAAAATTTCTATTTGAAAAATAAATATTTATATGGTTAAAAATCTCTGAGTCATTAAGATTCATATTTTGGATCAGAATAGCAGGCTCTATAAAAGAAGCTTTGCTTCTTATAAATATCTCTTTTGCAGCTAATTTCCCAATAATTTTTGTTGAATACACCGCTATTGCTGCTTGAATAATTGCTATGGGTCCATAGGGTAATAATGAAAGCCCATTAGTAAAAGGTGCTGTTAATAGAATTACTTTCTTAATTAAGTTGAAAGAGGTATTGACGCCGACTTGAGTGACTCCCAAACATAAATTATTAATAGATATATTTTTAAATATTTTTCTTGTAGATTCACCTTTCAACTTTAAGCCATAAATCTTACTTAATTCGTTAATCAATGCAGTATCTAGTGCGAAACTACCAGCAACATCAAAAAAAATAAAAGGATTTAGAACTACTGCGGATGCCTTCATAGTCGAAAATTTACCAATAGTTGATTGAGCTAATTTCTGCCTTCTTTTCAATCTTTGTTCTTTTAATCGCAGAAACAATTTGTCAGCTAATTGAATAGAATTTAATGATAATAATATCTCACCATATTGATTGATTAATTTTGCTATGTAATTTTTAAGATTGTTTCCATTATTTATAATTATTGGAATATTTAAATCTTTTGGAAGCTTAAATTCTATATTTTCAATTATTTCTTTTAATTCATTTTTATTAAATAGATCGATTTTGTTTAAAATTAAAATAATTTTTTTTCCATCTTTTATAAAAGAGTTGATTTCGTTTAACTCATTTCTATTTAAATCTCCCGAAACTATAAAAAGAATAAGATCTGAATGATTTATGTAAGAGTAAACTTTATCTGGAGATTTAATATTGCAGAAATCAAATCCTGGAGAATCTAGCAACTCTAAACTATTGAGTGTTTGATCTTTAAGATTACAAATTTCCGATTGTATTTCTTTTGTGGTCCCATTAATAATATCTGTTTTGAATATGTCTTTTTTTAATAAAGAATTTAAAACAGAGGATTTTCCTACACCTGATTTACCATATGCGCCAATTCTTATTTTTTTTTCTTTGAGTCTTAAAAGTTGTTGATTAAAAGAAATTATTTCTCTATTAAAAAAACTTTTTTCATAATTGGTAAGATCAATAGTCTCCCACCATTTTTTTAAAAGTAAATAATTTTCTTTAATTTTTAATTGTTTCATGATTTGTTTTTTGACCAACCGGCTAATACAGATAACACAGCTTCTGCACCAATAATTCCCACGAATCCCCCGAATTCATCTACTACTACTTTCACTCCTTTATGATTCTTGTCAAATTTAGTTAATAATTGATCTGCTTTAATCATTTCGGGAATGTAGTCCACAGGTTCGCAAATTTCTGATAATAATTTTTTATTTTCCCCATTAATTAATTCTGATAACATTTTTTCACGCTTTACTACCCCTTGTATTTTGTCAACTTTATCTCCCAAAATAACCCACCATGGAGAGCTGTCAGATATTATAAGTTTTGAAATTTCATCAAGATTTGAAGAACCATCAAGACAAGGTGCCGAAACCCTAGGGGTCATTAAGTCTTTAGCTTTTAAATCATTTAATTGAAAAACCTTAAATATCATTGCTGCCTCATCAGCTTCTATTAAACCTTTCTGACTTCCAATTTTTGCCATTTGTCTAATTTCTTCTTCATCAGTTGAAATTTCGTTTTCTGCTGTAATAACAGGAAATATCTGTTCAATTAATATCAAAAATGGCCTCATTAAAGTATTTAATATTCTCAAAATAGGAACAGATAATAACGCTATTTGAACTGAAAATCTTGTACCAAGAGCTTTGGGTAGTACTTCTCCTACTAAAACAACTAGTATGTAAAAAGTTATTGAAAAAAGGGTTAAACCAAAACTGCTATTAATTACCAATGCTCCGTATACTCCTAAAATAAGACTGCCAAATATATTAAATCCATTATTAGTAATAGTAATTACAGTTAGTGTCCGTCCAAGATGTTTTCTAAGTTTTAGAAGTTGATTTGCAGAACTTTTTGGCTTTTGTTTTGAGGCAATTTCTAAAATTCTTATTGAATTCACAGCTAAAAAAGCTGCTTCTACTCCCGAACAACATGCTGATCCAATTAAAATGACTATTATAAGTAAAAGTAAACCGTACACACTTGGTTCCATTAAAGTAGATTAGGTACTAAATCTGTTTTAATTCATTCTTCCATTTTTTTTTTAAACACGCCAATACACAATTTATGTTTGTACCTGACCATAAAGTTTTTGAAGAGAGAAGAGAAATTTTCCTAAATAAATTAGATGGAAAAGCTGCCATTATCCCAGGTGCTAATCTCGTAAAGCATCATGCCGATTGTGAATACCCTTTTAGACAAGATAGTAATTTTTGGTATTTAACTGGTTTCGATGAGCCGGATGCAATTGCTCTTTTTTTGTCGCATAAGCCAAGGGGGGAGAGATTTATTATGTTTGTCGCCCCCAAAGATGTTATAAGTGAAGTCTGGCATGGCTTTAGATGGGGTTTAGAAGGCGCAGAAGACGAGTTTAAAGCTGACAAAGCTCACTCGATAACGGAACTGAAAGATTTACTTCCAGGTTATATAAAAGGTTCTGATGAGCTTGTTTTTTCAATAGGTAGGTATCCATTGATTGAGAAAATAGTACTCGAGATATTTTCACAACAACTTGAGAATCGATCAAGATCAGGGATTGGTGCAAATTCTATAAAATCTCCAGAAATTTATTTAAATGACATGAGACTAATTAAAAGTGAATTTGAAATTAACAGAATGAGAGAGGCTATACAAATTTCAGCAGAAGCTCATGAACTAGTAAGAGAATCTATCTCATCAAAGAAAAATGAAAGGCAAATTCAGGGTCTTCTAGAGGGCTTCTTTTTGGAAAAAGGGGCCAGAGGACCTGCATATAATTCTATTGTTGCTTCGGGAGATAATGCCTGTATTTTGCATTACACTTTAAATAACTCACCATTGAAGAAAGAAGATTTATTGTTGGTAGATGCGGGCTGCTCATTGACTGATTATTACAATGGAGACATAACAAGAACTATCCCAATAGGTGGAAAATTTTCTAAAGAGCAAAGAGTTATTTACGAAATTGTATTAAGTGCGCAGAAAAATGCAATTAAAAGTGCCGTAACTGGATCTAATTCTAGTAATGTTCATAATGTTGCTTTAACAATTCTGATAGAAGGATTGAAGGAAATTGGTTTATTATCGGGCAGCACTGAGGAGATAATAGAGAATCAATCATATAAACATCTATACATGCATAGAACTGGACATTGGCTCGGCTTAGATGTTCATGATGTTGGAGCATACAGAATGGGGGACTATGAAGTGCCGTTACAGAATGGAATGATTCTTACTGTAGAACCAGGGATCTATATAAGTGATAGGATCCCAGTCCCTGAGGGGCAACCTCTAATAGACGAGAAATGGAAAGGCATAGGGATAAGAATAGAAGACGATGTTCTGGTCAAAGATGCAAACCCAGAAGTTTTAAGTATTGCTGCACAAAAAGAAATTTCTGATTTAGAATTCTAAAATTTGACTTATTTAATCAATAGATTTATTTTTATAAAGTTTAAAGTTCAAAAATGAATAAGTCAGATTCATATGATTCGAAACTCTCTCAAGCACGAAGCTTAGCTAGTCAGCTTGGCATGTTCGCAGAAGAAAACGATATTCCTAAAGATCTTTGGGATTCATTGGAAGCTACTATTTATGACTTTTATGAAGTATCTCATGATAGATGAAAATCCTGTTTAGAAGCTATCAATAACTAAAATCAAGAAAATTTGAATAAATCAATCAAAATGTGACCATAAACTGATAAATTATTTATTAAACATAAATAATTGAATGACCTCATCAGATAAGTTAAATCAAAATTCAACAGAAAAAAAGGAAAAAAACAGTGATGCAACAAAGTCAAAAAAATCTAATCCTAATTCAGGAATGATGGGTGCCACAGCTGTATTGGCAGCTGCCACAATTGATGAAGATGGAGTGCCTACTGGTTATACACCTAAGCCCGATGAAGGAAGGTTTATAATTAAAGTATTGTGGCTACCTGATAATGTTGCCTTAGCAGTGGATCAAATAGTAGGTGGAGGCCCAAGTCCCCTTACTGCTTATTATTTTTGGCCAAGAGATGATGCTTGGGAAAAATTAAAAAGTGAACTAGAGAATAAAGGTTGGATTACAGATAATGAAAGAGTTGAGATATTAAATAAAGCCACCGAAGTAATAAATTATTGGCAAGAAGAAGGTAAAACAAAGAAATTAGAAGAAGCTAAATTAAAGTTTCCCGAAGTAACTTTTTGTGGAACCGCCTAAATATTAGTTCTTTGCCGCTTGAATCCTGGCCTCAGCCTTTGAAACCTCTTTTAAGGCTTTAATTTTCTCTGGATTTTTTTCATTTTCAGAAAATTTGCTAATTACTAATTTTGCTTCTTTAAGATCTTGTTCAGCATTTTGAACATTAATTTCAGAACCTATTTCAGCATTATTTACTAAAACTATGACTTCATCTGATTCAATTTCAGCGAAGCCTCCCATTAGAGCTATTGATTTCCATTGGGAATTCATTCTTAGCCTTAAAACGCCAATATCTATAGCAGTAACTAAAGAGATGTGTCCAGGTAGTATACCAAGTTGACCAGTAGTACTAGGAAGGATTACTTCTTCAGCTTCGCCTTGATAAACATTTTTGTTTGGAGCTAAAACTTTAAGAGAAATTGCCATTAATTCAAGATCATTTAGGTTTGATATTTATAAATTTAAATATTTATTTTTCTGATTTTATTTTTTCTGCCTTTGCTTTAACTTCATCGATATTACCAACTAAGTAAAAAGCTTGTTCTGGTAAATCATCTAATTCACCTGACAAAATCATATTGAAACCAGCAATGGTTTCTTCTAATTTTACATATTTACCAGACATTCCTGTAAATATTTCTGCTACAAAGAAAGGTTGTGAAAGGAATTTTTCAATTTTTCTGGCCCTGTCTACTGTTAATCTATCTTCTTCAGAAAGCTCATCTAAACCAAGAATTGCGATGATATCTTGAAGTTCTTTGTATCTTTGTAAAGTTGATTGGACAGCTCTGGCAGTTTTGTAATGCTCATCACCAACAACTGATGGTTGGAGCATAGTGCTTGTTGAGTCTAATGGGTCAACTGCAGGATAAATTCCTTTAGCTGCGAGAGCTCTTGCAAGCACGGTGGTAGCATCTAAATGGGCAAAGGTTGTAGCTGGAGCTGGATCTGTTAGGTCATCTGCAGGAACGTAAACAGCCTGAATTGATGTGATTGAACCTTCTAGTGTAGATGTAATTCTTTCTTGTAATTCACCAACATCAGTTCCCAGAGTTGGCTGGTATCCAACAGCTGAAGGCATTCTTCCAAGTAATGCAGATACTTCTGAACCAGCTTGAACGAATCTAAAAATGTTATCAACAAAAAGTAGAACATCTTGTTTATTAACATCTCTAAAATGTTCGGCCATTGTAAGTGCAGATAAGCCTACTCTCATTCTTGCACCAGGTGGCTCATTCATCTGTCCAAAACACAAGGCAACTTTTGATTGAGTTAAATCATCTGCATTAATAACGCCTGATTCTTTAAATTCTTCATATAAATCGTTCCCTTCCCTAGTTCTTTCTCCTACGCCGCCAAAAACAGAAACCCCACCATGTTCCTTTGCAATATTGTTAATCAATTCTTGAATAAGAACCGTCTTCCCAACACCAGCACCTCCGAATAATCCAACTTTTCCTCCTTGTCTGTAAGGAGCTAAAAGGTCGATCACTTTGATTCCAGTTTCAAAAACTTTTGGCTTAGTTTCCAAGTCAGTTAACTTTGGAGCAGCTCTATGAATTGGAGCTGTATCTTTGGTATTTACTGGTCCTTGTTCATCTACTGGCTCTCCTAAGACATTAAATATTCTTCCTAAAGTTGCTTCTCCTACTGGTACTGATATAGGTGCTCCTGTATCGATTGCTTCCATGCCTCTTACAAGACCGTCTGTGCCACTCATTGCTACTGCTCTGACTCTATGGTCGCCGAGGAGCTGTTGGACCTCTGCAGTGAGCGCTATATCTTGCCCAGCAGGATTTTTAGCTTCAATTCTTAGAGCATTTAATATTTTAGGCAATTTTCCTGCTGGAAATTCTACATCTAGAACTGGTCCAATTACCTGACGTACTACGCCTTTTGTTTGTGAAGAAGTTGATGGAGTTGCTACCATTTTTTATTGATTGGTGATGAATAGCTGATTTAAACAGCTCATAATCCGAAAATACTACCACCTCATGGGTAGATTCGTTAAATGGGTTCGGCCACCCGCACAGTTTAAGTATGGTTTAATTACCGCTTTGCAGATTATGTTGTTGATGATACGGATGGAGAATTTCTCTTTCCAATTTTATGACGCAAAGCGTCTCAATCATGATCCTCCATTAATCTATGGCAGCTGTTTCACTTACAGTCTCTACAGTAAAACCACTGGGAGATAGAATATTTATTAAAGTTTCCGCATCTGAGGAAAAAACTGCTGGGGGCATTCTTTTGCCTGATTCAGCTAAAGAAAAACCACAGGTTGGAGAAGTTGCGCAGGTAGGCCCTGGCAAACTTAATGACGATGGTTCTCGACAAACTCCTGAAGTGAGTATTGGCGATAAAGTCTTGTACAGTAAATATGCTGGCACAGACATTAAATTGGGAGGAGATGAATATGTCTTGCTCTCAGAAAAAGATATTTTAGCTGTAGTAAGCTAAAATATTTGTTTCAAAAATTATTAAAACTTATTATTAAATTGCTGCCTAAACATGGCTAAAAGAATTATTTACAATGAGCAAGCTCGTAGAGCGCTCGAGAGAGGAATTGATATCCTTGCTGAGTCTGTGGCTGTAACGCTTGGACCAAAAGGAAGAAATGTTGTACTAGAGAAAAAATTTGGTGCTCCACAAATTATTAATGACGGTGTCACAATCGCTAAAGAGATCGAATTAGAGGACCACATTGAAAACACAGGGGTTGCTTTAATTCGACAAGCTGCCTCAAAAACTAATGATGCAGCTGGAGATGGTACTACAACAGCTACTGTATTAGCTCATGCAATGGTTAAGGCAGGGTTGAGAAACGTTGCGGCAGGAGCGAATGCAATTACCTTGAAGAAAGGAATTGATAAAGCGACTGAATTTCTAGTTGGTAAAATTCAGGAGAATTCCAAACCTATTAGTGATAGCAATGCTATAGCTCAATGTGGAACAATAGCTGCTGGAAATGACGAAGAAGTAGGTCAAATGATTGCCAATGCTATGGATAAAGTTGGTAAAGAAGGTGTTATCTCCCTAGAGGAGGGAAAATCAATGACTACTGAATTAGAAGTTACTGAAGGGATGCGTTTTGATAAAGGCTACATTTCTCCTTACTTCGCAACAGACACAGAGAGAATGGAGGCTGTTTTAGATGAACCATATATCCTCCTAACTGATAAAAAAATTGCTTTAGTTCAAGATTTAGTTCCCGTTTTGGAACAAATAGCTAAAACTGGTAAGCCACTAGTCATCATAGCGGAAGATATCGAAAAAGAGGCTTTAGCAACTCTTGTTGTCAATAGATTAAGAGGAGTGTTAAACGTTGCTGCAGTAAAAGCTCCTGGATTTGGGGATAGAAGAAAAGCAATGCTTGAAGATATGGCCGTTTTAACTAATGGTCAACTTATTACTGAAGATGCAGGCTTGAAACTAGAGAATGCTACCTTAGATATGCTTGGTACTGGTAGAAGAATAACTATCAATAAAGAGACTACAACTATCGTAGCTGAAGGTAATGAGCAAGCAGTTAAAGCTAGATGTGATCAAATTAAGAAGCAAATGGATGAAACAGATTCTTCATACGATAAAGAAAAGCTGCAAGAACGTCTAGCTAAATTAGCTGGAGGTGTTGCAGTTATTAAGGTTGGTGCTGCTACTGAAACTGAGATGAAGGATAAAAAGCTTCGTCTTGAGGATGCTATTAATGCAACAAAAGCAGCTGTTGAAGAAGGGATTGTTCCTGGAGGAGGAACAACTCTCGCACATTTATCTCCTATCCTAAAAGAATGGGCGGACAAAAATTTAGAAGGAGAGGAATTAATTGGAGCTAACATTGTTGAAGCTTCACTTACGGCTCCTCTTATGAGAATCGCTGAGAATGCAGGCTCTAATGGAGCTGTGATTGCTGAAAATGTAAAAACTAAACCATTTAATGATGGATTTAACGCTGCTACAGGAGAATATGTTGATATGTCCTCTGCTGGTATAGTTGATCCTGCAAAAGTTACACGTTCAGGATTACAAAATGCAGCTTCAATTGCAGGAATGGTTTTAACCACTGAATGTATAGTTGCAGATTTACCTGAGAAAAAAGATTCAGCTGCTCCAGCAGGCGCTCCGGGTATGGGCGGTGACTTCGATTATTAACTAAACAATAGTTTTTTAATTAATTTTTTAAAGGGATCATTGAAAATGGTCCCTTTTTTTATTCAACTTTTATGAAAGCCAACCAGCGCTGAGGATAATTGCGAGTGACAAAAATATCACTAAAAAAGTCCAAGTGATTTTGTTTAGAGAGGCTTCTGCACTACTCGCGCTATTGAACATAGAACTTCCACTGGCGGCTATTCCTCCCATTCCGTCACCTTTTGGACTATGGAGTAAAACTAAGAGGATGAGAAGAACTCCAGAAAATACCCAAATCCAACTAAAAATTTGAATCATTGCTTAAAAACTTTTATTAATTTTAAACATGCTGAACTATCTTATTATAACCTTTTAATTCAATTTCTTGGATAAGTGATTTGCCCGTCATTTCTCTTGGTATTGGGAGATTTAATAATTGCAATAAAGTGGGAGCAATATCTGCTAAGCCAGCATTATCTCTTAAATTAATTTCATTTCCCATATTTGGGATTTTTCTCTTTTCACCTTCAATCAAAATTAATGGAACTTTATTTGTTGTGTGTGCTGTCCATGGTTCTCCTTGAGATCCTTTCATTACCTCTGCGTTACCATGATCGGCTGTAATAAGAATGCTTCCACCCATTTCTCCAGTAGCATTAACTATTCGTCCGACACATTTATCAACTTTTTCTATAGCTTTAATTGTTGCATCCATATTGCCTGTATGACCAACCATATCAGGATTGGCAAAATTGATTACAACAAAAGCGTAATTTCCACTTTTTATTGCTTTAGAGCAACTAATAGTTAATTCCTCCGCGGACATTTCTGGTTCTATATCATAAGTTGCCACTCTTGGAGATGGAATCAAATGTCTTTCTTCTCCAGGTAAAGGAATTTCAACTCCTCCATTGAAAAAGTATGTTACATGAGGATATTTTTCTGTTTCCGCGGTTCTGTATTGCTTAAGTCCGTTTTCTGAAACTATTTGTCCTATAAAATTATTGAGAGATTCAGGAGGAAATGCAACTTTAACAGGAAAATTCTGATCATATTGAGTGAAAGTGACAAAATCTAGATTTGGATAATTTTTTCTTTCAAAGTCTGAGAACTCCTTAATTGAAAGCGATTTGACTATTTGTCTTGCTCTGTCTGGACGAAAGTTAAAGCAAATCAAACTATCCCCATCTTTAAGATAGTTTTCAGAAATTCGTATGGGCTCTATAAATTCATCGGTTATGTTTTTGTCATAACTTTCTTCTATGTAATCCTGAGGAGAAATATTTTTGATTTGGATATCTGGATCAGTCAAATTAGAATATGCTTTTTCTGTTCTATCCCATAAAAGATTTCTATCCATTATCCAGTATCTTCCGCAAATGGAAGCTATTTCGCCTGTTTTAAATTTTTTTATACATGCTTCTATTTGATTTAGGTATTTAGAGGCACTTTTCGCAGGAGTATCTCTTCCATCAGTAATAATATGGATTGCAACTTTTTTAATTTCATTATCAGATGCCCATTTTATTAAACCTAATAAATGATCGATATGACTATGAACTCCTCCATCTGAACATAATCCAGTGATATGCAAAGTAGAGTTATTTTTCTTTAATGAATCAGCCATCTCTTTTAACTCATTTACCAAGCCTAATTGATTATTTTTTACAATATTTGAAATCCTTACAAGTTCTTGTTGTATTATCCTTCCCGAACCAATGGTAAGGTGTCCTACCTCGGAATTGCCCATTTGACCATTTGGTAGGCCTACATCAGATCCACTTGCACTTATAAGGGTGTGAGGATACGCATGCCATAATGAGTCCATTATTGGTGTGTTGGCATTTTCTATGGCATTATCTGATTTTTCTTTTCGATATCCCCATCCATCAAGTATTGCCAGAACTACAGGGCTCTGAGGAACACTCAATTTTTTTATATTTTTGCTGCTAATCTTTGACATATTTAGATCAAATTCATTTTTAACTGATCCAACCTTAAATTTAGCTTCAAACGTTACTCTTTAACAATTTATATTTAACATAGTTAGCTTTTGCTAATTTATGAAAATATTAGACGACTATTATTTATTAATAAATCATGACCAATAAAACAAAAAAGATCGTAATACTTACTGAAGTTGAGCTTAGAAAAACTATTTCGCGTTTAACTTCGGAAATTATCGAAAAAGTAAAAAAACTTGATAACCTTCTATTGGTTGGTATTCCGACTAGAGGAATTGAGCTGACCGAAGTGCTAGAAAAAGAATTATTCTCTAGGACAGGTTTAAGAGTTAGAAAAGGAACAATTGATCCAACTTTTTATAGAGATGACCAAAATAGAGTTGGAACTCGCCTAATACAAGCTGCAGATATTCCAACTCCTATTGAAAAAAAAGAAATTCTTTTAATAGATGATGTAATTTACACAGGTAGAACAATTCGAGCTGCAATGGATGCTTTATATTCTTGGGGCAGACCTCAAAGAGTGATGTTATTAGTAATGGTAGATAGAGGTCATAGAGAATTGCCTATTCAACCAGATTTTTGTGGTAAAAAAGTGCCAACTAGTAAAATTGAAAGTATTAGTTTACGTTTAAATAATGTTGATAATGAAGAAGGAGTTTTTCTTGAATAGTTTTATTCAAAAGATATTTCCTAAATTATATTCTCCTAAAAATTCATCTTCAATATCAAAACACTTAACCAACAAATCAGCACTTTTTGTAACTTTAAAAAAAAGTTTTAAGTTGTCTTCTCCAATATTTGTTTTATTTTTTAATACTATTTTTAGTGGTTTTTTGTCCCATTTTATAACTTCTTCTTCATTTTGAACCTCTGATAACTTTGGTAATCCATTTTCGAAAATAACATCAAATGCTCTTTCTTTTTGTGTCTCTCCTATTATTATTTCGAATATTTTCTGATTATTTTTACTGGGTTGAAGGATCAGTTTAAAAGAGTTTTCTGTTGGCCATGTTTGACCTTTGCAAAAAATAGGATGCCAAAAGTGTTTTTGTTCTCTCTTATTAAATAATCTTATAGATAATCCTTTGTTCAATATGTCTTTAATTTTTACCCCTGGGGTCATTGCTAAAGCTCCTAAAGCTATTGATTCGATAGGAGGTGGCGACTTAATTTGAATTTTTGAAATTTTTCTGGTTATCCATTCTTTAATCAATGGTATTTGAGTTCCTCCGCCAACCAAAACAATTGAATTTAAGTCGTCAACTGTGCAAAATTTGCCTCTTGCTTGATTTAATAAATCTTTAAGTAAAGAATTAAGGTGATTAAGAAAATTATTTTCAATGAGTATTTTCTCAAATATTTCTTTACTTAGGTAAAATTCTTTTTCTTGATTTTGCTCATTATGTAATTTTACTGGATATTTATTTTCATATTTGATTGCAGATGAACTTAGTTTACATTTTATTTCTTCAGCCTTTAAAAGATTAGAAACATAATTATTACCTGGAATAAAATAATCAATTATCCATTGATCAATATCTTTCCCACCAATTTTTGAACCTGTTTTTCCAATTATTTCAGCACACCTTATTTTTTGTTTTGAAATTGAGCTTACATCATTTCCTTTGAATTTTAATAGTTCAGCTATTGGACCAGATCTTCCTTCTCCTCCGTCTATTTTGACTATGTTCATATCGATTGTACTTCCTCCAATATCTATTGTCATGATCTTTGAGCCAAATGGTACACTTACTCCTAAACTTGCAGCAGTAGGCTCATCAACAAGAGCTATCTCATCTACAGTTACTTCCTCGCAAAGGTTAACTAACCATTCTCTGTAACCCTTATATGTATCAATTGGCGCAGTTAAAACAAGTCTTTTAATCTCATATTTGTGAGGAATGTTTGCCCATAATATCTGAAAAAATTTTTCGCCACATTCATTGGGATTTAAGATATTTTGTTGATTTGTTTTTTCAACAGGATTTCCAATTAATCTTTTAAAATTCGAATGAAAAAATAAATCAGAAGTTGAGTTATCTCTCATCTTTAGAGCACTAATACCAATTTTAGCAATCTTAGAAGGTTCCTCGAACCAAACTGCTGTGGGAACAATTCCTGGAGATGATGTAATATTCGGTATTTCAACCAAAACAGAATTTATATCTTTTTGATCTTGAAAAGCTATTACGGTATTAGTATTCCCTAAATCAATAGCAAGTGTTCCAGATAAACATTCTTCCATATGAAATTATTTGAATCAATTAAGTTCTTTTTGTAATTTATTTTTGAAACTGTCAAAAAAACTGTAAAATATATATATAGTAAAACTTTTTTTAATGAACATATCAAATAATGCAGGAATTGATTCTAATGATCTTGCCAAGAGAGGTGAGAGCTTAATAAGAAAATCAACTAATAGATATTTAACTACAGTTAAAATTGCTTTCAGAGCTAAACAAAGACGTTTTGATGATTTTGATGGCCTATTAGAGGAGTCAACTATTAAACCGGTTCAAAGATCCATTATTGAACTTAGCGATGAACAAGACCAACCAGATTTACTTCCCGGCTAATTTTGGTAAAAGACCAAAAGAGGTGGAGATTACTTAAAGACTTTAAAAAAGGCAAATTTTGCTTTTTGATTGGGGTTGATAATTGGTCAATTGAGTTACAAAAAAGCGAATTCTATTCACTTTATCTTTTGCTTTTAAGAATAAATCAGCAACTATTAGGTATCAAAAATGAACTAATGGATGAAGAGTCTATTACTTTAGAATTAGAACAGCTACCTTGGTATATTGAGTTAATTGGGAAAAAGAATGCATGGAGTTTAAGGTTAGTTTTTGAAAGTCAAGACCAAACAAGATCCTTCGAAATGTATTGGCCGATACCAATAGCACAAAATTTATTTTATGAAATAAAAAAAATGTGGGAATCAATGGATTAAAAGATAAAAAAAATTGGAAATTTTAGAAAATATTTCCCCCTTCAAAAAAAATTTTTTCACAGCTTTTCCACACTATTTTCTTTAATAAATATCTGATGATCTGAATCATGTGGAAAACTTATAATTTTATTTAAATCTTTATATTTCGGTAAAATTTAATTTTACAAAATTAATTTTCATGATCCCCTACTTTATGACTGGATTCTCATTATTCTATAAGCTGAGACTGTCTCTTAATAATAATTGTTGACGATTTAGTGATTTTGGAGAAAACTACAGCTTGTATCTTTAATTTCAATAAGTTTTTTCAATATGCCAGAGTTAAATTACGAAGACAATTTAAAAGTTTTATATCACAAAGATGAAGTAATAAGTTTCAAATGTGAACTACAAGAAAATCTTCAAAAGGCTATGAAAGAATTTGTTGAGGAACATCCTAACTGGGATCAATACAGAATACTTCAAGCTGCTATTGCAGGATTTTTGATGCAAAAAGGATACCAAAATAGAGATTTAACCAGACTCTATATTGGCAATATGTTTTCAATGAATTTTAAGAACTAAAAATTTTTTTATATTTTTTCTAGTAGGATTTTTGCAATATCGTTTCTGACAGGTAAGATTGATAACCTATTTCCTTTTTTTACAACTAATAACTCATCCTCATTAAATAAAATTTTTAATTCAGGTAAACTTAGAATCTTATCAGACTTAGATTTATATTTTACTTTTACACAATCCCATCTCGGATTATCAGGTTTCGATTTTGGATCAAAATATTTTGAATGTTTATCAAATTGAGTAGGATCAACAATATTTAGATCTATTACCTCCATAAGTCCTACAATACCTGGAGGTTTACAGTTAGAGTGATAGAAAAAAACCTTATCTCCTTTATTCATCTTCCTCATAAAATTTCTAGCCTGATAATTTCTTATTCCGTCCCATAAAGTTATTCCGTCATTTTTTAAAGTATCTATACTGTAAGCGTCAGGCTCACTTTTCATTAGCCAAAAATTTTCTTCAGTCATATCAAGGGAATTGAAGGAATTTATCTGCTAGAATTTTGCTAGAATCAGATTTTTTTTATATGTTTATTATCCATCAAAGTCACAATTTAGGAAAGTAATGGGTGGCATGGGGGTGCATAGGACCGAGCTGCATCGTATATATGATGTGATACATTTCTGTTAAAAGTTTACGGGTACAACCTTTCAATAGCTTCTTTCTGTTCTTGCTTTTTTTTGTCTTCAGCATCTAAAACAGGGCACGAGTTTTGATTTAGTGATAAGAGGAAAGTGCTTTTTTTGAATAGTTTGAAAAGTGGTGTAAGTAATAAGTTTTTCATTTATTCCCAAGTTTTCATATCAGAGAAGTCGCTTGCTATTGCATGAAGCATCCCTCCTACAAATGATCTAGGGCAACCAAGTTTGTTAACTAAAACTTCTGATTGTTTTTTGATATCTTCCCATGTAGGTCTGATATCCTCATTTATTTGTTTAAGGCTAGGTTTAAATTCTTCCGAATCATTCATATTAATTAAAGGGTATTAACTTATTAAAATTCAAATGATAGTAAAGAAAATCTCATTTATTTAAATAAATATTCAATAAAAATTACAAAATAAATTCTTTAGAAATTATTCTAAGCTGATTTAAATTCAGATTATTTAAATAATTATTTGCAATCAATTTTTCTTCATTAATTTCGAGATCTTTAATCTCAGAAATAATGCTATTAGATATTAAATCAATTAAATGTTCTTTATCCATGACTTATATATAAACCCAAAACAAACATTAATTATTTAAAGTCTTCAACTCAACATATAAGTAAAAATACTCAGATAAATATAAAACTCATAGGTTTGCTAAACCACTTTAGATGATTGGTATAGAGTGTACGCGATTTATCAGCTACTCACACTTGAGCTTTTTATGTAACATAATAAGTTTACATAAAGTAACAATTAAATGAAAAGACTTTTTCCTTATATAGCTTTTGCATGTTTAACTGGTTTTACGGCTACGACCGGTTTACCAGTTATAGCAGGCGGTTGTAGCAGCCACATGAACAAAAAAGCTGAAATCAAATGTGCTGAAGATGATACTGAGTGTCAAATTGAAAAAGCTGAAAAGTTTGATTTAAAAGATTCTCTCAAGTCATAAAATCATGACTCAAATCGGTTTATTTATGAACTCTGCCCCAAGAGATTTGATTGAGTTCACATTCTTTTCGGCTGTTGGTTTTACTGCAGGATTATTTGGTCTAATTTAGTTATAGAAAATTGACCCATTCTTTTTTTCTCTTCACCTTTTCAAGTCTTTCTTTCTTTTATGTGATGGCTTGCTTATGGAGAGATTTAATTAATCAAAAGTAAAAAATATTTTTTAAATTACCTTTTATAGATAAATCTTTGTATGTCTTCGAATAGATTAGATTTTGATTTAAAAAATCCATTACTTTTTAAATAAGATTTTCCTTTTTCTATATTTTCAATTCTTTTTTCATAAGAATTTTCATCTAACTTTTTTTGCATAAAAAAATAGTCGGACTCTTATTCTGAATAATGCTCACAAAAAAGCGGTTACCTTAAATACAAAATTTAAATTCTTTTTTGAATTTCTTTTCATTCAAACTAAAGATCAAATAAAAAAGTTTATTTCTTAAATTTCTAAGAATCTTTTGATATCTTCTTCTTCATGTCCTCAATATTATTAATTAATTTGTCTAACCATTTTGTATTATCTTCTGGTTTTAAATATTTAATTTTTGGTTGATTAATTTCAAGAGTCTCAAAATCTCCACTCATAAATTCTCCTTTGTATATTTGTTTAACTACCTCTTAGTTCTAATTGATTTGACTAAAACACTGCGTATCTAATGTGTGCGGTTTGAGGAACATTTAGGTACGGAAAGAGGTATGTTTTTTTAGCCATTTAAATCTATGGCTGACCTAAATTAGAAATATGGTTGTCATGAGTCGGTTGCGTTGCTACAACTGAAATCAACCATGAGCTTTAAATTGCATTTAATAAAATGACTTACTACAGTTGCTTTGATCAAAAAGGAAACATAATTGCTCGCTGTCAGACTAAAGAAGATATAGATGTTCTTAAGAAAATGGGCAGACCAATAATGGAAATAAAAGAAATGAAAAAAGAGGAATCAGTTGTTTGTTCTTTAACTGGTAGTCCATCCGATTACAATGAAGATTATTAAAAGTATGACTCAAAGATCACTTCAATTAAATCAACATGGAAGATCAGTAGTTCTTTTGTTGGTTGCATTGAATAGCATTTGTACTTTCTTTTTTACTTTTGAAAAAGCATTAACTGATCGCGAAAGAGCGAGATAAAAATATTTAATTATTTGTGGATTAACAGTATATAAATAAAATTTAAGACATAAAAAAAGACCCTTTTACAGGTCTTTTTTAAATGGTGACGACAGAAAGGAGATCTATTTAATAATCAGATTAAGAATTTTCTTAGAAATTAGTTTTGAATGTAAAAGTGATAACTCACTTCTTCATGCTTTACAAACGACTTAATTTTTAAGATAGTTCAGAATTAATCCCGAAAGATTAATTTCTGATCACTTAACTTTCTTACCGTAAAGGTTAGATAAGTAAATTTACCTTGGTGTTGCAGACCATGGATTAGTGAAGATCTAGTTGGTCAACCTTGGTCGAGTCGATCACCAGAACTGTCGTAAATATAAATTAATCGGTCATAAATATTTTGCATGAATCCTTAAGAATGATTTAATCATGATTAATTAAATCTTTAATCCGCGGACCACATCATCTCTCAGTAAGCATTTTATTTGTTTGTTTTACAAAGAATATAAAGCCAACCAAAGAAAGTAGCAAAAGCAATTATTAAAGCAATATTGTTATTCAATGGACTTAAATATCTTTCTATTGAAAGTGGCACATGGAGAATAACAAAATACCAATATAGAGCAGATAGTAATCCAAACAATAAAGCTAGAAGAATATAAAAAGGCAGGATATAAAATCTTCTTTTTTTTATTCTTTCCTCTGTAATATTTTCGGCTAAACCAATTCTTGACCAATAACCACCATTTAATTGAAGAAAAAACTTTAAAAATATTCCGTAAATATTTATAAAAAACCTAGATAAAGCAAATAACGGTGAAATTATAAATCTTTGCATTACTGCCTTAAAAATTAAATTTGTTCAGTTATGGAAATCTGGCTTATATTATTAACTTTTTTTTCTCTATATTTCGTTAGGAAAAATACCATTGAGCTAAAAACAACTAAAAATCCTATTAATGATATTCGATAGAAAAGGTCATCAGACATATCAAAAAAAGCTGATCTTTTAAATTTGTTTCTCATCAAAAAAAAGAGGGTTTTATCCCTCTAAGTTTAGATCGAATGTCAATCACAAATTATCCTAAATCTTTACCTCAATGGATGCTTTATATTTATTAGTTTTGCTAGAATTTTGCTAGAATAAAACTTTATAAATTTCAAAAAACCTAGTTATATCAAGCTGGTACATGGTTCATTAGCCAGTGATTAGGATCAGTCATAGCCTATATTTTGAGGGAAATAGTGCTGCTGGTATGGTGCTGGTATGGACTTTTTTTTGTTAACTTTTTCGAAAGTTAGCCAAATCCAAAGCATTTTGTTTGTTTTATCGAAGATATTTAGTCTAAGAAAGTTTAGAAAAATATAGAAACAGATCGCTTGAAGTAAACTTTTTTCTGAAATTAACAAACTAGTATTTACCATATTTCGTTTTATAACTGAGCAAAAACGTGGTCATCTCCTTTAATTGGTTTATAGGTTTGACTCTTAACAAAATTCCTCCATTTTCAGGGTTAAGCTACTTGTCTTTTGTATAAATTGATATTATCTAATTATTAGATAATAGGAGATTATTTATGACTTGCGGAAATCCTACTAAACATAAACTTCAACAAGTAGTCCAAGCATTCAAATAATAGTTATTGACTATGGAGCAATGCAATCTTAGGCTTCATTTTAAGTAATGTTCTGAAATCAAGTCACTATGGACGTTTTAGCAACTAACAATCATAATAAAATTCATTTAGTAATTGGACCAAGTTCTTCAGGGAAAAGTACTTATATCGTAAGCAACTGCAAAGGATTAGAAGTGATCATGGCATATGAATTCGACAAGAAGATGCTGAAAGATGAAAATGTTGTGGTCCATTATAATTCTTTCAGGGGATATTCGAACTCGGTTGAAAATATATCCAGAAAAATAGAAGAAGATTCAATATTTGCAAAAATATTAAATTCGGGTTTACAAGTTCGCGCATCTGTTATTGTCTGTTCTAAAAGTTGTTTAATTAAGCGTGCAGCATTGCGGAAGGAAATTGAACCTGGGCTAAGAAAAATGAAAAGCAAATATCCTGATGAAAAAATAATCGAATTAATAAATGTAGTTAATTTAAGAGATCACTATAGTGAAATTATCGATTTGTTGCGCCAAAGTTCTGTTGAATTCGAATTAGTAAATTCAAATAGGGATTTCCAAGTAATTCATGAGAAACATCTGCCTGAAGTAATTAAGTTGCAGCGTCCTGATTATACTAAAGAGGAAGTTCAAGAAATATTAGACAAATATCATTTTGAATACCATTCCATTCAGCTACCTTATGGCTTAAAGACTAAGGGATCGCCGAGAGATTACAGTATTTTTGAAGGAATTAACTTTAAATCTAAAACCGTTTTGGATGTCGGCTGTGGTTACGGCTCGATGAGTTTTTATGCTGAAGGGAAAGGCGCAGCTGATATTAAAGGAATTGAGCTTAAGATGCATAGATATATTGGCGGCATCATTTTAAAGAATATACTAGGTTCAATTGTAAAGTTTGAAAAATTTAACTTATTTGAGACAGATTTCAGTAAAAAATTTGATATTGTAATTCTATTAAATGTTATTCATCATCTACCTGATCCGTTTTTTGCTCTTAGAAAGCTTGTAGAAATGTCAGGAGATGTTTTTATTCTTGAATTCCCGACGCTTGATGATCCTAAATTTAAATCTACATTGATTTCGGAACAAGGTTCTATGTTGAATTCTATAGTATTTCGGATTAAAAATCGGATAAGAAGTTTTTCTAAAAAATTTGTCAAACAAGACGAAAATGAGCTTCCTGTTGTAGGAATAAGCTTAAAAAGCAAAAAACAAACATTTGTATTCAGTCGAAAAGGGATTGAAAGATATATGAATCAAATTGCCCCAGAGTTTGATCTTGAATTTAGGCAATCTAATATAAATAATTCTAGGGTTGTTTTGATCGCCAGAAGGGATAAAACCTAAGCTTCGAGCTTATATGTGCGAATTAATTAAGGGTAAGTATTTTTTAAAATCTTTTTCAAAAAAAATAAACTTAATTCTGGATTTGAGACAAAAAATTTAATTTTGCTAGTACTAGCTTTTAACTATGCAAGTAGTAAGCGTTTCATAAAAAAACAGCTAATAAAAATAGATTTTATTTATGATATAAAAATTAAGGGAGGATTGAATGTCTATCATTACCGACAATAAAGTGTTAGTAAATATTTACAGCGGTTTAGAATCCAAAAATAAAATAACTTTAGGTTTATTGGTTGCCCTTACTGCAGAAAAAAACGATCATAAAGTAACACTTTTTCTAGCAGGAGACGGAGTACAAATATTAAATTGCAAAAAAGCTGGTGAAATAGTTGGTCAAGGTACTGGAGATTTATACGAACATCTTCAAAATTTAAAGAATTCAAAAATTACCATATATGTCTCAGGAATGTCTGCTAAATCTAGGGGTTACGATGAGAAGCTTCTAGATGGTTACAATGCAGAGTTTGTTATGCCAGATGTTCTAGTTGAAGAATCAATTAAAGCGGATAGCGTACTTTGCTATTAAAAAAGGAGCTAATTGCTCATTATTGTAGTTTGACTGAAAATCAAAAATAATTGATTCAAGGTTCAAATTTATCCCTCAGCGGGAACTAAAATTGGAACATCTTTTGCTCCTATTGCTGCAAACCAAACTATTGCATTATCAGTTTTTGCATTACCCATTGTATGTTTTGGTGTCTTTGGACCAACTATAAAAGTATCACCTGCTGTGTAGATAAGATCTTCCATCCCTTGTCTTTTGACAACTATCGTACCTTGTTCAACATTGCCTAATAATGGAATTGGATGAGAGTGGAGCGGAACTATCCCTCCTTCAGCTAACTCGACTCTTTGTAATCTTATTTCTGCTTTTCCTTTTGGGTATTTAAGAACATCTCCATCCATAGTCTCAGAACCTACAAAGACTTCTTGTACATCAACGGGAGATTCTGCAGCTATAGAAATATTAGGGTTGATAAGCATTAATGCAAAAACAAATGCTATTAATAAATTTTTCATCATGAATGTAAATTTATAGAAAATTATTTAGATTTATAGTATTTATTTTTTTCATTTTTGACAGTACTTGATTTTACTTTTCAAGTTATTTAATCTAAAACCATTTTTTAAAAGTTTTTTATAAAGTTATTGAATTTTTATAAATAATTAGTGCAAACACCGATCAAAGTCATTCTCATGAAATTTATTAATTTAATTCTTTCATCAATAAATTCCAACCAATTGATGATGCATCCTTATGGAAGGATTCTCTTTCCTCGCACATAAAACCATGATCAGCTCCTTTAACTTCAATATAAATAAATCTCTCTTCTAAAGGATCTAGTTTTTTAAATCTTTTTTTAATTTCTAATCTATCTTGTACGGGAATTAAATCATCTGAAGAACCACATATGAAGTTTAATTTTCCAGAAACTTTTTCTAGTAAATCAATAGGTGCAAAATTAGTATCCTTTCTTGGCGCAGTTACCCCTGCTCCATAAAAACAAAATGTACTATCTATTCCTTTTAAAGAAGAAGCTATAACTGCTGCATGACCCCCAAAACAAAATCCAATAATTGAGATTTTCTTTTTTGGATATTTTTCTTTAACCCAATTCAGAGCTGCAGAAATATCTTTAATAATATTTTTTGAAGTGGTTAAATTTTTATGATGCCTGCCTAATTTTAAGTCTGCTTCGCTGTATGATAAATCTAATTTTGGAGCTGTTCTACCGTAAAGAGGTAAGGCTAATACAGTTACATTTTGTTTAGCTAATTTTTCAGAAAAACTTCTTATCCAGTGATTTATCCCAAACACCTCTGGTAAAACTATAGATATATATTTACAGTCACTACCTGAATCTACCCACCAAGATCTAAGAGGTAAATCACCACTATAAACTTTTGTCCATTGACCTTTCATTAGTGATTAAATAAAAAGTTTTTGCCAGAAAAAAGAGGATTATGTTCCTCTTAGTTTAGCTTGATTGTAAATGTAAAATTTCCTTATTCGATTTTATAAATTAAATCTTAAATTAAGTAGAGAAACTTATATGGAACTCATTTTTATATAAGTTATATAAATCAAATTAAGTAGTCTTTTTTACCAAATAAGTGTACCTGTTGCTAAATACATATATTTGTCCTTGAAAAGCCTCTGAAAAATACTTTTTCTTGAAATAAAGATTGACAAGACATTCATAAAAAAAACTTTTATAAATCATTAACTTCTTTTATGAATATGTTTCTAACCAACAAGACTCGTTTAAAAATTAAGGATATTGTAAAGAGGATTTCATTAGATAAACCTGTAGCATTGGAAGAAAGAATTTATGTAGAAAAGCTTGCAAAACATAATTCAACTATATGGACATGGCTTAAGAAAGCTAATAGCTTGAGGAGATATGGCAAGCAAAAATCAGATGGAATAAATGGACTCATCCAGAATCTAGGCCTTGATGGCTTAGAAACTGAAAATCATTTTGATCCCAAAAATGATGATCTTGCTGATTGGTTTAGTGGATCTCCTGATTGGGTGAGGAGGAGCTAATTACCCTTACTTTAAAATGGATTCAAATTAATAATGAAAAAAGGGAACATCCTCAACTTGTCTTGGAGCATAATCGCAAATACCGAATTGCATACATTCCATTTGAGCATCAGTTAGTTTTCTCTTAATTAATAACGTATCAAACAAACCACTAAATTCATGTTGAATTTTATTTTTAATTAGATTTCCGTAAGTCATAATTAACCTTCTTTTTAGAAATTATTTAGAATGAGTTATACACAAGAATCAAGAGTTGTAATACCTAAAATATAAACTATAAATTAATCAGTTTTAAATATTTCACTATATTCATAATCAGTATTTTTGCTCTAGGAAATTTCAATAAGCATCTTTATGTTGGACCAACTGATTGAGGGATAATTACATTAGTACGTTCAAAACGAAATACTTTAAAGACACAAAAAAGATCAACAACACTCTTTGGTTGGATAAATTAATTAATCAACTTGAAAAAAAATCAAAGGGAGTTTGATCATGAATACATTTAGAAATAAACAATTCAAAAATGAATTAGATCCAAAGTATGCCTTTTATGATTGTCTTCGTAGTTGCGAAATTAAGATTAATACTGAAAAGCCTCTAGAAGAATGTGTCGAAAATTGTGAACCTAGATTATTACCAGAGAATCTCGATGGCTAAAAATAGGAATTTAAACTCTATTCAATAACTATTTTGACCTTATAGAGTTTTTATGTAGATTTAAGGAGGGTAATCTTAAGACCAACCTCGCAATTGAGCTACTTCTTCTAATTATAATTTTAGTTAATTTTGGAGCGATCCTTACCGCTAAAATTTATTCACAATCACTAAAAGAAATTCAACTTAAGAGAATATTTTGTAGAGAATCTATAAGTAACCCATATTGTGTTTTTTGATAAATTAATTCCAAACTAATAGATCTCAAACTAGAGATCTAATATTAAAAGTTAAAGTCCGCAAAAACTAAAAATAAGGTGTATATGGTACTTCTGTTTTTAATGAATCTCCGTAGTAACTTTCAGCTGACTTTACCAAGATCCAATAAATGAAATTTAGAAATGATTTTTCCATAGGAATATCTATACCCTTTCCTTATTCAAATCAGAATTTAAAATAAAAACATCGTAGAAAATACTTAACTGAAGAGATTTAGATTTTCTTAGTTAATTTGTGTTGGTTAGGTTTGTATGAAATGCTACTAAAGCTTGTCTTATCAACCGATTTGGTAATATTGCTCATTGATTCCTGTAATTTCAAAAGATATATTAAATGGATAATCTAAATATAAGAAATTTATGAGTACTCAAAAAAGTCAAAGCCATAAAAGACAAGAGCAAAATAATACAGAATGGTTAGATGAATTAATCAATAAAATTGAAAATATGAAAAATAAAATATCTAATACTTTTAACTAATTATTTCTTCTATCATTTATTCCGTTATTCAATATTTTAAATACTTTTGTAATTAAGCCGGCTGGTTTTTTTAATAAAGTAATTTATTTTATTTTTGCGAAAAGTTATTTAACAATGTTTAAATGAGAATCTTTTAAAGCAAGTTTATGGTTCATTTTTATTTTTATTGACAATATTGAAATAAGTGTAAAAAGAATTTTAAATTTGTGACTGCTGAATCATCTAAAAATCAAGACTTTATAAGGAAGCATCCCAGTGAAGGAATGGATGCTTTAGAAAAAGAATCAAAATTACCTTTGAAAGGATGGGAAACTGAGGTTGCCCGAGCAAAGGAATATGGTTTAGAAGGAGCAAAAAGTATTGTCGATAGAAATATATCTACATTTTCAAGAGGAGAATTACCCCATTTTGCAGGTATCAATACTTTCATGAAAGCTCCATATGTTGAAAATGTAAATGAAGTGGGAAATTATGATGTTGCGATCGTTGGTGTCCCTCATGATTCTGGAACTACTTATAGACCAGGGACAAGATTCGGACCTCAAGGAATAAGAAAAATTTCTGCTCTTTATACTCCTTACAATTACGAAATGGGAGTGGATCTGAGAGAGCAGATATCTATTTGTGATGTAGGAGATATTTTTACAATTCCAGCTAATAATGAAAAAAGTTTTGATCAAATTTCAAAGGGGGTTGCTCATATTTTTGCTAGCGGTGCATTTCCAATTATTTTAGGTGGAGATCATTCAATAGGTTTTCCTACAGTTAGAGGAGTTTGTCGCCACTTAGGAGATAAAAAAGTAGGGATCATTCATTTTGATAGACATGTAGATACTCAAGAAACAGATTTAGATGAAAGAATGCATACCTGTCCATGGTTTCATGCAACTAATATGAAAAATGCACCTGCAAAAAATCTTGTTCAATTAGGTATTGGAGGTTGGCAAGTACCAAGAGAAGGAGTGAAAATTTGCAGGGAAAGAAGTACAAATGTTTTAACAGTTACTGATATTTGTGAAATGGGATTAAAAGAGGCCGCTGATTTTGCGATTGAAAAAGCTACTGATGGAACTGACTGCGTATATATTTCTTTTGATATTGATTGTATTGATGCTGGATTTGTCCCTGGAACTGGTTGGCCTGAACCTGGGGGTTTATTACCTCGAGAGGCATTAAAACTATTGGAGTACATTATCAGAAAAGTTAATGTATGTGGAATTGAGCTTGTTGAGGTTTCGCCTCCATATGATGTAAGCGATATGACAGCTTTATTAGCTACTAGAGTTATTTGTGATTCAATTGCACATCTCGTAGTAAGTGGTCAGCTTCCAAGAAAATCTAAACCAGAATGGATTTCAGATAAATGCAATATGTCAGTCGATCAAAAATGGAGATAGATTTTCGTGCATGAAGTAGATATGACAAAATGCCTTATTCTTTCCATGGAAGAGTGGGCAGAGAAAAAAAATAAAAAAAAAATAGTTGTTGAAAAGATTAATCTTAAGATTGGGGAATTTACTTGCGTAGAACCAATATCATTAATTAATACTTTTAATGCTGCAGTATTGGGTTCTTGGTTAGATTCCTCTGAGATTACAATTGAGACAATACCTTTTGAAGGGAAATGCTCTAAATGCAATAGATTATATTTTCCAAAGAAAGAGAATGGATATAAATCTCCATGTTGCAATTTTAATTTAGAGGAAATTATTAGTGGGAGGGAATTAAAAATCGCATCTATTGATTTTAAAGAAAAGTAGAAATTTAGTATCTAGAATAAAGACGTATTTTCAAATATAAATGCATTTACCAATTTCAGACAAAATTGAATTAAATATTCTTCATCAAAATAGTCATCAAGCTGAGAAAAATAAAATCAAGTTTAATAATTATAATTTGCTTTGCTTGAACATCATGAGTAGTCCTGGTGCAGGAAAAACGAGATTACTTGAAATAACTTTAGAAGATCTTTCAAAAAAATTTCACAGTGCTGTTTTAGAGGGTGATATGACCACTAATCTTGATGCGGCAAGATTAGAAAAATTAAATATTCCAGTAGTACCAATTACAACTGGAAGAGCATGTCATCTCGATGCAAATATGGTTAGTGGAGGTTTGAAATTATTAGAAAAAAAAATAAATCCTGATTTACTAGATATTTTGTTAGTGGAAAATGTAGGAAATTTAGTTTGTCCTGCAGAATTTGAGATTGGAGAACATTTTAAAGTTGCTCTTTTAAGTATTACCGAAGGTGAGGATAAACCTTTAAAATATCCAATAATGTTTAGAGAAGCAGATTTAATTTTGATAACTAAAGTTGATTTGTTACCCCATTTGAATTTTGATATTAACGAATTAAAATCGAACATAGCTTCAACTAACCCTAGGGCAAATGTGATAGAAATTTCTTCGATAACCAAGTCTGGATTCGATTTATGGCAAGATTGGATTAGTAAAAAGATTCTGAAATTTAAAAATAATTAATATTGATTAAGTAAGAGTAATCTCTTAAAAGTATCAGTCATTACAACTTTAGATTTGCTTTTTCTTGAGTATTGATAATACGTAATATTTTTTTTTCAAAAATGTTTAAAAAATTGAGAGTTTTCTTTGCCTCTTTGCTTGCTCTAATATTAGCGATTTCATTAAGTACACTATCAAGTCCTGCAGCTCCAAAAGGTGATCCAATCACTTTGGGATATAGTAACTGGGCAGGATGGTGGCCCTGGGCGATAGCTGTTGATCAAAAAATGTTTGAAAAAAATGGAGTTAATGTTCAGATGAAATGGTTTGATGGATATGTCCAATCCATGGAAACTTTTGCTGCTGGTAAAATTGATGGAAATTCACAGACTCTTAATGATACTATTTCGTTCTTGCCAGGAGAGAATGGAGGGGAAGTAGTTGTTTTAGTTAATGATAATTCTGCAGGGAATGACCAAATAATTGCAGATAAATCAATTAAAAGTGTTGCTGATTTAAAAGGTAAAACAGTAGCAGTAGAAGAAGGTGTTGTAGATGATTTTTTACTTGTTTTAGCTCTGAATGATGTTGGATTAACTAGGGATGATGTCATTATTAAAGGTCTTCCAACTGATCAGGCTGCAACTGCATTCGCAGCAGGAAAAGTTGATGCAGTTGGTGCATTCCCTCCATTTACAGGAACTGCAATGAAGAGGCCTGGAGCAAGAGTTATTGCTAGTTCAAAAGAATATCCTGGTGCAATCCCTGATTTATTAGCAGTAAGCGGAGATTTGATTTCTGAAAGACCAGATGATGTTCAAAAAATTGTTAAAACATGGTGGGATGTAAGAGAATTCATGGAAAAAAATCCAAGAAAATCTGAAAAGATCATGGCAAAGCGAGCTGGGATCCCAACACGCGAATACAAACAATATAAAGGTGGAACTAGGTTCTTTTCTTTGGAAGAAAATTTAGAAGCTTTTAGTGATGGGTTCGGTATGAAATATATGCCTTATGCAGCGAAACAAATGGCAGACTTTATGGTAAAGGTAGGATTTATTCCTGAAAAACCAGATATGAGTAAATTATTTGACTCTTCGTTCGTTAAAAACATCAGTTAATTAATACAAAATTAAAATGGTTAGTTCGAAATTAATCAAGAGGGATAAATATTTTTTATCCCTCTTTTCATTTGGTAGTGAACCGAAAAAATTAAATAAAATATTTCTTCAAATAGCCTCACTTTTGCTTCCACTTTTAATTTGGACATTAGTTTGTCAATTAAAACTTGTAAGTGAAATGTTTTTACCATCACCTTTAGCGGTCTTTTATTCTCTTTTTGATATGGCTGAAAGTGGAATATTATTTGAAGATATTTTTGCAAGTACTGGTAGGGTATTTGCTGGTTTTATAATTGCAACAATTTTTTCAATTCCTTTAGGAATTTTAATGGGTTCTTTCCCTTCTTTTTGTGCGTTATGTGAACCATTAATTGCGATGCTTAGGTATATGCCTGCCGCTGCTTTTTCTCCTTTACTTATTATTTATTTAGGAATTGAAGAGGCTCCAAAAATTGCATTAATTTTCATTGGTACCGTTTACTTTAATGTTTTGATGGTTATGGATTCAGTAAAATTTGTACCCAAAGAACTCATTGAAACAACGCTTACTTTAGGAGGTAATACAAAAGATTTATTGATCAGAGTTATAGCCAGATATTCATTGCCAAGTATTATAGATACTTTAAGAATTAATATTGCAACTTCATGGAATTTAGTAATCGTTGCCGAGTTAATTGCAGCAGAAGTTGGTTTAGGTAAAAGGATTCAACTGGCTCAAAGATTTTTTCGCACAGATCAAATATTTGCAGAATTAATAGTGCTTGGATTAATAGGATTTGCTTTGGATATGAGTTTTAGATTGCTACTTAGACGTACATGTAAATGGGCTGTTTAAATGAAATTAGATGTTAATAATATTTCAAAATATTTTGGGGAAGGTTCAAATAGAAAAAAGGCAATTGAGGGAATAAGCTTTTCAATAAGTTCTGGCGAATTTAAAACTCTTGTTGGGAGCTCTGGATCAGGTAAAAGTACTATATTGAGGATTATTGCTGGGCTTGAGAGTCCATCTAAAGGGAACGTAAAAGTAGATGGAAAAATAGTTAGTGGACCAGGATTGGATAGAGGAATGGTTTTTCAGAAATATAGTCTTTTCCCTTGGCTCACAGCATCTGAGAATATTGCCTTTGGAATGAATTTAAATTCTTATAAGTTGAAAGAAATAAAATATAGGACATCTTATTTATTAGAAGTAGTAGGTCTTCAGGATTCGGGAAATAAGTATCCAAAAGAATTATCTGGAGGAATGCAACAAAGGGTTGCAATAGCAAGAGCTCTAGCGACTAACCCTAAAATTCTACTTTTAGATGAACCTTTTGGAGCCTTAGATTTACAGATAAGAGAATCTATGCAGAAATTTCTCTATGAATTATGGAAAAAAACTTCATTGACAGTTTTACTTATAACCCATGATATTGAAGAAGCATTAGCTCTCTCTCAGCAAATATGTATTTTAGCACCTAATCCTGGAAGAATCATAAAAGAAGTTAAGGTAGATCTACAAAAAGGAGATTTAGATAAATTGAAACTTGATTCGGATTTTGCAAAATTAAGATACGAGTTATCTGATTTTTTAAGAGGCCTCCAAAAAAAATAAATAATGTCAACTAGTTTTTTACCTACTTGGCTTTATAGCGAACAAAAAATTTTTGAACTTGAATTAGAAAACTATTCAAAAAAATATTGGCACCCATTGATTTTCATAGGAGAAATTAAACCTGGCGAAATATTGGAAAAAAAATTCTTTAATCAATCATTATTAATCTCTTGTTCAGAAAAAAACTTAATAACTGTTTTCAAAAATAGATGCCCTCATCGTGGGTCAAAATTGTGTTTGCCAAAAACAAAATTAAATCCTTCTAAAAATATTTTTTGTCCTTACCATGGCTGGACTTTTGATAGTTTTGGCAAACTAAAAACCTTGCCATTAAAGTACAATTTTGAAACAAAAATAGAAACAGAGGATTATTTTTTAGAAAAAGTTAACTCTTTAATAAATGGACCTTTAATTTGGATTAATTTCAGCAACAAACCAATATCTATAGATGATCAAATTGAGCTTGTTGGGAGAAAATGTAATGATCAATGGGATATGAATTACAATATTTTTTCTGAATTTTCTGATACCTTAAATTGCAATTGGAAAATTGCCCATGACAATACACTGGACGATTATCATGTAGCAATAGCTCATAAAGATACCCTACATAAAGAACAAGGTCCAATTAAAAACTACAGGTATTTCTTCAGTGAATTTTGTAATGTACTTGTTACCCCTCTTAGTAGTGAAGGAAATCTATATACCTTTGGATTACTCCCATGGACCCACCTAATAATCTGGCCTGGTAAAGGGATTGTTTTAATAAATTATCTTCCTAAAAATATTGGTCAGTGTATTATTGAAATTAAATTAGCCTCTGCTTCTTTATGTAAAAATGATTTAGAAAATTGGAAAAAAAGTATATTAGAATTTCTTGGAGAAGATAAAGTTATTGTCGAATCAGTTCATAAGTCTTATCTCGAAAATTTTAAACTTGGTCCGCCTAATAGACTTGAACAAAGGATTATACACTGGCAAAATATTTATAAAGATTTTCTAAATGCATCAGGCATTGCTTTCTAAAATAATTACTATTTAGTTCACAAATATTATTAATTAAATTTTTAATTTGGTAGGGATTTGACTACATATTTAATATGCTTTATTGATAATGTAGTTAAGTACAAAAAAGTTGATTATGAAAAATTTTATACTAATAATAGTCTCTTTATCTTTCTTATCTTCTTGCAGTAATGACAAAGATTTTTTTCTCACTAAGGGGAACGCTTTGTTAAGTTGCGGAGGTAAATCTCGTATTATCGAAAATGATAAAGAAGAGATAATTAATACTGAAGTTAAGGATTTAAGAGATGGAATTGGTAAATACGTTGAATTTACAGTTGTTGAGACTGATAAAAAAGGAGGCAAATATAGGATTATTAATTGTTTCCCAAGTGAAGAACCACAAGATTCAATAATAAAAACTGTTAAAACAAATTATAAATTAAGTAATTAAAAGTTATTTAAAAATAATTAGCTTACCTTTAAGCTGAGATTTTTGATGATTTGATAATTTCCCATGCTTCTGGTGCGGTATCTGCATATTGGAAAAGATTTAAGTTTTCATCTGAAATTAATCCAAGATCAGCTAGATATTCGAAGTTAATTATCTTATTCCAATAATCTCTACCAAAAAGTATGATTGGGATTTTAGTTTTCATTCCTGTTTGACAAAGTGTCAATAGTTCAAATAATTCATCTAGTGTTCCAAAACCTCCAGGGAAAAATACAGCGGCTACAGATCGCATTACAAAATGGATCTTTCGTAATGCAAAATAATTAAACTTAAAGCAAAGACCGGGAGTTATAAAAGCATTTGGGATTTGTTCATTAGGCAGACTGATATTTAACCCTATAGATTTACAATTTGCTTCAAATGCACCTCTATTAGCAGCTTCCATAATTCCTGGCCCCCCACCTGTCACAATCACATGAGAATTACAGTTTTTATTTTGATTACTAATTGAAGCAAGTTTAGAAAACTCCCTTGCGGATTGATAGTAATGACTCATAAGAAGCAAATTTTCTAATCTATTTAAATTTCGTTTTAAAAGTATCGATTTAGGATTTTTTTTAAGCAACTCTTCTATATTTTCAAGTCTCTTTTTTATATTTACTTCTTCTGTAATGCTTGCGCCTCCAAAAATAATTATTGTTGAAAGAATTTTATTTTCTTCAAGGATTAAATCTGGTTTAGTAATTTCAAGAAGCATTCTGACTCCACGCATTTCATTTCGGCTAAGTAAACCAATATCTTCGTGAGCCAATTTATAAGTATCAGAATTAATAATTAAATTCAGGTTTTTTAAATTATTAATAGGGGATATATGTTTTTTCATTTCAAACAAGAGTTTTAACTTTTCTTTCTAGAGGACTAAAATAGACTCTTTTGATTTTGTTATTTTCGTAAATCCAATAAACAGGCGGACTTTTTCTTGCCTTAATTAAATTAATTTTGTCTAACTTTTGAGGGGTAAATTCTTTAGAAGGATCAAAAAATTTATCTCTCTTGGGTTGGTTTAAAACAATACTACCTTCTTTCCCTGAGATAGATCTGTGATAAGTTCCTACAGGAATTTCTAATGCTCCCATAAATCTATTTAAATAAATCACATGATGAGGTTCATCCCAGGAAGGATTTATTAAAACAAATGTCCTTTCTCCAGTGATAACTAAATTGTGGTCAATTTGATGATTGTGAACGTAATATTGCTCATCTTTTAAATCATCTGGAGGAGATATAGCTTCTCCAGAATGGATCACAACATCAGAACCGTTAGAACTATCTATGCCTGCATCGAAGAATGTGACTTTTGGAGTCTCTCTAAAAATATTTATTGGGAAGAATCTTAATTCCATAGTGCTAACTCCCTTTTAGAAAATTTATAAATACTAATAAAAATTTATTTACTTTTTAAAAACAGCTATTTAATTTTTTTTAATTGCAACAAACCAGGCAATCTTCTTGATTTGGATAATCTATACATTCTTTATTTAAAATTTCTTCTAAAAAATCTACTTTTTTAACATAATCAAGATCTTTTAATTTTTTGTTTGGAACCGTGAACTGAGTTTGTAGTTTCATTTTCTATTCTCCTAATTAATACTGTTTTTTGAATCCATTCCAAGTTTGAGAAAACCTTAATCCCAGATAAGAAATTAAAATTGTCCAAAATAAAATTTCTATACCTAAATTAGTCATTTGCTTGGCCTCCTTTCTTACTGATTATTCTTTAGTACGGGTATTATGTAAAAATCAAGCGTAAGAATACCTAAAAGTTAAAGTTTTTAATCACAAAAAATCTTGCAATGGTTGTTACTAGGATGTTCTGTACATTCATTATTCCAATAAGCTTCAGTTTTTTTGAGCTTATTATCAAATGAAAGGTCTTTTTTATCCAAATTAATTTCTTGGATAGTAAATGTGTCATATAGTGCCATAAGACTTACCCCTTTACTAAAACTATGTTCTAATTCATTTGAATAGTAAATTTCAAGTTTTATGTGTGCGGTAAGAGGAACAAAATTGTACGGATTAAGGATCAAAAAAAAATCTCAAATTATGAATAATTGCAAGGAAAATATCTTCAAAAAATTTATTCCAATTTTAAAAAAATTTGTATAAATTTTGCTAGAAATTTTATTCTTTTAATACCTTCTTATGTCTACTAGTATCTATCATTCATCTAATCTATCTGCATATTCTCTTAAAATCTCAGCCATCTTTTGATGTGGAATTTCTTGTCGATATTCTCTACAAAAATCAAAAAATTTATCTAATAAATCTTTATTGGAAAAGATATAAAAATTAGCGTCTCATTTTAAAAGTAAAGTATGCAAACCCACCAAGCAATAAAAGACTTACAACCCCATAAGTAATCGCTATGCCGTAGATGTAAGTCATTTATTTATAAAGACATAAGCAGAATATAAATAAACTAAGAAAACTCCAATAGCTATGGAACTTCCATAAATAAGAAAGTTCCAAAATCTATATAATTTAGGTTTTTTAAATTCTTTTTCTTCTTCTTTAGTAATCATTTATTTTCTTTTTCTTTTCTGGCAGCATTACCTTTTGCTCTTAATACCAAAGTTATCGTAAGGGCAGCGCTTAATATCACAGCATCAATTAATAGGTGCGGGGAAATATTCATCAGCTGCAAAGAGAAATAAGAAGAGTCATTATCTTTTCAGCAATAAATCTATTAAACATTAAAAAAGAGGGATTTATCCCTCTAAGTTTAGATCTACTGTCAATCATAGTCTACTTAAGCTTTTTAGCTTCTCTAAAAAAACAGTATTTTATTTAGCCAGAGCAAGAGAAGGCACCTGCAAGAATATTTTTAAAAATTGGTGCTTGACCCAAGGCATACAAAAAGAAAGTTGATGATGCGAGAGTAATAGCTATTTTAGAAGCCCTGTTAACTTTCAAATTTGATACTTTTGCAAATGCAGAGTTCATTTGTTCTTTAATTTATTAATTTTATAATAGCTGCAAAAATTAAATATTCAGCATCAATATTTACTAAAGAATAATTTTATTGCTCCTTTTTCTCAGCTTGCATTTTTACTAGCTCAAATTCTTTTTTAGAAACTATTCTGATTTTGTATGCTGGATATCTTGTCTTCCACCATTTATTGATCGAAATAGCTACTCCTTCTAAATTTTGGGTACAAATATTGACCCATAGAGTTTTAGTTTCAACTTCTTTGTAGAATTCCCAACTTGTAGGTGAAGCCATTAAAAATCTCATATGAGAAAATTCAATAAATTATGGAAAATGGTCCATAAGCTAAAACTTTTTTTAATAAGAGGATTTAGTTGAAGATATAGAGTTTTCATTAAGTGGTAATAATAAACTTTTAATAAAAGATTTACATCACGTTCGTCTTCTAAGGAAAGTATTACCTTAATTTTATAACGAGTTTCTATTAAAAAATATCTCCGCAAAGAAGGGGCCAAAATTGACCCCTCTTGGTGAAACTCTTCCAAAGAAACACCATTAAAATCTTACTCTGAAAGTTGCAAAGTTAAACAAATTAACAAAATCAAAATTAACAATTTATGCGGCCTTTTTAAAAGGGTTCATATTCCTCAAAAAGTTGTTACTTTTGCGGGTACTCATTTTTCTATATCTTTGATTTATATCCAGGATATACTTTCTAGCTTTCTTATCACTTTCAATTTTCTTTTTTCGAAGACGTAAAGCCCTTAAATCTTCTATGGACATGAGGCCATCATCTTCATTGAAATTTAAATGATCAAATTGCATCAGTTTAAGAAATTAAGTTTCTTCTTTAAGTGCAAGATTAACAACCTTATCATTATTTGCAATAGAGATAATTAACCAACTTAACTCAAATTAGTTATTAAATTTTCAGAAAGCTATGAATTTAATTATTAAAAACTTACTAAAATCAAGAAAAATTTTTGATTGAATTAGATGGAACTTCTACAGATACAAATGATTCTCCATAATGAGATTCGGCTGATCTTATAAGTAACCAGTAAAAGAAATTAACTAAAGCTTTCTCCACGAGGATTTAGCAACTAATTTAAATAAACTCATCATTTTTGTAATAGCAATATACAAAATAAATTTATTACGCAACCAATATATTTACCTCATAAAGCATAGTTGCATATTAATTAAGAAAAATTTGCACTCTCAGGCCTTAGGCAGCGGTCTTAATCCTAGTGGAATATTGGACTTAAATTTGCTCTATTTTTTTAGCAAAAGAAAAATAGCACTGCAAGGTAACTAGATCTCCAATTATTATATTTAATTCTGAATAAGCCTTTATCGGTTAATTGATCAAGAGTATCTGAGCAAATGTCGGTGTTGTTTATTGTATAATTATGTTACAAACATTAGTTATATCAATGGATTCAGTATTTTTGCTCATTGATTAATTAATTCTAATAATAATATTATTATTAATGCCTAAACAAGGTTTAATTTTGAAAAAAATAATTAATTTTTTTAAACTACTTAAGAGAAGAATTGACATTCTCAATGCAGAGGCTGAATTAAAATTTATATTGGAAAACTAAATAATGGGATTTCCACATTGCCCTATTTGTGTAGTTCTGGCATTTGTTTCAGTTTTTATGGGAGTTACTCGTAGTTATATGTTCTATATTCTTTTCAGGGAGTTTCTGAGAGCAGAATCTAATTTTAAATTGAAGTTTAGTTTCTATTAATTGTTGACATCTAAGTATAAATACTTTATAAATAGATTGTAGTTAATACTACAAAATCGTCCGATCTACCATCTGATAGACCGCAGTACGACTCAAGCCATAGGACGGGGACTTGAGCAAATTCAGGAGCTGCATCATGGTAAACATGTATTTCAATGGAAAGTCATTCGTATATTGTAGAAAACAAGAAGAAAGGATTATAAAGCTTACTTATAGAGGATCTATTTACTTGAAATAAGATTTCTAATTTCTTTTTTAAAAAAGTTAAGTCATTTATTGAAGTTTTTGAACTCAGTATTTATTAATAAGTTATAAGAAAAACTTATTGTGAACATATTTTTTGCCTATTTAAAAATTCATACATTCGTATATTTAGTAACGAGAAATTAATTTAAAAGTAACTATTTTTTAATTAGATTTTTAAAGGGTTATGCAACCTATTTCTGAAGAACTTTACAAAAAAATAGTTGAGAGTTCTAAAAAATGAGTAAGTTACTAATTGCTTTATTGGCTTTAGATATAGGGGTTAGTCTGTCTAAAGTTTTTATTTTTACCTGAAAATCAAATTACTTAGCATAAAAGAAGCAATTGTTTTCTAAAAAAAGAAATAGTTACTGGGTATTATTTATTTAATTTATTTAATTTATAAAATACAAAATTAAACCAACAAAAGAGCTACCAAAGAGAAGTAAGACCATTAAAAGTGCTATTAACTTTGCTAATCCCATAAAGATAAATCCGAATTTCCTGTAGATCTTTGCATCCAGTGAATTTTCCAAACATTATTTACTTTTTTAAAAATTGACGTAACTGTTGGTAAGTCATCATTAGGTGTTCCTTTATAAGTAAATTTTGAACCAAGCGTAAAAATGCACATTACTATATTTTCGCTTAAAAATTCGAATCGGTGAATTTTAGTTATTTCTGCCTTTTCTTGAACTATATCACCAGTAATCATTTGTTCGAACCCTTTTGCATCTATAGGATTACCACTCGGTCTTATGAATAAAAAATCTGGAGTCGCATTATAAACAAAAAATGAGGCCATTTTTTTTGGATTAGCAAACTCATTTAATAATTTAGTTATTGTTTCTTTATCATTCATAAAAAATAAAATTATTATTTCAATCTTAGATCGACTATTAAAAATGAACAATTAGTAGCTGTAATAATTTAAAAAAAAATTCGTTAGGATATTGGAAATAATTTGATTTTTAACTTAAATCATGATCAATTCATTGAACAAATTATTGCCCGTTGGCAAAAAGCTCAAAAAATATTTGCCTTTCTTTATTGGATTTAAATTGCTCACATTTACTGGCTTTCTTACTTATTTAATGAATCGCTAATTGATAAAACCCTTAAAAAATAAATTTTAAATTAATTAAGATATAGTGAATAAAGAAGAACGAATTAAAAGATTTAAGTCTATGTCAAGTATGCAAAGACAAGAATTGATTTTAAAGAAGATGAAAGAGAGAGGCATAGAGGTAGGAAGTGGAATTCCTAATAAAAAATATGACAGCAAAGAAGTTTATGAATTAATTCATATTGCGAATTGCTTTCCTGAATTAAGAGAGAAAAAACGAAAGGATATTTAGGATTATTTAATTTAATTATTTTGGTTTCCTTATTGCAGCAATTATTAATCCACCTATCAATCCAAGATTAATGAATACTGCTCTTTGATGGAAAGGGAATACATGAAAAATTATTGTTGTTGGAATAAGAAATAGTAATAAAAAGACTGAACCTATTTTTTGATTTTCTCCAAATATAAAAAATCCAGAACCTAAGATGAGACATATAATTGCTCCCACTAGTAGGATAGATGAAATTGGTTCAGGAATCCCTTTTGAAGAAATATATTCAACTGTTTTTTCAAAATTATTTATTTTACTTGGTATTGCTGAGATAAATATTGCTGAAATTGATAATCTTGAAAAAAAATCAAAAAAAGATTTGATACTTTTATTTTTTAAAAAAAGATTTTTCATACACTTATTATAAGAAAAAAAATTATATGCTTTTGATAAATACTTAATTAGTCCTAAATACTTCTAAAATTTTTACAAAGAGGTTTAGCTCAATTAATAGAAATCTTTTTAATTAATGTGAATCTTTTTAAGGTAATTAATAGTAATTTACGAATTGTCTTTTTATATTTATGAAATGATAAATCTAATTAAAATAAAAATGTTTAAAAAATTTCTTTTAACTTCTTTTTTACTTTTAAGCTCTCTCGTAACTATATATCCTTCAAAAAAAGAGAATACTAATTTTTTTAATTATTGTTATTCTCTTGAAAAAATAATTTCTAGAAATACAGTAGAAAAAAGTAAGAATCTATCGAAAAATTTTAAGCCTTTAGCAAAAGATATTACTCTATTTGGGACTAACAAAACTAAAGGTACTTTCGCGAATAAGATGATTGATCAATATAAAAATCACAAAAAATTATTTATTGTAAATTTTGTTCCAAATCAAATTTATTGTTTAGCAGGATATTGGATTGAGGAGGTAAGTCCAGGAAAATTTGAATCCATTTTCTATGAGAAAACCAAACAAAAAATAAATGAATATAAAAATACAAAAAAAGAAGTAGATGAAATTATTAAAGGAATTAATTTAGAATATAAATCTATAAAAAAAGAAATTAATGATTTTTTTTAGTAACTTAAATTCTTTTTCTAATAATATTGATTTATTTGTTATTGTCGATTCATTTTTTTTAGATTGCGAAATAAATAATAATACTAATCCCAAAATAACTAAAAATCCAAAAATTGATAAAGAATAAATTATTTTCTTTTTGATATTAAATTTAAGTTTGTTTTTGGCTCTTCTTTCATAGAAAAGAAATTTTTTATTTGATAATGAATCATATTTTTCAGAATTATTTTCAAAATAATAATTATTAAATAGTTCCTCCCTATTTTCAGCAATGTCTATTCGCAAGTTATTTTCAGATGCACCAACTTTTTAATTAGATTGTTCATAAAAAAATTCATGTATTTTTGAACTATTTGTTATTTTTTTATTTTTAAAATCAAGTTTACTTTTTTTAAAATCATTATCAAACCATTCGTCATTAACTATAAAGTTTGGTTTAGCAAAATAAGACAAGACTCCATTACCAAAAAGTACATAAAAAATAAATCAATAAAAAAAAAGAAAGTTATTTTTGTTGGTAAATTTCATAAATTATGTTTATAAATCACCATTAATTGTCAAGTTCTTATTAAAAATAATTTATAGATTTTCAATCTTCTAATTATTTGATTGTTTTTTGTATATTAGTTTGAAAGAAAAGTGATTATTTTGACTTTCTTGTGCCACCGTAGGAATAATTATTATGTTTAGAAATTACATTCCAACATTCTTTACAACAAAAAATCCAGTCTTTATGAATTATGGATTTAACTCTGTAATGAATTTTATCTGGCTTATGACATAGATCACATTTTTTCATTAATTTTTAACTTTGCTAGATAAATTTTAGATAAGAACAAGTATGATTTAATCATCCACGAAAAGTATTTTATCCTGTCATTATATAAATGCACTCTACATCTCCTGAAGCAAAGCAGTGGTTTAGTTGAGTGCGATTATTTTTGACTGCATGATAAAAATCTAATTTTTACTCTTATAATTTTAAAAATAAACCTATTATTTAAGTAAAATTTTCAGGCATTTTATTTAACTTTAGTTAAAAAAAATTTTTTAATTATACCTCTCAACATGAACTTTAAAAAGAAAGTCACGATTTTTAATTGATTGATTTTAGTATAGTTTAAAAATAAAAACTATGAACATTTATCTATTTTGGATATTATTTTTAGCTCTATGGGCAATAGTTCCTTTGATGATTATTAAAGGTAGATCAGACGAAGCGCCTAAGATTCAGACTTCACCAAAAGTTAAAGAAAAGAAAAAAGGTTGGTTCAATTAACGGAATCTTTGACTTAGTAAAAATAATCTGTAAAAAATTTCTTGATAATTTAAATTAAAGTCTAAGTAAACACTATTAATGAAAAGTGAAAAAATTAGAAAATAATTTTCTCTATTTGGTTGTGCTTGGAGGTAGAGCAGAAAAAGCTAATATTGAACTACATGATGTTAGATGGGTTGTTGGATCTAAAATTGAAGACACATACGATAGTTTAAGGAATGATTGGTTTGGATCTTCAAGAGGTTTGCATATTGATAGTTATAAAAAAATACAATATATAGATGGCTATAAGATTAATTTAATAAATGTTGAAAACCATAAAATAGAAAAAAGGCAATTAGAAAAAAAAATAAAGCCAAAAAAAACTTTATGGTTTGTCAATATTGGAGGCTATAATCCAACTTCTATGCAGGAAAAACATGAGTTTGGATTAGTTATAGCTTCAAATAAATTAGAGGCAAAAAATATAGCTAAATCTAAATGGCTTATTGGGTCTAAAAAAAAGCATATAGATGATCTTTCTTCTTTAGAAATGTTGATTAGTTGCGATGATTGTGAACTAATAAAAAAGATAGGTAATTGGGAAATAGAATTAACTCAAGATAATAGCTTTATTCAAGAAAATAACTATCCTGATTGGTACGGTTATCAAAAAATAGACCGGGAATAAAGATTTAAGAATCTATTACTTGCAAAAGAATTTTGCAATAATTATATTCTTATTTATATGCTTAAATTATTAAAAAGAACTTGATTTTCTTAATAAATAAATTCCACCTCCAAGAGAAATTAAGACAGGTAACCATGCAGCAAAAACCGGGGGTAAAATACCTTTTACTCCGAATGAACTAAATAAAAATGACATAACATAATAAATTAATATAAGAATTACGCTCAATCCAAATCCCTGACTTTTTGAAGATCTTAAATTAGATTTAGATCCCAGACTGCTGCCTATTAAACCAAACACCAAGCATGCAAAAGGTAGAGTGAATTTTTCTTGAATGCGAACTTTAATTCTTCTTACCTCTTTCAAGTTTCCAGTTTTTTCATAAATTTTTTCTGCTTGCATAGCTTGCTTTAAAGTCATTTCATTTGCATCCTTAGGTACTTTTGCTAACTCCATAGGCCCTTCCACAAATGGATATGTATATTCTTTAAATTGAATATTTGTAGTTTGTCCGCTTGGATCAATTGATACAATACTCCCGTCAGAAAATATCCAAGAAGAACTTTTTTTGTCAAATCTTCCATTCTTTGCCTTTAAGATTTGTTGAAAATCTTCTCTGGAAAAATCTAAAACTGTAACTCCTTCCATAATGTTGTTTTCATACCATGAAGCATAAAATATATGAGTAAGATAAGTATTTATTTTTGTCGGTTTTTTATTTGATGAACTTATCCTAGATCCATATCTTGAAAACATAATATTGTCTTTTCCTTGTTCGGCGCTAAAAGAACTTCCTATGCCTGCTCTTAATGTCGTTTCAGCTAATTTATTACTGGCAGGAACTAAATTATCGTTAAAGTAAAAAGTTAATCCTGTCATAAATATTGAAAGGGCAATAGCTGGAGAAATAATTCTTGAAGTTTTTATACTCAAAGATTTCAAAGCCAACAATTCAGAATTGCTTGATAACTTTCCATAGGCTAATAATGTTGAAAGTAAAACTGCCATTGGGAATGATAAGACTAAAAAACTGGGTAAACTAAAAAAAAGAACTTTTAAAGCTAAAAATAAAGGTAAACCAAATTCAACTATTTTTCTTATAAGATCAAACATTACTCCAACAGATAATGAAATAACAGTAAAAGCAGAAATTGCAAATATCATGGGAGGTATTATTTGCCCTAACAACCATCTATCTATTAAAGGAATTAAATACCAAGGAGAAATTATTTTATTAACAGTTTTTTTAATTAGTGATTGATTTGAAAGTTTCAAAAGAAGTTTATTTGTTTTTTACTATCTTTTTTAACATTATAAAATATCAATGATTTAGAAACCAATATAAAGTTGTTAGTTAAGAAAAATAATTTTTTTTATTTTCAATAATTAATCATAAAAATAATTTATGAAGACTTGCAATTAAACAAGAAATTTGGTTTCTTAAAAAAAAACAGTTAATTCATGAAAAATAAAACTTTCATATACGAATGCAATTGCACACACTGCCAACAAAAATTAAATCAAATTAATAATTCAAAAATATATTGGGATAAACTAATTTTAAGAAAAAAGTTGGTGTAGCTGCTCTACTAAATCATCTAAAGTTTTAAAACTTTTTAAGTAGTTTTTTTAAAAAATATTATCTTCAGAAAAAACTTATACGATCTGTATTTTAGTATTAAGCTTTTTTATAATAATAAAAATATTATTTAACCTTTTGATTTTTTTTGTAGATCATATTTTCTCTATTTAAAAGAAAAAGGATAATCAAAATACAAGATGGAATGAGAATAAAATCTAAAGACATATATTTTGTTCAGTCTATTATCTATCTAGCAAATAAATAAGTCTTTGGCATTAGTAGATAATCTTAAAAATTGAATTCAATAGTTCAAATAATTATCTGTATGCTTAATATATTTGCTTGCTTTTAAAATTAAAAGAGCTTGCAGTATCCCAACGGCAAGCTCATGACGATTTAGTCAATTCAGATTTTCTGATTTAACCAGCTAAGCACTTCCTAAATGCTAAAAACATTCTAATAAGTAAAATTACTCACTGTGAGTATAAATGCTTATTTTTAGCGGTTTACCTGAAATTTTGATAATTAAAGGTGATTTAAATAAAAAATTGTGACTTGTAAAATACCTTTTTAAACAGAAATGTCACACATTGCACCATAGATACCAAGAGGTGAATCATTAAAGGCTTTTGGTTTACATAAGTTAATATTTGTGTTACTTTAGTTAACAATTATTATCTTTTTAATGACAAAATCAGGAGTAACTACAGAATCAGGTGGCAGACAAAATATGTTCCCATCAGAAACTAGGCCTTATATTGATGAAAGTGTGTCTTACGATGGATATCCTCAAAATGCAGAAAAAGTGAATGGTAGATGGGCTATGGTGGGCTTCATTGCACTATTAGGTGCCTATGTAACAACAGGGCAAATCATTCCTGGAATTTTTTAGTACCTAAATAACTGTTTTTTTAGCCTATTTTCTTTAACCTTTTTAGAAGAAAAATTTAGATTTTTTATTTTAAATTTGAAAATAAAAAAAACCAAATAAAAGTTATAGCATTTAGGCTAAATATTACTCCTAGAAATATATAAGCAAACTTTTTGCCAATAAATGCTGTCTCGGGTTCAAGCTTTACTCTCATTAAATTTTTGAATTATTTTGATAAAGATAGCATCATTTAGCAAGTAAAATTAAGTACTAAAGAACAAGAATAATCAAATTAATATTTCATTTTAAAAGTTAGTAACTATTATCATTTTCATAACTCAGATTAAATCTTTTTTCGCTAACAAAGATTATTAGATTAGCCAAAAAAAATCAATAAAAACACCTAATTTAATTTTAAATTAGGCTATTTGGAGAGAAAAAATTTATTTAGATAAAACCAGGAATGATTTGACCAGTAGTTAAGTATGCTCCTACTAGAGCAACAAAACCTAACATTGCGAATCTACCATTAAGCTTTTCAGCAACGATTTTTTCTTTTTCTATTATTTTTGGTTCGTTATTTTTCATTAGAACCAACCTGGAATGATCTGGCCTGTTGTGACGTATGCACCAACTGCTGCAACGAAACCTAACATTGCGGCCCAACCATTAAAACGTTCTGCTTCTGGAGTCATGTTGTTTAAGTAATTTGTAAACAAATATAACATAATTATTTAGTATTGTAAAGAGAATCATAGATTATTCCTTATTTTTTCAGGATAATTTAAAAAACTGCTACATATTTGTGTCGAAATATACCTTATTGATGTTTCTATTTTTGTTCTGATTTTTTAAATTTGAAAAAATCTATAAGCTTTTCACCTCGTATTTTTAGAGGTATATCCTCATTTAGAGGTAATTTAAATTAATATGTATCAAGAGTCAGCTAGTAGGGATACAGGCTGACTCTTTTTTTTTTTTTTTTGAGAATTTTTGGTTTTTGACTAAAAATATTTTTTAGAATCCAAATAATTGCTATTAATAAATTAGATATATATATGGATTTATGTCATTCGCGACCTACTACATGCATTTAATTTTTGGAAGGATTCCTTCTCTAATGAGTTCTGATTTAATACTTTATATCTTGCCTGCTCTTACCATTTCAATATTATTCTTTAGCCTTAAAATAATGTTTTTCAAGACTCCTAAATTGAGAAAGGTTAAATAATCAAGTATTTTAGAATTATTCTTTTTACTGAAGCGCCCAATTTTTTTTAATTTTGGATAATAGACTTTTTTTTTCGGCAACTCAAAGAAATAGAGACTGCATTGGGGATGTACTATCCAGAATTATAAAAAAAGGTTCAGTATTGGAAATCGGGAGTGGCAGTGGTGAACATGGAGTGGTTTTTCAAAAACGATTTCCTGGAATAATTTGGCAAACAAGTGACCCAGAGTTAATGCATAGAAAAAGTATAAGTTCTTGGATTGAGTATGAAGGACTAACTAAGAAAATGCCCCAGCCTCTTGATATTGATGTAGAAAAAATTCCTTGGAAAATTCCATTGATATTAGCTCATTCTTTGCAAGGAATAGTCTCTATAAATATGATTCATGTAGCAGAATGGTCTTGTACTGTAGCGCTCTTTAGAGAGTCAGGAAAATTACTGAATAAGGGACAATTTTTGATTTTGTATGGGCCATTTAAAATTTGTAATAAGAATACAAGTGAAAGTAATTATTTTTTTGATAATTCATTAAAAATGCAAAATGATCTTTGGGGTATTAAAAATCTTGAGGAAGTTTGTGATGAGAGTAAGAAAAATGGTTTTGCTCAAGAGGATATTATTAGGATGCCTGCAAATAATTTTTCAATAATTTACAGAAAGGTTTCTTGATAAGGCAAATACAAATATCAATAAGTTTTTAAAATCATCTTATTAGATTATCAACCTGATAGTTTTTTGCTCCATTCTTTATGCTTTTGATCTAAATCTGAAATTTTTTCGCCTAAACTCAGCTGTCTTTCTAATAATTCAACTTTTGTAAGTGTTATTTTTTCCGAATAAAATTTAATAGGCTGTTTACCATGTAAATTGTCACCACTCATAGAATTACTAAGCTTGCGAATACTTTCTAAGATGAAAAATTTGTTATAGCTAATTCTTTTATATTTTTTTCAGATTTGCGTAAATTAATGTGATAAAGAATTGATGCTTATTGTGTTTTGAATCCACCATTTTTGTATGAAGATTGCCATATATATCTGCCTCTCTTGATATCTGACTTAACAGCAACGCAATTGCAAGCAATATTCCATAGAGCTTTGTGTATTGGATCAGGATTAAAAAGATATGCTTTTTTAAAGGCTTTTTTAATTAAGACAGTTGCCTTTTTTGCATGATAATGAGGGATTGTTGGACATACATGATGAACGACATGACTAGCACCTATATTATGGTGGAGAAAATTAAGGACTTTACCGTAAGGCCTATCAATTGATAGAAATGCCCCTTTCATAAAGGAAAATTCCGTATTTGAAAGATGAGGTACATCAGAATCTGTATGATGAAGCCATGTATAAACTACTAGCCAACAATTAACTACTAATAAAGGACCAAAATATAGAGCAATTACTGGAAATATTCCACACTTGAAAACTAAATAAATAATGCCTAATAATGTCAAACCTACACCAATATCTGATATCCAAACCTTCTTGGCCCATATTGATGGCCATAATGCTTTAGAGAATGGTTTAATTGGCCAAAAATGATTTGAAGTTCCATATTTAATACCTCCTGTACTGCCCGTAAGTAAATAAGCAGGCCATCCAAATATTAGATGTAAAATAATTTGAAGAACTCCATAATTTTTCTTACCTAACGAATTTGAAAAATGTAATTCTTTTTCTCCGCCAACTTTTTCTGTAACTCCATTCCCTTTAATTACTAAAGGTACGTGAGTTTCTCCATTGGTTATGTTATTTGTGAATCTATGATGAACTGCATGAGAACGCTGCCAAGAAAAATAGGGGACTAAGAGTAATGAATGTAGTAAATAACCAGTTATAGATTCCAATGTCTTGTTTTTAGAGAACGCTCCATGTCCACATTCATGCGCAATTACCCAGAATCCCATTGCAGTGGTACCTGATAGTAATACGTAAATAATCCAAATTGGGATCATTTGGGGGGTAAATGGAATAGATAACCCTATCGCAACAACTAATGATTGAATTAAAGATGATTGTAAAAGATACCTCAATGAAGTTTTGGTATTGCACTTAAAGTAGTGTTTTGGGATAACATCCTGAAATTCTTTTATGCTTGGAATATCTTTATCCTCTATTACAAGCGCTTGGCCTTTAAGACCTGAAAAATTTATATTACTCAAATTTTTTGGTTAAGAATTTTGTTTAATAAAAGTGAATTTATATATTCTATTATCCATCACAGGATCTCATAATGAAAAGAATTTATAATTTTTTTTCGATAAAGTTTTTAAGATTTTAATTCCTCTTCAAATAAAACTATTCGTACCAAACATTTTTTATTTTATTCTTTTATCGCAATCTTATTAATTATTTATTGATATCCTTTTTATGCTAGTAGTCTTTGCTCTTCTTTAAAGCTTAATTAATTTAAAGACCGCGTATATACCTCTTTGGTAAACCAGATTGTTTACGTGGCTTTACTAAAATAGGTAAAACAATAACTCCTACTGTGAAAAGACAGATTGGTGCAACTACCATCAATATAGATTCTAGAGACATGAATAATTTTGAATTTATTTATAAATAGCAGGATTTTTTTTTAAAGTCATGCGTATTTATATCTATTTTGTGAGAATAGATTCAAAATTTTTATAAACTATTAAGCAAAAAAGAAAAAAAGATTAAAAAAAATCAATTTTTTCATAATCCATTCTATTAACTTAATCATTATTTATAAAAAATTAGTTATGGATGAAGAAAAAAAGTGGATGCTTATGACTTATTATTGCCCAACCCATGGTGATTCAGGTTTTGTAAAACCAATTCAACTAACAAAAAAAGAAATTAGTAAAACATTCTCAAAAAAAACTAGGATTTCTTAAATTAATTTTTTAAAATAAAACCTAAGATATTCCGAAAATGTTCTAAATCTTGATTGAAATCTGTTTAATTAAAATTGATATCTTACAAAAATTCGATAAGCTGCTTTTTTATCAGCATTATTGGTAAATATATTTAAAAAAACAACTTAATTTGTATCAGAATCGCATGTTAATTCACATTGATTAAGATCATGAGATGATATCTTTTCTAAAATTCTTAACATATCAATTTCTGAAAGCTCTCCATTCGAGTTCCATTTTAAAGTTGTTTTCCTTTGAGGTGAATTTTTTTTATTCATTTTGCTCACCCCCCTTTAAATGAACTTCTAAACAACGAGTAATACATTCTTGATGACCATCCACAATACTGCATTCAGTAATACACTCAAAATATGAATTAATAGAATCTATTTCTGTGTTCTGGTTGGTAGAAACAAATGAATCATTCATAATATTGTCTAATTTATTTGGAATAGAGATATAGCACGAATTTATGTTCAATAATTAAATTTATTAAGTGAATTAGAAAAAATAAGTATTATTTACTAAAGCTATATTTCACCTAGTTTGCCTTAAAAAAGGTAGTATTATTATCCTTTTAAAAGATAGAAGAAAAAAACACTTTTGATAATTTAATATTAATTTTATCAGTTAATTTTTCAAAAAAATCAGCATAAAGACTGATTTACTTTTAAGTAATTTAGTTAGAAGATAAAAAAGTACACTTTTAAATTTTCAAATGAAATCATTAATTAATTGGCTTTCGAAAATGTTAGAGAGTATGGCAAATGCTTTTATGCATCCTTTAAAAAATGACTTACCTCCATCTATTGGTACTCATGCATATAGCAGTATTCCCATAAAAAGAAAATTGAGAAGAAGGCTGAATTAGGTATTAACTTATTGGAATTAATTTTTCATTTTTATTATCCCAAATAATATATTTGAAGCAGTTTGAAAAATCTCTTAATTTTAAAAACTTTGATTGTTGCAGCAAATGAATGTTTGCTTTATGACAAGCTCTTAAGTTGTAATTAGGTATTCTCTCAGAGAGATGATGAATGCTGTGGAATGATATGTCTGCTAAAAACCAATTTAGCCAGTTAGGTATATCTAAATTGCTACTACCTAAAATAGCTCCATCGATGAGATCCCAATTCTTTGTATTTTTAGCATATGCATTCTCATAGTTATGTTGTACGAAAAAAACACATATTAAAATTGCTGCTGATAAGGTTAATAAAATGGAATAAAATGATAAGAAAAAAACTAACCCCAACCATTTACACATAAAAATCCACCCTATTATCACTACTATGTTATTGATTATTAATTCACATAGTTCACTAAAATTATTTCCATAATCAGAAAAAGGTGGTTTGAATCTTGAATTAATAGCTAAAAGTTGAAAAATTTCTCTTTTTTTTATTTTGATAAAAGTCTCTTCCAATATATCTTTAATGAAATTAAAAATAATAATGACAAGTCCTAATCTAGGTTTTAAAACTAAGTAAAAAAAACCGCCAGGTAAAAGCATCATCCAGTTTCGACTTACTTTATAAAATATTTGCTCTCTTTTTGTAAGAGATTCATAATCTTCAAGACTTAAAACATCTATCGGACCTTTGTAAATTTCCCAATTTCCATTATTTCTATGATGAAATGCATGATCAATTGACCATGACTTTTGGGGAATACCATTAACCAATCCAAGTAAAAATCCAAAAAAGCGGTTTAATTTTCGTTTTGTAAAAAGAGAATTATGACCGCAATCATGCATTAATGAGAACGTTCGAGAAGAGAATAGAGTTAGAAGAACTAAAAAAGGTATTAATAGGAATCCTTTAATCAATAATGAAAAAGATTGATTTATTATTTGGTGGACGATTAACCAAATAGAAAAGATTGGGAAGATGGTAGAAATAATTTGATAAGAAGCTCTAATATTATTTCTTTTTAAAAATGGTTTGATTAAAAAATCATCTCTATTTACTTTAAGCATATTTCCCTTATTTTTTGATGCTAACAATTTTTAAAAAGTGTTGATTATTTTATAAGCAAAAAAATATTTAAAAACCATACTAAAGAATAAATTCTTTAGACATAGTTCTCAATTGATCTAGATTTAATCTTTCTAAGTAATTTTTAAAGTCACTAAGATTCTTATTAGAGTCAGAATTTTTACTCTCGTAAAGAAGACTATTAGAAATTAAATCAATAAGATGATCTTTATCCATATCTCCTTATAGACCAAAATTCCTGTTAAAAAAATTAAGGTCTTGAATTCGAGATCATTAATTCATCTCTATTAAATAGAAATTATTTATAAATTTTTTAAATCTTGTTCTATTTTTTCTAATCTTTCATTTAATTCTTTTTGTTCCTTAATTAAGTTTTTTTTCTTTTCTGCAAGCTCTTTGTTCAAAGGAGAATTGAAATATTTTTGGTAAGAGACAAAAAAAACTGCTATCGCTACTGCAATGCCAAGAGCACCAATTATTAAAATTGGAGATGAAGGAAAGTCGTAAAATGGAATTGACAATGTACTTTACTAAAAATAAATTCTAGCTATCTCATAAAAAAAAATGAGTAATAAATACTTATTCTTTAAAAGGCTTTATGATAATTATGTTAGTTATTTTGTAAAAAAAATAAGTTTAATCTTTAATTGGTTTTTTAAAATTAAGTATTTGTACAGCTGTCAAAGAATAAATAACTAATAATGATTAAACTAGTAAAAATTTTTTCATGAAGAAAATCATAAATAAAAAAAATAATAAAAATGAACCATGGTTTAAATGGTTAACGAGAGAACTTAATTCTTATGAAGCTTTTCAGGATTTCGAATCAGGCAAGAATCCACGAGATGTAGCAGAGGATTTTATTTCTAGAAATAGTACTGCTATTTCAGAAGTTTTCGAGAATTTTGATGAAGAAGATAAAGATACACTCGATCAGTTTCTTAAATTAACCGAATGCGAGATGCATGTGTTTAAAATTCTAGAAAAACAAATAGAGTTAAGAAAAAAGGTAAGATTTGTAGATTTTAAAAAAAGAAAAAATTGAGAAGTTACTTTCTATATAAGTTTATTTTTCCCATTACCAGTCTTACCAAAGCCTAGCCAGATGAACCACAAGATCCATCCTAAGATAGGTATTAAATTAATAAAGATCCATTTCCAATCTTTTCCAAAATCTTTGATTCTTCTTACATCAATAGCTATTTGAGGAATGATACAAACTATGCCATAAACATTGAAACCAAATGTTTTTAAAAATATTGGGATAGTTAGGAAAGAAATTATAAGATTCGCTAGTTGTACTAACCACCAGTCCGATCGAGATGTGAATCCTTTGAAGTCTGTAGCTTTAATCCAAAACTCTTTATATGCGTTTAAAAAGTCATTAAACATAAATTAAAAATTCAAAGAATCTAACATTATCAATTTAATCTTTAATTTATCAAAATATTATTTATTTACTAAATAGGATCAAATAAATTCATATCATTTGAATCTTGTTTTGAAATCTCATCTTGATTTGGTAATGAACAGAATCCGTCTTTGCAAATCATCTTTTCTTTTGCAATACCGTTAGGTTTTGAGAATATGTTTTTGTTACTGTTATTTGAAGATTCCTTCAGCATTTATATAAAAAAATTAAATCCATTATTAAATTAATAACTTAATTTATTTTTATAAGCAACAAAATTAATATTAATTATTTATTTACTTTTTTTGATTTGGCAAGTCTCTCCAAAACAGCGCCATTATATAAATGAATAAAGATATAGAACAAATATAAAGTAAAGAATTTAGATGCATTTTTATTTATTAAAGTAATAAAAAGAAGTCCTTTCATAAAAATGGGATTTCAACAGATTGGTAATTTTTTGACTTAGCAATCAAATAAATTCTAGTATTTATTTAAGTTTTTTATGCTTTCCCCAAACTTTGAGAAGGAAAAGTTTTTAAATTTTTGGAATATATCTATTTAGTTAGTAAAACTTATAAATCTAAGAGTTTTATAAATCTAATCAAATTCTACATTTTTGACTATTAATTGTATTTCACGATCTATCCTTATTTATTTCTGTTAGAGCTTTTCTACCTTCCTTAAGGGTTCTTAAGACGAGCCAAGTTAGAGAGGAAATCATAAGGATGGTAAGTGTAATTAGAGAAATATGAGTTGTATCAATATTGTTCGCCAATTTAATTAAATTCCCTATGAGTCTTTAATTCAAAAAATTAAAAGATTCAAACGTCTGATCTTGAGTAAGCAGGTATTAGCATTCCACCATCCTGATCGTCATTATTGTCATCATCAAACCCACCACCCAGCAGTAATTCAATAATAACAAGTACAGCTACTGGATATAGGCACCATAATATCGCTGTAAAAGGACTTACTGAGGAAGAAGCTGAGTAGAATTCTGTCATGAATTGATATTAATCTAAAGAAACAACAATTGTGGATTCTCTGGGTTGTGTTTTATTCAATATTTCTATAAATATTTTTTAAAAACTTTTCTCTTTAGCACGAATAGATCTTTGGTATGTATTGATATTTTTATTCTTAGTATAAATTTGAATAATAATTTTTATGAACCTACTGAGAAACCAATAATGACATAATGAATCGCGCGATTGTTATTTTTTATACTTAACAATAATTGTACAATTTTGATTCAAAAACTATTATTTATCTTGATTTTATAAATTCTATGTTTTCTTTCACTTTTGATCCTTTGGCTGCGATATTTGGTATATCAGGAGTTGTAGGCTTCTTTTTCTTCGTTTCTGCTGCTAAGGGAACTTCCAGTATCAATACAAAACCAAAAAAGGAATTAGATTAGAACTTATTGTCTTAGAAAACTAAATTGAAATTTTAAATTTAGTATTTAAAAGGCTTGTTAATTATTATTTATTCCATTGTCTAGAAATAAACTCAAGAAAATCTTTTAGATCCTCTTCAGGACAATTCGTTTCTTCTTGTAAATCAATGCAAATTTGCTTAATATTTTCAAAGGCCTTTTTTACTATTTCGTTTTTTTCAATAACCTCAAAATATTCTTGATCAGTAAAAGGCATAATATTAGATTCCCTTTTGAAAATTATTTATTAACCATATTTTATCTGCATTGACTTAACAGTAAAGAAAGAAAAAATCTTTTTTCTTAAATTTAGCTACCCAATCGATAATGTTTTTTAATACTTTTGGTTATCTCCCATTCGCAGTAAAGTCCAGCAGGAAACTCAACTAAATCTCCAGCTTTAATCTCGTATATGTCTCCGTTTTGGGTACTTATTTTCGCTTGACCTTCAATAATTAAGCAAATTTCCTTATCATCGTAATTCCATTGAAATTTGCTTGGCTCACATTCCCAAATAGGCCAATTTTTTATTCCATACTGAATTATTACGCTTGCACTACAGGGAGAAGATATTATAACTTTCACGAAATAGTTCGGATATGTTTTTTTATTTTACAAATAAAAGAAAATTTTATTTTCTAGAATGTGTATTTCTTTACCGTCTTTTATTTTTTTTCGTTTAACATAAAAAAAATCTCTAATTTATGGATGAGCTTTCTGTATTGTCAATTTCGCTATCTATAGCTTCTCTAGGGATATTTTTTTTGTTTTTTGCTTCTAACGATGATGATGACCAAGATGGAGGTAAGTTGATTAAATCATTAGAAAGAATTAATTAATTTCAAGTAAATAAAACATTTAAGAGAGATTTATAACCTATAAAGCCTGCATAAATACAGCTTAGAAAAATTACATAAACCTCCATTGTGCCGAGTCTTTTTTTCTTTAAAATTTTCATTGGTTCTGAGTTCTTATAGGCTAATTTTATTTAATCTTATTTCTATTAACATGAGTATTTTTTACATTAACACTGAGATTAAAGAATTATTAATGTCAAGCCAAAAAATAAAAAACAAGTAAAAAATATTATTTTTTTGGTAATTTCTCTTTCCTCATTCTTAGCAAAAAATAGGGAAATTACTGGAGATGTGCTTAATAAAGCCCATCCTACTCCTATGGGAAGAGTTTTAAAAACAACTTGTTGTAGCAATATTCCTATATTTGTTCCAAGAATTATTGAAATCACAAATCTTTTTTGTTGTTTTTTTTCTATGTTTTTTAAGAAAAAATTAATCTTAAATCCTTTTAGACTAATCAAAAAAATTATTGCACCTAATAATCTTATTTCAGTTGTAAGGAAAGGAGATAAATTGCTTTGAAGGAAAACCATCCTTGATAAAAGACCTCCAAGAACAGCACATAAAACTGATAAAAAAGGAAAAGCAAAAATCTTAAAGTTATTTTTTTTTTCTGAGAAAGAGGAGTTTTCTTCTTTAAAATCGTTACCTTTTTTGAGAATTATGAATAGCGAAATCGTTACTATAATTATTCCAACCCATGATTTAGTTGTTAAATTTTCATTAATAAAAAATTCTCCTGACAAAGCTGCCATTAACGGAGAAAGAGTTTCTATAGATAAAGTTTTTCTTGTGCCAATTGTTTGTAATGACTTTAGGTAGAAAGTATCACCTAAACCAATACCTATTATTCCACTAATTAGTAGTATAAATATGTTTTTTAATGCAGTTGTAGAACTTAGATTGATAAAAGCAGGTATAAAAATTAAAAAAGCTATTATATTTTTTATTAAATTAATATCTATTGATTTATATTTTTGAGTTTGTGCGCGCCAAATAAAGCACGCATATGTCCAAGATGTAGCAGCTCCAAAAGCAGAAAGGATTCCAATCAAAACGAATAATTTTTAAAAATTTTATTTTATAAATTGAGTAAATGCTAAAAAGAATACATAAATAAGAATCAAAATACCTGGTAAGTACTGAATTAGTGATTTGAAATTATTTTTTGTCATATTTTCTAAAAAAATTTATTTTAAACAGTTTTTTTATTAGAAGGGTACAAACTCTCTAACTTCTTTCTTCTTTGCACTTTTGCACTAATTCTTTCTTCTTTTTCTTTTTTCTTGATCTCATCATTTATCTTATTTTGTCTATATCCAAACCAAAGTAGAACCCAAATAACAGAAGTTATTAAAAGGAGAGCAGTATATTGACCAGTCATAGGAAAACTGGCCTCAGAATATTTAACGTAAGAAAATATTAGACTCATTTATTCAAGTTAAAGCATAAAAATAACGACTGCGTTGATTTTTTTAGAAATTTAAAAATTAGTGAATTGCAGCTATCTATTTTGCATTTTTAAAATTTTCTTTTTTATTTTTTATGGTTTTTAGAGCAATTTTTCTTTGTAACTCCCTGCTATTATCAGATTGAAGCATATTAAATAATAAGTTTTTGGAACCTTTTGATTTGGCAGTTGTTGGAGGCGGTGCAGCCGGTTTTATGACAGCAATAACTGCTGCTGAAAATGGAGTTAAAAGAATAATAATTCTTGAAGGCACTTCAAAACTGATGGAGAAAGTAAGGATTAGTGGAGGGGGAAGATGTAACGTCACTAATGCGACATGGATACCGAATGAACTAATTGAAAATTACCCCAGAGGTGGAATTCAGCTCTTGGAATCGTTTAATCGTTTTGCTGCTGGAGATGTATACGATTGGTTTGAGAAAAAAGGGTTAAAATTAAAAATTGAGGAAGATCTAAGAGTATTCCCAGTGTCTAATTCTTCTTCAGATGTTATTGATTGTTTGAAAAAAAGTGCTTTATCAAAAAACGTGGAGATATTAACAAAATTTTTTGTAAAAGAAATTTCAAAAACAGATAATATATTCAATATTTTTAGTCTTAAAAAAGCAAAGGTAGCTTCAAAAAATATTATTCTTTCAACTGGAGGTAATCCAAGCGGATATAAATTAGCTCAAAATTTTGGACATAATATTGTTAAACCTGTGCCATCGCTTTTTACTTTTTCTACAAAAGAACCAAATTTGGATGAATGTAGAGGGGTATCGATAAAGGGCGTAGATATAGAAATTGAATTAAACAATAAGAATTTTCAAAATAGAGGCGATTTACTAATAACTCATTGGGGTTTTAGTGGACCAGCAGTATTAAAACTTTCATCAATTGCAGCAAGGGAACTTTATAGCCAAAAATATAAATTTAATCTAATCATTAAATGGTCTGCTTTAAGTTATGAGGAGTTAAAAGAAAAAGTTAAATATTTAAGATTAAATAAAGGCAAGGTGAATCTAATTAACAGTAGACCTATTCCACTATTAACAAAAAGATTATGGATTTTTTTATTAAATAAAATAGGTATTGATAAAGAGAAAAAGTGGGCTGATTTACTAGCGGATGAGAGAGAAAAAATGATAAATATTCTAAAGAAGGACAAATATATAATTTCGGGAAAAGGACCATTTGGAGAGGAATTTGTTACTTCTGGAGGTATAAAAATTAATGAAGTCGATTTTAAAAGTATGGAGAGCTTAATTTGTCCAGGATTATTTTTTTCTGGAGAAGTTTTAGATGTTGATGGAATCACAGGTGGATTTAATTTCCAACATTGTTGGACGAGTGGATGGATTGCTGGGATGGCAGTCTCAAAGTTAAAACATTAAGTAACTAATCAATAAGTAACAAATCAATAAGTTTATCTTTTTTTTATTAAGTATTAGAAGGAAAAAGTTTTTTGAAGAAACTTTAATTTTAAAGTTTTAATTATTGGTGAAGATTAATGCAGAATCTTGTATCAAAAAAAGAAGAAGAGGAAAGAAGATTAAAAGCTTTAGCAGAATATAGGATTTTGGGAACCAAGCCAGAATCATGTTATGACGATATTACAAAAATTGCTGCTAAAACCTGTAATGTGCCTATTTCTTTAATGACTTTGGTAGACAAAGATAAACAATGGTTTAAATCCAAAATAGGACTTCAAATATCAGAAACTAGAAGGGATTGGTCTTTTTGTACACATGCAATAAAAGAAAATAGTCCATTAATTATTCATGATGCTTTCCAAGATGAAAGATTTATAAATAATCCATTGGTAACTGGAGACCCAAAGATTCGTTTTTATGCAGGTTTTCCCCTTAGAAATAGTGATGGTAATAAGCTTGGAACTCTGTGTGTAATAGATAGAAAGCCAGGAAATCTAACTACACAACAATTTAATATTATGGAATTATTATCCAAGCAAATAGTTTCATTTTTAGAGCTTAGAAAAAAGTCATTAAATTTGCTAGATGCATTGTCTAATTTGCATAAACAGGAAGGGATTTTATCTGTATGTTCATATTGCAGAGAAGTGAAAAATAAGGAGGGCGATTGGATGCATTTAGAAAAATATCTTTCGAAAATTAGTGATATTAGATTCAGTCATGGGGTTTGTGATAATTGTATGGAAAAACACTTCCCAGATGTAATCGAAGTATGGAATAAAAAGGATTTTTTTGAAGATGGCCAGAAAAGGTATCTAGAGTCTTAGATTTAATACTTGCTTTTAAGTTATTAATTTATTTCTAAACAAATTCTTCATTTGGTGGTTAGGATTGTATAAATTTTGACTTGAACATGTTATTAGGAACTTTATTAACAGGTGAAATTGCTAAAAGTGCATTAGTAGCATATGTTCATTATTTAGGAATTATTTTGTGTTTCGGTTCTCTTTTGTTTGAAAGATTGACTCTCAAAGTAGGTCTTAATAGAAATGAGACGATCTCTATGATAATTGCAGATGTGGTTTATGGTTTGGCAGGCGTTGCAATATTAGTTACTGGGATTTTGCGTGTTAAGTATTTTGGTCAAGGAGGTGATTTCTATACAGGTAACCCTGTGTTTTGGATAAAGGTTTCTCTTTACATTCTGGTGGGATTACTTTCTTTATACCCAACAACAACATATATCTTATGGGCTATTCCATTAAGTAAGAATAAATTACCTGAAATATCTGACAATCTAGTTAAGAGGTTCAGACTCATCATTACTACTGAATTAGTAGGCTTTGCAACAATACCCTTGTTTGCCACTCTTATGGCTAGAGGTGTAGGTTTAGGTTGAAAAATTTATTTCTAGAAAGAAATTGTTTAATAAGTGCTAACAAACTATATAGATGGAGTTTAAGTTATAAGATTTCAAAATCTACAAAGGAAATTATTTTTATTGGTTTAAATCCCTCATTATCGGATGAAGTTTTCTTAGATAATACAACAAAAAAGATAATCAAAATTTCGAAAAAGAATAATTACGGCAAAGTAAAATTAATTAATCTATTTGCTCTTATTTCAAGCAAACCAGAGAAACTTTTTAATCACAAAAACCCTGTCGGTTATCTAAACAACAATCATATTTATAAAAACTTAAAACACTGGTCTGAAGATAAAAATTGTGATTTATGGTTAGGTTGGGGAAACAAAGGGAAATTTCTAAATAGAAATAAAAAAATAGCAAAAAAAATAATGCAATATAATTCAATTAGGAAAAATAATTTTGATAACCCTCCTGGACCGCTTTTTATTAAAAAAACAATCAAAGATAATCCAATACATCCTTTATACTGTTCAGATAATTCCATCCTCCAATCCTATTTTTAGTTACTAAGGTTCAAATGCAAACCTGGTATTTTTAGCTATTCCATTAAATATGTGTTAATTTCTACTTGGTAATTTAAACTTATATGAAAATTTCAAAGCAATTAAATAAACTAAAAAACTTAAACGTTGAGGCAGAAAAATGTTCGACAAGAGAAGAAGCAAAAAAAATAATTAATAAAGCAAATAAAGCACAAAGCAAAATTAACAAATAAATAAAGTAATTTCACTTATTAATAATTTATAATTTTCAAAAATATTTAATTTACACAAATACACCATATTTATTTCTCAGTATTTATGTCTTTGAAAATAATTAAAATAAGAAAATCTCACGAAAGATTTAGATCGACTAGAGAATGGCTAAATTCGATGCATTCATTTTCTTTCGCAGAGCATAGAGATCCAAAATGGGATAATTTTGGGAAAATTAGAGTTATAAACGAAGATATTATTTCTCCTAATGCAGGATTTAATACACATTCTCATGCAAATATGGAAATAATTACTGTTGTAACAAAAGGAGCAATAACTCATAGAGACTCGTTAGATAATCTTGGAAAAATTCACAAAGATGAAGTGCAAGTTATGTCTGCAGGTACTGGAATCTCTCATAGCGAGAAGAATGAAGAAAATGAGACCTGTAAGTTGTTCCAGATTTGGATATACCCTCAAAAAGAAAATATCAAACCCCGATATGATCAAATTTCATTAAACGAAAAGTTGTGGGATAATCTTATTTTTAATTACAAAGACGGTAAAAATAATAAGCTTTTTCTAAATCAAAGTATGTCTTTATGGCGTTGTAAATATAAGCCAATTAAAGAAAAAAAATTGCCATTAAAAATCGATAAATATAATTGGATACAAATAATAGAAGGTAATCTTTTATTAAAAAGTAAAGACTCTAATCTAAATATATGTCTCGAATCTGGAGATGGGTTGGGTTTTGAAGTTGATTATTATGATGATATCTCTATAGATACTGAAAAAGACCTAGATTTTCTCTTATTTTCGATGCCTTACTTATAATTTATATGTGAATTTTACCCATCAACTCCTTTATTAAAAGCATTTAAAGCTTGCAAAGCCATGTTAAGGTGAACTTCCATAGCACCAAGAGCAATTAAGGAATTTGGTGATTTGTCTTTTAGTAAATTCTCTTTTCTTTTTGATAACTCATTAACTACCTTCTTAGTTGAAGCTTCCCAATTGTTTATTAAATCTTCAAATTCTCTTTGTTCGGGGCTTTCTATTTCTGATAATTCGTCAGAAAAATGAGAATCTTTTTGTGCTTTAAGCATCAAGTAGCTTAATTTTTTATGACTTATTGCTTGAGGTAAATTGTTAGATTCACTCATTACTAATAGTTTATTTATAGTCAAAATCTAACTAAATAAGTGAATATTTGCTAGAGGGGAGACGGTTGTGATGACCGACCTGAAAATTACGAAATGATACTTGAACAAAAAATGGATTTATTAACCTTTAATTTTTCACTTATTAGTTTCTTGAAATAATCTCCACGCTCTTCATAATTTTTAAATTGATCAAAACTAGAGCATGAAGGTGAGAATAATAATGTTCCAACCTTATTATTTTGTAAATAATGAAAAACAAAATTTAAAAGCTCTTTTAGTTCTGAAAATTCAAAAATATTTTTTTTAAATCCTTCATTAATAAGCGCCATTTTTAGGACTTTTGAGCTTTCTCCAAAAAGGAAAACACATTTAACTTTTTTCTTTAAAACTTTTATCCATTCACTATATTCATTCCCTTTTAATCTACCCCCAGCAATGATTATTATTTGACCTTCAATTGAACTTATTCCTGCAATAGATGAGTCAAAATTTGTAGCTTTACTATCATTAATTATTTCCAGATCATCATTTTTATAAATTGTTTCCATCCTATGGGGTAATTGTTTGTAATTTGATAAAGATTCTTTAATCTTCTTCCCAGATAATCCAACTTTTCTTGCTGCTGCAATTACCAATAAAAGATTTTGTAGATTATGCATTCCTTTTAAAGAAAAATGTTCAAGTTTGAATAATTTCTTTCCTCTCTCAACAATGTATGCTTGATCATCTATCCAATAATCGCATTGAATAAAATTTGATTTATCGAAACTAGTTGTTATCCAAACCCCTCTTGATAGCGAACTGTAGTGATTTTTTAGGTTTTTATCGTCATAATTATAAATTCTAAAATCAGATTTTTCTAGCAAGCTTTTTTTTATGTTGAAATAGTTTTCAAGTGTTTTATGTCTTTCAAGATGATCTTCTGTGAAGGTTGTCCATATTCCAATATTAGGTTTTACTTCTGGAGATATTTCTATTTGATAACTGCTTAATTCAGCTACAACCCAATCAATTTTTTCATGTTTTTTGGAGTGAGCATATTTACATAAAGGTGTGCCAATATTTCCAGCAAAAGGAGCATATAATCCAGTATCACAGAGTATATGGCTTAATAGATGAGTAACAGTAGTCTTGCCATTAGTGCCAGTAATACCTATCCAATTTGTGTCTTTTAAAATTTCCCATGCAACATTAATTTCTCCAATTACTTGAATCCCCTTTTTTTTTAATTCAATAATAGTAATGTGGTCATAAGGTATTGATGGACTGACTACAACAGATTCGATCTCTTTCACAAAAGGTTGAATTTCTTTAAATACAAATTCTTTATTCAGAGAAACTAATATATTAAGCTCTTCTAATTCTGTTTTTCTTTCTAAGAATTCTATCCCATCTTTACTTTCCCAAACAATTACTCTCTTATTGATGCTTCTCAAATACTTGGCAGCCCAAAATCCAGATTTACCTAATCCAATTACAAGATTAATATTTCCTTTACTAGAATGATTATCTATCATTAAATTATTAATTGCATTTATATTAATTGTGTTTAAGGGGTAATTCAATCATGAGATCTTTCTTCAGTATTTATATTATTTACCAAAGAAAAGTTAATTAATGGAAGAAAATACTGCAAAATATTGGTTCTCCTGGTTTTATGAAAAGTGGGAGAAAAATGCTCCAGGTGAATTAATTGAACAGGGTTTAAGTCCGTCTCAGATTGCTGAGCGCTTTGTTAATGAAAACCATGATAATTTTATTAAATTGTCAAAAAAAATTGATGAAAAAAATTATGATGCATTAACAGAATTTATGAAACTCTCAGAGAGTGAATTACATATCTTGAAGTATTTTCTAAAGTTAGTAAAAATGAAAAATTTATAAGAAGTTACTAAGTATTTCAAGGCTTTTTTCCCATAAATTTTTTCTTTCTTTTTTATTCATAGCGAAAGGAGAAGTAGGGGATAGTTTTGGATGACCTCTGAAATTAAATCTAGGACCATAATGGTCACCTCCTTTTGCCTCTGGAGAAGTAGCTGCAAAAAGTTGAGGTAAAGCACCCATTTCAGCGGTTTGAAAAATAGGGCTAAATAATTCCAAGGAGAAAATTTCTAATGGACTAGGGTTAGGTTTTTGAGCAGTAAAGAGATTTGTTTTTGCAATTCCCGGGTGAGCAGCTAATGAAAGTACATTTTTGTGCTTTAAGTTTTTATTTAGTTCCAAAGCAAACATTACATTTGCCAATTTGCTATTGGAGTAAGATTCCCATTTGTTGTAATAGTTCTCAGCTTTAATATTTCCCCAACCAACTTTACCAAAAAATTGTGCTCCAGAAGTAACCGTCACTATTCTAGATTCTTCCTTTTTTTCAATAATTGGAAGTAGCTTTAGGGTCAAAAGCATGTGAGCTAGATGATTAACTGCAAATTGTATTTCATATCCCTGGGCACTAAGAGTTTTAGGCGGATGCATAATGCCTGCATTATTGATTAGTAAATCTAAATTTTCAAAATTATCAAAAATTTTGGACTGAACTTCAACAATATTTTTTAAATCTGACAAATCTAATTCTAAAGGTGTAAATAATCCTTTGGGATTAAGAACTTTGAGTTTTTTGATAGTTTGATTAGCTTTTTCAAGCGATCTACAAGCTATGACAACATGGGCATTCTTTTCTGCAAGGGCCTTTGCAGTGTAGTATCCAAGACCACTATTCGCACCAGTAATTAGCGCTGTTTTGCCTGTAAGGTTTGGAATATTAGATGTTTCCCAGTTAGAGATTTTAGGTCTAGTAATAGTGGCAGTCATTTAGTAATCCTGCAAATTGCGTTGGAATTTAGCCAAAATATAATTATATTCCCACTGTAAATACTGGAAGTCAGTATCGTGAGCTCTTTTTGAACGTACTATTTAATATTATTTTTCAATTGCATATTGCCATTCGTTATTTTGAGATAAGCTTTTCTCTCTCAGTAACTGTAATTTCCTACTATTTATTTTTATAACTATCCCATTAGTTGGATATTTCGCAAATATTTTTTTCTCTAACCAATTTTTTTTATATATTTGGATTTCGCTTGTATGATTTGTGAAGTAACTGTCAGGGGTGCTGAAGCCACATTTTTTAAGATAGTTAAGGGTTTCGTATTGATTAAGTCTTCCATTAAGTATTTGGAAACAGCAAAAGCGGAGACTTTCTTCAATCCCTTTCTTATCATTGAGGTATTTTCTTGTAATTCTTTTGGAAATGCCGGCAACTTGGTTTGTAGCGTATAGTTCACCTCTAATTTGAAAATCTCGTTTGATAGGAATACAATCGGGGACATTTTTAATTTGTTTAATTTTGCTTGAGACATCAAATCCTTTTTTTGTAATAGCTTTATTAAACTTGCCATCTATATATCTAATTGCAATAGCACAGCCATCAATTTTTGGTTGAATGCTTAATCTTGTTTTTGTTAATAAATTTTCCAAAAATTCTTTATAGTTTTCTTTGGCTAATTTTGGCAAAAGTTTATTATTTTTTTGATTAAAGAAGTCAGGCTCTGGATCAACAGGAATAAAGAGCTTTTCAAGTTGCTTAAATGCATCATCCGAAATTATGCCTTCACCTATTCTGTATTGTTCATCTAGATACTTAACATCTCTCACTAATAAATTATTCATATTAATTTTGATAAATATTTAAAAATCTTTTAGAAAAAATCATTTAAATAAAGATTTTAAAATTAAAATTAGATCTAAAAAGTTATTGACCACTAAATATTCTCCTACGCAAAGAGTGATATAAGAGTATAAAATGTACAGATCAAGCGTTTAAATTAAATACTTCAATCAAACATATTTACTTAAAAGTGAAATAGAAAATTTTAAGAATTAAT
>QCCB01000007.1 GCA_003278955.1 Prochlorococcus sp. AG-347-K10
TTTGAATTCCTAATCAGAAAATAACCCTTTTGATTAGTAGGTATAAATACTTATTTAGGTGCGACTTTTGCTGTTTAATCCACGGTGGATACTGTGACTAGTTATTTTTACTTAAGGATAATTATTTTATAGTGCTCTCAACAATTCTTACCAAGTCGTTTAGCAAAGATACTGCTTTATTAATTCTTAGAGTTATAACTGGAACTGTTCTAATACATCACGGTTATGAGAAATTAGCAAATATTGAAAATTTCGCTGATGCTTTTGTCAGACCATTACATCTCCCATTTCCAATATTTTTGTCATACGTAGCGGCATTCTCAGAAATAGGTGGTAGTTGGTTACTAATTATCGGCTTAGCTACAAGATTCGGAGCTTTGGCAATTGTTGGAACAATTTCTGTAGCCATATATCATGCACTTATTACTTCTGGTTTTAATATTTTCTTACTAGAGCTTTTACTTTTGTATTTTGCTTCAGCTACTTCAATTGCACTAACAGGTCCTGGTAATTTCTCCTTAGACGAAGTGATTATCAGAATTTTGAAATCAGATGATGATGAGGAAATTATAACGTCAACAAATTTAAAAAATTCTAAGGAAATCGAAATTAAAGAAGAAACAAGTAAGGGTGGTTTATTTCAATTTCTTCAAGCCAACATACTCTCGGATACTTCAAGCTAACTTTTTAGGATATAGGTTATTTATTAGTTCTAACCTTTTGCGATAAATGTTTCTCTTCTCAAGTTTTATCTTGATTGTTGCTTCAGAAAGACTTATAAACAGCCCTATAGCAGTTACCCAAGATAAAAAAATAAAAGGGTTTTCAGGAATTTCTGAAAAATTCATATGAATAATACTTCTTTTTTTAAACTGACTGATCAATATATGTTTTTCAACCAAAATATACAATTTAGAAATATTTAAGGATTAATTTCAACTTTTTCCCATTTCTTAATCTTTTCCCAAAGATATCTTTTATGAACAGGCTGTTCTAATTTAAGAAGATCTACTGAATCGATTTCAAAATTTAGAACTACAAAATTTTCTGGCTTGGGTTGATTGGATAATATTTCATAAGCAGATTGAACTTTTGGGTTTATTTTCTTTCCAGGAGATCCCCAAAACCAAGAAGATTTTGATTTTTCTGATAATAAATCCCAATAATTTTTGTTATCACTTAATTCACGTATTTTTCCTTTGAATCTATATTGTGATTTGGTTTTCAAAAAGAACCATAATATTTCTGCATTAGGGTTAAATTTTAAATGCCCAATTTTTTCACTTCTTCTATCTGTGAAAATAATCATTGAACTATCTTTATGCCATCCTCTGAAAACAACTGTTCTTAATCTTGGCTCATTTTCCTTGCTGACTGTTGCAAGCTGTATCCAACTATTAGAGGGTGATTTGCCCTCTTTTTTTCTAGAAGATTTTAAATCTTGCCTCCAACTAGGTAAGTTGTTATCAGGCATTTAATTTAGGCAATATAAGACCACTTTTCTTTTTGTATTCTTCGAATGAATCATATTTTGAGAGCGATTTATCTTTTTTTATCATTCTTGGTAGAAAAACTATAGAGAAAAATATTGCAAGAATTACTAATGGAATGAAACTCATTGAAAGTATGGCGAATGATAGATAAATTAGTATTTCTCCTAGATAATTTGTATTTCTTATATTTTTGAAAAATCCTTCTTTAATTAGATCTTTTTTTAATTTAAGAGAAAAGTATTTTTGAGCATCACTAGCAAAGTGTAGAAACACACCAATTATATTTATAGATACAGATGCAGCTATTACGATATTTGGAACAGATTTCTGAGATGAGATAAGAATGTAGGGAGCTACCCAGTAACTTCCAAGGAAAATAAAACCAGTAACTGAAGTTAAAAAATTGATTTTTTCTTTAAAATAAGGATCTGGGAATATCTTTTCTTTTAGAAGCCAAAGTAATCCATAAGTACCATGCAGAGCTAAATAAACGTAGGGAGCGATCGTAAAATTATCAAAAAAAATCATGAGACTTAACACTACAAATGCAGTGAGCCCTTTATGTAGATTAATTATTTGATTAAGTTTCATCTTTTTTAATAATCTAAAAAATGTAATTATTTTCTGTGGATATAACCTAGGTTTTTAAAAGTTTTAATGGGCGATACTGGATTCGAACCAGTGGCCACTACCGTGTCGAGGTAGTGCTCTACCACTGAGCTAATCGCCCAAATTGAAGAATTTTTAATCCCCCCTTATAAGAAAATAGCAGGTTGCGTTTCATTTTCTAAGTAATTTAACTTTCCATCGTTCTCTTTTGGTTATTTCTAAATTCAGAATTTCGATAAATCCTTTATTTTCAAGTTCCAGTTTGTCTCCAATTTTTAGATTAATAGTTGGCTTATTAACTTTGCTTCCATTTAATCTGAGCATTCCATTTTCTATCCTTTCAATGATTTTGGTTCGTGATACCCTAAAGCCCGCTGAAGCTATAGCATCTAATCTTGTTGAAGCCTCTACTGTATTGACAAGTTTTTTTGATCTTCCAGAAGGTATTTGTAATTCATCTATACTTACTACATTAACTTTTACTTTTACGTCTCTCAAATAAAAAATCTTTTCATCTAGATGCTTAATATTTAAATTATCAATTATCCCTTGTGCTCCCCTATCGCCAATAGTCCATATATCTCCAACTTTTATTTGATTAACCCCATTTTCAATTAAGAGGGATCTGAAATCGTCTTGTGTAGCATTATCAAATAAAAAATTTCCATTAATTTTTATTCCTTGAGCTGGAAAATTACTTTTTAGCGCATCCTCCTCAGGAATATTATCCCCTCTAAAGCAAGCTATCCTAGATCTTTGAGAAGAGGAGAATCCTCCATAAATAAAAAATTTGAAATCATTTAAATTTTCAAAATCTTTTAAAATTTCTTCGCAAACATAAGTTGAATTAAACCCAGTCCAATAAGTTTCCCAGTGTTTGTAAGCTAAGTTAGCAATATTTATTAATTCCTCAGTTTCTTTTTTGTAGTTTGAATTTATTAAGATTTCTTTTAAGTCAATCATTTAGCCTTCTAAAAAAATTATATCTTTTGCTTCTGATTGTTTTATTAAAGGCCAAGGTAATTCGGTCCCAATTTGATTTTCAAGTAGAACAAGCCATTTACCCTCTTTATTAAAATTAATAATTGTTCTTAACTCTTTATTTCTATTAATGTTGATACTTGCAGAAGAAACAATGCTTCCTAAATATCCTGAACCCATTCCTAAAAGACCTCCAATTAATGATTCCCCTATGTTATTTAAACCAAGAAAGCTGAAGGTAGATAAATTTGTCATATTAGAAAAAGCTATTCCGGCTATAAACCCAAACGGCATTAGCCATCTACTCATATCTTTTTGCCTGATCTTCCTATCAAGTTTAGGATTTAAGATTCTTATATCTTCAAAATTTTGAGATTTGAATAAGATATTTGTTTTCGCATTTAGCAATTCTGTTTCGTCTGATGATATTTTCTCACTTATTGGTGGGATCAAAATAGCTTCAGAGAGCATTACTGATTTTTCTTTGAAAACATCAAATAGCTGGATACATTTATTAATGTCTTCAAATATCACAATACTTTTAGTCAAATTTCAATCCTCAAATGTTTGTGTGTTATTCAAATTAATAAAATAAGATACATACACTATAGATTAAGTTAAAGTAAAAGATTAAAGAACCAATCTTAAATGACAAAAGTTCTCATTACAGATCCAATTGATCAAACCGGAATCGATATTCTTTCACAAGTTGCTCAGGTTGATCAGAAGATAGGAATCTCAGACTCTGAGTTAGCTTCCATTATTAAAGATTATGATGCTTTAATGATTCGTTCTGGTACTCAAGTGACTGAAGAGATTATAAACTCTTCAGGTAAACTGAGAATCATTGGGAGAGCAGGAGTTGGAGTCGATAATGTAGATGTTAAGGCTGCTACGCAAAAAGGAGTCCTTGTTGTTAATTCTCCAGGGGGTAACACAATAGCAGCGGCTGAACATACTATAGCTATGATGTTGGCCTTATCTAGGCATATTCCAATTGCTAATAGTAGTACTTTGTTAGGTAAATGGGAGAGAAAGAAATTCGTTGGGAATGAGCTTTATAAGAAAAAATTAGGTGTAGTAGGTTTAGGGAAAATTGGTGCTCATGTAGCAAAAGTTGCAAATGCATTAGGAATGGAAGTTTGCGGATATGATCCCTTCGTTTCAACTGAAAGAGCTCAACAGATCCAAGTTAAACTATCTGATCTAGAAGATTTATTCCAACAATCAGATTATGTAACTTTGCATTTACCTCGCACACCAGAGACAGAGAATTTAGTAAATATGGAGGTGCTTAAAAATATGAAAAGTAGCTCAAAATTAATTAATTGTGCTCGAGGAGGCTTGATTGATGAAGAGGCACTGGCAGAAGCTTTAAATAAATCATTGATTGCAGGTGCTGCAATAGATGTCTTTTCTAAAGAACCTTTGGAATCTAATTCACCACTTTTGAAGGTTGAAAAGAATCTTATTCTTACCCCCCACTTAGGAGCATCTACTCGGGAAGCACAAGAAAATGTAGCTGTTGATGTTGCGGAGCAAATAAGGGATGTCTTGCTTGGTTTATCTGCTAGAACTGCAGTAAATATTCCAGGTTTGAGCCCCGATATTATGGATAGTCTGAAACCTCATTTGCAGTTAGCTGAAACCATGGGTCTGCTTATAAGCCAGCTTTCAGGTGGGCAGATACAGAAACTAGAAGTAAAGCTTCAAGGTGAATTTGTTCAACATCCTTCTCAGCCATTAATAATAGCTAGTCTAAAAGGCCTTCTAAGTAAAGCTTTGGGAGATAGGATTAATTATGTGAATGCTTCGCTAGAAGCAGATTCAAGAGGTATTTCAGTAGTCGAGAATAAAGATGAGGCAAGACCTGAATTTGCTAGTGGTTCGCTTCAGTTAACCACTTATGGAGATAACGGCGACCATAGCGTAGCAGGAAGCATTTTTGCTGATGGGGAGTTAAGAATTATTAGTATTGATCAATACCCAGTTAATGTTTCACCAAGCAGATATATGTTGGTTACTAGACACAGAGATATGCCAGGTATTATTGGCAAGCTGGGGTCTTTATTAGGTAGCAACAATGTAAATATTGCCTCAATGCAAGTTGGGCGCAAAATTGTTAGAGGGGAAGCTGTTATGGTTCTAAGTATTGATGATCCAATACCTAATAAGTTGCTTGATACCATTATTGAAGTAGATGGGATTACCAACGCTAATCCAGTTACTCTATGAAGTGGCATGATCTAGTTAATGGAAACTAAAGATTGGTATAAACTAACTTTTCTGATAGAAAGTGATTCTGAAGAAATTATTATTTGGAAATTAAATGAGCTGGGAATATTTAGTTTTTCATTTGAATATTTAATTAAGAATGAAAATAAAAAAGAAGTTAATATATGGCTTCCAATTGATGATTGGGATGAGAGTTCTAGAAGTGGTTTTGAAAAAATAATTAGCAAACTTCTAAACATTAATCCTCCTAAGAATAAATTTTTTGACTGGAGTATTATCAAAGAGGAGGATTGGTTAACAAGTTGGAAGAAATTTTGGGCTCCTGAATTAGTAGGAAATCATTTTTTAATATTGCCTTGTTGGATAAATCTAAATAAAAAATTTAAAGATAAACAAATCATTAAAATTGATCCTGGAGCAGCTTTTGGTACAGGAAGTCATCCTTCAACTTATCTTTGCTTGGAAAAAATGGAGAATATTTTATTTTCTGATAAAAAGGTATTAGATATTGGGAGCGGTAGCGGGATTTTGAGTGTCGCCGCAAGATTGCTTGGTGCTAAAGAGGTTTGTGCAGTGGACAATGATTACTTAGCTATAAATTCAACAAAATCTAATTTTCAACTAAATTTCGGTAATTTAAATAAATTAAATACATATTTGGGATCTTTTAATGAGGTAATTTTTAAAAATCAACTCGAACAATTTGATTTTGTTTTATGCAATATTCTTGCTGAAGTAATAAAAGGAATGATTCCAAATATCTATAAGTGCTTGAGAAACAATGGGGAAGTCATTTTCAGTGGAATTCTGAATTCACAAAAGGATGAAATTATTAAAATATTAATTCAAAATGACTTGAAATTACTGGATGTATCAACTAGAAAAGATTGGGCATGCATTTCTGCGCAAAAAGCCAGCAATCCAACCTAAGCATAAGTTTTTCTTATGGATACTCTTTCATACATTTTATTGTGTCATTTTTTACTTCAAAATCTCACATATCGACTCAATCGATGTTAAAAATGTATTTGATAGGTATTAATTACCAACAATTTTTTATTTAAATGGCTTCTTACAAAGTTACTCTCATCAGCGAAGGTGAAGGCCTCAATTCAACTATTGAAGTACCTGATGACCAATACATCCTTGATGCGGCTGAAGAACAAGGTATCGACCTTCCTTATTCCTGTAGAGCTGGAGCATGTTCAACATGTGCTGGAAAAGTTACTTCAGGTAGCGTTGATCAATCAGATCAAAGTTTCTTGGATGATGATCAACTAGAAGCTGGTTTTGTTTTAACATGTGTTGCTTATCCAACATCTGATGTAACAATTACAACTCATGCTGAGGAAGAATTGTATTAATTATAAAAAATTAACTTTTTTAAGTTGATTATCCATTATTTCTCTGCCACCCTCTATAAAGGTGGCTTTTTTTGTGAATGAATAAATTTGAATTTTTTAAGACTGGCAGTGTTCAATCAAGTTATGGAGGTCAGTACAGCTATAAGATAATTGGACCATGTTGCAGACTTTATGATAGGGAAGAGTTACCCTGGCCCTGTTCAAGGCTTGCTTGGAGAAGTAAGGAGCCTAGTTGGAGAAGAATAGGTTCTAGGTTCGTTGCTGATATGGCTTCAAGAAAATGTCCATCTTACTCAGTACAGATTTTGGAGCCTGGATCAAAACCTGTCGAGACAGTTATAACTCTTTTTTCAAAGAAATTTTCTTCTGATATACAAGAATGGTGGTATAGCAAAAAACCAGGCTCGAAAGAGCCTGGTAATATCTTCCCTTCTGAAATTGGTTAGCTTTAAATGTTATGCTTTTGGCTTTGGAGGCATGTAACCTTTTAAGCCGGTGCATTCCAGACTATCAATTGTATTGACTCCAGTTTGTGAGTTAGTTCCACTAGCTCTTTCACATAATGATTTTCTCTGAGAAAGATCAAGATTTGCATCAGTAAAGTCTGCTCCATCAATAATTGCTCCATCAAAAACACTTTTCATTAGCTCACCATTGGTAAGATTTGCATCTGTAAAATCAGCATTATCAAAGCGTGTTGCATATGCAATGAGGTCGGTCATGTTAGCCCCTTTAAAACTAGAGTTTTTTGCAGTTGTTACACTCATATATGCGCCCTGAAGATTAGCTTCTCCTAAATCTTGATTTGATAAATCATACTTAACATATTCAGTATTATGAAGGTCGGCACCGTGAAGATCATCTTTTAATACGTCAACTGATGAAGGATCACTTGGATATAGTGCGTTTGCAGAGATTGGATTAATAAGTAAACCAATAATTAACGGAAGAAAAATAAATAGTCTTTTACAAGACTTATGTAGTGATGAAAAAATAGAAACCATTTCGATCAACATCAATATAGAAAACCTATGACTATTATTCCATGGGTTGGTCATTTACGACTCTTCTTCTAACGAACTGTTGCAGTTTATTTTATTTTTGCCGTTAGTAAATCTTTTGCAAGGTGAGTATTTGGAAAAACTTTCTGAGCCTCTTTAAGCAAATCGCTTGGCGTAATTGAATTTTTATTGTTGTACCTTGGACTTAAATGAGTAATAATTAATTTTTTTGTATTAGATAATAGTGCTGTTTTGGCAGCCATGATTGTTGTGGAATGTAATTTTTCGTAGGCCATGCTTTCATCCTCTTGAGAAAATGTTGATTCATGTACGAGTAAATCAGCATTTTTCGATAGTGCAACAGCTGATTCGCTAAAGACTGTGTCGGTGCAATAAACAAAACTTTCACCCTTTCTAGGAGGCCCACAGAATTCTTTCCCATCAAATTTCCTACCATCAGCTAAAACGACTTTTTTTCCTTGTTGCAGTTCTGAATAAATTGGTCCAGGTGATATTTTTAGAGACTCTGCTTTTTCGATATCAAATATACCTGGCTTATCTTTTTCACTAACTCGATAACCATAAGCAGGTATTTTATGTTTAAGGCAGGCGCAATTTACTTTTGTTTTGTTGTTTTCAAATAAAATTTTATTTTCTGATGCAAAATTTTCAACTTCCACAAAATGCAATGGGAAAGACAATTTGCAAAAACTACTTTTAAGTGCAGAATTTATAAAACTTCGCAACTCAGTAGGACCGTAAATTTCAATACCCTTACTATTACCTGATAAACCTAGGGTAGCCAAAAGTCCAGGTAAACCATAAATATGATCTCCATGCATATGTGTAATAAATATTTTCTTGATTTGTGAAGATTTAATATTGCTCTTCATTATTTGATGTTGTGTTCCTTCACCACAGTCAAAAAGCCAAACTTCAGATGACTGTGATAATTTAAGTGCTAGGGAAGAAACATTTCTCGTTAAGGATGGAACTCCTGAGCTTGTTCCTAAGAAGGTGATATTCACTTAATTTATGATATTTTTATTTTTATATCTGGATTAAATCTAGACTTTTAGTCAAACTTAGGCAAATTAAGAATTTGTTTTTTAAACAAAGTGATACTTAAATTTAAAAATTTTTGTAGTAAGTGTTGCTTGACCACTATTTTAGTAATTTGTGTTTTTCAGAGTGAAAGTGTTTTCGCATCTAGAGAACCAATAATTAGAGTTTTGATATCAAAAAATAACAATTTAAGGATTAGATCAGATAGATCAATTCCTTTAACAATAGAGGGTGGATTTTTTTCAAGTAAAAAAATAAAAGGTTTAACTTTGAAAAATCAGAAAAATAGAAAAATTTTATACTTTGATAAAAATAAACAAAAAAAATATGACTTAAAAAGTAATCAACAATTTCAAGTTAGATCTTCTGATGGAAGAGGTATATGGGTAGGTCAGAAGAGATTTTCTGGAAAGCTTAATCTCTTTGTACTTGATTCTGAAATATTGGTAGTGAATGTTTTAGGAATAGAGAAATACCTAAGTAGTGTAGTGGGCTCAGAGATGCCAACAAAATGGCCTATTGAAGCATTAAAAGCACAAGCAATTGCCTCTAGAACTTACGCTTTAAAGCAAAAAGGAAATAGTTTTTTTGATATAGATTCAACTCAAAAAAATCAAGTCTATAATGGCTTAGAGTCAAGAAATTATAAAACTATTAGAGCTGTTAAAAGTACAAGATCTTTAGTTTTGACGTATAAAAATAAATTAATTAATGCTTTATTTCATAGCAGCTCAGGTGGAATGACAGAAAATAGTCAAGATGTATGGAAAAATAAATATCCATATTTATCAAGTGTGAAAGATTTTGATAAAAATAATCCAAAATTTAGATGGCAAAAAAAAATTTCGAGTAATGAATTAATAAATTTATTTCCTAATATTGGAGGTTTAAAAAATATAGAGATTCTAGATATTACTAGTACAGGGAGGGTAAAAAATGTAAAAATTACTGGGGCATATGGTTCTGACCAAATGTCTGGGGTAGTTTTAAGAAAAAGATTAGGACTAAACAGTAATTTTGTAAGATTTAAATTTTTTGAGGAAGAATCAAACAATTTTCCTTTAAAAAAAGGTTTGATAGTTTTTGGACAGGGATCAGGTCATGGAGTAGGAATGAGTCAATGGGGTGCTAAATATCTGGCGTCTAGAGGCCAAAAAGCTGAAAGAATATTAAAGTATTTTTATAGGGGAGTGCAGATTAAACCTTTTAGAAAAGATTACCTATAGAAGTTATTTAGAATTAAGAACTAATTTTGGATTAATATTAGATTGATCCTTATTTAAGAAGCCAATCCCCAGTAGTATTTGTTTTTTATCAATTACTTTTATGGGCTTTTTATAATCAAATGACTTACTTTCCTTGAAGTAATTAATATCAACTTTAATTGATCTTCCTGTTTGCCAAAAATTGATTTGTTCTTCACTACTTAAGACAAATGATGAAATGTGGTTAAGAGCAGAAATTGTTGGAATAATCAAGTTTTGCGTGTTTTTTTTTCCTTTTTCTTTTTCAATATCAGATATTTTTATCGAGTTTTGTTCATCAAAGCCGCAAGCAGAAATTCTTTTTAGTTGCAGAAGGCAACCTTCGGAATTAAGAATTCCCCCCAAATCTCTTGCAATTGCTCTTATATATGTGCCAGTTGAACATTTGATTTTTATTTCTATTATTCCGTTTATTTGGTCCCACTTCATTAAAGTAAGTTCTTTTATTTTTACTTCTCTTGGTGCTAATTTAAAATTTTCATTCCTAAAAGATTTTTTATAAGCTCGCTCACCATTGACGTGTACACTTGAAACTTTCGGCGGTATTTGTTTAATAATTCCTCTAAATCTATTTAGGTATTGATCTAATTTTTCATTACTGATCTTAGGCCAAGTCTTTTGATTAATTATGTCTCCGTGAATATCATCAGTGTTAGTTCTTATCCCTAATTTAATTTGACCTATATAAGTTTTATCCTGAGGAAGATATTGAATAAATCTTGTTGCACTTCCTATAGCGATTGGTAATGTTCCTACAACTTCTGGGTCAAGAGTTCCTGTATGCCCAACCTTTTTTGTATTTAGTAACTTCCTTATTTGCTTAACACAATCATGAGACGTACAGCCTTTCTCTTTATTAATTACTAAAAATCCATCTTTAGTTTCCATTTTTAATATTAAGAATTCTTTGAGAAAGATTTATGACCATTCTATGATTTTGGTATTGGAAATTTATATTAAAAAATTGAAAAACAATAATCTCATATTAAAAGAGTTTTTAGATAATGCTTTTAATTTGAAATCACATTTAATGGAATACTTATCTATTAGGGAATGTGACTTAGAGGGATTCCTTGCAAATGCAAAGATGAATTTGGCAAATTCACATCCCGGGGATACTTTGAATGAAGTTTCAGATTTTTATACTGAGATTGTAGGAGATAGGCATGTAGCTGATTTAGCTGCTTGGCATATCACGAGTAGCGACTACATCGCTGATACTTTAAAACTTCAGCAGAGATTTTCTAGAGGTTTAGTTTTGGATTTTGGAGGAGGTATTGGTACGCATGCCTTGGCTAACGCGATGTCTTCAAAAGTTGAGCATATTTTTTTTGTAGATATTAATCAAACAAATAGAAATTTTGTTAAATATAGGGCTAAGAAATTAGGAGTCGAAAAAAAAATTACTTTTTGCAAGACAATTCAAGATACACAACTATTGAAATTTGATACGATAGTTTGTCTTGATGTTTTGGAACATCTTGCAGACCCAGCCTCGCAAATTATTACTTTCAATGAGATTATGGATAGCAATTCTATTGCTCTATTAAATTGGTATTTCTACAAAGGAGATAACAACGAATATCCCTTTCATATCGACGATAGTCAAATAATTGAAAAGTTTTTTGAGACTCTTCAATCAAATTTTTTAGAAGTATTTCATCCTATTCATATAACTACAAGAGCTTATAAAAAAGTTAGATAACTATATTGACTCTTTTTCTATTTCTTAAATTTCTTTTGATGCTTTCAAAACTTACGGTTCCTTCTTTGAGTGCAAAAAGGGTGTCATCTTTACCTTTCCCAACGTTGATCCCAGGCAAAAAGGATGTACCTCTTTGGCGAATTAGAATTGATCCAGCAGTTACTTTTTCTCCTCCATAAGCTTTAACACCCAATCTCTTGGAATTTGAATCTCGACCGTTTCTAGTAGAACCTGTTCCTTTTTTATGTGCCATTAGAAATGTTTAATCTGTAGATTTTTCGGAGTTTGGTTTAGTTTCCTTTTTGACAGTTTCTTTTTTTGAAGAAGACTTAGGAGTACCTTTACCTATTGAAATTGATTTTACCATAACTCTTGTAAGTTCTTGTCTATGTCCCATTTTTCTTCTTGTCTTTTTTTTTGGACGCATTTTGTATACAAGAATTTTCTTGTCTCTTTTATGGGAGACAACTTCTAATTCAATTTTTGCATCCTTGACGTAAGGTTTTCCAACAGTAACAGAATCTTTGTCTTTTAAGAGTAGTACTTTTTCTAGTATTATCTTATCTTTCTCTTTTGCATTTAACCTGTCTATGTCATAGTATCTGTTAACTTCGAACCAAAATTGTTGACCCGATGTTTCTGCTATGGCGTACAATTCATTAATTTTTAAAGAATTGTTTGAAGAGTTTTTAGAATTTGTCATATCTTAAAGACGCTATCAGGCTCAAATTGATAATTTGATTTAGCCAAATAAGCAATCATAGTAATTTGTATATTTTCTTATTTTGTAGTGTAATAAGTCAAGGTTTGTTTTAAATCTTTTATATCAATTGTGGAACTATAACAATGGCAGCAAGAAAAACATACATTTTAAAACTTTATGTTGCTGGAAATACTCCTAATTCAATGAGAGCTTTAAATACTTTAAGAGGAATTTTAGAAAATGAATTCAAAGGAGTTTATGCTTTGAAGGTTATTGATGTACTTAAGCAACCACAACTTGCAGAAGAAGATAAGATTTTAGCTACCCCAACCTTAGCTAAAATTTTACCGCCACCAGTGAGAAAAATAATAGGAGATCTTTCAGATAGAGAGAAAGTTTTAATTGGTTTAGATCTACTTTTTGATGAATTAACAGAAAGTGAATATAGTGGAAATAAATAATATATTTTAGACTTTTAATAATTAAAGAAAAATTCAAAATTTATTTTACTTTTGTTTTATTAGCAGAAAACTATGAATGATAAGAAAATTGGCAAATCAAATAAAATGCAAGTACAAAAATTGCCAACGGGAATTGAAGGCTTTGATGATGTTTGTAGGGGTGGGTTACCTGTATCTAGAAGTACACTTGTTAGTGGTACGTCAGGAACTGGTAAAACTGTTTTTTCACTGCAATATTTACACCATGGAATTTGTAATTTTGATGAACCTGGAATCTTTGTAACTTTTGAGGAATCACCCTTAGATATTATTAGAAATGCCGCGAGTTTTGGTTGGGATTTACAAGAATTAATTGATCAAAATAAACTTTTTATCTTGGATGCTTCTCCTGACCCTGATGGTCAGGATGTCGCGGGTAACTTTGACTTGTCTGGTCTAATTGAGAGAATTAGTTATGCAATTAGAAAATATAAAGCTAAAAGAGTTGCAATAGATTCAATTACTGCTGTCTTTCAGCAGTATGATGCCATCTACGTTGTTAGACGAGAAATATTTAGACTCATAGCAAGATTAAAAGAGATAGGTGTGACGACAGTTATGACTACAGAAAGGGTTGATGATTATGGACCAATTGCTAGATATGGGGTAGAAGAATTTGTATCTGATAATGTTGTCTTATTAAGAAATGTTCTTGAGTCAGAGAAGAGAAGAAGAACTTTAGAAGTTTTGAAGTTAAGAGGTACTGTGCATATGAAAGGTGAATATCCATTCACTATGGGGATGGATGGAATAAGTGTGTTTGCCCTTGGAGCAATGAGATTAACGCAGAGATCATCAAATATTAGGATTAGTTCCGGAGTTAAAGATCTTGATGATATGTGTGGTGGGGGATATTTTCAAGATTCCATTATTCTCGCCACTGGAGCTACTGGTACAGGCAAAACTATGCTTGTATCAAAATTTGTTGAAGATGCTTATAACAATAATGAAAGAGCAATACTTTTTGCATATGAAGAATCTAGGGCTCAATTGCTTAGGAATGCAACTAGCTGGGGAATAGATTTTGAAAATATGGAAAGTGATGGGTTATTGAAAATCATTTGTGCATATCCTGAATCAACAGGTTTAGAAGATCACTTGCAAATTATAAAAACGCAAATTAATCAATTTAAACCTAAAAGAATGGCAATTGATTCTCTCTCTGCGTTAGCCAGAGGTGTAAGTTTGAATGCATTTAGACAGTTTGTAATTGCTGTTACTGGTTATACAAAACAAGAGGAGATAGCAGGCTTTTTTACTAATACTGCAGAAGAATTTATGGGAAGTCATTCTATAACTGATTCTCATATCTCAACAATTACAGATACTATATTGTTGCTTCAATATGTAGAAATAAAAGGTGAGATGGCAAGAGCTTTAAATGTTTTTAAAATGCGTGGATCTTGGCATGATAAACGAATAAGAGAATTTATTATTACAAATAGTGGCCCAGAAATAAAAGATTCTTTTTCTAATTTTGAACAAATATTTAGTGGTGCCCCTCATAGGGTTGTGCCTGATCAAAATGTTCAAAATGTTTTTAAAGGATTAGAAAATAATTAGATAATTTCTTTACTTTCAGAATTTGCAAAAGAATCTGAATTATTAATCGCTTTTGTCAATAATTCATCTTTATCAGATTGCGCTAAGGCTAAATCAAACCAGAAAGTTGTTCCTACTCCTAATTCACTAGCCATACGAATCTCTCCACCATGTTTTTCAATTATTCCCCGAACTATAGATAAACCTAAACCGGTACCTTGTTCTGTATGAACAGAATTCTCTACTCTATAAAAACGATCAAATATCTTTTCTTGATCAGCCTGTGATATCCCTGAGCCAGTATCAGCAATCTCAATTCTTACTTTTGGTAGTGGTGAAACTAATTCACATTGAGGGGCTGCATTGTTTTTAATACTTGGAGGGAGAGCAGGACAAGAATCTGGCCAAGTATAAGCTCTTATAATTAATGAGCTGTTTTTTGGACTAAATTTCAATCCATTACCCAGCAAATTATCAAAAACCTGTAAAAGTAAATCAAAATTTCCAAGAATTGGAGGAATAGTTTCTTCTATATCATGAGATAATGAGACATTTTTTTCTGTAGCATTAAGTCTATAATTTCTAAGAGTCTGCTCTATTGCTGGTTTTATGTCCATTTGCTCTAGCTGAACAATTTTCCCAGACTCCAATCTTGATAAATCTAATACATCATTTACAAGTCTTGTTAACCTATCAGTCTCTGAATTTGCAATGCCCAAAAATTCTATTTGTTCTTCATCTGAAAGCTGATCTTTTAAATCATGTAAGGTCTCTACATAACTTTTGATATTAAAAAGTGGTGTCCTTAATTCATGCGAAACATTACTAATAAATCTATTTTGTGCCGCGTTAAGTTCAACTTCTCTAGTTAAATCTTGGATTGTTACAGCAATCCCTTTTAATTCAACTTTATTTGTATCTAAAACTGATTGCAAGACAATTCTTAAGGTTCTTGGGGGTTCTCCTAAACTGAATCTTAAATCGTCCTTCTCCTTTTCCCGGTTTAAAATAGATTCTATATTCGTATGTAAGTCGTTAGATAAAATCTCCGGGATTTCATTCAAAAAATGTTTACCCTCTAAGAATCTTCCCTCCCAACGAAATAATCTCTTTGCTGTTGGATTAGTAAGTACAATCTTGCCTCTTGAGTCCAATAATATGGCGCCATCAGCCATTGTAGCTATTAACGATTGTTGCTTGATTTGTGCCGCTTTAAGTTCTTCTATATTAGCTTCGTCATAATTTTCTAACTGTGTGGCCATCCTGTTAAATCCATTTAACAGTTCTCCCAGATCACCTGTCATAGGTAAAGAAATTCTAGACTTAAAATTTCCTCTTGAAATTTCTCTAACACCCCTTACTAACTCTCTGACGGGTCTTGTAATTGTTAGTGCATTAAATACAGCTCCAAGTATTACTAAAACCCAAATTGAGATAAAAACTGCAATGGTTACTTCTCTAGTTAAGGCAGCACTGGCTAGTGCTTTTTTATTAGGGGTGACTCCCAAAGCTAAAGTTCCAAGATATTTGCCTTTCCACAACATTGGAACAAATACATCTGTTACTTGACCTTGAGGTGTAGCATGCTGCCTAACTAAAGGGAATTGTGGTCTTTTCTTTAATTCCGTGGGCAATTTTAGTCTTCTAGTGAGCTGGAACTGACTGTCTGAGCTTGTCGGTGTTGCACTGATCGGTATCCCAAGTTGAACAATATCTTCTGCATCCGTAAAGAATATATATCGCAAGTTTCGACTTGATCTCCAAAATTTTTCAGCTACGTTTGAAATTTCTTTTTTTTGGTTATTAGCGACTAATTCTGTTACATTCCCAGATAACAATAAACCAAGATCACGAGCATATCTAGTATCATTCATTCCTGCATCTCTTTGAATACTATTTAATGCAAAAAAAGTTATTCCTGTCATAAGGAGGCTTACGACAAGAGTTGCAATAGCTAGCAACTTTGTTCTTAAACTGAAGCCACTCCACCAAGTGATGAGTCCATTAATCCAATAATTATTATTCATATCTTCATTATCAGAGATGTTATATTTTCTACTTTCTTGATCATTGTTATCCACCATAAGCTTAATTCTCCTTAGAAAAGTTTTTTCTGACTTGATGACCTATGTCATTTCTAAAGAAAATACCCTCAAAATAAATTTCTTTTAAATTTTTGTATGCTTTTTCAAAAACCATATCGAAATCTTTATCTTGACAGACAATACTCAAGACTCTTCCTCCATTAGTAAGTAATTGACCATCTTCACTTAAACAAGTACCCGAGTCAAAAATTTGACAATCATTTGAGTCAATCTCACCTATTTTTATTTGAAAGCCAGTTTTATATTCGTGAGGGTACCCATTGGAGGTCGCTATTACACAGCCACTAACTCTATCAGATGAATTTATCTTTTCATCACCAGTTAAATTTCCCATTGAGCATTTTTCTAAAAGAAATACAAAATTTTGATCCATCAATGGCATTATGGTTTGGCATTCTGGATCACCGAATCTGCAATTATATTCTATAACTTTGGGCCCAGATTTTGTGATCATTAACCCGAAATAAATGACACCTCTATAGTCAATATTTCTTTTATTTAGTTCATTTATTGTAGGTTCAATTATCTCTTTGATTATCCTATCTAGGAGATCTTCTGTTAATAATGGGGCAGGAGAATAAGCTCCCATTCCTCCTGTATTTGGCCCTTTATCTTTTTCGTTAAGACGTTTGTGGTCTTGCGCGGTTGGAAGTAATGTATATCTCTCTCCATCGCATAAAGCAAAAACTGAAACTTCTGGTCCTTGTATTCTTTCTTCTAGAACAACTACATTTCCAGAGTTGCCAAATTTACCATTAAAAATCGACTCTGCAGCTTCAAAGCATTCATCTTTTGAATTAGGTATAAAAACACCTTTGCCTGAAGCTAGACCATCAGCTTTCACTACCAGCGGAATTGAAGACGTGTTGATAATTTTTTTGGCTTCTTCTAGAGAATTGACTTTCCAAAAGTTTGCAGTTGGAATATTTGCTTCTTGCATAAATTCCTTCGCCCAAGATTTGCTAAATTCTAATTTTGCTCCATCTTTATTAGGACCAAATACTTTAAAATCTTCTTTGCGAAGAAAATCTGCTAATCCATTTGCAAGAGGTATTTCTGGTCCGATTACAACTAAATCTATCTCAAGAAATTTGAGCTTTTCTATAAGTTCGTTTTTGTTATCTATATCAATTTTTATTCTTTCACATTTATTTATTCTTTCTGAACCAGCGTTACCAGGTATTAAATAAACTTTTTTAACTAATTCATTTTTTTGAATAGCCCAAGCCAAAGAGTTTTCTCTACCGCCATTTCCAATTATTAAAATATTTTCTAATCTAATAAATTTGCTAGAGCTAGGTGAATGCATTACCATATATTTGTTTTTTAAGGTTATGAGGTTTCGATGAATAATTAGTTAAAATGAAAATAAAATCATTTGAAGGCGATCTCTAATAATTATGTTAATTATAAAAAAGTACTTTAGTAATAATAATGAGGTTTTAAATTAATGAATAATAAATATGAGTTGATTTATGAAGGCAAAGCAAAAAAAATATTTACTCATGATGATGCAAATATAGTAAAAATCGAATTTAAAGATGAAGCTACAGCGTTTAATGCGTTAAAAAAAGAAAAATTTGAAGGTAAAGGCAAGCTTAATTGCTTAATAAGTGCAAGAATTTTTGAGATTCTTATCAAGAAGAATATTCCAACTCATTTCATTGAACTTGAAAATGAAAATACAATGATTGCAAAAAAAATAAAAGTAATTCCATTAGAAATTGTTTTAAGAAATACTGCTTATGGTTCTTTGTGCAAACAAACCACTATTAAACCTGGAACTCTGCTATCAAAACCATTAATTGATATCTATCTTAAAAATGATGAACTTAATGATCCTCTTATTACAAAAGATAGAATTGAATTAATGAACATATTAAGCGCTCATGATTTAGAGTTAATAATAAATTTAACTTTAAAAATTAATGTAATCTTGAAAAGTTTTTTTGAAAATATTCAACTTCAACTTGTAGATTTCAAATTAGAATTTGGTTATGATTTTAGAAATAATATTATTCTTGGGGATGAAATAAGTCCTGATAATTGTAGATTGTGGGATCTAAATCAAAAAAATGATATAATCGTAAGTCTAGATAAAGATAGATTTAGAAATGATTTAGGTGGTCTGATTGAAGCTTACAGTGAAATTCACCGAAGAATAAACGATTTCCTTAAGCCTAATTGAGTAAAGAATGATTTATTTATCTTAAGCACAATTATTATGCAAAAACATTTTTTAAAATTTGGAAAGGTTTTCATAAATGTTGCCTGCTCTCCCTTTATTTTGATTTCAAATAACTCAGAATTGGCTGCTAAGTATTTGCCAAATGACGTTGATAAATCAATAACAACCTTAGGAATACCAAATATTAATAATGCTTTACTTCAAGGGATTGATATTAAAAAAAAGAAAAAAATTCTTCTTGTAGAAAATAATAACGATATTAGTAAAGAAAGTGTTCTTATCTCAGAAATAATTATTGAAGGTTGGGAAAATCATCCTGAGGGTAGAAAACTTGAATTAGCTGCGTATGATGCTATGAGCATCAAACCAGGAAGTATTGTTGATAATCGAATTTTAAATCAAGACCTTAATGCAATATATGCTAGTGGTTGGTTTTCAGGAGTTAAAATAAATACTCAAGATGGGCCACTAGGCGTGAGGCTAATAGTAAATGTAGTGCCTAATCCAATCTTGAAGAAAGTTGAACTTAAACCTATAAACTCTATAGTATCGAATGATTACGTAGATTATATTTTTAAAAATTACTATGGCACAACTCTTAACCTAAAGGAGTTTCAAAATAAGATAGAAATAATAAAAGAACGTTATGAAAAAGAGGGTTATTCCTTAGCCAGAATTAGTGGTCCAGATAGAATCTCTGAGAATGGATTAGTAATATTAAAAGTTTATGAAGGCATTATATCTGACGTAAAAATAAGATTCCCAGATTCTGATGGTGAATTTATTATTGATGGGAAACCTAGAAAAGGGAAAACAAAAGACTGGGTCATAAAGAGAGAATTAAAAACACAACCCGGCACAATTTTTAATAGAAAAATTTTAGAAGCTGATATCGGTAGACTCTATGCCACATCATTATTTGATGATGTAAAGGTTTCTCTTGGCCCTGATAATTCAAATCCTGGTCAAGTCATAATTTTTTTAGACTTGAGTGAGCAAAGAACAGGATCTTTAACAGGTGGAATTGGTTATAGCAATGGTTCAGGTATTTTCGCGTCAATTGGTTTACAGGAAACAAATGCACTTGGAAGAGCATGGTCTACAAATTTAAATCTAAACTTTGGAGAATATTCAACTACCTATAATTTTTCTCTATCTGATCCATGGATTAAAGGAGATAAACATAAAACATCTTTTAGAACAAATATTTTTTTAAGTAGAGATTATCCACAAGAATTCAAAAGTGAAAATAATGGCAAATTATATGCAGTAGATGATCAAACACCATCTAGCTCTGATACTTTTTCATCAATAGTTTTAGAAAAAACAGGAGGTGGTTTTTCTTTCTCAAGGCCATTAAATGGTGGAGATCCATTTAAGGTTGCCAAATGGAGAGTTCTTGCAGGAATGAATTTTAAGAAAGTAAAGATGATTGATGGTGATGGAAACAAAAAACCTTATGGTGATAGAACGCCAACTACAACCAGAAATAATATAAGCGATATTATTTGTATTGGCTTTACTCCAAATGATGGTTCATGCCCTGAAGAAAATACATTAGTAAGTGTTATTGCAAGTACTTCTAGAAATAATTTGAACAATAACATCAACCCAACTGCAGGCAATAAATTTACCTTTGGTACCGAACAATTTATTTCAATGGGCAAAAACTCCCCAACTTTTAATAGAATAAGGGCCTCATATTCATTTTTTATACCAACAAAATTAATAAACTTAACGAAGGCATGTAAGTCTAGTAGTGCTAATAGTGAAGACTGTCCTCAAGCTATTGGATTTCAATTTAAGGCGGGAACTATTTTTGGGGAGTTGCCTCCTTACGAAGCATTTTGTATTGGAGGGACATCATCTGTTAGAGGTTGGGGTTCTTGTGATATGGCTGTAAGTAGAAGTTTTGTTGAGGGCACAGCAGAATATAGATTTCCTGTTTGGAGAATGATATCAGGAGCTTTATTCATCGATGGAGGAAGTGATCTAGGCTCTCAAAAGGAAGTTCCAGGAAAACCCGGTAAATTATTGCAAAAATCAGGCTCTGGTTTTTCTCTTGGAGGGGGAGTTGGAGTTAAAACACCAATAGGTCCATTAAGATTAGATGTCGCTAGCAAGGACCTAAGTGGAGATTGGAGATATACACTTGGAGTTGGATGGAAGTTTTAAGTGTTTTCTTGGCCTGCTAATTATGATTCTTGTTATACCTTGGCTGGTGTCATCTCCAGAGAGGGTATAGGCCTACATAGTGGAGAAAAAACAAGAGTTACAATTTCTCCTTATGAGAAAGAAGGATATTATGTCTCTTTTAGGGAAAAACCTAATGAAATTTTTAAGTTAACTCAGGATTTAATTGGAAGTACCATGCTTTGTACTGCGGTTAAATTAGGGGAGAGAAATTTGTATACCATAGAACATTTATTATCTTCTTTGGCAGGGTGTGGGTTGAGTTATATACATATTGAGGTTGAGGGTAAAGAGATTCCTCTTTTAGATGGATCGGCAATTCAGTGGGTTAGAGCTTTTGAAGAAGCAGGAGTAAAAAAAGCACCTAGACCAGATAATTTCTATCGAGAGATTAATAAATCAATAATTTTAAATAAAGAAGGATCAGTTATAGCAGCAACCCCTTCTGAAAAAACTACAATTATATCCACTATCAGTTTTGCTTATAAAGCGATTGGAAATCAAACTTTTGTGATTGATTTAAATCCAAAAAGTTTTGTTGAAATGATTGCTCCTGCTAGAACATTTGGTTTTAAAGATCAATTTCAAGAGTTAAGTGAACTTGGATTAATAAAAGGAGGAAGTTTGGAAAATGCCCTTGTTTGTGACGGTGATAAATGGGTTAATCCACCATTAAGATTTGATAATGAACCAATAAGACATAAAATTTTAGACCTAATTGGGGACTTGGCTTTGGTAGGGTTACCTAAGGCTCAAATTTTAGTTTATAAAGGATCACATTCTTTAAATGCTTTATTGGCCTCATCGCTAAAAAATTAACTTTATCTTTAATTGTTTTGGAAAAGAAATTATCAAGTGAAAATAATCAACTTTCTTCTGAGCACATACTAGGTTTGTTACCTCACAGATATCCTTTTGCTCTTGTAGACAAAGTCATAGAGCATATTCCTGGGGAGAGAGCAGTTGCAGTAAAAAATGTAACTATAAATGAACCGCAATTTCAGGGACACTTTCCTGAGAGACCCTTGATGCCTGGTGTTCTTATTGTTGAATCAATGGCCCAGGTTGGTGGAATAATTGTAACGCAAATGCCCGATCTTCCTAAAGGACTTTTCGTCTTTGCTGGAATCAATAACGTTAAATTCAGAAAACCAGTTGTACCTGGAGATCAATTGATAATTTCTTGTGAGTTATTGTCTATTAAAAGACAAAGATTTGGGAAGGTTAAAGGTGAGACGCACGTTGATGGGAAGTTGGTTTGTTCTGGAGAATTAATGTTTTCATTAGTTGATTAGGGATATGGATAATAAAGATACTGAATTAAACTCAGGATTTAGTGGTGTAAAAGTGCACCCTAATGCTTTTGTTGATCCAAGTGCCGAATTACATGATGGGGTTATCGTCTCTCAAGGAGCTATTGTCGGTCCTGATGTGACTATCGGGAAAGGAACCGAAATAGGACCGAATGCAGTTATTTCAGGAAGAACTCAAATTGGTATTAACAATAAAGTTTTCCCAAGTGTTTTTATAGGTCTTGATCCCCAGGACCTTAAATATAAAGGGGCCCCAACTGAAGTAATTATTGGAGATAATAATACTTTCCGAGAATGTGTAACTATTAATAAAGCAACAGATGAAGGAGAAAAAACTATTATTGGTAATAATAATTTGTTGATGGCTTATACTCACATCGGCCATAATTGTGAACTTGGTAATGGGATAGTTTTATCAAATAGTGTTCAAGTTGCAGGCCATGTAAAAATTGAAGATAAAGCTATTATTGGTGGTTGTTTAGGTATTCATCAATTTGTCCATATTGGATATTTAGCAATGATTGGAGGCATGACAAGAGTAGATAGAGATGTACCACCTTTTTGTTTAGCCGAAGGGCATCCAGGAAGATTGAGAGGTTTGAATAGGATTGGAATTAAAAGGAGTGGTTTGATGGAAAATAAAAATTTTGACTTAAAATTACTTCAAAGCAATTGGAATCTACTTTTTAAATCTAATGATGCCATTTCAAATTCGTTAGAAAAAGTAATGACAGGAGATTTAGATCTTTCATCTTCAAAATTATGTAGTTTTTTAAAAGAGTCAATATCTAAAGAAAGACGAGGACCAATGCCTACAGTAAATTTATGAATAAAAAGATATTTATAAGTACTGGAGAAGTTTCTGGGGATTTACATGGAAGTTTGTTATCAAAAGCATTATTAGATGAAGCTAAAAAAAAATCTATACATTTAGAAATATGTGGATTGGGTGGGGAAAGGATGAAAAAAGAAGGCGTAAAAATTCTTAAAGACACTACATCAATTAGTGCAATAGGAATTTGGGAGGCTTTACCCCTTATTCTCCCAACAATAAGAATTCAAAAAAGATTTTATAAATTACTAAAAAAATATCCTCCAGATTGCTTAATTCTTATTGACTATATGGGCCCCAATATAAAAATTGGAACAAAATTAAAAAGATCGAAAACTAAAATTCCAATTTTTTACTATATTGCTCCTCAAGAGTGGGCTTGGAGGGTTGGCAATAACACTACAACAAATCTAATAAAATTTTCTGATAAAATTTTCGCGATTTTCAAGAAAGAAGCAGCATTTTATAAAAAGAGGGGCGGAAATGTTTTGTGGGTGGGACATCCAATGATTGATTTGACAAAAAAACTTCCTTTAAAGAAGGATGCCAGAACTATTCTTAACCTTCGCCCTAATCAAAATATCCTGCTCTTGATGCCAGCATCAAGACCTCAAGAATTACGATATGTATTACCTACTTTTATGAAAGCGGCTAAAAAATTACAACAAAAATATCCAAGTTTAGTTGTCTATATTCCCTCCTGTCGGATTGCTTTTGATGAAATATTCAAAAAAGCCTTAAGAAAATATCAAGTTGAAGGATTTGTGATTTCTCAAAAAGATTGTGCAAAATTAAAGCCTTATATTTATTCGCTTACTAAAATTTCTTTTTGTAAATCTGGGACAGTCAATATGGAATTAGCTTTATATGGAATCCCACAGATTGTTGGTTATAGAGTAAGTAGGGTAACTGCTTTTATTGCTAAAAAAATTCTTAATTTCAAAGTAAAATATATTTCTCCTGTAAATTTGTTAGTTAATAAATTAATAATCCCTGAGTTTGTGCAAAGAGAGTTTGACGAAAAGAAAATTTTTTACAAATCTTGTAGGATTCTTGAGGGAAAGTCAGAAAAAATAAAAATTAAAAAAGGTTATGCTTTTTTAAAAAAAGAATTAGGAGAAGAGGGCGTAGTCCAAAGAGCTGCTAAAGAGATTATTAATTCTATTATTTGAACTTTATAATAAAAAAATGAAACATATCTTATCTCTAATAGTAGCTCTTTCAATATTTGTTAACCCTGTAAAGGCTTTTGCAGAGGAATTGATTCTTGCAGGAGGTTGTTTTTGGTGTTTAGAACATGATTTAGAGTCATTAAAGGGGATAAATTTTGTAGAAAGTGGCTATTCAGGTGGAGATTTGCAAAATCCTACTTACGAAAAACATGAGGGACATCAGGAAGTGGTTTTGGTAAACTATGATTCCAAATTGGTAACTTTAAGTGAGATACTTAGGCTTTATTTCAGAAATATTGATCCTCTAGACGGCAAGGGTCAATTTTGTGATCGTGGAGATTCTTATAGGCCAGTGATATTTTTCAAAGATGAAATTGAGGAAAGTGAAGCAAAAAATGCAATTCTTTCGGCTTCTAATGAATTGCGAGTGCCATTAGAAAAAATATCTGTAGAACTAAAATCAAAAGGTAAATTTTGGTTGGCTGAAGAATATCATCAAGATTTTGCTGAGAGAAATGAATTAAAATATAAGTTCTATAGATTCTCATGTGGAAGAGATCAGAAGTTGGATAAATTATGGGGGGATAATGCTAGATCAATAAATCTTTGGACTGAATGATTTTAAATATAATTATTTATTTTTAATCCATTGCACGAGAGTTTTAACTCCAAAACCGGTTGCACCTGATGGGTTTATTCCCTTATTCTTATCAGTCCAACAAGTCCCAGCAATATCAATATGAGCCCATTTAATCTCTTTATCAAAGAATTCCTCTAAAAATAAAGCAGCAGTTATTGACCCACCTGCTCTAGGACCTGTATTTTTCATATCAGCTATATGAGACTTTAAACCTTCTTTATAAGATTTTTGTAAAGGCATTTGCCATAATTCTTCTCCAGACTGAGCTGATGCAACTTTTAGGTCATTTGCTAGATCATCATTATTGCTCCAGAATCCAGCTACATCATTCCCTAATGCAATAACAATAGCTCCTGTTAAAGTGGCGAGATCTATTATTGAATCGGGTTTTAAATTTGATGCGTAAGTTAAAGCATCCGCTAATGTGAGTCTACCCTCTGCATCAGTGTTATTTATTTCAATTGTCTTACCATTAGAAGCTTTAACTACATCCCCAGGATGTACTGCAGATCCATTTATCATGTTTTCGCAAGACGCCACAATAAAATGAATTTCTAATCCCTTTGGTTTTATTGCCCCAAGTGCTTTTGCTGCTCCTAAAACTGCAGCGCTTCCGCCCATATCATATTTCATCATTTCAATTTGAGAGGCTCCCACTTTTAGATTGTATCCTCCAGAATCAAAGGTTAAACCCTTCCCAACAAGCGCAATCTTTTCTTTTATAGGCCCCTCTGACTTTAAAGTAAGATGTATAAATTTAGGATCTAGATCAGACCCTTTTGCTACAGCTAAATATGCACCCATCCCTAAATCTTGACAATCTTTTGCCTCTAAAATTTTTACTCCCAAACCATGATCCTTAGCTATTTGAGAAGCTTGCATAGACATTTTCTGAGGAGTAAGGCTATTTGGAGGGGCGGCTACAAGTCTTCTTGCTAGTTCTACACCTTCACATATTTGTGCTGTCTCTTCAAAGCTAATATTCTCAAATTTTTTTAGATTCAAAAACTCTATTTCTTTAAGAACTGTCTTTTCATCTTTTTTCTTATTGAATCTATTGTCCTTATAGGCAGATAATCTGACTGACTCTGCTAGTTGATTTATTTGTAATTGTGAATTTATAAGTTCCCAAGGTAGTAGGATGCTCATTTTTTCATTTTTATCAACAGTTTTCCTAACTAGATTTCCTATGGAGTTTTCTATATCACTTTTATTTAGGTCTTTTGATTTGCCAAGACCAACTATGAATAAAGTTTCTAATTTTTGATCTAAAAATTCAAAGCTTAAAGTTTTTCCTTTTTCTCCTTTAAATTTTTTTTGAGTAACTTTTTTTAGTAATAATTTTGGGTCAATAACAAATTTTATGTTTTCAAGTTGGCCTGCAATATCTTCCTCTAAAACTCCAAAAATTAATGAAGCACCTTGCCAGTTATCTAGATTTTTTTGGAATGAGGAAAATTGCATTTGTAAAATGGATTTAATTAACTTTTAATTGTTTGTGAAAGTAGTTGCCCACCTATCTCGAGTTTCTTTATTAAAAGGTGGTAACCATAAATATATCAGTTGCTGTTCTAATTTACGTCTTAATTTTACTTCTTTAGGTACATCTAAGAAGAAACGAATATCTTGGTGACTTGAGAGTTTGTTATGAGCTAGGGCTTCTTTATAGTTCATGAGGTAATTTTTACAGTCATGTTCTCCCTTCCATCTTTTATTTGCTGAATTTGTTTCTCCTATATAAAGGATTATTTTAGAACTCTCCATCGAGTCAATTACAAAATACATTGCTGGCCCATTGTGTATATATTGATTGGTTCTCCAAAAGTTCAATGATAATGGCTGCAAGGAAAACGGATCAATTTTTCTTTCATCGGAAATTTTATTTATAGGAAGACTTGTTTGGTGCAAAGTTTTATTTTGAGTATCTTTTGAAATTTTGAATTGGTGATTATATATTCTTTCCCTCCATTCAGTTAGGATTTCGCCTTTGATTTTAAGATTATTTGAGTGTTGAAAATTAATTGATGTATTTACATTTGAACCAAATAATTCAAATTGTCTATTTTGGTTTGAAATATTATTTACGTTAAATTTTTCCAATATTTATGAAACATGTCTACTAAATTTAATTCTGAAAAAATATAAATCAAAGAATTATTTATAAACTAAAATTTATTAATCTTCTAATCAATTTAAAAGATTCTTGTTATCTTGTAATTGAGCCTTAATCTTGCGAAGTAAAAAAATAGAAATGGGATTTTTTGAATCAGACATCGTTCAAGAAGAAGCTAAAAAGCTTTTTACAGATTACCAAGAACTTATGAAACTTGGTTCTGATTATGGAAAATTTGACAGAGAAGGGAAAAAAATGTTTATAAAAAAAATGGAATCTCTTATGGATCGTTATAAGGTTTTTATGAAGAGATTTGAATTGTCTGAAGATTTTCAAGCAAAAATGACAGTAGAACAATTAAGGACACAGTTAAGTCAATTTGGGATTACTCCTGATCAAATGTTTGATCAAATGAATAAAACCTTAATAAGAATGAAGGATGAACTTGATAAAACTTCCTAAATTTAACGTTTAAAGCTTCATGACAGATAACTTAATATTGCCATCATGGCTGTCAAGAGGAATAGAAGAATATTTTCCAATTAAGGGAGCAGATCAAACCTTTTCGGAGATAATTGATCATGCGAAAAAAAATAATAAAAAATTAAGGGTTAAACTTGGGATCGATCCAACTGGAACAGATATTCATCTTGGGCATAGCATATTGTTCAAAAAACTTAGGGCATTCCAAGATAATGGACATATTGCAGTTTTAATAATTGGGGATTTTACTGCTCAAATTGGAGACCCAACTGGAAAAAACAAAACAAGAGTTCAGTTATCGGAAATACAAGTTAAGGATAATGCAAAAACATACTTAACCCAACTAGGGATGGGAAGGCCAGCCAATGAATCTATTTTAGATTTTGATTCAAAAGATAGAATAGAAATTAGATATAATAGTGAATGGTTAAAAGGATTAAATCTTAATTCAATAATTGAATTAATGGGGAGTGCAACAGTTAGTCAAATGCTTGCAAAGGAGGAATTTAATAAAAGGTACACTTCGCAAGTCCCAATTGCTTTGCATGAATTCTTATATCCTCTATTACAAGGTTACGATTCGGTAGTTGTTCAATCAGATATTGAACTTGGAGGTACAGATCAGAAATTTAATATTGCAATAGGAAGGGATCTTCAAAGGCATTTTAAACAAAACCCTCAATTTGGTGTTCTGCTGCCAATTTTGACAGGTTTAGATGGAATTAAGAAGATGAGTAAATCTGAATCGAACACCGTTGGTTTGACTGAAGATCCTCTTTCAATGTATTCAAAATTAGAAAAAGTACCCGATAATATAGTCCCTACTTATTTTGAATTACTTACTAAATTAGATTTAAGTTTTCGTGAAAACACAACCCCTCGTGAATTACAGAGAAGAATGGCTTTAGAAGTTACTACTTTATTCCATGGGGCTGAAGAAGCATTAAAGGCGCAGTCAAACTGCGAAAAATTATACCTTGGACATAAAGAAAAAGTTGGAGAAATTCCAGAGATTTCTTTAAAAGAAGTAGTTTTCCCAGTAAAGTTTTTTTACTTGTTAAGTGCTCTAAAACTTTTCAAATCTAGCAGCGAATCCAAAAGATCTATTAAAGGTGGGGGTGTAAAAATTGATAGTCAGAAAGTAATTAATCCTGATTTAGTTTTTAATTCAAAAAATGATTTGAAAGGGAAAATTTTGCAAATTGGAAAAAAAATAATAAAGAGGTTTGAAATCTGAAAATTGATGAATAAAATTTTTAATTCAGAAGATAAAATAATATTGGCAATTGATGGATTAGATTTAAGTCAAGCAAAATTACTTCTAGAAAAATGTCCTAATATTAAGTGGGTGAAGGTTGGTTTAGAGCTTTTTGTTAGGGAAGGTCCAAGAGTTATTGAAATATTAAAAGGTTTAAATAAAAAAATTTTTTTAGACTTAAAATTTCATGATATTCCAAATACCATGCGTGCAGCATGTTTCCAAGTTTCAAAATTAGGGGTTGATATAATTTCTATTCATGCTTCAGCAGGTTTAAAAGCTCTTACGGATTCGAAGAAAGCATCTTTAGAAGGAGCCACCTCAGTCAGTGTTAAACCTCCATATGTTGTAGGAATAACTGTTTTAACAAGCTTTTCTCTTAAAGATTTTCAAACTGATCTTGATAGAAATAATTCAATTGAAGAAAATGTATTGAGACTTGCAAAATTGTCTTTTGATGCTGGATTAGATGGATGTGTTTGTTCCCCTTGGGAAGTAAAAATGTTGAGATCTATTTATAAGAATAATTTTGAACTTATTACACCAGGCATCAGATTAAATATTGACAATAAAAATGATCAAAATAGAATTATGACTCCCCATGAAGCTATAGATAATGGCGCTTCTAAGTTAGTCATTGGTAGATCAATATCAAAAGCTATAAATCCTAATAAAGCTCTAATAGAAATATTTAAATCTATTGATTCTAATTAATTTTGGATTCTTCTCCCTTAATCAATCTCGTTATATTTGTTCTATGTTTCCAGATTACTAATAATCCCACAATTAAACTTATAAAAAAATATGAGTGCATAAATTTACCTAGGTAAAAAAACATAAAAATAGGAAGTAAGATTGCAGCTGAAATACTGGATAAAGAAACAAATTTTGTTTTTGCAAGAACTATTAAAAAAATACAAAGAGATGCGAGTCCAACTTTCCAAGAAAGAGCTAAAAACATACCTAATCCAGTTGCAACAGCTTTCCCTCCTTTACCTCTAAGCCATATTGGCCAAATATGTCCTGAGATAGCAGATATCCCTGCTAAAACTTCTATTAATCCTTGATCTGTGAAATATTGAGCAATTTTTACTGAAATAAGGCCTTTCCCAACGTCAATGATAAATACAAAAAGCGCTGGCCATTTCCCAACATTTCTTAAGACATTTGTGGCACCTGTAGATCCAGAACCTATAGTTCTTAGATCTATATTTTTGAGATATTTTCCAATTAAAAAACCTGTTGGAAGAGATCCCAAAAGATAACTTGTAAAAATTATTAAGAGATTCATAAAGCTTAGTTTAGTTCAAGATCATCGTAAATTTCATTATCTGAACCAGCAAATGCAACCCATAATGGGAATTGAAGTATTGGAATTTCAACAGAGGTTTCTGCTGCATCAATGATAATAAATGGCAATTCTTCATTCGCCTCTAATCTATCAGCTCTTTCGATGACACCTTCAGGCCTTTCAAAAAGAACAATCCCACTATTAGGTCCAAAGTCGTCCCTCGTGAGACCAAGTGAATCTTGAAGAATTCTTCTCCATTCACCTAATCGTTCAGGCTGCGAAGCTAAAATAAGAGTCTGAAACTGATCTCCATATAATTCGCCAAGAATAGATATTAAACCCGCTGATAACAAGGCATTTTTTGGTCGAGATCCTCTACTCTCAAGAGAACCTCTTCCGCCCATGTTAAAGAACCAATCATCCATAATTTCTATATCTGATGAATCAAGACTCCGTCTTAATTTCCAAGGTTCTGCATAAAAGTCAGGTTGTCCTGTAAAACTTGAAAAGCAACTTTTTATAATCTCTTCATCTGGCTTAAATGTTTCAGAAAGAGCGGGAACATTTACTACATTATTTGTGATATTGTTTTGCTTTTTTTCATCAAGAGGAGAAGGCTTTACGATTATTGGTTGAGAAACTAATTCAAGTTTCTCAACGTTTTGTGAAAGATTCTGCAAAGCACCAGTTAAGTACTCTTGAAAGCCTTTAACTCTTTTAGCAATATTATCTGACTGCCCTTTAAAATTTGACTCAATATCTTTTTCTATTTCAATTTTTTTTGTTTCTAACTCTTCTATTTCTTTAACTAAAGAGTCTTTTTTTGAAACGAGATCTCTAAAAATTTCATTAGAAATTTCATCAAAAGATTTAGTTGATTTGTCGTTTTTTGGTGTAATTTTTTTATTTTGCGTTATATTTTTCTTACTAATTTGTTTGGTTTTATCATCTGAAATTGACTTATCTATTATTAATTCCTTTTCAGGATTATTGTCGGAAATTTCTGTATTGGTCATTTAAATAATTTTGATGAATAAGCAAAGTCTGAATTTTAAGAATTTTTAATTTCCAGGGAGTCAACTTTTTTTATGAGCTCATCTTTTAATTGCTTTGGATTAAATAAAATTGGTAATAAATGAGGACTGGACTTTTCTCTAAAATAAAAAATACCTGGGATTATAGGGAAAAAGAATTTCCATGATATCCAGTTCTTGAAAGGAAAAGTTCTAATCTCTTTCCCTAATTGTAAAACGATAAAATCATCATTTGTTATTTTTATTCTTAAGGTGAATGACTGAAGTAATAAAAAAAAGCTAAAAGAAGCAAAAACTATTGTTGGTAAGGAACCAATATTCAAAAACAAAAGCATAAAACTTAAAACTATTAGAATAATTGGTAACTGAAATGAAGGAGATATTATTACTGGCTCCTCTTTTTTTGATTTAGTATTAAACATAGGATCATCCAAATAAAATTTGCGTTAGTAATACATCCATTAAAGATACAGTAACGAGAGTCATTACAACTGCACCTGTTGTACTTGTTCCAACTTCTTTTGGACCTCCTTTGGTTGTAAGTCCATATCCACAAGCAATGATTGAAATAAGTAATCCGAACACTATAGATTTTATTAACATTGCAGTTAAGTCTGCACTGGTTAAACTTACATTCCCTGATCTTACAGATGTCCAAAAAACTATTGGAGGAACTTTATAAAAAATTGTGCTCCAAATTTGTCCACTCCATAAAGCTACAGATAAAAACAAAAGACACTGAATTGGAGACATTATTACCATAGATAGTAACCTTGGGACTACCAAATATTGGACTGGTTCGGTCCTTAACATGGTTATTGCCTCAATTTGTTCTGTGACTTTCATAGTACCCAGTTGAGCAGCATAGGCAGTTGCAACCTTACCAGTCATTAAAGTAGCAGTTAGAAGAGGAGCCATTTCTCTCGCCATGCCTACTGCTAATAAACCTCCAATTTCACTTGAAACCCCCATACTTGTAAGTTGTGATGCAACTTGAATATTAAAAACTGTACCTGCGGCAATTCCCGTAATTAATACAATTAACAAACTGCCAGGACCTGACTCCATAAGTTGCTCAAATAGATCATTTTTGGAAATTTTACCCTTAAAGATAAAATTAATTGCTTGCCCGCCAATGACTAGGCTGCTTAGAAGTCTTTTGAAAAAATCAAGGTAATACATATCTTTATATTAGTTTGTAATTAATTTTCGATCCCATTTTCTCATGATTAAAAGACCAATGATTACCAATATTGAGGGTATAAAACCAATACATAATCTAATAGTTAATTGTGCTGAGTAGCATTGTTCAATAATATTAAGGCCATCTTTATCAACAAAGCATGATTGATAACCTGATAAATACAATAAAAATCCTAATAATTGAACACTAAACGCGATACCAATCTTCTGAATAAGTACCATCCAAGCAGTATATAATCCTGCTGGTTTCTCCGGGTCTTCGTCTATTGCATCAGGAAGTAGTGACCAAGGGATAAGAAAAGCGGTTGAAGCTCCAATGCCAATAAGACAGATTATGAAAATTAAAAGAATGAACAGAAATATGTTGCTGGCATTTAGGAATAAAATATCTCCAGCTCCTGAAATTTTTGATAATGAAGGTAAAAATAAAGCTGCTGTACATGAAATAATCCACATAATCGCTCCATAGTTTAACGCTGAAATCCTGTTCAATTTATTTGATACTCTAGTCCATATTTGTAAACCCACTAAAGCGCTAATTTGGAAAGGTATCGGTATCCACTTCGCAATATAAGTTGGTACGTTCAGTACATCCTCGACATAGATTAACGCTACTGTTTGCATTAATTGTAAGGCGCACCAGAGAAGAATATATAGCGTAATAACTTTTAGAAATTTTTTATTTCTGAAGATCCTTTTGAATTGAAGTGTTATAGCTTCAACTTTTCCTGAAGGCCTTCTTGCTTTTTTTGCGAATGGAGCTAATCCCCAACAAGAAATTAATGTTGCAGCAACTGCAATACATCCGCTTATTTTACCCATTAAAAAATATTCATTATTTGCTGATCCTTCGGAACCTAATACAACTCCAGCAATTATTAAACCAGTTAGTCCTGCGATTATTGAGCCAGTAAATCTAGATGCGTTTAGTCTTGTTCTTATTGCTGTTTTTTCAGAAATTTCAGTAGAAAGAGCTGCGAAAGGAAGATTAATACTTGTATAAGCAGTCATTACGATTATAGAAATTATGGCATAGTAAATAGTCTTGGTTAGCACTGAACCAGTGGGTGTCCACCATATCGCAGCTAACGAGAAACCAAGGGGAGCAGATGCTGCTACCATCCAAGGGATTCTAGGCCCCCATCTTGATTTAGTACGATCACTTAACCATCCAATTAACGGATCATTTACTGCATCCCATATCTTTATTAACATTAATAATGATCCTGCAATTATTACTGGTAAACCAGCAGAAATAAAGAATTTGAAAAGAAAAAAACCAAATTGTGTCGCGACTAAACCTGTGCCTGCATCTCCTAGCCCATAAGAGAACATTAATCTTGTTGTTGATCTAGAAATATTTTTTTTCGAGTGTGAATTTTCCAATCTTTTTACTTAGTTTATTGTTTGATAATGTATTATTGCAATGGTAATTCTATTACTTAATGCGGGCGTGGTTTAGTGGTAAAACCTCAGCCTTCCAAGCTGAAGATGCGGGTTCGATTCCCGCCGCCCGCTTTTAGAATAAATTATTTCTTGCCCCAAATACTTCTTCTGAAATGATTAGTAAAGAGCTTCTACTCTTTATTGAAACAGATTTTTCATTAATGGTTAAGGGTTCAAAAATCTCAGGCATGCTAGTGTCGATAACTTTTAACCAATTATATTTACATTTCGGCAAGGGGAAGTCGATACTTTTTGAATATGCATTTAAACCTATCCAAACCAGCGGATTAGTATTGTCTTGGTTAATGCTAAAGGCAACCGTGTGTGACCAACTACTCCAATCGGGGCTATCTAACTTTGTTCCATGCCAATGATATGTTGGAATATTTTTATTGGTTTGATTATTAGGGAAGAATGATGGATTGAAAATGTTTATTAGTTTTTTTCGGATTTTTATAACATATTTAAAATATTCTAATAATTCTAAATCTTGTTGACCTTGATCCCAATTCATCCAGCCCAATAAATTATCTTGGCACCAAGAATTGTTGTTCCCGCCTTGTGATCTTCCTATTTCATCACCCATAAGTATCATTGGAACACCTTTAGAGATAAGTAAACTAAGAACAAGATTTTTTTGTTGTCTTTTTCTTAAATCATTGATTAATAAGTTCGTAGTTGGTCCCTCAGTACCATGATTCCAAGAATTGTTATGGTTATCACCATCTCTGTTTTGCTCTCTGTTCGCAAAATTATGTTTTCTATTGAAAGTTACTAAATCTTTTAGAGTGAATCCATCATGTGAAGTTATAAAGTTTATTGATTTTGGCAAAATAGTATTTTTTTTATAAATTGATGGAGTACCTTTGATTTTATCGCTCATATTCCAAGCTGTATCTTTATCCCCCTTCCAAAATCTCCTCAAATCATCTCTAAAATGACCATTCCAAGTGAAAGTATTCTTAGATGGGAAATCACCTAATTTATATAAACCGCCACAATCCCATGGCTCACTTATGAACTTGATATCGATAAGTTCTGGCTCACATTCTATATCTTCAAAAATTGGAGGATTATCAAGCGGTGAAAGATTTTCTCCTCTTGATAGGGCAATTCCTAAATCAAATCTAAAACCATCAACTCCTAATTCACTCGCCCAACATTTTAAAGATTCAATTATTAGTTTTCTAACTAATCCTCTATTTGCTGCAATAGTGTTACCACATCCGGAGACGTCCTGAAAATTTTTATCTTTCCCAATAAAGTAATAAAGATTTTCATCTATACCTTTCCAAGATATTGCTGGCCCTTTTGAATCACCTTCGCAAGTGTGATTGTATACAACATCTAATATGACTTCAATGTCTGCTTTATGACATTCCTCTACAAATCTTCTAAATTCCTCTCTATTCTTTTCGGCAGATTCATTCGAAAGATATTCAAAATGCGGAGTAAACCAATTAATTGGACTATATCCCCAAAAATTTTTTAGACCATTTGGTGCATCAGTAGGATCAAAACAAAAAATTGGAAGTAATTCAATTGTTGTAATACCCAGTTCTTTGAGATAAGGAATTTTTTTTAAGAATTTCTTAAAACAACTTTCATCTTTATCAGTTGATTCAGTGAAAGCTTTGATATGGAGTTCATAAATAATTGTTTCTTCCCAAGAATGCTTAGGTCTTGGATAATCCTTAAAATTAAATAATTTTCTATCGCATACAACACTTTTAAGACAAGAATTAGTATTTTCTTGATTTTTTAATGCATTTTCTCTTTTATAACTTCCCCATCCGGTAATACCCCTTGAACATGGATCAAGTAATACTTTTTTTTCATAGTTATTATTAATTTCATTATTTTTTTGTTTCACTCTAAAAGCATAAATACAACCTTCATCAAGATTTTTTATTTCCGCATGCCAGTATGGACCTGTATTATGATTATGATCTAATTTGAATATGCTTTTTGGGGAATTAGAGTCCTCTTTCTCAAACAATAAGATTTCTACATATTCTGCATTTGTGGCTACTAAGGAAAAATTAATCCCTTGTGAAGTTAGAGAACTCCCTAAAGGAAATGGTTTACCTTTATTGAGATGAATCACTTTTTCTTTATCATTGATTAGTTAAATATTGAGATAATTTATTTAAATTACTGATATTTGAATAATAGATGCAAAAATTAAAAAAAAACTCAAATTTAAGGCTTCACTAATCAACTTTATTAGATCTTGGAGAGTATTAATTTTCTAATTAATTACAATTTATTCATCCATCTGCTCAGTGCATAAAACGATTTATAGAGAAAGTTTAATTATGAGAAAACCAGATTTTTCTTGATTTCAAAATACAAATTGTGTTTTTTCATGTGATGAGAAGGAAATATATCTGAAAATTAATAAAACATAATAAATAGCTCAAATTCTTAAATTCACCTCCCCTTTGACATTATCCCCCTTTGCTAAATGTAGTTAGTTTTTTAATGCTAAATCTAGTGCTACCAATGCTTTTTGCTGTTCTCTAAATGAAGATACTTTTTTTTATGAATGAAAAAGCGCGGCTATAAGAAATAAATAATGTTGCTAAAAATGTCCCTAAAATTTGTATAAAGCTTTGCGCCACCGGCATTTTCGGTTGCCGTATTTGTATTTGCTCCATATGATGTGAAAGTTCGAGGTTTAAACTCGATTTAATCTTTTTTTAACCCCTAGCTTTAATTTAAATTTCAATGAACAAAGCTGATTTAGTAAATCTTGTTGCAGCTCGTACAGAGCTCACAAAAACGGATGTTTCTTTAGTTGTTGATGCAGCTATTGAAACTATTGTTGACTCAGTAGTGGAAGGCAAAAAAGTCTCTTTACTAGGATTTGGTTCTTTTGAACCAAGAGATCGTTCTGCAAGACAGGGATTAAACCCTAAGACAGGCGAAAAAATAGCAATACCCGCTAAAAGAGTTCCAACATTTTCTGCAGGTAAACTTTTTAAGGATAGAGTTCAAGGGTAATTTTTTTAATCTATTTCTTCCTTTAATAACTAGGTGCTCTTTCAGGGCATCTTTTTTTTTAAATCGCAAAAACATGCAATTAGCTCAATGCTCAGCATTCTTAACGAGGCGTCCAAAATTTTGAAAATCTTAAGAAGTAATGAAATGTTTAACTATTTTATTCCTGAAATTTTTGTTGTTATCTAATTTTGTTATGGCTGAAACGATACCAACAAAGTCTAAGATTTTAAAACAATCTAATGATTGTTTTAAAGATTCTCGAACCCAAATATGTAAAGAATTAGTTTCTGAAATAGAAAAACTTCAATTATTAGTATTTGACCAAAATAGATTCAAATGTCAATCAAGTTTATTGGGACTGCAAACGGAAATTATTGAAGCTTATTTTTTTAATAATTTCTCAAATGAGAGAATTTCCTTAATGATCCCATATGTGATTAAAAATTGTTAATTATTAAAAAAATTTATTTTTTTGGAATATTATAAATTTGTTATTTAATTTGTAATGGTAAAAGGTTTTTCTGATAATGAAGTTAAGAATAATACTCAAAATACTCAAATAAAAGAAAAAAAAGGCTTAGCTGGTTTTCTTAAAGGCAAGAAATTTACTTACACTTTGCCAGGCAAAAAACAAATAAATATTTTTGGATCAATAGTAATAGGCTTAAATATCATTTTAGTATTGCTAGTCATCCTGTATTTAAAGAATCAAGAATTCCATGACTTTGTATTTAATGTTGGACGTTAGCTATATTTTTAGATCGAAAGATTTTATTAGATGATATATTTAAATTTTAGAGAATTTTATGAAGGTGGTTAGTTTAGTTTCTCAAATATTTTTTTTCTTGATAACTGTTCTTTTTTTGATATATTTTCTAACAGGTTATGATTCTGCTTTTGAGGCAGACCAAAATTGTCATTCATATCTTTCAAGTTACGATAACCCATCTGGAAATTATGGTTGTGATCATGATACTGAGACACATCAGTGGATACTTTACGAGTCAAATGAAAGTAAAGAACCAGCAAAAATTATTAAGAAATTTAGGTACAAGTTTTTATAAATCAATTTTTTTATAAAAAAACTTTGCACTTATTATTGATATTATCGCTGTAATTGCGAAAGTAAGATACTGATATATGCTTCCTTCTAAGTAAATTTTATTTTTATAAAGAGGATAATCAATGAAAGAGCCTAATGTTCCCCAAATTATTACCCACACGGATATGTAAAGGATTGCTTTTATTGGATTAGATTTTTTTTCTTCCATTTTTAATTGATACCAAAAATTGAAGAAGTAACTGGTCTGCCGCTAAAAACTAACTCGGTTAATATGAGCATTAAGAATCCGATCATTGCTGCTCTACCATTTACAAGCTCAGCACTGCTATTGAATCCAAAAACATTCTTAACTTCATCACCCTGATTGTCTACCCATTTTGAGTATTCATTATCAGTTGATGATGTATTAGTAAGATCATCATTTTGATTTTCTATTTGAGAGCCGTTTTCTTGCATTGGTTTTAGATTTATTTTAATAATTTTTAAACTAATTTATTATTAAATTAAACTAGATATTATAAAAAAAATTAAGGCAAAAATTATTATCCACAAAAATTGTAATCTCGTAATTAATTGACAAATTAATTTGATTTTTTCTTCAGTGCAATTATCTCCAGTCTCATTAATTATTGGCTTTTCAATAATTTCATTTTTATATTTACTTTTACCTCCCAATTTAATACCGGAAATATAGGCAAATATAGCTTCTGAAATCCCTGCATTAGGGGAATCATATTTTTTGCCATCAAGATAACTTTTTTTTATGATTGATCCATACTCATTAACTTTGGAGCTAACTAAAGGTAACGTGATTAAAACTAATCTTGAAGGAACAAATGTAAAAATATCTTCGATTTTTGCACTGAAAAAACCCAAATATCTAAAATAATCATATTTGTAACCTATCATTGAATCTAAAGTACTTATGGCTTTATAAGAAAAACCAAGTGACAAAGGTCCTGGAAGAAAAATTGAATACTTCATAAAAATAATTCCAATAAAGATCCAAAATAATGGTCCAAATATTCCATCAACAGAATTTTCGGTAAGGCTTTCGGTACTTGATCTCAAGAGATGTTTTATAGAAGATGACCTTACATCCCTACTTACTATTCTTTGTACCTTCTCTCTGATTATTTTCTTATTTTGGTTATTAATTTCCTTGCGTTCTATTAGCCCTGCAATCTCTTTCACACTTGAAATAAGTCCCTTAGTCGCAATACAACTTGAAAGCCCAAAAAAAATTAATAATCCAACAAAAAAATGATTTCTCGATTGCACATAACTCAGTTCTATCAATTTCCCTAAACCAAAACTCATTCCAATAGTCGATATAGCTACGAAGAACCCACCCCAAAACAATATATTTTTATTTTCTCCAAAATTATCTATTAGGTAACCAGATATTTTTTTTATGTAAACGCCAATTACTTGAACAGGGTGGATTAAAAATCTTGGATCGCCGATCAACAAATCAAAACCAATCGATCCAAGGAATATTAAAAATAAATTTATTTCAGCCAACTGAACATCGAGCGCAGACCTTTACCCACTTTCTCAATTTTATGTTTTGAGTTCTCTTCTCTTAATTTTGTCATTAAGGGTTTGTTTTTATCGCATTCTTCCACAAAGTTCTTAGCGAAAGTTCCATCTTGTATATCTTTTAGAATTTTCTGCATTTCTTTCTTTGTATCACTATTGATAAGTCTTTTACCACTTACATAATCTCCATATTCTGCAGTATTTGAAATAGAATCTCTCATTTGGGATAAGCCTCCTTTCACCATTAAATCAACAATAAGTTTAACTTCATGTAAGCATTCGAAGTAAGCAAGTTCGGGTTGATAACCTGCCTCTACAAGAGTTTCGAATCCTGACTTGACCAGTTCTGATAATCCTCCGCACAAAACCGCTTGTTCGCCAAATAAATCAGTTTCTGTTTCTTCTTTAAAGTTTGTTTCAAGAATCCCAGCTCTCGTTCCTCCAATTCCTTTAGCGTAAGCCATTGCCAATGATCTTGCACTTCCGGAAGAATCCTGCTCAACTGCAAACAGTGCTGGAACTCCTTGACCGTTCTGATATTCCCAACGAACAGTGTGTCCAGGTCCTTTTGGGGCAATCATTACAACATCCACAAAACTAGGAGGTTTGATAAGACCGAATCTTATATTGAAGCCATGAGCAAAACTTAGTATCTTGCCTTCTTTTAAGTTAGGTTCTATTTCCTTAAGGTAAACATCTTTCTGAAACTCATCGGGGAGGAGAATCATAATCCAGTCTGCTTTTTTGCAAGCTTCAGAAACGCTAAAGACTTGTAGACCATCGCTAATGGCTTTGCTTTCAGACTTACTTCCTTTATATAATCCAACAACTACATCCATACCGCTATCTTTAAGATTTAGGGCATGTGCATGACCTTGTGATCCATATCCAATAATCGCTATTGTTTTATTATTTAAAAGACTTAGATCTGCATCCGTGTCGTAAAAGAGTTGGGTCATTAGTTGTAGCTTCTTTGCGTTTAATAGTTATTATTTTAGACATTAAGGTGGCAATAAACCAAAAAATTATTAATTTAAAAATTAAAATTAAAATATTAATTTAGAAAGTTTAAGACTGATTTGCTTCGCTTGGATGTGTAATTACTCTATCAATTAATCCATAATTTTTTGCTTCTTCAGCACTTAGAAAATAATCTCTATCAGTATCCTTTTCAATTTTCTCAAATGATTGGCCTGTCATATCTGCCATAGACATGTTTAACATGTCTTTAATTCTTAAAATTTCCTTAGCTTCAATTTCAATATCACTTGCTTGGCGTTGAGAAGTCCCTCCTAGGGGTTGATGAATCATTATTCTGCTGTGAGGCAAAGCAACTCTTTTACCTTGTGTACCAGCGGCCAATAGGAACGCTCCCATGGAGGCTGCAAGGCCTACGCATATGGTTACTACATCACTTTTTACGTATTTAATAGTGTCATAAATTGCCAAGCCAGCAGTTACTGATCCTCCTGGGCTATTTATATACAAATAGATAGGTTTGGAATTGTCATCAGAATCTAGATAAAGCATTTGTGCAACAAGACTATTAGCAATACCATCATTCACTTCTTGTCCAAGAAAAAGAATTCTTTCAACACCTAGTCTTGTATATATGTCGACCCATCTTTCGTATTGACTTCCGGGAAGTCTGTAAGGCACGCTTGGAGTTCCTATTGGCATGATTTTAAAATAGTGTAGTGAGTGTTAAATTTTATTTGGTAGATCTTTTTGACTTGTGAGTATTCTATCAATAACTCCATAATCTAGGGCTTCTTGTGGGTTGAGATAACTCATCCTGTCAGAGTCTTTTGAGAGTTCTTCGATGGTCTTTCCAGTATTACGAGATAAAATCTCCAGCATTGATTTTTTATTTTTCAAAACTTCTTCAGCTCTTATTTGGATATCGGTTGCTTGACCTCTTGCTCCGCTTATAGGTTGATGCAAAACAATAGAAGCATGTGGAAGAGCGGCTCTTTGTCCCTTAGTTCCAGATGAAAGAATAACTGCAGCAGTCCCCATTGCTTGTCCGATACATATCGTGTGTACTGGAGGCTTAATGTAGCTAATTGTATCGCAGATAGCGAAAGCTTCTGTTTCAAAACCTACTGCGTCACCGGTGTACCAACTTGTCCCAGTTGAATTGATATAGAAATAGATTGGTTTTTCCGGATCCTCAAACTCTAAATAAAGAAGTTGAGCAATGATTAGCTCAGTAACATCCATTCCTAGTTGCCTTTTCGCATCATCATCTGAAAATAATGGTAAACCAAGATAAACGATCCTTTCTTTCAGTAAAAGAGAGGGGAGATCTGGGGGTGGGGTCCTCATAACGGTGTTTTCGCCGTAATAAGGAGCAGATACAGTCATTTGTATCACAAAATTAAGATTGAACTGATTCTAGCTAGATTTAGCCCCGTGTCGCTGGTGATTTAAAAGATTTGTTTGACTCAGGATTATTTATAAGTTTTCCAAAGACCATTCTTCCAGTGGGAGTTTGTAATGCTCCTGTGATAACAATATCTAATCTGCTTCCAACAAAATTCTTTGCCTCATCAATAACAACCATTGTGCCATCATCTAAATATCCAATACCTTGCATTTTTTCTTTGCCTTCTCTCACGATTTTTATATTAAGTGATTCTCCTGGTTGTACTTCTGGCCTTAAAGCAATAACCAAATCACTCAAATTCATGACTTTTAATTCTTTAACTTCAGCGATTTGAGAAAGATTATAATCAGCCGTAATTAAAGTTCCTGTCATATCCTCAGTAATTTTTAGGAGTTTTTCATCTACCCCATTACCTTCATACTTTGTTGGGTTTATTACAAGTCTTCTCCCATATAAATCTCTTAATTCTTTTAATAACTTGAGACCTCTCCTGCCTTTCGACCTTTTTTCATTACTGCTTGAGTCAGCTAAAGTTTGTAATTCATCAATTACACTTTGAGCAACAATTAATTGCCCTTCCAATAAGCCGCAACTTAATAGACCATTGATTCTTCCATCAATAATTACGCTAGTATCTAGAATTTTTGGACTTGCAGCAGGGAGAATTCCTTCATTGACTAGATATGCATCAGTGTTATTTGGATTGAATAATCTCAATAATGTCCTTCCATGGGTATCTGCCAACTTATAACCAAGCACACCAAAGAAAATGTTGCTTAATATTGCTGATAATGGTTTTGCGAAAAAAACCTCTCTAGGGAAGGGAATTAATAGTATTGGCGCTAGTAGTAGATTCGCAACAAGTAATCCTAAAATTAATCCAACAGACCTACTTATTAGTAAGTCCGTAGGCATTGTTCTTATTTGATCAAGAAAAGTCTTTCTAAGTTGAAGGAATACAAAACCAGCTGCTAATCCTACAAAAAACCCAATTATTGCTAAAACAATTCTAAAACCTTCTACATTAGATACCTGTTTGAGTATGTCTACAGGCAATAAATCAACACCAAGCCACCCTGAGGCAGCCCCAGACAATACAAATAAAATTAATACTAAGATATCTGTCATATCTATAATCTACTAGGATTTATTAATTAGGTAAATAAGGATTTTATTTTTTTCGATCCTTAATACTTTTTTGGAGCTTAAAAATGAATTTAGATTATGAATAAGTTTCCAAGAAGTGCTTATGTGCACATTCCTTTTTGCCACAGAAGGTGTTTTTATTGTGATTTTGCAGTTATTCCACTAGGAAACGAAGTTGAAACTTTAAAAGGTTATGGAAGCAAAACTGTTCAAGAGTATTTGCAATTTTTATATAAAGAAATATTGTCAATTAAGCATAAATCACCTCTATCGACAATTTATATAGGAGGTGGTACACCTTCAATTTTAGATCCTGCCCAAATCAAAGAATTAGTTGATCTTTTTAAAGAAAATTATGGAATTGACTATGGTGCTGAAATTACTATGGAGGTTGATCCTGCAAGTTTCACTCAAGATGATCTTTTTGGATTCATAAATGCTGGGATAAATAGATTTAGTCTTGGAGTACAAAGTTTTAATAATCAGATACTTCAAAAGTCGGGAAGGCGTCATTTGAAAGAAGATGCAGAGAAATCTTGTTTATGGTTGAAGAGAGAATATGATTCTGGGTTAATAAAAAGCTGGAGTTTAGACTTAATTCAAAACTTGCCACTAAGTGGATTTAAAGAATGGCAAGATGACTTAAAAAAAGCAATTTCATTTTCACCGCCTCATCTATCTATTTACGATTTAAATATTGAAAATGGCACTGTTTTTAAAAAATTAATTAATTTAGGTAAATTAAAACTCCCAAGTGATGAAGAAGCTTTTAGAAATAGTGAATCAACCCATTTATTTTTAAAAAACTCAGGGTATTCAAGATATGAAATCTCAAACTATTGCCTTCCGCGACATCAGTCGAGACATAATAGAGTTTATTGGAGGGGTTTAGGTTGGTGGAGTTTTGGTCAAGGTTCTACTAGTTCACCTTGGGGGGAAAAGTTTACTCGACCAAGAGTTAGTAAAGAATATAAAGAATGGGTGACTAGACAAGACGAATTCAATTTAGATTCATCCTTAACTAATAAGGAGTTTGTTTATAAAGAACTTGATGAGAAAATAATGTTGGGATTAAGACTTAAAGAGGGTGTAGATATCAAAGAAGTGTTTAAAGAACAAAACTGGGAAAACAAAAAATTTGAAAGCAACTTCAGTAAATTGGTTGAAGAATGGGAAAGATTTCTTGAAAGTGGACTACTATTAAGAAAAGGGAATAGATTCTTTTTAAGTGAGCCTAATGGCATGGAACTTAGCAACCAAGTTCTTGTTTCTATGTTTAAGTGGTGGGATAAGATTAACTAAGTCTTTCAGAGTCTACCCATTCTTTTAATTTATCTTTAAATAATTTCTTTCCTTGGATAATTGGTTGGCAAAATGGGGGTTGATCATCATTGAGTCCTAACAAATCTGCAGTAACTCTTACTTGCCCATCGCAATAATTACCTGCGCCTATGCCTATTGTGGGAATTGTTAAAGAATTTTGTAATTCTTTAGCAAGCAAATCAGGAATATGTTCAAGAACTATTGAAAAACATCCTAATTCTTCAAGTATTGAAGCCTCTTTTTTAATTTTTTCTTGGCTTGCTAGGCTTTCGCCTTGTTTTCTTAATCCAATATTTAGATAGCTTTGTGGTGTAAGACCTATATGACCCATAACAGGGATTCCCATTCTTATTAATCTAGAAATAACTTTTTGTATTTCTGGTTCAGCTCCTTCCACTTTTACAGCTTTTGCATAAGTGCTTTGAATGATTTTCCCTGCATACTCAACAGCCTTATCTTCACCACATTGGTAAGTCAGAAAAGGCATATCTGAAACGACTAGAGGTTGTTCTTCAATTCTTTTCTTAAATCCTCTTGAAACAGCATTAGTATGATAAATTATATTTTCAAGAGTTATTGGCAATGTCGATTTGTATCCTAAGCAAACCATTGCTAATGAATCTCCTACTAGTACGAGATCAACATTTGCTTGTTCTGCAATAGATCCTGATATGGAGTCCCAAGCAGTTAGTGCAATGATTTTGCGAGATTTTTTTTTATAATTAACTAGGTCTGAAGGTAACATAATAAATTTATGTATCTTTTTTAATCAAGAATTGCTAATATAATTCTGACTCGGCCTTTCGCGGTTTTAACGCCTAAACCTGGTCAGGACCGGAAGGTAGCAGCCACAAGGGATGCTTGAGGCAGGCGAGATAACCGAGTCACTCTATTTTACCTTTTAACCTATATCTTTTTTATTTTGCCTTAATCTCAAAAACTCAGGAATACTGGCTCCTGATTCTTTATTGTCGGAATAATTATATAATGGTTGATTAGATAATCTGTTTTTTATTCTTTGCTGGTTTAATGGTTGGGTTGTTTCAAATCCTGTAGCAATTACAGTAACTTGTATCTCCCCTTCCATTACCTCATCGACCACTGCACCAACAATAATATTCGCCTCTTGATCAACAACATCATAAATAATTTCAGATGCAGAGGTCATGTCCTCTAAAGTCATGTCTTTGCCTCCAGTAATATTTATAACGCAGCCTTTAGCTCCATCAATTCTTGCTGCTTCTAATAAAGGACTATTCATTGCTGCCTGTGCTGCCTCTATAGCTCTCGATCTTCCAGAACCTATACCTATTCCGAGAAGTGCAGTGCCAGCCTCAGTCATAACTGATCTAACGTCTGCAAAATCAACATTAACTAACCCCGGGCAAGTAATTATGTCACTAATGCCTTTGACTCCCATCCTTAGAACATCATCGGCATTCCTAAATGCTTCTTGAAGAGGGGCTCCTGCTATAACGTCTTTTAATCGGTCATTTGGAATAACTATAAGAGTATCAACGTTTTCGGCTAGTCTTGCTATCCCCTCCTCTGCTTGACGCATTCTTCTTTTCCCTTCAAAAGAAAATGGTTTGGTTACTATACCCACTGTTAGAGCCCCACTTTGCTTGGCTACTTCTGCAACAACGGGAGCAGCACCTGTACCAGTTCCTCCACCCATTCCAGCGGCTATAAAAACTAGATCGGATCCTTCTAAAGCTTGTTGAAGCTCTTCCTTGGATTCTTCGGCTGCTTTTTGCCCAATACTTGGATTCCCACCAGCACCTAAACCTCTGGTGAGGTTTTGTCCAAGTTGAACTCTACTTTCTGCAGAAGATTGTAGTAGGGCTTGTGCATCGGTATTGAGGACTCTAAATGAAACACCTTCTAAATCACTATTTATCATTCTATTGACTGCATTACTGCCACCACCACCTACACCAATAACTTCTATTTTGGCGTTTTGGCTTGGAAGGATTTCTCTCGATTGATCAAAGTTTGGATTGTTACCGAAGCTCATCTCTTAATAGGAATCTTTTACTAGTATTGGGTGCATTATGAACTTACTGCGCTCATATGTAGGAATTTGTTGAGGAAAATCCTAAAAATATTTATTTATTAAATATTTTGTTTTGAATGCAAAACCCATATCAACACTACAATAATTAAAAAAAATTACTCAAAATCCTTTTTTAAATATTAGGGTTTGAACACTTTTATTTTTGGTTTATCTGGATTAGTAAGATCAATATTATCTATTTTTTTTGAAAAGCTATTTTTCTTAAATTCATTTTTAAGATAATTGATTTTTTGAAATTGATTGTTGATTAAATTTGGCTTAAACCCTAAGAATATTGTTTTTAAATCTTTTTCCTCAACCGTTAGAAACCCATCGGATGAGAAAGTTATTTTAACTATCTCTAATTCATAATTATCTATAGCAATAAAAATTTCAGATAATATTTTTTTAAATTTTTCTTTCCACCCAAAAACTTTTATGGTTAATTTATTCAAATTTTTTTCATCTAAATTTTGTTTATGTATAAAAATTCCATCTTTATCAATGAAGCCTAATATTTTTTCATTGTTTAATATTCTCTCACCGTAGGCTATTGGAGTTCTTGAATTAATGTGAACTTTCAAACCAAAAGGAAATAGCTCTCTGTTTACCGAAACATTCTTGAGAGATAAATTTTGTTTTAACTCTTTTTCTAGCAAATTAGTTTCAACAAAAATTAATCGGATCGGAAAATTTAAAGATGAATTTTTTTTCACATCATCCTGCGAAAATAATTCACTACCAGAAATCCTAATGTCCTGAAGTTCAACTTTCTTGAGAGTTTTTATGCTTAATAAGCTTGTTAAAAATAAAAATGAAATTAGAAAAAAAAAGCTTCTATTTTTGATTCCTTTATGGTTTTTCACAAATCACATCGAGCTTTTTCCATCAGTTGGTCCATCCATTCTCTCGCTTGCTCTGCATCTGAAAATGGCACATCCATCTCTTTCCCATCTCCTACTAATCTCAACCTGCACTTACCTTGAGATTCACTTGTCAGAGGAGCTTCTCCTGAGGTTAGTGCCATTAATTCAACTAATTCAAGTTTCTTGATTGTAAAACAATCTTTTTCTTCAAATTTACCAGCCTCAAATGCGCTCCACTTTAACTCCCCATCTTTTAAGGACGCTGCACCTGAACTATCTAACTTGCACAGTTCAGAATCACTCGCCCAACTTCTAAAAAGATTTTGCCTTCTTCTTTCTAACCATCCAAGTGCAGTTAATAAAATGAAGATTAAAAGTAATGGTAACCAAAGTAGTCCATGCAACATTTGATTTAAATTACAAATCTAAAGATATATCTACCAGTTTAGCCACAAGTTGTTCAATTTTTAAACCTGAAGCTTCCCAAAGCATTGGAAACATACTGTTTTTTGTAAAACCAGGAATTGTATTTATTTCATTTAGCAAAATTTTATTTGAAGATTTTTCTAAAAAGAAATCTACTCTTGCAAAACCGAAAATATTTAGTGCTCTACAACTTTTAATAGCAATGTCTTTAATTTCTTTAGTGATTTTAGAATCTATTTCGGCTGGGATAATTATTTTATTATTTGAGTTATATTTTGAATCGTAATCATACCAATCACTTTCGTAATTTACCTCGCCTATTTGAGAGATTAAGAGGTCTGAATGCCCAATTATTCCGCATTCAATCTCCCTGACCTCTAAACCTTCCTCTATTAAAATTCTTGGATCTATTCCCTGAGCCTTTTCTAATGCTTGTGATATTTCTGATTCATTTATGACTTTAGAGATGCCAAGAGATGACCCAGAGTTCGAAGGTTTAACAAAAACAGGAAAATTTAATTTTTTTAAAATTTTATTAATTATTTTATTTTTTACTTCCTTATCGTTGAGATCTTCGTTTTGAAAAACTAGATAATTAACTTGTGGAAGTTTAAGATTTGAGAAAATTGTTTTCATCAATATTTTATCCATTCCAAGTGCAGAGCCAATAATTCCACATCCGACTAAAGGTTTCTTTGTAAATCTAAGTAAGCCATGAATTGATCCGTCTTCACCATTAAATCCATGTAAAAGGGGAAACCAAACATCAACATTCTGAAATTCAATTCCTTCAAGGAAATTAATTTTTTCGTGATTAAAAATTTCTTGTTTAATTGTTTTATTGTTTTCAATTTCATCAATTAGGATTTTTTCTGAACTATCACTATCAAGCCAATTTCCATATTTGTTTATGTAAAAGGTTTTAACTGTAAAGCGTTCTTTGTTTATTTCTGAATTAAATGCTTCATAAACTGTTTTCGCAGATGATATGGATACTTCATGTTCATTGGAATTACCGCCAAATATTAAGCCAATACATTTTTTCTTACCCCCGATCATTTAGAAAAAAATCATAAATAAAGTTGGCCTGTTAAAGAAAAAGGTCTAGCTTCATTTATTTTGACATCTATCTCATCTCCCAATGAAAAATTAAAGTTAATGTTTTTGGGAATCTCTACAAAAGTTAATCTATTTGTTCTAGTTCTACCCATAATTTGCGAGGAATTCTTTGGATTTAAACCCTCAATTAAAACGCTTTCGATATTATTGATATATCTTTGATTTCTACTCCTTGCAGTTTTCTCAACCAAATCATTGATTTCTTGCAATCTAGCTTTTTTTACCTCCTCAGAAAGTTGATTTGACCAAACTGCTGCAGGCGTATTTGGTCTTGGAGAGTATGCTGCTGTATTCACTTGATCAAAGCCAATTTCTGATATTAGCTTTAATGTATCTTGATATTGTTGCTCGGTTTCTCCTGGGAAAGCAACTATTGCGTCTGCAGTGATTGATGCATCTGGCATTAATGACCTAATATTCTCAATAATATTTTTATACTTTTTAATAGAATATCCCCTTGACATTTGTTTTAAGATTTCATCATTTCCACTTTGGAAGGGAATATGGAAATGTTCACAGACTTTATCAAGTTCATAACAAGCATGAATCAACCTTTTTGAAAAATATCTTGGATGACTAGTAGCAAATCTTATCCTGTGAATTCCTTTAACATCATGAATATAATATAAGAGATCAGTTAGTGTATTCTCTTTTCTCCCCTCTTTTGTAGTTCCTGGAAGGTCTCTACCATAAGCATCAATGTTCTGACCCAAAAGAGTAATTTCTTTAAAATTATCATCAGCTAATTTTTGGATCTCATTTTTTATCGCATTTGGATATCTTGATTGCTCTTTTCCTCTTACATAGGGGACTACACAATATGAGCATCTTTCATTACATCCATAAATGATATTCACCCAGCCACAAATAGAGCTTTCTCTTCTGGCACTTGTTATATCTTCAGAAATGAAGGTTTCTTCTGTGGCAGCAACTTGATTTCCTAAATCAACTTTCCCCAGAAGATTTTCAAGATTATTTACGTGTTGGGGTCCCATAACCAGATCAAGTTCTGGGACTCTTCTTAATAAGGACTCTCCTTCTTGCTGCGCAAGACAACCTGCAACAACAAGTTTTAAGTTAGGTGTTTTGTGCTTTCTTTTTGCTTGTCTTCCTAGAAAGCTATAAACTTTTTGCTCCGCATTATCTCTGATTGTGCAAGTATTGTACAAGACTAAATCGGCATTTAATTCATTATCTGCTCTGGTATATCCCATCTTTTCTAGTGTCCCAGCCATTCTCTCAGAATCAGCCTTGTTCATTTGGCATCCAAATGTGGTTATCCAATAACTGCCAGTAGTTGAATTCTTTTGAGTTTTTTTTTCGTCTGATTTTGTTTTTGTTAGCACTTTGCTAGGAATTTTTTATGATTCTTTAATTCAAAATTACAAGTTAAATAATTTTGCTGCAATATTTTTGAGGGCGAGCGAGGGGATTCGAACCCCCGAATAGCGGCGCCACAAGCCGCTGCCTTAACCACTTGGCGACGCCCGCCTCACATTTATAAATTTAACAAGTCGAGGGTAATTTTTCATAGTTATTTTTATCTTTTAGCGAAATTTTAATTTTTTCTAATTCAGTAAAGTTTCTTATGATTTAAAATAAAAGAAAATTTAAAAATTTGAGTAATTCCGGCACAGCTGAGGTTCTTATTCCCAGAAGCCTTTGTTCAATAGAAGATATAGATAATCTCATTATCGATGTAGAAGATTTATGTTCAGTTTCCATTAGTTGGGAGGATGGATTTGTCTCAGAGTTAAAACCTCTAGAAAATAAAGTTACAAAACCAAAAAATATTTTATTCCCAAGATTTGTTGAAACTCATTCGCATTTAGATAAATCATTTATATGGGCAGACTTTCCTAATCTGGAATCAAACTATGGAGGAGCATTATCAGTAAATCTTGAAGAACATAAAACTAGAACTACAGATAAGGTTCTCGAAAGAGTTGAGAAATCATTAAAACTTGCCATACAAAATGGATACCGAGCTATTAGAAGTCATATTGATACATACAAAAGTCAATCTATTGATATTTGGATTGAACTTTTTAAATTACAAAAAAAATTTTCATCTGAGTTGACTTTACAATTCGTTGCTCTAGCTCCATTGGAATATTGGGATACTTCTGATGGAGAAGAGTTGGCAAAAATATTTTCCTCTAATGGAGGCATTTTGGGAGGTGTTATTGTACCCCCATTCAACAAAAAAAATACAAGCAAATTTCTCGCCAAGATGCTTCATCTTGCCAGTAAATATAAATTAGAAATTGATTTGCATATAGATGAGTCAATTATTGAGCCTGGAGCAGGAATAAAAGTTTTATTAGAAACAATCGAAAATTCAAAAATTAATAGTATTCCGATCACTTGTAGTCATTTAAGTAGTCTTATTTCTCTAAGTCATAGAGAGATTTTAAATTTAGGAGAAAAAATGGCTGAGAAAAATATTAAGGTTATTGCTTTACCCCTAACAAATTTTTGGCTGCTCAATCGAAGTAATAAAACTACGTCATTTAAAAGACCAGTTGCTCCAATAAAGCAACTACAAAAATCACATGTGGATGTATCTATGGGTAGTGATAATGTTCAAGACCCTTGGTACCCATTTGGTAATTTTGATCCCTTTTATATGTTGTCTTGCTCGATACCTATGCTTCAACTAAATCCCTGGGAGAGAATGACTCTATCTTCTATTTTTTTAGCTCCAAGCAGATTATTAAACTTAAAATGGGATGGTTTAATTAAAAAGGGCTGCCCGGCTGATTTTGTGATTTTAGATGCACAAAGATGGGCAGATGTTTTTTCGAGTTCCTTAAAGAGAAAAGTGTTTATAAAAGGCGATTTATATTGATAATCGGCTAATTTATATAAAACAATAATAATTGAATTAATGACATCAAATACTCTTAAATCTATAGACAAATTTAGGGAAGTTAACAACTTAGAGATTATTGAAAGCAAATCTGACATAAAAAGGCTTTCAAAAGATTTTTATAACTACTCTCCAATCCTTACTGAAAAATTAGACGAATGTATTGCTGATTTGGTGGTAAGACCTAGTGATCACAAAGCAGTAAAGGAAGTGGCAGAAATTTGTTGGGAATTTTCTATCCCACTTACTTTAAGGGGTTCAGGTACAGGTAATTATGGACAAGCTGTCCCATTGTTTAAAGGAGTTGTAATGCAGATGAGTCACTTTAATAAGTTAGAAGAATTTGATCCAGATACAGGTTTTGTAAAAGTACAGTCTGGCTGTGTTATGGGAGATTTGAACAAACAATTAGAGAAATATGGGAGGGAATTGAGGTTACTTCCTAGTACTTGGAAAACTGCAACTATTGGAGGTTTTATTGCAGGTGGATCAGGAGGTATTGGTTCAATTAGGTGGGGATTTTTAAGAGATCCAGGAAATCTTATTGGCTTAGAGGCAGTAACGATGAATGAAAAACCTGAATTATTAAAATTTGATGCTGAAGAATCCGAACCTCTAAATCATGCTTATGGGACTAATGGAATAATTACTTCTTTACTACTTGCTACTGATATCAAACGTAAGTGGTATTCAATTGTTATCGACTGTATTGAATTTGAAAAAACAATAGAAATATTAAAAACTCTCACCAGCGCAGCAATTGATCTGAAACTAGGAGCAATTCTTGAAGAAGAAATTGTAGATCAAATGCCAAAATGGTTTAAAAATAATGCAAGAAGTCACAAGATATTAATTCAATCTACTTTTGGAGGAACAAAAACGATTGAGTTGATTTGCAAAAAATTCAAAGTTGAATTTACCCTCCTTGGGGAAGAAGAAAAACTCGTTAATGGAATTTCTGAAGTCGTATGGAATCATACAACTCTTCATATGAGGTCTAAAGATAAAAATTGGACTTATTTACAGATGCTTTTGCCACTTAATAGTGAACTAGAGTTAATTAATTTTCTGAGGAAAAAATGGGGCAGAAAAGTTCTTTGGCATTTAGAGGCAGTTTCTCAACAAGGATCACCGCGATTAGCGGCTTTGCCTGTATTAAGGTGGAATGGGATAGATGAATTAAATGAAATAATGGAAGATTGTAAGAAACTTGGGGCGTTTATTTTTAATCCCCATGTTTTAACTGTCGAAGGTGGAGGCCTAGGAGTGGTTGACGCAGATCAAGTAAAAGCGAAATTAAAATTTGATCCTAAAGGGCTATTAAATCCTGGAAAATTGGAAGGTTGGGAAGTAAAGGAACAATTTAATATTTAACATTTCTGTTTATTTGTAAATTTAATAAATTCAGCAACTAAAAAAATAGAACCCGTTAGGACAGGATGATTAGGTGGCCATTTTTCTAGGGAAAATAAATAATCAATGGCAAGTTCAAATGTTTTAAATTCAATTATTTTTTGAAGGTCAATTTCTTTAATCTGAGAAAGATCTTTTAATTGCCAACTAGGTTGGTTTGGAACTGGCACAAGTAATAAGTGATCATTTTTCTTTAGAAGCGTTTTTAATATTGCGTAAAAATCTTTTTGTCTTTGGACACCTAAAATCCAATAAATTCCTTTATCTTCATTCTCCCAATTGCTTCGTTCATAAGAGAGTGCTTTTGCAGCAGGATAATTATGCGCACAATCCACAAGAATTTCTTTGTTCAAAAAATTTATTATTTCTAGCCTTCCCTTCCAAGCTGTCTTTTTAAGACCTTCAGATATGTGTTTTTCTTTTATATTAAATCCTAAATTATTCAGCGCTTCAATTGCTCCAACAGCTACTGAAGCATTTTGCTTTTGAAAAATTCCTTTTAATCCAAGCTCATGGCTGTTTGAAATTGAATCTTTCCAAATAATTTCTGCTCCTACCTCTTTAACTTTTTTGGTTATTAAATTTTCAACTTGACTATTTTGATTGCATGAGATGACAATTGAGTTTTTTTCAATAACTGCTAATTTTTCTTCGGCAATTTTTTCAATCGTATCTCCAAGAAAATCTTTATGGTCTAAGCCAATATTCCCAATAGCAATGATTGGTCTAGATCTATGTGCTGTTGTCGCGTCCAATCGTCCCCCTAAGCCAGCTTCAAGAATGAGTAATTCAACTTTTTTATGGTCAAAAAAATTTAGTGCGCAGCAAATGATTTTTTCAAAAGGAGTTAATTCAAATGTTGAAAATTTTTTTTCTATTATTCTATAGATTTTTTCAAAATCAGTTTTATTAATATTTTTTTTATTAACTCTAATCCTCTCACATATATCCAAAAGATGAGGAGATGTCGTTACACCGAAATTCCTTTTAGCTTCAAAAAGTATACTTTCTAAATATGCCGCGATTGATCCTTTCCCATTGGTTCCAATAATCTGTATCGCAGGGATATTCTTGCAAGGATTACCAAGTTCTTGAAGTGCTTTTTTAATTCTTGATAAACCTAACTTGATATTATCCCTTTCATATTTAGGAGATAATAATTCAAAAGTTTTTAAATTTGCATTTTTCAAAATTTAAATTGCTATAACTCTTCAAAAATTGAATTTAGCTTATCCAAAAGAATATTAATTTCTCTTCTAGAAATAACTAATGGTGGGACAATTCTTACAACATTTCCTCCTGCAGGAACTACCAGTAATCCTTTATCAAAAGCTTTTAATGTAATTGTTTTTGCATTAGCATAATCATCATTGATCACAAGACCTTGTATTAAACCTAAACCTCTTTTCCCGCTAATAATATTTGGAAATTTTTTTGACAATTCTTCAAACCCAGCACTTAATTGTTCCCCTCTTAGATAAACATTATTGATAATATTTCTTCTATTTATTTCTTCTAATACAGTTAGGGCAGCTTTACAAGCGAATGGGTTCCCTCCAAAAGTGCTTGCATGATCACCCGGAGAAAAAATGTTGGCTTTTTCTTTTACCAATAATGCTCCAATTGCATGACCTCCTCCTAATCCTTTGGCAAGGGTGAATCCATCAGGTTCAATTCCTAAATTCTCATAACCCCACATTTTCCCAGTTCGACCTACTCCACTTTGGACCTCATCTAAAATGAGAAGAGAATTATATTTATCACATATTTCTCTCAGGCTTTTAAAAAATATTTTACATCCAGGAATTACGCCGCCTTCGCCTTGTATTGGTTCAACTAAAACTCCGGAAATTTTTTGATCATTATTTTCACACTCTTTAAATAATTTTTTCACCGAATCAAAATTGTTAAATTTAAAAAATTTGAACCCTTCAATCATTGGTTCGAAACCTTTTTGATATTTTGGTTGTCCAGTGGCACTCAAGGCTGCAAGCGTCCTTCCATGAAAGCTGGATTCTGCTGCGAGAATTATTGATTTTTTACCTTTATTTGTTTTATTTCCATATTTTTTAATTAATTTAATTGCTGATTCATTTGCTTCTGCACCACTGTTGCAGAAGAAGACGCTTTTAGCACAACTTATATTCGTTAAAGTTCTGCTTAATTGTTCTTGTTCTTCAATGTTATAGAGATTAGAAATGTGCTGAATCTTTTTTAGTTGAGTTGATAACCTTTTTCTTAAAACTCTGTCGCTATGTCCAAGACTACAAGTTGCTATACCAGCGACTGCATCAAGATACCTTTTACCTGTTTTGTCCCATAGCCAACAACCTTTTCCTTTTTTGAAAGATATATCGAATCGACTATAAGTATTCATTAAAGTGGGAGCGGTCGGACTTGAACCGACATACCCGAAGGTGCCGCATTTTGAGTGCGGTGCGTCTACCAATTCCACCACGCTCCCAAGGCTTTTGAAAAAATGAACTTTTTTATTATAACAAAAATCAACTTATTGACTATTGTTTTGGTCAAGGAACAGTGATCAAGATAACGTTCGTTAATGGTTAATCTTTTCGATAAAAACATAGAATTATTTATTGCATTTGCTGACAAGAAATGAGGGTAAAAAGAAAATTTAAACGTTTATGATACATTTTTGTGATTAAATTTGCTTAAAAGTCTTTTTTGAAAGGAGATAGCTTCATGATTAGTAATATTGTGTTATATTTGTTAAAAAACAAAATGTCCAAAACTCAAGCTAAAAATCTATCCCTTAAATTTGTCCCTTATCTTTTTATTGCAGTAACTATACTTACAACATTCGGATCTAATAGCGGAACTTGGGTATGAACGAATTCAAATTTAATGGTTTAAATAAAATTTGGTCTAGTCGCTTTCTAGTTTTGTTTATAATATTTTTGGGTTGTATTTCACTAATCAATATTGCTTACGTTTGAATCAAATTTCTTAGTTTAAAAATTTGAAAACACTAAGCTGCTTCTAGTTTTGTAAGATTCTGTGATTTTGGTTCAATTTTATATCCATTCTCCTCAAAAGTGTTTTTACTGATCTCTCTAATTATTTTTACACCTAAATTTTTTAGTTTTAATTCAAAATTTTCATAACCTCTATCTAGATGTTCTAATCCATAGAAATTACTACTACCTTTTGCGATGATTCCTGCAATTATTAATGCAGCTGATGACCTTAAATCAGAGCCAACTAGATTCATCCCATTTATTGTTTTAACACCTTTGATGTGAGCTACGTTTTTGTTTAGTTTTATATTGGCGCCCATTTCATTAAGTAAATAAATATGATTCATTCTGTTTTCGAAGATTGTTTCAGTTATCTTTGAATCACCATTTGCAATTGTCATTAGAGTTGTAAATGGTGCCTGCAAATCAGTAGGAAAGCCTGGGAAAGGAGCCGTTTCAATATCTACTCCTTTAATCTCTTTACTCTTTATAGAAATCGAATTACCTTTAATCGTAATTTTGCTCCCACTCTCTTGAAGCTTAATAATGACAGCTTCAAGATGATGTGGGATTACTGGAGAAATTGTTATTGAAGAGGAAGTTGCAGCAGCAGCTATTAGAAAAGTTCCAGCTTCTATTCGGTCTGGAATTACTTTATGGGTACATCCGCCAAGCTTATTAACACCATCAATAATAATTGTTTCTTTACCAGAATCATAAATTTTTGCCCCCATTTTATTAAGCATTTGGCATAAATCTTGAACTTCAGGCTCTCTAGCAGCATTTTCAATAGTAGTTCTTCCTTTTGCTAAAGATGCTGCCATTATTAAAGTTTCAGTCGCACCTACACTTGGACAATTTAATTTAATATGAGTGCCATGAAGTCTATTTTTGTCCCCTCTTGTTTTTGCCTTTACAATTCCCTCTTCAATAATAATGTCTGCTCCTAGTGCGATTAATCCATTAATGTGCTCGTCTATTGGCCTTGAACCAATATTACATCCACCTGGTAACGGTACTTGAGCTTCTCCAAATTTAGTTAATAGTGCACCTATACAAAAGAAACTAGCTCTTAATCCTTTAACAAGTTCATATGGAAGTTCTTTAATAGCAATAGTTGTTGGATCTATTTCTAGTTGGTTGTTTTTACGAACTAAATTCACTCCTAAATTCTTTAAGATATTCCCCATCTTTTCGATATCAGTGAGAAAAGGTACATTTTCAAGAATTATTTTTTCATTAGTTAGCAATGATGAGGCTAATAAAACTAAGGCGGAATTCTTCGCACCACTTATTTCAACTATTCCATTTAACTTGCCTTGGCCAAGAATCTTTAAATTTTGCGATTTAAGATATGACTTCGTTTTGCTTCCGCAAATCATTAAGACTTAATTTATTAGATTCATCATGACAAACTAATAATATTAAGTCCACCCTATGTAACGTCATGAATATTAATTAAAAGTGAAAATGTATTTTTTGATTTCTTGGGAAATAAAAATTTAATAAATAATTGATCAAAATATTTATGTAATTAAAATATAGTTGATAACAAATTTTTCAAAATACTCATAGAAAATACTTTTTTAAAAATAACTAGTAAAAACAATAATCTAGTTAAAAGATTTAGATCATTTAAAAGAGGATCATCTCCAAAAGATCAAGACTTTTTTTGCATAGAGGGTACACATCTCATTGAAGAATTGCTGAAGTCTGGAAAAAATCCTTCTAAGATTTTAGTAACCGAAAAATGGCTAAGAAAGAATCAAAATCTAAGCAAAAAATTTGATGATTCATTAATAAATATTGTCTCAGAGGAAGTCTTGGCATCTGCGATTTCAACAATTAATCCAGATGGCATAGCAGCTTTAGTAGAGATTTCAGCAATACCTAATTATCAATTTAATAGAAAAGATGATTTTGTTCTTGTTCTCGACAGAATTCAAGATCCTGGGAATATGGGTAATCTATTTAGAACCGCTTTAGCTGCGGGTGTTAATGCAATTTTTTTAGCTGGAGGTGCGCACCCATTAGGCCAAAAGGTATTAAGAGCATCCTCAGGTGCAGTTTTTCATCTGCCATTTTTAAGATTTGATGGCATAGAAGAAGAAATATTAAATTCTTTACTTAATTCTTTGTCTGAATTATCAAATATAGGATTTAAGATTTTCTCTACGAGTAGCCATAATGAGAGTTCAAATAAACCTTCAAAACCTTACTGGGAAGTTGATTGGTCTAGACGTACAGCATTAATTTTGGGTAATGAAGGCCAAGGTATTCATAAAAAAATTCAAGAAGCTTTTAATGAAACAATTACAATTCCGCATAGCGAGATTGTAGAATCATTGAATGTGGCTTGTGTTGCTGTTCCGTTATTACTAGAACGAAAAAGAGTCGCATACACCTCTAAATAAATAAATAAAAAGTGACTGATTCAAGTTTTGATTTTGATTTAATCGTAATAGGAGCAGGATATGGAGGTTTTGATGCCGCTAAACATGCTGCTGGTAAGGGACTGAAAGTCGCAATAGTAGAATCTTCTGATATGGGAGGCACTTGTGTTAACAAGGGTTGTGTTCCATCTAAAGCTCTTTTGGCTGCAAGTGGAAAAGTTAGAGAAATAGCTAATTATGAACATTTAGCTAAATTTGGTATACATGTTTCACCAGTAAGGTTCGAGAGATCAAAAATTGCAGATCATGCAAATAATTTAGTTTTAAATGTTAGAGAAAATTTAACAAAAACTCTTAAAAGAAGTGGAGTTGAAATTATTTTGGGCATTGGAAGAATTGAAGGAAATCAAAAAGTAGGTGTAAGAGATAAAAACGGAATTGATAAAATTTTCACATGTAAGAATATTGTTATAGCAACAGGCTCTTCTCCTTTTGTGCCCCGTGGAATAACTTTGGATAATAGGACTGTTTTTACTAGCGATGATGCGGTAAAACTTGAGTGGCTTCCAAGATGGATAGCAATTATTGGAAGCGGATATATAGGTCTAGAATTTGCTGATGTTTATACCGCGCTTGGTTGTGAAGTTACCATGATCGAGGCTTTGGAAAATATTATGCCAACATTTGATCCAGACATCACTAAAATTGCTAAGAAGAACCTTATTCAAGCAAGAGATATAGAAACAAAATCAAATGTCTTTGCGACAAAAATAACACCTGGATGCCCTGTTAAAATAGAACTGACTGATGCAAAATCTAAGGAAGTTGTAGAAACTTTAGAAGTTGACGCTGTACTAGTCGCAACTGGCAGAAGTCCTAATAGTAATAACTTAAATCTTGAGTCGGTTGGTATCGAAACAGTAAAAGGTTTCATTCCTGTAGATGATCAAATGAGAGTTAAGAATGGTGATGAAATAATACCTAACATTTGGGCTGTTGGAGATGTAACGGGCAAACTAATGCTTGCCCATACAGCTGCAGCGCAGGGTACTATTGCTGTTGATAATATTTGCGGTGGTAATGTCGAAATTAACTATAAAAGTATCCCCGCAGCAACCTTTACTCACCCAGAGATTAGTTCAGTTGGTCTCTCTGAAGTTGAAGCTAAGGAGATATCTAAAAAAGAAAATTTTACTTTGGGAGTTGTCAAAAGTTTCTTTAAGGCTAATTCAAAAGCATTGGCTGAATTAGAGAGTGATGGATTGCTAAAGTTGATTTTCAACAAAGATAATGGGAAAGTATTAGGGGCTCATATTTTTGGGTTACATGCAGCTGATTTAATTCAAGAAATTTCGAATGCTATTTCAAGGAACCAAGATGTAATTGAATTATCTAAAGAAGTTCATACTCATCCTACCCTTAGTGAAGTAGTTGAGGTCGCATATAAACAGGCGGCTTCTCAAGTCAATAATATCTAAAATTAATGGAGATAAGACGAAGGCCACCAAATCCAACAGTAAGGGTAGAAAATTTAGAATATGCTGTACCTCATAGAGAAGCACAAGCAAAAAACATTCTGGAAGAAATTGTATGGCACAAGGATATTGAAATTAAGAATTTTAAAAAAATAGTCTCTTTAGAAGATCTCATCAAAAAGATTGAAAAACTTCCTACTCCCAAAGATTTTTACAAAAATATCTTGGAGTCAAAAATAAAACCAGGAGTTATTGCTGAAATAAAAAAAGCTAGTCCGAGTAAAGGAGTTATTAGAAAAGATTTTAAGCCTGAAAACATAGCAATTTGTTATGAAGGGTTAGGGGCATCATGTATCTCAGTACTTACTGATAAAAGGTTTTTTCAAGGTAGTTATGAAATACTCGAAACTGTAAGGAAATCAACTAATCTCCCTCTACTCTGCAAAGATTTTATTATTTCTGCTTATCAGATTTATAAAGCAAGGGTATCTGGTGCTGATGCAATATTATTAATCGCTGCGATTTTAAGTGATGATGATTTAATTTATTTAAAGAAAATAGCTGATAATTTAAAGATGAGTGTTCTTGTTGAAGTCCATAACTCTAATGAACTAGAAAGGATTCTAAAGTTAAAATCTTTTAAGTTGATTGGAATAAATAATAGGGACTTAAAGACTTTTAAAACGGATTTAAAAACATCAAAAGAATTGATGCATACATATGCAGATATATTTTTAAAACAAAATATTATTCCCATAAGTGAATCCGGAATTAATAGTGCCGAAGATTTAGAATCGCTTAGATCTATTGGAATAATGGGAGTATTAATTGGTGAAACTTTTATGAGAGAAACTGATATTGAACAATCGTTCAAGAAATTATTTAACTCAAATTAATATTGACTTCAAATCGTGCTATACAATTGAATAAACAGAGTTGTATTGAATATATATGCAGGCTGTAATTTTAACAGGTATTGTCGCAGGATTTGTGCATGTAGTTAGTGGCGCTGATCATCTAATTGCAATGGCACCAGCAGCTATTAATAATCCCCAAAAAGCTCTTAAAAATAGTTTCTCATGGGGCTTGGGACATTCTTCAGGAGTCCTCTTGCTAGCTTTTCTAGCGATTTTTATTAAGGATATTACGCCATTAAACAAATTTTCTAGTATTGCCGAATTCCTAGTTGGAATTTCACTTCTAATTGTTGGAGTATTTGCTATAAAAAATTCTTTTAAATTAAGTATCCACTCGCATTCCCATAATCATGAGAATGGAATTGCCCATCGTCACTTTCACTTTCATGTTAAGGAACAAAAAAATAATAAGCACTCACATGCTTTGACTGGTTTAGGCTTGCTACATGGTATAGCTGGAGGATCACATTTTCTTGCAGTGCTTCCTGCTTTAGCACTGCCTTTAACAAGCGCTTGCTTATATTTGATTTCATATTTGATTGGTTCACTAATAAGTATGAATCTTTTTACTTTTTTAATATCTTTTACTACCTTTAAAGCAAGTCAAAAATTTATTAAAAGATTAATAGCTGTAGCAGGAGGGCTTTCCTTTTCTTTGGGATTATTTTGGATTCAAAGAAGTGTTTCTTTTTTTTTGAATTAAAAAATTTTTTAATTTAGGAATAATTAATTTAGAGGTGACAATCCCAATTATTTTTTCGTTATTGATTAATCCAAATTTATTACTGTCTTCGCTAAATTCAATATTGTCGCCAATAACCTCAACAGTATTTTGATTTACTGAATTTATCCTTTTTATAAGGTTTTTATTTTTAAATGGATGATTAAGAATAACTATTTGTCGATTTTTAAGTATTGATTTATTCTTTTTATATTTTTTAAAGAATACAATGTCACCATTTTTTAGGTAAGGAAGCATAGATTCACCACTAATAATCGCGGTTTTTCTTAAACCTAAAAAAAATAAAATAAAATCAAAAAAATTTTTGAAAATAACTCTGATTAACTAGCTTTTACAAAAACGTCTGATCTTCCTTTAGAAGCCCAGAATATATTATGAATTTTTTCTACAAAACTCATGAGTTCTTCAGCTTGGGCTAAGTCAATATTAACTTTGCATGCACTGCATAATTTGGCCGCCTTCCAAATGGTTTCATGCAAGTCTGGATAAGTTTCTAAGTGAACTGGTTTAAAGTAATCTGTCCATAAAATTAGAATCTCTTTCTTTGTTTCTTTTGCTTGCTCTTCTTTAACTGCAACATATCTAGAAAATGTATTACTGTATGCAGCCCACTCTGCTGAATCAGTGCTAGAAGGAGCTTCTAATGCAATAAGTTTTTTTGTCATTGATAAAACTGCTTCAGCTGCAACTCTCGTAGATGCTGGGTCGTAAACACCACAAGGACCATCGCAATGAGCATGGACTTTCATTGGGGATTTTTTTTCTAGAAAAGAGTTGATGAATTTACTTAACATTTCAAATATTTGGTGTTGTATATATATTACTTGGAGATTAACTAAATTGAAAAGTCTTAGATGTTTTTCTTACTTAATTTAATTGACTTTTAATAATTCAACTTCAAATATTAAAGTCGCATTAGCAGGTATTACATTTCCAGCTCCTCTTGATCCGTACCCAAGTTCAGGAGGTATTGTTAATTTTCTTTTGCCTCCAACTTTCATGCCTGCTACACCTTCGTCCCAACCTTTTATTACTCGTCCAGCACCCAAGGGAAAGCTGAATGGAGCTCTGCCGATACTGGTATCAAATTGTGTCCCGTCTTCTAGTGTGCCCGTGTAATTTACAGTAACTGTTTGCCCAGCACTAGCCTCATCTCCTTCCCCGTTTAAGATATCTGCAATAATTAGACCACTTTCTGTAGTCCTTGAATTGTTGTCTGATGGTGTTTCTTCTGCCATAGCGAAAAGTATAGGATTTGGATTAGATGGGTCTAGTTCAAATAAATTATTATTTGAGACATTTGATGATTTTGCAACAGGTGTTTTTTGAACTGACTGAGTTTCTGATTCAGCAGCATTAACAACTTTAGGTGAATTAAATTGACTGAAAAGAGTTAATGAAACACAAAAAACAAAAACTGCAAAACTGATAAAGACTTCTTTCACTTAAATTTTGAAAGTTACTAGAACTTAGTCTACAGAATGAAGGTACAATAAATGGGTGATTATAAATTTAATTTCGTAATTTTAGATTGTTAATCCCAACTCAAATTAAAAGTCTAAGACAATATTTTTACCCTTGTTTAGGAGGGATTTTAGGAGGAATTTCAGTTTCAACTCATTTTTGGCTGATTTTTATGCCGATATCTTTATTTATTTTATGGAAGGGAAGTGAAAGGAGAATAGCAAATTTTTGTTGGGGTTTTTTCTTTATCTTGATAAGTCATTCTTGGCTTTATGATCTTCATCCATTGACATGGCTTGGGTTTTCATGGCTTGGAAGTTTAATAATTACCATTTTAATATTATTATTTTGCGCTTTTCTGGGTGGGATATTAGTTTATTTATGGGGATTGTTAGTTGAAATTATTCTCTGGAAAGAGGATGTTTTCAAAATGAAAATATTATCTTTAACAGTAAAAGTATTTTTTTTATCCTTGACTTGGGGTATTGGTGAACTGATACTTTCTCAAACACCTTTTTTTTGGATAGGTTTAGGAGAGAGTCTTATCCCAGGTGATATTTATCTTGCTGGTTTAGCAAGATGGATTGGTGCAAGTGGTTTATGCGTATTACAAATATTGATTGGATTTTGGATTTTTTATATTCAAGGTAGATGGGAAAGAAAACTTCACTTTAAAAAAATATTTCTTTTAGGACTTTTGGTTTTTATTTTCTTACATTTGTTTGGAGGTTTAACAAGTCCATTAAAAAGAAATTATGAATATCCAGTAGCTATTTGGCAAACTAATATACCAACAAGAGAAAAATTAAAAATAAATGATGAATTTATTGAAGAAAAGCTATCCATCGCTCAAAAATATGCTTTATCAAACAAAGCGAAACTTCTTGTTGCTCCTGAAGGAACTCTATCTAATAATTTTTATTTTTCTAAAGGCATTAAGGTTAATACCTTGTCAGGAGGTTTCAGAAATTCAAATAGTGAGTTAAGAAGTTCTTTACTCGGATTTCAAATTGGAGATAAATCTTTTACCTCATTTATAGATAAAAATAGACTTGTTCCATTAGGTGAAAAAATACCTAGATTTCTAGATAGTTTTTCAAGAGGATTATCTGCAGTAGGAGGAATTCAACCAGGCTCTGATTCAAGATTTTTTGATCCTAAATTTACACAACCTCTAGCAGTAGCTATATGTTATGAAATTAGTGATGGATTGAAAATAAGAAAGGCTATTAATAGCGGTGCAAAACTAATAATAACTGCAGCAAATTTAGATCCCTATCCAACTAAGCTTTATAATCAATTCCTGTCTTTGGCAAGATTGAGAAGTATTGAAAATAAAAAAGATAATCTACTTGTATCAAACACTGGTCCTTCGGGTTTAATTAAAGGTGATGGGAAAATAATTCAACTTCTAGATTTAAATGTGGAGCAAAATAAAGTAGTTTTCCCTAATTTTTCATCCTACAAGACCTTCTATACAAAATTTGGAGATAAACCTATTTTGTTATTGTTTATATTTTTTATGGGATTAAATTTCTTTTGGAAAATCAATTAATCCACCACCTAATAAAATTTCTCCTTTATAAAAAACTGCAGCTTGTCCAGGTGTTACCGAACTTTGACTTTCTTCAAAAATTAATTTAAATGATGTAGTTGGATTATCTAAATTTTTCAAAGGTATTAAAGTTCCTTTTACTGGATGACTTCTATATCTGATTTGTGCTTCTACTTCTATCTCTTGTTTAGGTTCTTCGATTGAAACCCAGTTAACTTTACTAATTATTGCTTCTCTATTAAATAGATCACTTTTATCTGCTACATATACTATGTTTTTAACCCTGTCTAAACTTTTTACATATAGAGGTTCAGGCCAACCAATGCCTAAGCCTTTTCTTTGACCTACTGTAAAGTGCTGAATTCCATTGTGCTTTCCAAGGACTTTCCCATTTACATGAACAATTTCTCCTTCTTTGGGTTCAATGTGTTTGTCGATAAATCTCTGCATTGATCCATAGTGCTCAACTAAACATAAATCTTGACTTTCTGGTTTTTGAGCAGTTCTAAGGCCTAATCTCAGGGCTTCCTTTCTTGTCTCTTCTTTTTTCATTTCACCAAGAGGAAATTCTAATCTGCTTAGTACTTCTTGTGAAAGAGAATAAAGAAAATAACTTTGGTCTTTGTTTTCGTCAGCACCTCTGAGAAGAAGGAAGTCCTTAAATACAAAGCTTTTGCAATCAAGTGTTTCAGCATGAGATGATTTTTTTATCCTTGCGTAATGTCCGGTCGCAATATGTGTAAAGTGTTTTTTATTTATTGCGTAATTAAGCATCTCTTCAAACTTCACATTCTTGTTGCACATTGAACATGGCAGTGGAGTGAATCCTTTCTCATAGCTTTCAGTAGTTTTTTTAATTACCTCTCTTTCGAAAATTTCTCTTGAGTCTATTATTTTATGATTAATTCCCAAATCTTCACAAAGGCCAGCAGCATCTACTAATCCTTCAGAACAACAGGAGCCTTGTCCTTTCATCAGCCAAAGAGTTAGTCCTTCAACATTCCATCCTCTCTCTACAAGAAGAGCAGCAGAGAGGGAACTATCTACGCCACCAGAAAGACCTACAATAATATTTTTCTTCTTTTTAGTTTTATTATTAGAAGAAAAAAAGTTCTCTAATTTTTTCTCCTTTTGTGTCTTTAACATGGAAGTTTAAATTTTTGAACTGTTCTTCAATTGCTTTGTACTAATTATGAATGAAATTGTATGGCCAACAATTGATTCTAAACATTTAATTGTTGATTCAAAGCAAATGATGATAGTAGAGAAAGAAATGTTTTCTGATGGAATGCCACAAGAAGCATTGATGGAAAAAGCTGGTATCCAAATTAGTAGATGGCTCTTAAAAAAGAAACCTCTTCTAAAGAATGGAATAACTGTTTTTATAGGTCCTGGGCATAATGGCGGGGATGGTGCAGTAATAGCTAGGGAGCTTTTTTTGAAAGGTTTTTATGTTCAGGTATGGTGTCCATTCCCGATAAAAAAAACACTAACAAATAACCACCTTAATTATCTTACATCTATTGGAGTCACAAAATTAGTAGAGCCTCCTAATGCAAATGGGAAAGAGCTTTGGATTGATGCAGTTTTTGGTAATAATCAAACAAGAAAAGTTGATGATAAATTAATTAGACTATTTAATCAAAAATTTCATAAAAAATCTGGAAAGGTAATAAGTATTGATATTCCAACAGGATTATGTCCTGATAAAGGAGAGCCTTTTTTAGAAGACGCAGTAAAGGCAGACTATACCTTGGCCATTGGTCTTTTTAAGAGTGGGTTGACCCAAGATACTGCTTTACCTTTTATTGGAGAATTGCACCATATAGATGTTGGGATGCCTATTAGTAAGCTGTCCAAAATTGATAAAAAGATTTTTAAGGTTACTTACAAAGATATAAAAAATATTGATTTACCTTCTTTACCAAAAAATTCCAACAAATATCAAAGAGGTAGAACACTAATAATAGCAGGAAGTGAAAAATATCCTGGTGCTGCATACTTGGCATTAAAAGGCGCCATATCAAGTGGAGCAGGCTTTATCTCTGCGGTCCTTCCTGGTAAAGTTGCTGAATCCATTTGGCAAGTTGCCCCAGAAATAGTTTTAAAAGAAACTATGCAATCTAACCGAAATGGAAATGCCTCTTTATTTAGTGCATTAAAGAATATGGACTTAAGTACGTTTGATTCATTAGCTGTCGGTCCAGGAATAGGAATTGATAATGATGATTGGCAAAAATCAGAAGACTATCTTATGGCTTTTGGAGGATTATTGATCTTGGATGCAGATGCACTTAACAGAATTTCGGAATCTAAGTTGGGGGCAAATTTCTTTTTAGAGAGAAAGTTTAAGACATGGATTACACCACATATCAAAGAATTTGGAAGATTATTTCCTAATATCAAATCTAAGACCAATATTGGGCTTGTTCGTGATGCAGCAAAAGAATTCAATATCAGTATTTTGTTAAAAGGAGCTAACAGTATAGTTGCTGATAATAAAAAAGTATGGCAACTTTTTGGAACCGATTCTCAGACAGCTAGAGCAGGCTTGGGTGATCTTTTAACTGGTTTTGTAGCTGGTAGTTCTGCGATTGATTTAACCTTATGTAGAAATATATCAACAGATTTTTTTGCTAAATATGTACTTTTGCATTCATTTGCTGCATCAAAGAGCAAAAGTGGTTCAAATGCTTCTGTTATTGGTGATGAACTGACAAAATTAATGAGAAATATAAAAACGAGACAAATATCTTGAAAGAAACAATTTAAGAGAGTTATTTAATGTTTTAAACACATAAGTGTACAAATATTACTTGAAATCTGAAGCGCGCATTAAATATTTAGCCATTTCATTAAAAGTGTAGGAGAGTTTTACTACCTAAATAGGTCAAAAAATGGTTTCATCACTACCAACTCAATCAGAACAACCTAAAAGGAGGAGTAATGATCCAATAAGTTGGTATTTGCAGAATATTGGTAGAGTTCCCTTACTAACACCAGCCGAAGAGATTGAATTGGGTAATCAAGTCCAGAAGATGATGATTCTTACAGAAGATGGACAATTAAACGAAAAGATTAATGATTTTACAACTCAGCAAAAAAGAACTATAAAAATTGGTCGAAGAGCTAAAGAAAGAATGATGAAAGCTAATTTAAGATTAGTTGTTAGTGTGGCAAAAAAATATCAAGGTAAAGGATTGGAATTACTTGATTTAGTACAAGAAGGTTCTCTCGGGTTAGAGAGAGCTGTTGAAAAATTCGATCCGACAAGGGGATATAAGTTTTCTACTTATGCCTTTTGGTGGATTAGGCAGAGTATGACAAGAGCAATTGCCTGTCAATCAAGAACAATTCGTTTACCTGTTCACTTAAGTGAAAGGTTAGCTTCTATTAGAAAAGTTAGTAGAGATTTGGCTCACAAACTTGGTGCTATGCCAAGCAGAATTGAAATTGCAGAGGCAATGGAAATTGATGTTGAAGAATTGGATTCTGTTTTAAGACAAGCTTTATCGACAAGTAGTTTAGATGCTCCAGTAAATGGTGATGATGGCAGGAGCTTTTTAGGTGATTTAATTGCAGATAGTAATAATGAAGAGCCTTTAGATCAAGTTGAACAGAAAATGCATCAAGAGCAACTTGGTAAATGGCTAAGTCATTTAAGCGAGCAAGAACAACATGTTCTCAAATTGAGGTTTGGACTTGATGCAAATGAGAGACATACGCTTGCAGAAATTGGAAGATTATTAGAAGTTTCAAGAGAAAGAGTAAGACAAGTTGAACTTAAGGCACTAAGAAAATTAAGGAATTTAACCAGAAAATTACCTAGCGGTATTTAATCTAATCTTCTGCCCAAATATATCTGGTTAATTCTTCTGAAGGAGGTTCAGGCGCTTCGATTGCATTTTTAACTGACTCCGATATTTCAGCATCAATTTTCTTTTCAATAATTTTTAATTCTTCTTCTGTAGCGAATTTACCGTCAATAATTTCTTGAGCTAATTTCTTAATAGGATCTCTTTTCCCCCAAAACTCCTTCTCTTTTTCAGACCTTAATTCATCTGGATCTGCAAGAGAATGACCTCTATATCTATAAGTTAAACATTCTAAAAGTGTGGGACCTTCTCCTGCCCTAGCCCGCTCAATTGCTCTTTGTGCTGCCCCTCTTACTGCTAATACATCCATTCCATCAACTTCCTCGCCGTGCATGCCAAAAGCAGACGCTTTTCTCCAGATTTCAGGATTACTTGTAGCCCTATCATGAGCCATACCAATAGCCCATTTATTATTTTCAACAACAAAAATTATGGGTAATTTCCATAACTGGGCCATATTTAAACATTCAAAAAACTGCCCATTATTGCAAGTCCCATCCCCAAAAAATGCTGCAGTTACTGCATCACTATCACTATTTCCAGCAACCTCCTTTTTGTATTTACTTGAAAAGGCTGCCCCTAAGGCAACTGGAATTCCCTCTCCAATAAATGCATATCCTCCGAGTAGGTGATGCTCTCTTGAAAATAAGTGCATGGATCCACCTCGGCCTTTGCTACAACCAGTGGATTTGCCAAAAAGCTCACTCATTACTTCAAATGAGGGAACACCTGCACTTAGTGCATGAACATGATCGCGATAGGTACTACAAAACCAATCATGTTTCTTTTTCATGGCGCCAATTACTCCCGTGCTTATAGCCTCTTGACCGTTATATAAATGAACGAAACCAAACATTTTTCCCCTGTAATACATTTCTGCACACTTATCTTCAAACCTACGACCAAGCGTCATGTCTTCATAAAGAAATAATCCGGTTTCTCGATCTAATTCGGCTTTTTTTATGTCTTGAAGATTTGAGATTCTCTCTACGTGTGTTTCCAAGAAAATACCTTAATGAAGTTTTGATTTGTTAACATTCTAAGCCGTGAAGGGCGATTTTCATGATTTTTTTTAATAACTCTGTAAGACCTTGTGAAAAAAAATTTTAACTTGATAAAATTTGTCTAAGAATTTTCAATAGGATATTTGTTTGGAACTTCCTTTAGACCATTTTCGTTTAATTGGCGTAAGCCCCTCTGCGACTTCTGAGGAAATATTAAGGGCGTTTCAATTGCGGTTAGATAAAACACCCAATGAAGGTTTTACATATGAAGTTTTAACCCAAAGATCTGAGTTGCTTCGCCTCACTGCCGATCTACTTACAGATCCAGAAAGCAGAAGAGAGTACGAAAATTTGTTATTAAATGGGAATTCTGGATTGGATTTTTCCTCAAATAGGGAGGTAGCAGGATTAATACTTCTTTGGGAATCAGGTTCACCAAAAGAAGCTTTTAAAATTACGAGAAAAGCATTGCAGCCCCCACAAACTCCAGCTTTAGGAAGTAGTAGAGAAGCTGATTTAACATTATTAGCGGCTTTAACAGCAAGAGATTCTGCAATTCAAGAACAACAGCTTAGATCTTATTCAAACGCGGCAGACTTTTTACATGAAGGTATACAACTTCTACAAAGAATGGGAAAGCTTGGAGACATAAGAAAAGAACTTGAAGAAGACTTGGTTTCTTTGCTTCCTTACAGAATCTTAGATCTACTTAGTAGGGATCTAAATGATCAAGAGTCTCATAAAAAAGGCTTAAGTATGTTGGAAAATTTAATAATCAAAAGAGGTGGTTTAGAAGGTAATAATAAACATGAATATAAAGATTATTTAAATCAGCAAGAGTTTGAAGCCTTTTTTCAACAAATTAAGCCATTTTTGACAGTGCAAGAACAGATTGATTTGTTTCTTGAATTACAAAAAAGAGGATCACTAGAAGCAGGATTTTTAGCTTTTCTATCCTTAACAGCTATTGGTTTCTCTAGAAGAAAACCGGAAAAATTATTTGAAGCGAGGAGAATTCTAAAGAAACTAAATTTATCCGGTCTTGATTCAATGCCTCTAATTGGTTGTTTAGATTTGCTTTTAGCAGATATTGACCAGGCCTCTGCAAGGTTTTCAAGTAGTTCTGATGAAAATTTACGAGATTGGCTCATTAATTATCCTGGAAATAAGTTAGAAGCAATATGTATTTTCTGTAAAAATTGGTTAGAGAATGATGTTTTAGTTGGGTATAGAGACATTGACTCAAAAGAGGTGGATTTAGATTCTTGGTTTGAAGA